>JAPHSY010000028.1 GCA_026196495.1 Magnetovibrio sp.
CCCCCCCCGTTTCACGATTGCGTGATGCTTCAACCCGATAGAAAGGCTGAAAGACTTTCAGCATGTGTTCTTCGGGTATTCCGGGACCTTGATCTTGGACCGAGATAACCAGATGGGTTTGTGTTGCATTCAATTTGATGTCAGCACCTTCACCGTACTTAAGCGCATTTTCGATGAGGTTGGTCAAAGCGCGTTTAATGGCCATTGGACGGCAATCAAGCAGGACTTTGTCATCTCCCTCAAACAGAATGTTACTTTGAGCATCTTCAAAATCATCCGTCACAGCCTGTACCAGCGCGGATACATCTACCGTTCGTCTTTCTTCAAGTTCCCCGTCCTGTCGGGCGAACGATAAAGTTGATGCAATCATATCTTCCATATCTGACAAATTGAGAAGCATACGGTCACGCTCTTCACCATCATCAAGGCTTTCAATACGCAAACGTAAAAGTGTTATTGGGGTTCTCAAGTCATGGGAAATGGCAGCAAGCATTTCGGTCCGGTTATCCAACAAACGCTTTAACCGAGCTTGCATTTCATTAAACGCACGGGTGGCTTCACGGACCTCTTGTGTTCCGCTTTCTTCCAGAGGTGGTGCATTCACATCCCGCCCTAGGCGTTTTGAGGCATCAGCCAAAGTGCGCAGGGGTGTTGATAAACGTCGCACAACCCAAATTGATAACAGTACAACAGCCGTCGCCATAGCCACCATTGACCACAATGATGTTGACGACCAAAGTGAGGATACCTCAGGTACAACGGTTGAGAAATTTAGCCATGATTGATCTTTGAGCTGAATCGATACCCGCATGGACCGATGTGCAGGAACACCATGTACGGCTCGCATCATACGCTGGTGCATCCATCCTGCTCGGCCTTGAGACATTGGCATCACGGCATCGGGTAAATTGTCCAAGACCTGAATGCGGATATCTCCGGCTTCGTCACCGTGCATTTGTGATTGGAGATACCCCCTAATCATATCAATACGCCAACCAGATTGTAGGTTGTTCGGTAATTCACTGTGAGGTGTAACCCAAACTTGAAAACCGGGTTCACTGGTGCCTGCAATAATTTTCTGACGCCATTCAATCGGTGTATCGCTGATAAGGTGTGAAACGTTGGCTATACGTTGAGCCATGTTTCGCCCACCCATCATGGTTAGGGTTTCAATTCTGTCTCCTGAATAGATCATCATGCTGAGAAGGTGAGACACCGATAATCCAATAATCAAAACAGCGATGGTTTGTGCCGTCATGGTGTTGGGGATAAAGCGTTTCATGACTGACTAACTTCCGGCGTAAATATATAACCACCACCCCAAACGGTTTTGATGATCTCTGGTGATTTTGGATCAAGTTCCATTTTACGGCGTAGGCGGCTCACCTGGGTATCAATGCTGCGGTCATAAACGGAAGCTGAACGCCCGCGGGCTAAATCCAAAAGCTGATCCCGGCTTAAGACTCTTTTGGGCCGTTCCACAAATGCCATAAGAAGATCATACTCACCCGTGCTGAGTGGAGTGACGATGCCATCTGCTGAAAGGAGCTCTCGCTTATCAACATCCAAAATCCATTTTGCAAAACTGTACTTAGTTCTTGGGCTGGCTTCCTGGGTTGACGTTTCCCCTGACACACGCCGCAGCACAGCCTTAATGCGGGCTAAAACTTCGCGGGTCCCAAACGGTTTGGCAATATAGTCATCAGCGCCCATTTCCAAACCAAGAACACGGTCAATTTCTTCACCTTTGGCGGTCACCATAATGATGGGAATGTTTGATGTTGACCGGATCGTCCGACACAAACTCAGACCATCTTCACCAGGCAACATAAGATCAAGCAAGATCAGGTCAATTCGCTTATCAGCCAAGGCTTTGTGCATTTCCCGCCCGTCACCAGCCGTAGAAACACGATAGCCGTCTTTGATCAAAAAACGCGATACCAAGTCCCGTATCTCAGGATTGTCGTCCACGACCAATATATGCGGTGTCTTGTTCATAATCCTCAGTATAAATCTCTGATGGACCAACCCTAGAAAAAAAGTGTGTCTAATTGTGACAATCCAGCCATACGACAAAAACTGTCATAAATAGCGGCTTTGCAGACATACCCCAGTTACACACCGGGTGTTTACTGATGGAAAGGTTGAAAACATAAAAAACAGGAGATTAGTCATGAAAACCGCAACCAAAACCATCGCTGCTGTAACCGCTATCGTAGCCGGTGCATTTATCATTCAAAGCGCTGTTGCTGGACCTGGATATCGTGGGTTTGGTGGCCCCGGCATGATGGGCCCAGGCATGATGATGGGACAAGGTGGTCCCGGACACTATGGCATGATGAACCATATGATGGGCTCACCAATGAGCACCACCACAAGTTTTGATGCGAAATGGGCAGAAACAACAAAGGCAGACTTAGGTATTACACCCGACCAAACACAAGTGTGGGATGCTTATGTTGATGCCGTGAAGGAAGATATCGAAACCCATCAAGCTTTGCGCGACAGCATGGACCCTCAAGCCATGCATGAACTTAGCTGGGACGATCACCGTGGTGTGATGCAGAGCCATTGGGAAACACGTCAAGAACTTGCCGACGCTGTGAATAAGGCTCGTACAGATTTGATTGCCCAATTAAATCCACAGCAAAAAAGCAAAGCTCAATACTTGCTCGGACAGCAAGGCCGGGGCGGGTTTGGCCCCATGGCACACGGGTTTCGCCGATAAATAAGGTGTTGGGCGGGGATAAAACTCCGCCCATTCACTTCAAATGTATTGAGATTGGATGTTTTTCATCACAGTTGCATCATTTGAAATGAATACGAACAGACTTGTCACAGTTTGTCACAAATATCCAAATTTTGGACAAAGTTGAGGCAAACATTGAGCTCATTATGGTCCCATCACATATCAATAAACGTGTCAGAGCGTTGGGACCTACACATGGGATTTTCAGATAAGTTACCCGCACTAATCGTCACTGCCGTTGTTATTGGAGGACTTGGCATTGGTATGTCAAAGCTTAGCGGGCCATCAACCAGTTCAACAATAGTTGATGTTACAGTGCCTCAGCTCTCTTCAAATGCAAAACGGGGGCAAACAGCTTTTTCAGAATATTGTGCTGTGTGTCATGGCGACAATGCTTCCGGCAGTGACAAAGGCCCCCCGCTTATTCACAACATATACAACCCCGGACATCATGCCGACGGTGCATTCTTCTTAGCCGCGAAACGCGGCGTTCGGTCGCATCATTGGCCCTACGGCGATATGCCGCCACAGCCTCAAGTTAATGAGCGTCAGATGGCGAATATCGTGACCTTTGTCCGCGAACTGCAAGCCGCCAATGGCATCTTGGCTCGCCCCCATCAAATGTAAATCAGCTTTAAAAGAGAAAACTTATGACCCAATACGCAAACAAAATATTGCTTGCCATAACGGTTTCAGTTGCACTCGCATTTCTTTATCAGAGCGATGCCCGTGCACACAGTGATGCTACAGGCGTGGTCAAAGAACGAATGATGCTGATGGAAGATATCGGCAAGGCAATGAAACAAATTGCAGCGATGATCAAAGGCAAATCCCCTTATGACGGAAAGCAGATTGCGCACTTGTCATCTGTCATCAGTGAACGCGGGGGGGACCATCTTACAAAATTGTTTCCCGTTGGTAGTCTGGATAAACCAACAGAAGCCACGCAAAATATATGGACGCAGTGGGACCAATTTTCTGGTGCAGCACTTCAACTGACAGAACGTGCGAAAGATTTAAAAGAGGTCGCAAATGATGAAAAACCAATAGCTATGAAAGCGTTTGGTTCCTTGGCCAAAGTGTGTAGTAACTGCCATCAAGATTTTCGTGAAAAGAAGGAATGACCCTTGTGCACATTCAAAATGTAATGATTGTTGGTTTTCTACTGGTCATGGGTGGGGTAAGCATCTCATTCAATTCAGCGAGTGCCTCCGAAGATACGCGTGAGTTGGTGGAATTGCCGCCAATGATGCAAGAACACATGCTTGGCAATATGCGTGATCATCTTGTCGCACTTGATGAAATACTGGGTGAGCTTGCTGACGGCAATATAGATGAAGCTGGGGCAATTGCTGAAAAACGGCTTGGAATGTCATCCCTGTCTCTTCATGGGGCAGAACATCTTGGAAAATTCATGCCGGAAGCCATGGGTGTCATCGGAACACAAATGCACCATGCCGCCAGTCGCTTTGTCATCTCTGCACAGGATGCCGAACTCAATCCAGGTAAAACTTCACAGCGCAAGGTGTATAGAGCTTTGCAAGAAATTACTGAAAACTGCAATGCGTGTCATCAAGCCTACCGTATTCGGTAACTTTTAAAATGTCTGCTTTAGCGTGATAAGCGGACTTAATTTAGGAGCGACCATTGATGTCTGTATATGACCCAAAGCAGATATTTGCGGAAATAATGATCAGATCACAGTAAAGTTTGCCGCTCAATGATCAGCAGTTTTCCATTTGATCGGGGTAATGTGAACGATGTTGCCATCAACACTGACCATCACATCGCCGTCCTGAATATTAACCTGGAGATTCATCAAACGATCGGCCTGCTTTCCTAGTTCACTGGTGTCCTTTTTTGAAAAATTTGTAACCTGAAGGTTATCAAATCGGATAGTACTGTCTTTGATTTTCTCCCACCAAACTTCAGCCGAACTGCCACCATAACAATAGATAATTACCTTGTTGGCCTTGCCACAAGATTGACGAACAATCTTCTCACCCGGCAGTCCCAACGCCACCCACAACTCAAGATCACCACTCAGGCTTTTCTGCCAAATGTCAGGTTCGTCATCCGTTGAAATGCCCCTGGTAAATTCCAATCGCTCATGGGCATTCAGCGCAAAAGCGAGAATACGCACCATTAATCGCTCATCCGTCTCCGAAGGATGTTTGGCAACGGTCAAATTATGGGTCTCGTAATAGTGACGATCCATATCGGCAACGGAAAGTTCAACTTTATAGATGGTGGCTTTCTGCGCCATGATTTGTCCCTGAATAGTGAAGATAGGGATGTTTTATTGTTTCTGGCGACATTGTGAAAGCAGAAAGCAGAAAGCAGAAAGCAGAAAGCAACTGGTAATGGTTGATGAAGAACAGCGTTTGTTAATGGCGGCTAGGCCGCATTTGCGGGCGTTGATCACCGTTGCCGTTGATACCGGCGGGCGAAAGTCAAAGCTCTAAATGCTTATGGCACAGTTTCGACACAGTCTGCCTAAACACCATAAAGTACGTTCGGTGTAAGTCATTAATTTTCAAGGGAGAAAATGGTGCCGCCGGACAGAATTGAACTGTCGGCCTCACCCTTACCAAGGGTGCGCTCTACCCCTGAGCTACGGCGGCACAATGCAATGCAGCGGGGTGCGAAAGCGCGCGGAACATGCCATACGAATTTGGGAAAGGCAAGTGCCCTTGACGTGAAATTTTTCAAGGCCCATTTTGACGGGGCACTTCAATCCGCAAAAGAGCCTCTAGCCATGACCCAAGACAAGTCCAAAATGCCTGCAAATAAAGGCCAAGCCGACCCAAAAGCGTTGCGTCAGGAGCGGCTAAATCAGGCTTTGCGCGATAATCTCAAAAAACGAAAACGCCAAACCAAGGCCCGTAAGGACGTTCCCGCCAAAACGGATACTGGCGACTAATCGGCTAAAACCTAGGAATCTCCTTGTTCACCTGGGGGGCTTGGGCTAAAAGCCGAACCACAATTTCTTTTGTATCAAGTGTGGACATTTCATGGACCAAATCGTGATTAAAGGGGGCAAACCCCTCAATGGCACCATTCCCATCGGTGGGGCCAAAAACGCTGCGCTGCCTTTGATGGCGGCAAGCTTGCTCAGTGACGATGTGCTGCGCCTGTCCAATTTGCCGCACTTGGCCGATATCTCCACCATGACGCACCTGTTGAATGAAATGGGTGTGAACATCTCTATGGAAGGGGATGCGCCCGGTGGGCATATGGGCAAAGTCTTTGCTTTGGACGCATCCGGGGTCAAAGAAACCACTGCACCCTATGATTTGGTGCGTCGCATGCGTGCATCCGTATTGGTTTTGGGGCCCTTGGTGGCTAAGCATGGGCATGCCCGTGTTTCACTCCCTGGTGGTTGTGCCATTGGAACGCGCCCGGTAGACCTGCACTTGAAGGCTTTGGAAGCTTTGGGCGCCGAAATTGAATTGTCCGAAGGCTATGTCGAAGCCAAGGCCCCCAAAGGCTTGGTTGGTGGGCATGTTTTGTTTTCGAACGTGACTGTGGGTGGTACGGAAAACATCTTGATGGCGGCGTGCTTGGCCAAGGGTGAAACCACCATTTCCAATGCTGCGCGTGAACCGGAAGTCAGCGATTTGGCCCATTGCCTAGTGGCGATGGGGGCCAAGATTGAAGGCATCGGCACCGATACATTGAAAGTTCAGGGTGTTGAACGTCTTCACGGTGCAGATTACGAAGTGATCGTCGATCGTATCGAAATGGGGTCATACGCGGTGGCGGCTGCGGTGACCGGTGGTGATGTGGTGCTCAAAGGCGGGCGCATTGACCTGATCGAAGCGGTGGTTGATGTTATGCGTGAGGCTGGTGTCGAGATTGAAGAGGTCGAAGACGGCCTGCGCGTAAGCCGCAAAAATGGCGCGATCAAAGGTTTTGACGTGATGACGGAGCCGTACGCAGGCTTTCCCACGGATATGCAGGCGCAAATGATGGTATTGGCCTCAGTTGCCGAAGGCGCATCCATGATCACCGAAACCATTTTTGAAAATCGCTTTATGCACGTGCCGGAATTGGTGCGCATGGGCGCAGACATCAATGTTCATGGGCGTTCGGCCATTGTCCGGGGCGTGCAAAAGCTGTCCGGGGCTCAAGTCATGGCAACGGATTTGCGGGCTTCCAGCTCGTTGGTTTTGGCAGGGTTGGTGGCTGAGGGCGAAACTGTGATCAACCGTGTTTATCATTTAGATCGCGGTTATGAACGCTTGGAAGAAAAGCTTGCTGCCTGTGGGGCGGATATTGAACGTATCCGCGAATAAGCACACTGGAATATCTGCTGAAAACGCTTTATATATGCCGCCTTCCAGGACCCCACGATGAGGTGCCTGGCCGTGGAGATGTGACGTGACGACACCGAATGACGATAAATTGGTTTTGGCGCTGCCCAAGGGGCGTATCCTCGACGAGGTGATGCCCATCGTGCGCGCCGCTGGGATTGAACCCGAAGCAGACTTTGATAATCCAAAGTCGCGTAAGCTGTCGTTCGCCACAAATCATCCCAATTTGGAAATCATTCGCGTGCGCAGCTTTGACGTTGCCACGTTTGTCGCCTTTGGTGCCGCCCAATTGGGGGTTGCCGGTGCCGACGTGTTGATGGAATTCGACAATCCTGAAATCTACGCACCGCTGGATTTGGGCATTGGCTATTGCCGTATGTCCATTGCGGAGCCCAAAGAGTTGGGCATCGAGGATGACCCGAGCACCTGGTCACATGTTCGTGTTGCCACCAAATACCCTGAAATTACTAAAAAGCACTTTGCGTCGCGCGGTGTTCAGGCCGAATGCATCAAGCTCAATGGCGCCATGGAATTGGCACCGGAAATGGGTTTGTGTTCACGTATTGTCGATTTGGTGTCCACAGGCGCAACCTTGAAAGCCAATGGCTTGGTTGAAGTTGAAACCATTGCCGAGATCACATCGCGTTTGGCGGTAAACCGCACCGCATGGAAAACGCGTTCTGATGAAATCGGCGGTTGGATCGAAAAATTCCGGGAGGCCATCAATGCCCAAGCGTCTTGATATTGCCGATCCTCAATTCGAAGCTCAGTTCCAAGAAGTCCTTGGCGTGCAGCGTGAAGCTGATGTTGACGTTAATGAAGTTGTTGCCCGTATCTTATCTGACGTGAAAAAGCGCGGCGATGCGGCGGTGGTGGACTACACCAACAAGTTTGATCGCCAAAACTTGACAGCGACAGACTTGGAAATCACCGCAGCAGAAATGGATGCGGCCACGGCTGAGATTGAGCCGGAACTGTTTGAGGCTTTGAAGGTCGCAGCAGATCGCATTGAAGCGTTTCATGAACGCCAACTTCCAGAAATGGAAGATTTCAAAGACGATGATGGCGTGCGTCTGGGCTATCGCTGGACCGCTGTCCATGCCGCTGGTCTGTACGTTCCGGGAGGCTTGGCGGCTTACCCGTCGTCTGTCTTGATGAACGCCATTCCTGCCCGTGTGGCCGGTGTCGAACGCTTGGTGATGGTGGTGCCAACCCCTGACGGTATTGTGAACCCCTTGGTTCTGGCGGCTGCGAAGTTGGCTGGTGTAACTGAAGCCTATCGCATCGGCGGTGCACAGGCTGTGGGCGCATTGGCCTTTGGCACGGAAACCATTAAGCCTGTCGACAAAGTCGTTGGTCCTGGCAATGCTTATGTGGCGGCTGCCAAACGCCAAGTCTTCGGCACCGTTGGTATTGATATGATTGCTGGCCCCAGTGAAATTTTGGTGGTGGCTGATGGTGATAATGATCCCAATTGGATTGCCGCTGATTTGCTCAGCCAAGCTGAACACGACACGGCAGCACAATCGATCCTCATCACCGACGACAAAGAATTTGCCACACGTGTTGAAGATGCGGTGGAAAGCCAGTTGAAGACATTGGACCGTGAAGACATCGCGCGCGCCAGTTGGCAGGACCACGGCGTGGTGATCACGGTGAACGATTTGATGAGCCAGGGCGTGCCCTTGGTGGATCGGGTGGCCCCGGAACATTTGGAACTGGCGGTGGATGACCCTGATCCCTTGGCTGAAATTATTCGTGATGCAGGTGCCATGTTCTTAGGGCGTTATACCCCAGAAGCCATTGGTGATTATGTAGCCGGTCCCAACCATGTGTTGCCGACGTCACGTACAGCGCGGTTCTCATCTGGGTTAGGCGTGTTGGATTTCATGAAGCGCACGACGTTTATTGGTTGTGATGCGGAAAGCCTCAACACCATCGGGCCTGCTGCGGTGAAGCTTGCGGATGCAGAGGGCTTGCAAGCACATGGCCTGTCCGTTTCCATTCGATTGAATGCCAAATAAATGGGTGAGGGTGCGATGTCCGATACGACCCGCATCAATGCCATCTTTTTAGATGAACAGACGGTGGTCAATCGCTCTGCGCAGGTGGAGCATGAACGCAAGGTGGCTATTTATGATTTGTTGGAAAACAATCACTTTGCACTGATTGATGGTCCAGAAGGCCCCTATAACCTGCATCTGTCTATCGAAGAAAATCGTCTTGCTTTTGATGTGCGCAATGCAGATGAACAGCCGATTAAACGTTTCATGCTGGCTTTGTCGCCGTTTCGCGCCATCGTGCGCGAATACTTGATGGTGTGTGATAGCTATTACAAAGCCATCAAGACGTCGAGCCCATCTCAAATCGAAGCCATTGACATGGGGCGTCGGGGTTTGCACAACGATGGTTCCGACGTGTTGGAGCAGCGCCTCAAAGACAAGGCGGAGCTGGACCATAATACGGCACGGCGTCTCTTTACATTGGTGTGCGTCCTGCACATTCGGGCTTAGGGAGGTCGATACGCGCATGTCCCTCCCCCATGCTTTGCCGAGTGCCGTACTCTTTTCTTGCACCATGAATTCAATCCGTTCTCCCATGGCGGCGGCGATTATGCGCCATTTCCATGGGCGTGATGTGTTTGTGGATTCGGTTGGTGTGCGCACCAAAGAGGTGGATGGTTTTGCCGTTGCGGTGATGGATGAGATTGGGATCGACATTTCCGCACACCAGCCCAAAACCTTTGATGAATTGGAAGACAGCTTTTTTGATTTGGTGGTTTCATTGTCACCCGAAGCCCAGCACAAAGCCGTGGACCTGACGCGCTATATGGATTGTGATGTGGAATTTTGGCACACGTTTGATCCATCTGTGGTCGATGGATCGCGTGACCATCGACTGGAAGCCTATCGCAAGGTGCGTGATGAATTGATGGCGAAAATCAAAGAACAATTCCCAATTCGCACCGCATATGACTAGCATCTACGCCTTATACACATGAAATTGTGCCTAATTGTGGGAAAAAACTTGACCTTTTGGGCGCAAAAGACCAATTTTGGGCCGCCCATTCAGGGCTGCCTTGGGCAAAACATATATGAGAGATTGATGGCTAAAGAAGAAGTTCTCGAATTTTCCGGCGTTGTGACCGAACTCTTGCCGAACGCGATGTTCCGCGTTGAGCTTGAAAACGGACACGAAATCCTGGCTCACACCGCTGGCAAAATGCGCAAACACCGCATTCGCGTACTGGCGGGTGATAAGGTCACGGTCGAAATGACTCCGTATGACCTGACCAAAGGTCGTATCACGTTCCGCTTTAAGTAAGCTGATTTGCCCCTTAAGATGGGTGCATTGGACCGGGCCAGATCGTAAATCGGCTCGGTTTTTAGTGCTGTTGAGCAGAATGGATGGGTTTTATGGGGACCAGCCCGCATCACATTGAGCTGATTTTAGCCTCCGCGTCACCCAGACGTGTTGAGCTGCTGGCGCAAATTGGCATTGCCCCCGACCAAATCATCCCTGCAGATGTAGACGAAACACCGCTGGCTGATGAAAGTCCGTTGACCATGGCCAAGCGCTTGGCGACGGATAAAGCCCGTGCCATTCAAGCTGAACATCCCCATGCCTGCATCATTGGTGCCGACACCATTGTGTGTGTTGGACGTCGTATTTTGGGCAAGCCTGCGGACGAAACACAGGCACGAGATTATCTGAACCTACTGTCTGGACGCGCCCACCGGGTTATCGGGGGCTTGGCGATTTTAAGTCCAACAGGGGACGTGATTAAGGCCATCACCACCAAGGTTCAGTTCAAGCGTCTCAGTACGGAAGAGATCAATGGCTACATTGCTTCTGAGGAATGGCAGGGCAAAGCCGGTGCTTATGCGATCCAGGGGCGTGCCGGTGCATTTGTAAAAGCCCTCAGCGGCTCATATGCCAACGTGGTGGGGCTGTCGCTTCACGATGTGGCAGGGGCGCTGAAAGGATGCGGTGTGCATCCTCAGGGTCTGATCTAGGGGGCGGGCATGGATAGTCTTGTGGTTCGTGTTCGGCCTGGTGAAACGCGGATCGCGCGTGTGGACACGGATGGGCGTCTCAAAGATTTCGCCGTGTACCGTGAACAACGCTCCGGCTTGGTGGGCGATGTGTTTTTAGGCCGCGTTAAAAAAGTGGTGCCAAATCTAGAAGCCGCATTTATCGATATTGGCGGGGAGCGTGATGGTTTCTTGGGGCTCGCCGAAGCCCGTCCGCAACCGCATATGGGTGGTGAGGCCCCTCGGGATCGTATTTCCGATTATGTCCACGAAGGCCAAGCCGTGATGGTTCAAGTGGTGGCAGCAGCGCGTGATGACAAAGGCGCAAAGCTCACCCGTCGGGTAAACGTCACCGGGGCATTCTTGGTTCTGACGCCGGGGGACCCAGGTATTCGCGTGTCCAAACGCATCGGTGATGAAACCGAACGCAGCCGTTTGCGCACTGTGCTAAGCGGTGCCTTAAGCGGCCAAGAAGGTTGTGTTATCCGTTCCGGGGCCAAAGGGGCACGTGATAAGGCCGTTGCCGGTGAACTATCCATGCTGCGCGCTCGTTGGGCCGAGCTGGAAAGCAAGGCAGCGAATGCGCTGCCACCGTTGATCATCAGCGCCGATGTACCGCCTGTGCTTCAGTATCTCACCGAAAATGGTCACGGTGGGGTGAGCAAGATCATCGTTGATGATGCCGTCGTGGCCCAAACTCTGGAACAAGATCTGTCGCATTTAGGTGCCATGCCCAGTGGTGGAGTAGAATGCGCCACCAGCCATTTAGATATTTTCGATGTCGCCGCCATTGCCGATGATGTGGCGATGTTGATCACGCCCCATGTGGTATTGCCCGGTGGCGGTTCGTTGATGATTGAGGAAACCACGGCGATCACCACCATTGATGTGAACGTTGGTGCAGCGCGGTCCAAACAAGGTGGACGCGGCCCTGCGGATATGGCTTTGGCTACCAATATTGAAGCCATGCGTGAAATTGCCCGCCAAATTCGCCTGCGCAACTTGGCGGGGTTGATTGTGATCGATTATGTTGGCATGAAGGGCAAAGACGGCCCTGGACGTGTGGTGACGACCTTGAAAGAGGCGTTGGTGGGGGACCCGGCAGGGCCACAAGTTTTGGGCACCACCCGTGGGGGTTTGTTGGAAGTGACCCGCCCGCGTCGCCGCCCGCCGTTATCTCATATTTTGACCAGTCCATGTCCATCGTGCCCAAGCGGTCGGGTGGAAGCACCTTTGTCGGTGGGTTATCGTGCACTGGAACAGGTTTTGGCCGATGTTTGGGCTTCGCCTTCGCTGATTCCGGTGCTTTCAGCCCCAATGGCGGTGGTGAAGGCTTTACGCACGGACGGTTTAGCCGCCTTGGCACGCATGGAAACCAAGCTGGGCCAGCCTTTGGAAATGCGCACGGATGATTGCTTAGACTTTGATCAATTTCGCATTGATCCCGAGTAGGCCTGAATAGGAAATCAACATGAGCGACGAAAAAGTTGTCAAACTGAAGACGGCCAAGAATGCTGAGAATAAGGGCCAAAGCTGTCCCATGTGTTCCAAGCCTGTGGTTGAGAAATATACTCCGTTTTGCTCCAAACGCTGTGCTGATCTTGATCTGGGCAAGTGGTTGGGGGATGGCTATCGCATCCCTACGGATGAGGTTCCCGGCTTTGATGACCATTTTGATGAAGAGGACTGAAAAAGACGAAAAAAAGCACATTCCAGTGCTGGACAGAGGCGTTGGAATCTCCTATAAACCGGGCCTCACCATCGCGTTGCACCATCGGCGCAGACCCTCGGGTCCGGTGACCATATGCCCAGGTAGCTCAGTTGGTAGAGCAGCGGATTGAAAATCCGCGTGTCGGTGGTTCAAATCCGCCCCTGGGCACCATTATTTCAAGGGGTTAGCCTGATCAAGGCTGGCCCCTTTTTCATTTTCAGGCGTTTAGGTAACATTTTAGGTAATACGCAAATTTAGGTGTTTGTTGAGCTGTTGAACGTGCTGCAATCGGTGGTACTCTTTGCCGATGATCTATATGCTCCGCTTATTTCTGTTTCTGACCGTATGCATTTGGATATCCCAAAGCCATGACGTGCGGGCAGAAGGTGAAGGATCCGCCCAGGATGCCTTATGGGATACGGCGCAGGAGCTCGTCCACAAATCAGAAGAATGTGCAACCGTTTTCAATGACCTGGACAAGGCCCGCGCCATTGAGATCACGCGCCTTGCGATCCTTGCTGAATTTACGCTCGGGTCTCATTTGCTAGAAGGCTACTGTATGGATCGCAACGTTGCCTTGGCAAAGCGTGCTTTTCAGTATGCGGCCCAACGGGGGAATGTTTATGCAGCGCTTTTTCTTGGACAGGCCTATTTCATGGAAGAGGGAGCCGGGAGTCCGAAGGCCCGGGAATGGGCCGAGCGGGCGAGTAATGCCTTAATTACTGTGACGGGACAAAGTGAGCTTAAACAAATGATGGCGAAGCGGTTTGAAAGTTCAGGACTTTCACCGCATGTTGAAGAAGCCTTTTCCTGGCACGAAGACGAAAGTTCCCGCACCCCGAATTCAATGTATGAGGTTGGATTGAACTTACTGAAGCTAAACGCCTACCCTGAATCCAAACTGCTGGCGTGCGAGTGGTTTTATAAAGCGGAGCGACAAGGGCATAAAGGCGCACGTTACCAATTGGGACGGCAACATGCTCTGGGGGATGGGGTTAAAGTGTCAAAGTGGCATGCATATATGATGTTGGAGTGGTCGGTGAACTACGGCAAAACTGTTGAGGCCTATTTGCTTGCTGCGCAACTGCTGCAAGAAGGGGAGATTTTCACAAAAAACCTCCCCAATGCATACTTAGCCTTACTTAAGGCTCAAGCCCTTGGTGCCGATGTGTCAGAACAATTGGAGACTTTGGAACCAGACCTTTCGCTAGAGGAAAAAAAGGATCAAAAATTCTGGGCACAATACGAGACGTCACTTGTGCACCTAGGTGATGAACTGCCTCAACTTTTGCATCCTGCCTGTTCGTACTCTTCCCGATAAGTAGAGAGCTCCTCCTGGAGTGCTTTTATTCTGAATTCAATAGAATTTCGTTCTTGCAGGGCTTTGTCATAAGCGGTTTGTTCAGGTGTGTTTTTCATATCGGCAATGCAAGCATTATAGACATCACGAGCAGCTTCATAAGCACCTTCTGCTGCGCCCCTTAGGCCTCCGGAAATTGCTCCAGGAAGATGGCCGAACATTCCACCAATTGCAGCCCCTTGGCCAGTCGATTTTCCGATTTTTGGTAATGATGCAGCTAATTCATTCTGGCATTTTCTTTTCAATTCTTTGAGTTTTTCCCAGGCTTTTTCAAATTTGTCGTTTGCTTTGTCGAAGTCTCTATTTGCTTTTTCTAAATTGATTTCAATAGACTCAATTAGCCGCCTTAGATAATCGCAATCCACATCTGTCTCTTCAGCCCAGCAGCGGCAATTGTAGTCTTCGCCAGGGTGGCCGCCTTCGGGCGGGTTATCCCAGGAAAATTTTTTCCCATCGCGTTCCGCGTGGGACTCGCGCACTTTGCCATCACCTTGCGTGTGCCAGATGTATGAGCCCTTCATATTGTTGGATTTGAAATCTTTGCGTGTGTGGGTAGATTGGCGCTCATTGAGCTTATGTAACATTTGCTGGTTAGCATCAGGTCTGTTGTCTTCAAGCCGTAGCACCATCGTTCGATAGGTTGGTCCTTCCGGTTTCATCACGCCGTCAGGCTGTAAGCCGTTACCGTTTTGGAATTTCCGGATGGCTTCGATGAAGGCCTCATCCGGATATTGTGTTAGGCCGTGCGGCGGAATTTCATAGAGACCGAGTTGGTTGAGGGTTTTCTTCATTTCCAAAACATCGGACAGGTTCATAGTGTGGTTCGGTCCAATGGCGGACCGGAGTTGATAAAAAGGTGACATGTCTAAGTCCCTTTGCTTGAGGCGCATGGGGGCTCAGTCCCAAACGTGTGTACGTTTTAGGAGTAATGAAGTCGCAAGAGCTTATGCCGTGTTTCAGGCACCTCTCGGCCATGCGCCGATGAAAACGATTTCGTGGGAAGCGTTATCCGTTTCGGGTTATCCCCTGCGTGGTGGGCGTTACCAAGTGTGCAGAGGGCCCGACGGGCACTTTAGGACAGAAATACACTATAAAATGTGCAGCGTCAAGAAAAAATACCTATCAAAGAGGATTTTATGTCTTAAATTTGTTGAAAATCCGCGTGTCGGTGGTTTAAATCCGCCCCTGGGCACCATTGTTTTAACACACTGAAAAAATAGTTTTTAGTGGGTTTTTTGTTTGAGGAAATGGATTCACACCATTTCAATTACCAGCCCTAGAAGGTCTGCTTTTCAGTCAACACTGGCCACGATTTAGTTGTATGAATTGTGTCTGCAAATAGCCAGAAGTAGACACTCCAGCAACACACGGGATTGTGGCGGATGAAGATGAGTAACTTCTGAACTTAATCATACAACTCATCAATACGCTTTTCTTTCTGGGATAGCCTTAACTCCCGCAGGGATCGTGTCTTTTCACGCCTCTCGTTTCTACGCGCTTCTTTGTCCTTCACGTACTGTTCTTGATCGGCTTTTTCTTTTTGCCAGTCGGTTTTCCCATAATAATCGCTATCGTCCATAGATGTGCTGAAGCGTTGAGCCGTCATTTTCGTATTCCGTATCTAGTTTCGATTAAGGCACTGCGCCTCAATTAAAGTCTGAACAGATCACTCACCCGTTAAGTGCAGGGGTCGCAAAAGATACCGAATATTTGATCGAAAACACTTGCACCGATCAAACAAATATTATTGATGCTTATTATAGATAATTTCGATTAGCAAAGCGTGAAGACATGCTGGCATCAAATGGAAAGCCCATTCTTATTTGGAGGCAACCTTTCTCAAACCATCAAGTGCCTGCGTAAAATATTCATCCTCGGTACGGTCTGCGGGAAAAACCAAGTAGGCTGGCCGCGGGAAAGAAAGGGCTTATTGCCCTGCACCACTATACTGAACCGCCAACAAGTACAGGCCAATAACAGCAGCGACAATCACAAAGCCCAACACGATGGGTCGCATAGATATGCCCTTACGTCATATGAAAATACAGACACAATTTCACATAAAACTAAATCTTGCTTATCAATGACATTTTTCAAGATGCCGATAACTTAATAGGTAATATTTTATATATCTCCTCCTGAAAAGTGGAGGGGCCAAAGACCAAATTGAATGGGATAGCGTTTACGAAATTGGAAATGATATCATTGACCAACAACATCAAAATCTACTGCAGTTAGCCCAAAAGCTCATTGAACTTGCTGAAGATCAAATTTCCGGCTTGGGTCAGAAGCTGACATTATACCCCCTCAAAAATAATGGCCGCTAATAGGCTAAAAGCAGTCAAAAAGGTTTGGGGAAATACCGTGCAATCTCTTGCGCTCTGGTGCGCATTATGTTTCCCAAACTTTCCGCTAACCAGTTGATTCGAATTGATTGTTGCAGGCCGCCCCTGGGCACCATTATTTTGAACACACTGAAAACGACGAGTTATTCCGTGTGTTTTTAATTTGGGGGAAATGAATTCATATCATTTGTAAATAAGTAGGTATGCCGATGTCGGCTTTTTATGTGAATGATGTCTACGTCTAGCCATTTACCGCCATTCCAAAAAAAACGAATAGGTGGTTGTATAAATCATCATGCCGCACCGTGAAGTTCGTAGAGCTGTTGTTTGGGGCCGGGCTTGGCAAAAATTACGGAACACGATGATTTGCACAAGAACTGGGTCGCTGTTGTGCTGGTAAACGCAGACACAAACGGCTCACCCACTTTCCCATCAGTTACCAAAATGTCAGCTTTGTTTTCTGCAATGTAATTCAGAATAGTTTCTGCGGGTTCGCCTCTTGCGACAACAGGTATGCAAGTTGTGGGGTCATCAAGGACGTGTTTTATGAGTCCAAACACTTGACTGAGACTGTTGAGACGGCCCATTTCCAAGCGCTCAGCGTACTCGTTTGGGGAAAGCCCATTTGCCATGACATTTTGATCCTGACCTTCGAAGTCCCAGGCATATACGACGTGCAGTTCGGCATGTTCCATTTTTGCCAATGATGATGCCATTTCTAAGATACGCCGATTTGTCGGACAGTTTAGTGCATCTTTTTTTCCAGCATTAACCGCAGCTACAACACGGTGGTAATTTGATGTTGAGCGGGCATGTACAACCCATACCGGACATGCCGCTTTACGAATGACATCAGTCGTGACGTCCAGTCCAAACAGTTGTTCGTAATAGCCGACATAACCATCTGATGTGATGATCAAATCAGCTTTGCAGTCATCGGCAGCACCGAGTATTTCATATATTGAAGTCCCTAGAACGACATGATGGTTTTTGCGATCAGAAGGCAAGGGGATCCCCGTCGCAACACGCTTGATTAGATGTTTTTGCTCATCTAGGTGTTCCCAGCCCTGTGCGGGATTAACAACATTCAACAACGTTAAATGTGCATCGTTGCGCTTGGCTAAGGTTATGGCTTTGTGCAGTGCTTCTTCGCCGCCCGGTAAGGCGTCATACACGACAAGGATGTTTTTAAAACGCTTCATGGCACTCTCCGATCAGGCTGTGATTGATTTCTGTTTAAGTTTGGATGATCCAGGTTGGGCAAGTGATTGGCGTTTTGCCAATACGCGGCGAAGAACCATCACACCCAAGACGCCGGACATGATCGACCCCATCAACACCCCAAGGCGGATTGCGTTTAGTTGTTCGGCGGTGTCGAACGCCAAGGTTCCGATGAATAAACTCATGGTGAATCCGACCCCCGTCAGACAAGCCACACCGTATGTTTCAGCCCAACCCACCCCGTCGGGTAATTTACACAGTCCGGTTTTGACACTGACCCAGCTAAACGCCATCACGCCCAGTTGTTTGCCCACAAAAAGACCGACGGCAATGCCGAGTGGTAAGGGTGTTAAGAGTTCTGCGAAGGAAAATCCGCTTAGAGATACGCCGGCATTTGCGAACGCAAATAAGGGCATAATCAAGTAGCTGACCCATGGAAACAAAGCGTGCTCGGCCTGCATGAGGGGGGAGGTGCCGACGCTGTCACGCATCGGTACCGTGAGCGCAACAAGAACACCCGCCAGTGTGGCGTGAACCCCCGATTTTAGAACGGCTGCCCACACAACAACACCGATTAGGGCATAGATTCCGACGCGTTTGACTTCAAGACGATTGAGGACCATCAAAACCAAGAAACCAACGCCCCCTATGGCCAAGGATTGTGTTGAAAGGTCATCTGTATAAAACAGGGCAATGGCAATGATGGCGCCTAAGTCATCAATGATGGCAATTCCCAAAAGAAATACTTTAAGTGCGGCCGGAACAGAAGGGCCGAGCAAGGCAAGCAGGCCGAGCGCAAAGGCAATATCTGTGGCCGCGGGTATTGCCCAACCATCTAAATTGGCTGGTGTATTGGTATTGATGGCGACAAACAGCAAGGCAGGAACCAACATACCACCAAAGGCAGCGACCAAGGGCAGTGAGGCCTTGTCAATCGACGATAGTTTTCCCTCTAAAATTTCACGTTTGATTTCGAGACCAACGAAGAAAAAGAAAATCGCCATCAACCCGTCATTGACCCAAAGCAACAATGGTTTGTCTATGGTTAATGGCCCCGCACTGAAGGTCACTGGCGTGTCAAACAGTGCCGTATAATACGTAGATAAAGCCGAGTTGCTGATCAGTAATGCAGCCAGGGCTGCGATCATCAGTCCTATTCCGCCCATAGTTTCTTTATTTATGAAGCTAGTTTTACGGGTGTTGGTGGAGTTTTCCATTTTTCTCTCATAGGTGTGGGGCAAAAATAAAATAAATGTACTGATTCTGTCCTTTACCTAAGTATGGGGAGTATTTTTTGATAAATAAAATTGAAACAAGACTCATTTTTCGATAGGTTTTATCTATTAAGTAAGATGGTTGATCGATATGATTACATTCAGGCAATTGCAATATCTGGTGGCCATAGCTGATGAGCTCCACTTCGGACGTGCGGCAAAGCGGCTTAATGTTGCTCAACCCACATTGAGCATTCAATTTTCTACATTGGAACAAAAACTCGGGCGCAAACTGATCGAACGTGATCGCAAAAGTGTATTTGTCACGCCGCTCGGCAGAGAGGTGGTCGAACGTGCAAGGCAAATTCTGAATGACGTGCAAGGTCTTTCAGATTTCGTGAATGCAAGTCGCTCGGAATTAAGCGGTAAATTGAAACTTGGAGTTCCGCCGACACTGGGACCGTATCTTCTGCCTCATATGGTGCCCGTCATGCACAAGCGCTATCCGCGCTTGAAGCTGTATATCCGTGAAGGCACGCCCCAGAATATTCAAGATGCTTTGGTGCGTGGTGAACTGGACATGGTACTGACACCATCGCCCATCGTTCATTCCACATTAAAGGTATGCCATCTTTTTGAAGAAGCTCTATTCGTTGTTGGGGCGCCAGACCATGAATTGTGTTCTAAGCCTGAAATAGCCCTTGAAGATTTGCGGGGACAGAAAATTTTAACACTTGAAACCGGACACCACTTGCATGCTCAAGTGCGTCAGCTGTGTGATGCGCATGGCGCAGAGATGTTGTTTGATTATGAAGGCACCAGCCTGGATACCTTGCGCCATATGGTGGGTATGGGGACAGGGCTGTCTTTCTTTCCTGAACTCTATATCCTCTCTGAGATGAGATCACAAAAAGAAGTCAAAGTCATACAACTCAAAGGCCCTAAAATATCGCGCGAAGTTTGTATGGCATGGCGTGCGGGCCATGGGCTTTCGGATCA
>JAPHSY010000045.1 GCA_026196495.1 Magnetovibrio sp.
CATAGCTGCGATGTCATCGAGTACTGCAGTTGCGGTTGGTTTGTTTTGGTAAAGCACCCGAAATGGTCCATCTGGAGCATTCATCAAACGATCACGTAGTAATTGATAAGTATCTCCAATGTCATGGGGCAACGGTTGATTTGGTGTTGTGGCACTGTGGTAGTGCGCTAAGGCGCGGATCAGATCTGCATTCCACGTGGCAATGATTTTGTCATCTGTAGCTGGCGCTTGTCGGTTTTTTTGTGCCTTGCGCAGTGGGGCCAATAATACTGATGCATCCTCGGCAAAGACATCCAGGGCGTAGATAGCACCGGGTCCGTCAGAAAACCCATGTTCAGGAAGCGCTAAGGCGAAACGTTTGGAAAATGTTTTAAAGTTGGAGCCGAAAATTTGGTGAAGCTGTTCTAATGTCCAGGTGTAATACGCACCATCTTCTTTAAGTCCGCGGGCGTTGGCACTGTCGGCATCAAAGGCACTGATGAAACCGCCAATGTCCTGGTGCATAGTGTCGCGCACGAATTGAACGGTTTGATCTAAACGTAGCTTGATGTCGAGATCTTGTGTTTCGAGCCAGACACTGGTGAGCAGAGCAATCCAATGGGCTTGAACGTCGAGCATCTTTTCATAATGGGGAACCCGCCAAGCTGGATCGATGGTGTAGCGAAAGAATCCACCGCCAACATGATCAAATAAAGTGCTGTGAACCATGTGGTGAAGGCTCTCAATAACCGCATCCTTGAGAACTTTATTATCGGTGGTGATGGCCGTCTTCCAGATTAGGGTTAAGGCCGGCAGGTTGGGAAATTTTGCACCATGTCCAAAGCCGCCCTGAAGGGGGTCAAGTTTTGTCGCTAAGGTCCGTGCAGCGTGATGGACTTTTGACATTGTAATTTCACCAGGCACCGAATTCGCCATGTTATGGAGCTGGTCTAAGGCTCTGACGGCGGTGCGCTGAACGGCACCCGGATCTTCTTGGTAGGCCCGCTTCGTCGCTTGAAGAATATCCAAGAAGCTGGGCATACCACCCCTTGCGGGTTGGGGAAAATAGCCGCCGCCCCAAAACGGTGCGCGATCAGGAGTCAGAAAAACTGTTAATGGCCAGCCGGTGGGGCCACCAAAATTGGCGACTGCATGTTGATAAGTCGTGTCGATGGCAGGTTGGCTTTCACGATCCACCAATATTGGAATGAAGTTAGCATTGATAAATTGGGCCACGGTATGGTTGGTGAAAGATTCCGCCTGCATCACGTGACACCAGTGGCATGCCAAATAACCAATAGACAATAACACCGGCTTTCCAGTTTTTTTGGCTTCAGCAAATGCAGTGTCAGACCATGTGCGCCATTGAACTGGATCGCTTGCATGAGATTGTAAATAAGGGCTTTGAGCCTGTAATAAGCCACTGGCCTGCACCGGGTGGCTAGCCAGCAAAAACAAAGTCAGTATACAGATCAATCCACGCATGAAAGCCTCGCTTTCGGTGGTTAAGCCTAATTATTCGGTATTCAGTGGACGACTCAGTAGTCCCGTAATGATCGCATCCAACTCAACACCGTGGTTGAGGACACCGTCTACCGCTTGGCAAATGGGCATATCTACCTGTTGGCGCCGGGCCAACTCAGTTGCGGCCTGGGCGGTGAAGACACCTTCGGTGACGGCATTACGTTCAGCTAAGATGTCATTGAGTGCACGACCTTGGCCCAGCTGAACACCTAAAGAAAAATTGCGTGACTGCATGGCACTACAGGTCAGTGTTAAATCACCCAATCCCGAAAGCCCCATCAGAGTGTGTTCATCAGCACCCAGAACGGCCCCTAAGCGGGCTATTTCTGCAAGACCCCGGGTAATCAGAGCGGCACGGGCATTATCGCCCATTTGCCGACCTACAATAATGCCACAGGCAATGGCCATGACATTTTTTAGCGCACCGCCCAATTGGGATCCAAGTACATCGTAAGAATAATAAGGACGGAAACAACGGCTGGACAGGGCTTGGCAAATCTTAAGCCCTAAATTCTCATCAACACAGGCAAGGGTTACAGCTGTGGGCATATCTTTGGCAACTTCGATAGCGAAGGTCGGGCCCGATAAAATGGCGATGGGTGCTGCGTCGCCTAAGGTTTCTTCAACCACATCGCTCATCAATTTGTAGCTGCCTTGCTCAATGCCTTTGGCGCAAATGATGGCGGGGGTACCCGGTTTCCAGTGAGGCTTGATCTGCTCACAAACTGTGCGCAGAAATTGTGCCGGGGTCACCAGTAAGACGGCATCAACGTCAGCGACTTCAGCAAGATCAGTTGTGGCGCAAATGGATGGGGCCAGTATCACGCCCGGCAAAAATGTAGTGTTTTCATGGGTGTCGTTGATTGTGGTGGCAACGTTTGGTTCATGCGCCTGAAGTATAACATCACGCCCAGCACGGTTTGCCGCAATAGCCAAAGCCGTACCCCATGCACCCGCACCAATGACACCAATTTTTTGCACGCGTATTCCTCCAACGTTTGAATACTCTATTTTATGCACGCTCAAATCAGTTGAGACAAGGTTTCGCTTGTATTTTTAAGCCTTTACACCTGCTCCCGTAGCTTTGGGGGCGTCGGGGTCTAACGGCCAACGTGGACGGGGGGTAAAATCCAATTCATCGTGATCACCGCGCAACAACCGTTCAGCTCCGGCCCAGGCAATCATCGCACCATTGTCCGTGCAGTGCCTCATGGGTGGGGCGGCAAGGACTAGGCCCTGTTCATGAGCGACATCATCCAAGCGCTGACGCAGTGCGGTATTGGCGGCAACACCACCGGCGACCACCAAGTGCTGACCGTCAGGACATTGCATTTTGAATTCTTTGATGGCACGGCGGGTGCGATCGGCAATAACGTCGGCCACGGCGGCTTGAAAGCTGGCGGCCATATCATTGATATCTTGTTTCAACAATTCACCCGGTGGCAGTGCATCAACGGTGCGTCGCACCGCAGCTTTGAGCCCGGAAAATGAAAAATGACAGCCAGGTTTGCCGCGCATGGGCCGCGGTAGGTCAAATCGTTTCGAATCCCCAAGCTCTGCAGCCGCTTCCAGGGGGGGGCCGCCTGGATAGCCAAGTCCCAACAGTTTGGCTGATTTATCAAAGGCTTCACCAACGGCATCATCAATTGTTGTGCCTAGGCGAGTGTAATCACCAACATTGCGAACAATCAACAATTGGCTGTGCCCGCCAGAAACCAGCAATAAAAGATACGGAAACGGAACTTTATTGGTGAGGCGTGCGGTCAATGCGTGACCTTCTAAATGATTGACTGCGACAAAGGGGATGTTCTGGGCGAGAGAAATGGCCTTGGCAGTCATCACACCGACAATTACCCCCCCGATCAGACCTGGACCGCCAGTGGCCGCCACAGCGTCCAATTGATTGAAGTTTAAGTCAGCCTCTTCAATGGCTTGGTTCACCACTTGGTCGGCATATTCCAGGTGGGCACGTGCGGCAACTTCGGGCACAATGCCGCCGAATGGGCGGTGTTCTTCGATTTGGGAAAGCACTACATCGGACAAGATTTCACCATTGCCACCGTCATCTATTTTGATGACAGAGGCCGCAGTTTCATCACAACTGGTTTCGATCCCCAAAACGATCATGTATAAAGCCTTTGAAACTTATTGGGTGACGCTGGTTGAACTTTACGCCAAGTGGCCCTTTCATAACTATTTTTTCTCATTCAGGGAAGAGAACTTCAATGAACACCACCCCCTTTCGCATCGGCACCCGTGGCAGCCCTTTGGCTCTGGCTCAAGCTTACGAGACTCGCGATAAGCTGATTGACGCCTTTCCGGAAATGGCCGCCGAAGGGGCCATTGAGATTGTGGTGATCAAAACCACTGGCGATAAGGTTCAAGACCGCGCGTTGATGGATGTAGGCGGCAAGGGCCTGTTCACCAAGGAAATCGACGATGCCATGTTGGATGGTGATATCGAAATTGCGGTTCACTCTATGAAGGATGTGCCGACTTATTTGCCCAAAGGCATTCACTTGCCGTGCATGTTGGAACGCGAAGATGTGCGCGATGCATTTATTTCACTCAAGTCCGATAGTCTTTGGGACTTGCCTGAGGGCGCCGTGGTGGGTAGTGCGTCGTTGCGACGCCAATCGCAAATTCTGGCACGTCGCCCTGATCTGAAAGTTGTGACTTTCCGTGGCACGGTACAAACGCGCTTGAGGAAATTGGAAGCGGGTGATGTGGATGCCACCATGTTGGCAACTGCGGGCCTAAACCGAATGGACATGGGCAAGCACATTACCCAAGCTTTGGACCCAGAAGACTTTGTCCCGGCTGTTGGCCAAGGGGCCATTGGCATCACCTGCATGGAAAATGATACTCGTGTAAACGAAGTGCTGGCTGCCCTCAATCACGCCGAGACTTTCTTGCGGGTTACGGCGGAACGCGCTTTCTTGACCGTGTTGGACGGGTCTTGCCGTACACCGATTGCCGCCCAAGCCTGGGTGACAGAAAACGAACAAATGGAATTTCGCGGCTTGGTGGGTAAACCTGATGGTTCAGAAGTTCACCGCATCGAGCGCAAAGGTACAGCAACTTTGGAGGCTGCTGAAGCCATGGGTCGTGAAGCTGGTGAAGAACTGAAAGCCAAAGTCGGTCCTGACTTTTTGGTGGTGGCATCCGCGGAAAACTCACCGACACAAGCTCCCATTAAATAAGGCTCCCGTTAATAATGCGATTGCTTGTCACCCGACCCAGCGCCGATAGCGCGCCTTTGTTGGCTCAACTGAAACGGATGGGACATGAAGGTTTGTCCGCACCGTTGTTGGACATCTCTGTCTTGCCTGGTGATGAGCTGAATATGGATGGTGTGCAGGCATTATTGTTTACCTCGGCCAATGGTGCCCGGGCTTTTGCCGGACGCAGTTATGAGCGTTGCCTTCCGGCTTTATGCGTTGGTGATGCCACGGCGCGTGAAGCTCTTGCCTTGGGGTTTGAAGACGTCAAAAGCGCTTCTGGGGACGTGGTGGCTTTGGCTCAATTGGTCGAACGTGAATGCCAGCCGAATGGGGGAACATTACTCCACCCCGCAGGTTCCAAGGTTGCGGGTGATTTGGCGGGCCGGGTTGAGGCTGCTGGTTTTTCCTATCGCCGTGAAGTTTTGTATCAAGCGATTAAGGCTGATGAACTGCCTCAAGAAGCGAAAGATGCAATTCAGGCTGGGTCTTTGGGTGGGGTGTTGATGTATTCGCCACGCACAGGTGCAGCCTTTGCGCGCTTGGTTGACAAAGCTGGTTTGACAGCGCATCTCAACCAAGTTGATGCATATTGTTTGAGTGATGCTGTGGCCCAAGAAGTTCAAGATCTGGCATGGCGTCGTGTAAAAATCAGTGCAACACCGGATCAGGCTTCGCTTTTGGCGTTGCTCGACACATAATAGAACAACTGAATTAATAATAGTGATGTGGGGACATCCATCTGATGACGGACAACACCGACAAAGACGTGGTTGAGATCGAAGCCGAGCCTGTTGAGGCACCGAAGCCCGAACCAACAGCTCCAGAAGACAAACCCAAAGGTGGTGGTTTTGTGTGGTTGCTGGCTTTTGTTTTGGCCGTCGGTATTGGGGGTTATGCAGCGTGGCCTTATCTGGGTGATGATGTGCATAACGCGGCATCTCCATACATCAAACAAGTTAGATCCAGTTTTGGTATGGAGCGTCGCCCAACACAGCCGACGATGCCACCCAAGGTACAAGCTGAACCTGCTCCAAAGGTGATAGCCGAAGAGCCCCCAATGCCAGCCTCCAGCCCCGTGTCTCAAGTTGCAGAGGTGGCGCAACTTGAACCCGTCATGGCACCAGCTCCCATCGCAGAACCTGAATCTATTTATGTGTCTGAACCTGAGACACTTCCGCCAGCACCCCAACCCATTGTAGACACAAGCGGGTTGGAAAATCGCTTGGCCCAACTGGAAGCACAGACCCAAACCACCGGAGCCGACATTGCCCCGCTGGTGCGCAGTCTCACAGACCGAATGGATATTTTGGAACGCCAGATGATGAACGTTCCTGCCCCCAGTGGCGATGGCCAAGCATTATCTCGTGAAGCAACCGGGCATATATCTGCTCTGATTGCAGATTTGCGTGCTGAGGTTACAACCTTGAAAACTCGTATTGCTGCGATGGAGGCAACACCCAAAGGCATGATTGATCCCAGTGCATCTGCACAGGCCTTGGTTTTGTCGGTGACGCAGCTCTCAACCGCTGTCAACGATGCAGGACCCTTTGCGGCGAACCTGGATGCTTTGGAACGCATTGGTGCTGCCGATCCGGTTATCGCTACGGCGACTTCGCGCTTGCGGATGTTTGCCGATACGGGTGTGCCCACGCAGTCAGCCCTGATCAAAAACTTCAAACCCATGTCCATTGCTGTGATGCAGGCACATAAAGCCCAAGCCCGTGAAGGCTGGTGGGATGAGGTGACGGGGACGGTTTCCGGTCTTGTGACCATTCGTCAAACGGATCCGGCGCGTATTGATGACCCGGTTGAACGGGCACTGGCCGTTGCAGAATTGGCATTGGCGAAACGTGATGTTCAAACGGCTGTCGCAGCTTTGGCTCAATTGCAAGGTGATGAGGCTGTGGCCGCGGGGGACTGGATGCGCGCTGCCCATGCTCGTGTTGAAGCAGCGGATGCCTTGAACATTTTACACAACCATGCTGTTGCGGCCTTAGCCACAACAGGTGCGCAATGATGATGGGAATGAGGAGCTTCGCCATGGTGCGTATTATCTTATTTCTGATCGCTGTTGCTGCACTGGCTTGGGGTGTGATCTGGGTTACCGATAATCCAGGGGATGTTTCACTGAATTGGGGCGGTTGGCAGATTGAAACCTCTGCCGGTGTTTTGGCTGGTGGTGTGGTAATGCTCACCATTGTTGCCGCTTTGGTTTATCGCTTTTGGTTGTTTCTCACCCGCGCGCCGGGACAAATCGGTTCGGCTTATCGTGAACGACGTTCGCGCAAAGGCTATAAAGCACTCACCAAAGGTATGGTTGCCGTGGCTGCGGGTGATGCGGAAGAAAGTCGTCGCCAAGTTCAACGTGCTGACGGCTTGTTGGGGGAACCGCCTTTGACGTTGTTGCTGAAAGCCCAATCAGCACAGTTGAACGGTGATGAAAAGGCCGCGGAAACTTTTTTCACCACGATGCTTGAAGAACCTGAAATGGAATTTTTGGGTTTGCGCGGGCTGTTGAATCAAGCCATTAAGCGTGGTGATGATGTGGCGGCGTTGGAATTGGCACGTCGGGCTCAGGCTCTCAAGCCCAAAAGTGAATGGCTGGCTGAGACCCTATTTGATCTGGAGGCCCGCGCGGGTACCTGGGTTGCCGCTGAAGATGCACTTAAGCATATGGGCAAACTCACAGGCCCCAGCAAAGGTGAAACCAAACATGCCCAGGCTATTGTTGCGTTGGGTCAAAGCCTGGAAGCCGAAAAGGCTGGTGATCCGACCAAATCTATGAAGCTGGCTGAGAAAGCGGTATCCTTGGATACGTCTTTGACAGCAGCAGCAAAACGCCTAGCAAAAATCTACATTCATCGCGGTCACACCAAAAAAGCCCAAGGGACTGTTGAAAAGGCCTGGGGTTTAAGTCCACATCCAGATTTGGTCGAGCTGTATTACACAGCGTGTAAAGTTGATAACCCATTTGATAAAGTCAAAGCCATGGAAGCTTTAACCAGCCATAAGCCTGGGCACTTTGAAGGTCATATCGCTCTGGCAGAAGCGGCTTTGGAGGCTGAATTGTGGGGTCAAGCGCGCACACATTTGGGGGCTGTCATGGAAGCCGGACATGAAACCCGTAAGGTGTTTAGTTTAATGGCCGCTTTGGAAGAGCAAGAACACGGTGATGCAAATCAAGCGCGTCATTGGTTGGCGCGTGCCGCCGTGGCAGATGCTGACTCTGCCTGGGTCTGTGCGGATTGTGGTTATGTGCAGGCTGATTGGTCAGCCCATTGTTCCAAGTGCAACGGTTTTGACACTATGCACTGGACGGTCCCCCAAGGGCTCCATATGCTCAGCCACCAACACGAAACACCACTGCTTTTAACGTCAAAAACCTGAAACAGCGTTGACGTCAGGGCTTGTGAGGATTAAAAGAGCCCGTCTCAATGAAGATACATAGATTATGCCGATGTAGCTCAGTTGGTAGAGCAACGCATTCGTAATGCGTAGGTCAGCAGTTCAAGTCTGCTCATCGGCACCATTATTTCGCACGAATGTGCACCTTCGGGCTTCCTTACCATAGCGTCAGGAAGCCCGTTTTGTATTGGAGCCAAGTGGAACGTATTGAAAACTCAGAAAACTGTATTCCCCAAACCCCTTAACTATGAGACACTTTTAGGACATTGGTGCTTTGGGGTTCAACATCTTCTAGCTGGGCTGGTTGGGGTTGCGTTTGCATGTGCTGTCGACAGCGCAGCGGCACGAAAGACTAGGTTTTATGAGTTTGAATACACTTAGTAAATTTGATCCAACATCTATGTTTTCGGGTGCAATTGCACACCGTTTGACAGCTGCCCTGGTGGTGATGGGTATTTCGGCAACGTTGTTTACAACTGCTGTGCAAACCTATCTTGAATATCAGGCTGAGTTGGATTTGGTGCACGAACGGTTTGAAAACATTCGTGCAACCCATGGCCAAAGTCTTGCCGCGAGTATTTGGAGCTTTTCCCAAAAGCAAATCGAAATTGAATTGAGCGGATTGTTAAATACCCAGGGTATTGATTATGCCGGTATTGAGACGCCAGAAGGTGACCACTGGTCTGTTGGTATCAAAGCTGATGCAAACATTATCGTTGAATATATTCCGTTGATTTACGATGCCCAGGGCAAAGAGATTCAATTGGGTTTGTTGACGGTTACAGCCGACAAACAAGCCATACAT
The DNA here is from genome assembly GCA_026196495.1 of Magnetovibrio sp. GTDB lineage: Bacteria > Pseudomonadota > Alphaproteobacteria > Rhodospirillales > Magnetovibrionaceae > Magnetovibrio. The sequence continues at coordinate 8,938 of JAPHSY010000045.1, forward strand.
GATCGAATTTTTGTGCATGCTTTGGAATCTTTACTGGCCTTTGGTCTCTGGACATCATTTCTTGCTGGTGCATTGTTCCTGATTTTTCGCGAGTTGGTGACGCGTCACTTAGTCACTTTGGCAGATTATACGCGCTCCATTTCTTTTGATGCTCATGCTCCTCCTGTAGTTTTAGACCGAGTTAAGTTTGGTGAAGGGACGATGGATGAGCTGGATCAAGTGGCCAACGCCATCAACACCATGCAAGTTAAGTTGGTGGAATCTGTTGAAGAGCTGAAAAAAAGTGAACGGCGTTTTCGTGCTATTTTTGATCAAAGCTTCCAATTCATTGGCCTGATGTCGCCCGACGGTATTTTGTTGGAGGCCAATCGTTCGTCACTCGAATATGCAGGGGTCAATTCTGAAAGCGTGCTGGGAAAGCCATTTTGGGAAACGCAGTGGTGGGCACATTCTGAGGAATTGCGTCATAAATTGAAGCAAGCGGTGGAAGAGGCGAGCCAAGGTCAGCTGGTTCGATTTGAAACCACCCACATCAGTACAGACGGTACTTTGTCTTATGTCGACTTTTCGCTTAAACCGATGTGGAACGAAGATGGGGAAATCGAGCTTTTGATTCCTGAGGGCCGTGATATTACCGAACGAAAAATTGCTGAAACCAAACTTCAAGAAGCTTTGGTCGATGCGGAACGCGCCAACCATGCCAAATCAGAGTTTTTAGCAACGATGAGTCATGAGTTCCGGACACCTTTGAATGCCATCCTAGGCTTCAGTGAGATGTTGCGAGGGCAATATTTTGGTCCCTTGGGCGCAGAAAAATACGGAAGCTACGCAGAAGATATTCATGCCAGCGGTGAGCACATGTTGGCTCTGGTCAATGATATGTTGGATATTGCCGCAATTGAGGCTGGTAAACGTTTGATGAGCAATGAGGATTTGGATGTTGGTGAAATCATCCAAGATTGCATGCGTAACTTTGAGACGGCGGCCAAAGCAGGCCATCTCTCACTAAGCTGTGAAATTGCTGATAACTGCCCCCCTCTATTTGCAGATAAACGCTCGGTTACACAGATCGTGCTCAATATTGTGTCGAATGCGGTGAAGTTCACGGGGCCCGGCGGCTGTGTTTGGGCTTCTTTGGCGGTTCAAACAGACGAAATAATTATCAAAGTGCAAGATACCGGCATTGGTATTGCGCCTGATAAAGTCTCCACGGTCACAGATCCTTTTGCGCAGACACATTCCGATCCGCATATCGCTCAGCAGGGTACTGGTCTGGGTTTGTCTATTGTGAAGTCATTGGTCGAAGTGTTTAAGGGTACACTCGTAATTGAAAGTCAGCCCGATGTCGGTACCACTGTGATCGTGCGCTTTCCGCTTAACCACGCGTCCCAGCAAAGCAATTTGAAAATACCCCCAAGCGTTTAAGATAAAAATCTTAGCCTATGTGTTGTTGACGGCGTCCGACACCTCATTAAACATATCACCCATGCTGGTAGCAAACAGGTTGAGTGCACTGATAATTGCAACCGCAATTAAAGCTGCAATTAGGGCATATTCGATTGCGGTTGCTCCACGTTCGCACTTTATGAACCTGGATAAGAGTGAGCTAGAAAGTAGAGGGCGCATACAAACCTCGAAGGAGTTAACAGTCCATGGCACAGTGTACTTGATTCGCTTCAAGGTGGATAGTGAAGGTCGTCATATCTTTCTGTGTAAAGCACAGAAGAAAGGGGCCTGAATTGTCAGATCAAAAAAACACACCAGATCCATTACAGATGCACATTCATGACAATGCTCATCAAGCTGCACCACTTGAAGGGGTCATGCTGGGGCTTGGTGCAACGTGCATGTGGGGCTTGTTTCCCCTTGTCTTTAAAACTGTTGCTCATATTCCAGCACTTGAGGTTTTGGCACATAGATCAGCGTGGTCACTGGTTTTTGTTGTTTTGTTGATGGTGTTGGTTGGTCGTCGACGTGAGCTGGCATCAAAGACCTTTTATGCGCCCAGTATACTTAAAACTATGGCCATATCAGGTATTGCAGTCGCCATCAATTGGGGGGTGTTTATTTGGGCAGTGGCAAATGACTTGGTCTTACAATCCAGTCTTGGCTACTACATTTCACCTCTGATGAGCGTGGTCTTGGGAGTTGTGTTTTTACATGAAAAGCTTAACCCAATGGCTTGGATGGCGGTACTCATGGCTGCAATGGGGGTGTTGGTCTTGATAGTGAGTCTAGGGCTGGTGCCCTGGGTCTCAATAGCTTTAGCCGTGTCATGGGCAATATATGGGTTGGTGCGCAAGACTGCCCCAGTTGGTTCATTGCCGGGATTGTATCTTGAAACATTGCTGCTGTTGCCACTTGCGTTGGCGTATATCGCGTGGCTAGGGATCGTGGATGGTAATGCTGTGTTTGGCAGCACTTGGCAAGACACGACATTGTTGGCAGGAACGGGTTTGGTAACGGCATTGCCTTTACTGCTATTTGCCCGTGCGGCGCGGATTTTGCGGTTATCGACTGTTGGGGTGCTTATGTACATCGTTCCAACCGGACAATTTCTTTTGGCAGTGTTTGTGTTTCAAGAACCGTTCACATTTGTTCACCTTATATCATTTGTTCTAATCTGGTTGAGCCTGGCTTTATATGGTTGGGGATCGTCACGAAAACCAAAATCCCCGTCCACAAGCTGATTAAAATTAAATCCATACCGTAAACGAAGTGATTATAGATACCTTGAATCAGGTGTCTTTTGAGTTGTGTAACAATACGTGACAATCCTAAACCATTTACAGTGTTGCTGGGCATTTGGATGTCCTTGGGTATGGTTAATGTAGATTAAATATGTACGGGAAGCCTGGGTGAAGGATCAAACATGTTTGAGACGTTTGCATTCCACAACAATGGTGTTGGGGTGGCCTGCTTTTAGATGCTTTGTGTTAAGGATATTGCTAGATATATGCATAACAAATTCGAGAGTTGTTGATGGTAACGCCCAAACAAATCATCACAATACGATCTATCTAATTGTTTTAATTTATTTAATTAATATCATAATGATTTAGAAATGATATCTTATGGTAGTATGTGTAAAATTGCTTAGAGGGCTTAAGCTCTAAACTTTCATACCCAACAGATTGGTGAAAAACGCTGTTAATCACATGATAGCGTTCTGAGAAAGTGTGCTCAGGGATAAAGGCATGCCGGTGCGTGTTATGGTTAACATATAGTAAAAGCCCCTTTTTTCTTGTGTTTATTCTGAGGCTGGGTGCCATCACTTAAAGTTATTAATGAAGACGAAATTCCTGGCCTGGGAATGGGAATTACATAAGCCCTTAGGGTGGACATGGTTGAATTCTCATCACTTGAAAAATCAGTGTGATCAAGACTAACTACATTAGCAGTTTTGTGAGGAATAAAAGTGGATTAGCTTGTCTTTTAAGGCCAAAAAATCGACGATTATTCAAGAAAAAGGCCCATTATGACTAGATTGTGATGGAATGACGTAATTTTCCTAAGAAAGCTTAAACAATATAATTATTGTTTAATTTCAATATATTAAACCACAATTATAACTCATAGAACGAAGATTTCCTTCTAAACGTCAAGTGTTCCTTAATCATAAGCCTACAAAAACCAGTAAAAAACAACAAATGCAGTTGACTGGTTTCGGTTGAGTCCTAAACTGTTGATATATGACACGCACTGGTGTGTTGAAATTGGATAACTTAGGGGGATATAGGCCGCATTTAAGGCTTATGTCGCCCCCGACATGACTACGTTATCGTAATCTGAGAATGAGGATGCCAATGACTGCATCTGAAGGTATAAAAAAACATTCCTATACAATTCCATGTGCGAGTCGTTTTCGCGATGAAGTGAGCACATTGGCGGAGGCCAAAGGCTGTAATGTTGCTGATTTGGCACGATCAGTGGTTCTGGTGGTGCCCCGAAACGTTATTGAGGGGGCCAAAGACCCTGGAGAACCTGCCCGTGACGATCGCGAAACAGTTATTCTGAAATCGGGACGATCTGCAGGTAAACCATGGCGCCGTAAACCACGTCTACAGGTCCGGATGAGTCCTGGTTACGCGGTGGAAACCATTCGCAAGGCCTTAGGCTTAGCCATGTCAATTGAACGCGGACATATGAACGTAGACGTTGAAAGTCAGCAGGCTATCGATAACGCCAGCATGGAACATGAAGCCCAACAAAACCTGTTGCGTGAAACTCATGAAGAATTGGAACGCATACGCTCTGTGGTCCAAGAGCTTCATTTCGAACTGTTACCACATGGGGTGCATACACGTGAGCAGGCGCTTTATGTGCTGGGCTTTGCGCCGGGTTCACAGCCAAATGTTAGTGAGCTGCGCATGCGCTTTCGCCGTCTTGCCACCATCTATCATCCAGACGGCCAAGATGGATCCCACCAGCGTATGAGCCAACTCAATGCAGCGATGGAGATGCTGCGTACGGGTGGTGGTTACTAGGTGGGTTCAGATTTTAGGCACAAAAAACCGCCCAGCTTGAACCGGGCGGTTTTTGTTTGGATATGATATAGCTTAGCGACGCTCGCCAAATAAACGCAGCAACATGATAAACAGATTGATGAAGTCCAGATAAAGCGTCAAGGCGCCCATTATAGCTTTCTTGGTCGCAACTTCTTTGCCGTCCATTTCATTGTAAATGGCTTTGATTTTTTGGGTGTCATAAGCCGTCAAACCAACAAAGATCAACACACCTGCGGCAGAGATTACAAAATGTAGTGCGCTGGATTGCAAGAAGAAGTTGACGACACTGGCAATGATCAAGCCGATCAGGCCCATGATTAGGAAGGAGCCAATGCCTGTCAGATCACGCTTGGTTGTGTAGCCGTACAAGCTCATGCCGGCGAAGGTGGCAGCAGTGATAAAGAATACGCGGGTGATGGATGCGCCTGTGTATAAAAAGAAGATATACGACAGCGACAGGCCCATCAGACCGGAGTAAAACCAAAAGGTACCTTGAGCAGCGGGTGCGCTCATACGGTTAATGCCAAAGCTCAAGACAAATACCAGGGCAAGTGGTGCAAAAGTGATGATCCAACCGAGACCTGTCATTCCAGTGATGTGACCGGTTTCGTTGATCATATAGAACATACGCGCAAGTGGCTCATACGATGCTGCAAACATCGCCACAATACCTGTCAATGCTAGGCCGGAAGCCATGTAGTTGTAGACCTTAAGCATGTAGGAACGCAGGCCTTGGTCAATTTCCAGGGTCTGGGTATGCGATCCCGTGCGTAGGACGGTTTGGTCTTGGGGTTCGAAAGCCATGTGGCGATCACTCCATCAAATTGGTTTCTATTGGTCTTAATATGTCAGGAATTTGAGGCAAATCAAGGGCAAGCGTACGAATTTTCAGATTTGCAGACGGGAGTATTCTCCTATTCGTTACGCAAATGCCCACTGGCCTTTTCACCCATGGCCCGCCACGTGCCAAAAAAACCCATGGCGAGGGTGAGCAGAATGGCCCCGATAACGGTAATAATGGCCTCTGCTGCCATAAATGACCAATTCATGCCCATAATCTGTTCGATTACGGCCCAAGATATCAGTGTTCCGACACTGGCCCCAACCAATCCGGTGAACAGCCCCAGCAAACCATATTCGAACAAAAATGCGCCCATGACTTGTTTGCGTGTTGCCCCTAAGACTTTGAAGACAACGGAATCATAAATGCGGCGGGTACGTGCTGCTGCAATGGCCCCGCCTAAAACGATGATTCCAGCCAATACAGTGACAGATGCAGTGCCTGTCACCGCTGTGCCGATACCAGCAATCAAGCGATTGGCTGCGGCCAAAGCATCACGCACTCGAATAGCAGAAACGTTGCCAAAGGTATCAGCAACAACTCGCTCAATTTCAGGTTCAGAATCTTCCGGTGCCATGACGGCGGCAATGTGGGTGTGCGGTGCACCTTCTAAAGTGCCTGGGGCAAAGATGATGGCGAAATCAAAGCGTAAAGTACGCCAATCAATTTTACGCAAAGATGTAATTTCGGCAGTGATGTCACGACCCAGTACATTGATGGTGAGGGTGTCACCGATACCGACACCGAAGCCACTGGCGACTTGGGCATCGAATGAGATTTGCGGTGGGCCGTTATAGTTTTGGTCCCACCACTGCCCGGCAACAAACTCTGTTCCCTTGGGCGGAATAGCTGCATAGGATAAGGCACGATCGCCTCGGATTGCCCAGCGGACGTTTTGCGCCACGTCGACTTGGTCGACTGGAACACCATTGATTTTGACGACGCGTCCACGCATGGATGGCTTGCGCAAAAGATCATGCGTGCCGGGCACGGCTTTTATGGTCTTGTCGAAGGTTTCAACTTGGTGTGGCTGGATATCAATAAAGAAATACGCGGGGGCATGTTCGGGGATCGATTCCTCGACCTGTTGCGCAATGTTGCCCTGGATCAAGGCGACACCGACCAAAACCGATAAGCCCACGCCCAAGGCCTGAACCACGGAAGGCGTAGCCGTGCCAGGGCGATGGAGGTTGGCAAGGACCAAGCGAGTTACGGCATTTTGTGGCCGCGGTGCATGCGCGGCAATTTTCATCACGGCCAGGGAACCCAAATGCAGCAAAAACACGGTGGCGAGACTGACGGCCACAAACCAATAAGCAAAGTTACGTTCCTCCGCCCAGTAGACCACCAATAAGGCCAAAACGATCACACCGGTCATCACAGCAAAGCCGTATCGTTTTTTCGGATGGGTGGTGATGGGTGCAACATTGGTGCGAAATAAATTGGCGGCTGGTGTTTCCTGCGCTTGGGCCAATGGCCAAAGCGCAAAGGTTAACGACACCAACAAGCCAAATACAGCCGCCTTGAATAAGGCATCGGGATAAATGCCGATTTGGGGTGCGACAGGGAGCTGCGACTTCACCAGCTCAATCCCAGCAATGGGTAACAGCGCACCCAATACCAGCCCCAGAGCGATGGACAGCAAGGTAATCATCAGCACTTGCATTAAATAGGCCTGGAACACTAAGGCACTGGGGGCGCCGACACATTTCAAAGTGGCGATGGTGGTGGTTTTGGTGTCGAGATAGCTTTTAACCGCGCTCAGTACGCCAATGCCACCGACCAACAAGGCGGTGAGCCCGGCAAAGGTGAGAAACAAAGTTAGCCTGTCAATAAAACGTTGAAGCCCTGGGGCGGCATTTCCGGGACCGTGAATACGCCAAGCCGCATCGGGAAAATTGGCTTTAAGATTTTTGATAAAATCCTGCGGGGTTTGGTCTGGGCCGACCATCACACGCTGACGATAACGGATCTGACTGCCGGGCTGGATCAGTCCGGTTTCTTCTAAAGCTGCAGCGGCAACCATAAAGCGGGGGCCGAAGTTGACGATAGATGCAACCCGATCCGGTTCGCGTTCAATAACGCCACGCAATTGAAAGGTGGTTTTGCCGACGCGAATGTTGTCGCCCAGGGCAACATCCAATTTGATCAACAGCCCACGATCAATCACGGCTCCCCAAACACCGTCCTGAATTGAGAGTTGAGTCTGAAGGCCTGCGGTTGGATTTAAGGTCACGGAATCGACAAGGGGATAGTGTGCATCGACACCTTTGAGTTCAACTAAGGCCCGGGTGCCGTTAACACCTTGCCCGGTTTGGGCCATAGCCTTCATTTCGATGGTGGACGAACGTGCCGAAGAGTGTGCTTCAAAATATTTGCGCTCTTCATCTGTGAACTTTACGTGTTGTTGGCTGATGTCAACATCACCACCCAACAAGACACGGGCATCAGCCATTAGCCCCGATGTTACCGCCTGGGATAAGCTACCGACAGCAGCAATGGAGGCAACACCCAAAGTTAAACAAATGAGAAAAACCCGAAAACCCGTTAAGCCCGTGCGCATTTCGCGCCGTGCAATGCGCCAAGCCAGACTGAAGGTTCCGACGTTGGGTTGTGCCATATCTTAGGCCGTCACTGGACTGGGTACATCGTCGCTGACGATGTTGCCGTCCGACATGCTGAGAATGCGTGAACACCGTTCTGCCAAAACCGGGGCGTGGGTGATGAGTAGCAATGTAGTGTTTTTGCGTTCGTGCAAATCGAACAACAAATCCATAACGGTCTCACCTGTTTTTCCGTCAAGGTTCCCAGTGGGTTCATCGGCCAACAAAATAGTGGGCTCGGAGACAAAAGCGCGCGCCAAGGCGACGCGCTGTTGTTCGCCGCCGGACAATTGTCCAGGGTAGTGTTCCAGACGATGGCCCAGACCTACGGCGGCCAGTTGTTCTTGCGCGGCTTCAAAGGCCTGTTTGCGTCCTGCAAACTCAAGGGGCAAGGCAACATTTTCCAAAGCGGTCATGGTCGGTACGAGGTGAAAGTTTTGGAAGACAATTCCGGTGTGATCGCGGCGAAACAGGGCTAACTGATCTTCGGATTTGTGGGTGATATCTTGTCCGGCAACGTGGATTTCGCCACGTGTGGCGCGCTCCAGCCCTGCGATAACCATCAGCATCGAAGTTTTCCCCGAACCACTGGGACCCACCAGGCCGACGGTTTCACCTCGGGCAATATTGAGATTTATGCCACGTAAGATATTGACCTCACCCGCATCACTGTTCAGTGTCAAGTGAACGTCATTGAGTTGGATGGCGGGAGATTTGGCAGTTTGAGTGTCTGGCATAAGGCAGCCTTAAGATGCAGAAGAAAAGCAAACGTTGTGTTTTGGGATATGGCTTTATGAACAACTTTGTCAATGCGTGCGGTGTGTTACTGATTGTCGTTTTTGGTCTTTGGTCTGAAGACAGTCGTGCAGATAACAAAGCCAAAACCATATTGGCGTTAGGTGATAGCTTAACAGCCGGATACGGTTTGGCCCAGTCGGACGCCTTTCCAGTTCAATTGCAGGCGGTATTGCAACAGGCCGGCCACAACATTGAGGTTATCAATGGTGGGGTATCGGGTGACACCTCTGCTGGTGGGCGTTCGCGCCTGGAATGGCTGTTGGCTAATCCTGTGGATGCAGTGATTGTTGAGTTGGGTGCCAATGATGGCTTGCGCGGCCTTGATCCGGCCGAAACACGTGCCAACCTTGACTGGATTGTGGGAACATTAAAAAAACATGATATTCCCGTTTTGCTCAGTGGTATGTTGGCACCTCCTAATCTAGGCGAAGATTATGGAAAAGAATTCAATTCGATCTATCCAGATTTAGCCCGCCAGTGGAATGTCGCGTTAGACCCATTTTTTCTCGAAGGTGTGGCTGCTGACCCAAATTTAAATCAAGCGGATGGCATTCACCCCAATGCAAAAGGTGTTTCAATAATTGTAAAACGTATTTTACCTAAAATTTTAAATGTACTTAATGTATTGTAATATATGTATTATTAAGATTTTGCTATTGTAAATATAAGTACCTTATATGAGATGGTGCAAGCAGAAGTGTTCGCTAAAGGAGGCTGTGGCCTGTTGGCGTATTCGTCATTGGTGTTTGTCAATCAACAGACGTTTTATTGTCCAATACAATCGGTGCCACCACGATGGAGCAACTGAAGGCCAACCTTGCAACCATTGATCTGAAACTTAATGAAGAAGTGTTGAGTGCAATTAAAGTGATCTCCTTGGAAATTCTAAATTTGGCACCTTAAATGAGCGATAAGGCCTTTTGCGGGAGAAACAGTACATGATCCGCCTTTTTGTTGGCTTGGCATTACCAGAAGCTCATCGTCAGCAGCTTGAAGTTTTGCAAAACGGAATATCCGGGGCGCGTTGGGTTGCGCCACGGAATCTTCATGTCACGCTGCGTTTTGTCGGTGAAGTGGATGAGGACGTTGCTGAAGACATTGCTGCAGCATTGGATTTGGTGCACGCTGATCCCTTTGATGTAACTTTGAAAGAGCTCGGCACATTTGGGCGGCCGCCCCATGCTTTGTGGGTTGGTGTCGAAGACACGCCACACGGCGCATTGGCCCATTTGCATGCCGCTATCGATGCAGTTTTGGTGCGTTCAATCGGGCTTAAACCAGAAGGGCGTAAGTATATTCCCCATGTGACGATGGCTCGTATGGGTTGGGACACCACAACACAATCTCATCTCTCAAAATATGTCGAAACGCACCCCATCATCTCACTTAAAAAATTTAAGGTGAACAATTTAATTTTATTTGAAAGTGCGTTATCTCATCATGGTGCTGAGTATAATGCATTGGAAATATTTGATTTTTAACAATTTGATCAAATAGTCAGTTGATGTACTTATACTGAGTTTAGAAGAAAATCTGATACTTCTGCCATTTTCATGGCGATGTCTTGGGCGCCGGCATCACTGAGTGCTTTTGGGGTGTTATTTGTACAGTGTGATCCACCGCAAAAGCCCAAAACAGTCATTCCAGCGGCGACACCGCCTTGAACGCCGGGTGGGGCATCTTCAACTACGATACAGTCCTGGGGCCGCGCCTTCATTTCGTATGCAGCCAATTCAAACAGGTCTGGTGCAGGCTTGCCGTGTGTGACTTGAACGGCGCTGAATACGTGTCCATTAAAGTGGTTGAGCAACCCGGTGATGGCTAGCGAGTGATGAATTTTTTCCGGTGTGCCACTCGATGCGACGCAAAATGGAATGCGGTTGGTTTTCAGTTCGTCCAACACCGCCTCTATACCTGCGATTGCGGTGAGTTCTGTGGCAAAGGCCTCGTAGTCACGCAGCCGTAGTTGTTCAACAAAATTTGTCGGTAAAGTGAGGCCCCAGTTGTGGTGAACATGCTCCCCGACAGATTTAATCGACATACCGGTAAAGGTATTACGACATTCCAGGGCCGTGGTTGATCGGCCAAGCTCGGTCAAAAAAGCCGCCAATTGACGTGACGCAATCAATTCGCTGTCCACCAAAACCCCGTCACAGTCGAAAATCACCAATTTTGGGGCCATCAAAACCCAAACCTTTTCAATGTTGTGTCTATTGAACTTACGTATGAGCCGCCAAATAGGCGGACATGAACCAATAGGGGATAAAGGTTATAGATGTACAAACGTTCTTCAAAAAAACCAGGCTCAATGGGGTGAATTGATTGGTAAGCTTGGAAAAAAGGCTTGCCGAAGGTGGAAAACATGGTGGTGAAGGCAAGCTCGATTTCTGGATGAGCGTAATATATTGCCGGGTCAATAAATCCGGTGATGCGCCCATGGGCGCTTAAGACATTGCCTGACCACATGTCGCCGTGGATCAAAGCGGGTTGATTGGGCTCAAATATCCAGCGGTCCAAATGATCGCAAAAGGAATTTAAACGGTTGAGCACGGATGTGGGCAAACGCCCCATTCGTTCGGCATTGCGGCCCATGTACATCAGGCGCTGGTCGCGGAAAAACACCAGCCAGCGTTTGGTCCAGGGGTTGGGTTGGTGCAACCCGCCTATGACGGTGTCGAATTCGAAACCATAACCTTGGTCGGTAGTGATGGAATGCATCTGGGCGACAATGCTTGCCGCATCTTCTTGAACAGTTGTTCCCAGCCCACCACCATTTTCAAGGCGGCTCATCAGCAACATGCCGTCATCCACGGCAAGGACATCTGGAACGGGCAAAGTAGAATTGTTGCGTTGATATTGAAGCATTTTTGCTTCAATTGATAAGCCTTGGGCCGCAGGTGTTCCGGGATCGGCAGTTTTCACCACGATGGTGCGCCCGTCGCTCAGCTCGGCCTGAAAAACATCACCAACACAGCCGCCGGATAGTGGTATAATCTGGTCGACATTTGCCCCCACAAGTGCAGTAATTTGGCTGTTCAACACTGTGCTCACCCAAACTCCACAAGCCGTAACGTGTTACATGTGTTTTTCACGAATGTCGCTGAGCAAACCAGAGGCCGCCTGTTCAATCATGTCATAAACGCGATTGAAGCCACCATCATAGTATGGGTCTGGCACTTCGCGGCGTCCAACTTCGGGAGCAAAATCCAAAAACATGGAAAGACGATCTTCGCTGCCCAGTGGACAAATGTTCATCAGGTTATCGTGATTGGACCGATCCATGGCCAAAACATAATCATAAGTTTGGAAATCTTGGGATCGGGCTTGACGACTGCGCAGTGCACTGATGTCGAGGCCACGACGTTTGGCTTCAGCCTGGGCGCGGCCGTCGGGAGCCTCACCCACGTGATAGGCGTGGGTTCCGGCGCTGTCGACTTGGATAGAGTCCGACAAACCTTCACGTTCAACAAGGTTGCGAAACACGCCTTCGGCGGTGGGGGAACGGCAAATGTTGCCAAGACATACAAATAAAACTCGAACCACGGACGATACTCCTGGGGAAAGCCACTTACATTTGGAATTATCCTAAGGGACCCCAGTCTGAACAACCCTCGAAGGTGTAGGTTGGCAGAGTTTTTTCACTTTAATCATGAGCTAATTTAACTTGATCAAAATCATCAAAGTCATTGTTTTGAATGGTTGATTTTATTATTGCGATGTAATCGTCACCGATCTCAGAATAACCTTGGAGATGATCCGCCAGCGCAATACCTGTGGATATCTGCGAGGTTTTACGTAAATTTGCGCGGTGTTGGCGTAAAGCCTTATATGCACTGTGGCTGTTGAGGGTGCGCATGTATGAGCGCACCGACATCTGTGATGAAGGAAAGCTTTTGACCTTAAAACCCTCGGCACGCAACGGCTTAATTCCTGGGGCGCTTAAGTCAAAGGTGCGTTCACCAAAGTAGGCGTTGCCCAGACGGGCAAATCGGGATGTGCCCCAAGCAGATTCGATGGCGGCTTGGGCCAAGACCAAAGATGGGGGAATTTTATCAATACGTTTTAGTAGCTCGGTTTTTGATACACCTGCAGGCTCCACTCCATATGATTTGGCCAAAGCGTTCAAGTGAGCGGGGTTGATGTTGGGGCTGAGTAGCTGTTCGCGCTGTTTGCGGATACGGGCGTTTTCTAGAATGATTTTCGGTAAAATTTTAGCCACAAACAAGGACTTCGCCATTTGTGTGGGGACCTCGTCTTTCTCAGGCAGCGTTATGGTGTAGGGCGCAGGTGAGAAAATACCTGTGGTTCGTGCAGTGGATATGGCCAGTCGTGCGTCTTGGATCTGGGTGTCCAAGTTCGGCGGTGCTTTTGGGGATAGGCTTATCCAAGCAATTCCAAATGCCAAAAGAAAGCATATAACGACAATGGTAATGATAAGAGGCTGTCGTAAAACAGGCATAATTCACCAAATGAAGAAATGAAAGCAGTCAGCAGATAAGGTCTGCCAAATATATGCGATTAGGATGAACCTACAATGACTAAGCTGGAGGCCCTTCTCAAAAATGTTCGGGACTGCACATTGTGTGTGGAGCATTTGCCGTTGGGGGCCAACCCCATTGTGCGAGCCCATGAATCGTCAAAAATTTTAATTATTGGTCAAGCGCCGGGTACAAAGGTGCACAATTCAGGTGTCCCCTGGAATGATGCGTCTGGGGATCGTTTGCGTGATTGGTTGAGAGTGGATCGTGATACCTTTTATGACCCAAGGAACTTTGCCATTGTTCCGATGGGGTTTTGTTATCCCGGTCAGGCCAAAGGGGGCGGGGACAACCCGCCCAGTTCGCAATGTGCGCCCAAGTGGCATGATCAAATTTTAAAGAACATAGCGAACATTGAACTTACTTTGCTGGTTGGGATGTATGCGCAAAAATATTATTTGGGTGCTCGCACCAAACGCACTTTAAGTGAAACGGTGCGTGATTTTGAAGTTTTTATACCGAATATTATTCCACTCCCTCACCCCAGTTGGCGCAACACAGGATGGATCAAAAAGAACCCATGGTTTCGCGAACGAAACCTCCCTTATTTACGTGATCGTGTTGAGCAGATTTTATGAAGGTACATAAGGGCTGAAAAAAGTTCTTTAGTGCAGATGGACAGTTGTGACATTAAATAAAATCATATAGATTCGCTTATATTGAATGGGGCGCAATTAGTGTTGTGATCGTAACACTAACCATTCTGAGGGGTTATAAGTGCTTGATATTGACTTTAAAAACAGGCTGATTCTCGATAATCCCTGGTGGACAACAGGTGCTGTTGAGGTATCTGTTCAGCGCGCTGCCCGTAGGGCCTTTGTTCATCCATTCCTCAAACGCATACGATCCGGTGGTGGAGTCGCGGCTGTATTGTCGGGTCCAGGGCGCGCCGGAAAATCAGTTCTGCTCAAGCAAATTATCCAGTTGTTGATGGAATCCAAGGTTGAACCGCAAAACCTGATATATATCCGTCTCGATAACCCCGCATTTGCCAACCATCCGTTGGTTGAATTGGTGGACCAAGCCATAACCGCATCTGGCGTAGGGCAAGGTGTTGGTTCTTATGTATTTTTAGATGACATGCATAATGTTCCTGAATGGGAACAGCGCCTTGATGAACTGGCCCGCGCACGCCCATCTTGCCGAATTACAGCTGTTAGCGCCCTAATGCCTGCTGAAGAAACTCTGGTGGCCACGAAGGAAGGTAAAAAACGCAAAAATCCGGGGCCTTTTGCCCACGCAGTTTTACCCCCGGTTTTGTTTGCTGAATATCTTCATATAAAGCGCATCCGTGAAAAATTATTTGATGCCTATGGTCGTTTGACAGATTTGGATGCTTTAAATGGGGCATTTGTAGATTATGTCAACTCAGGCGGTTTTCCCGAAGTGGCCTTTGCCTTAGGTGATCAAGCCATCAGCCCGGTGGATGTGGCTTCCAAAATCCTCCACTGCGACCTTGCAGGGCTGTGTGGGATCGCCGATCAGCGCGAAGTTGCCAAATTAATGACCCGCCTGGCATTGGAATCAGGTATTGAAACCAGCATTGAAAATCTTTCGCGGGATATGAGTGTGGCTAAGAACACCCTGCGTAAATATTTGGAGTTTCTGGAAGCTTCTTATCTGATCAAGCGCATTTGGCGTATTGATGGTGAAGGTAAAAGGTTTCAACGCCAAACTCGTTTTAAGGTGTATCTCACCTCCCCTGCCTTGCGTGCTGGCTTAGCTGGCCCTGTTGCAATCGGTGATGAGGCAATGGCGCGTTTGGCGGAAACAGCAGTGATTTCACAATTTATGCATTCCCCAACGTTTCAGCGTTTGTTTTACGCTTTTTGGAAAAAAGGCCGCAAACATAAGCATGTTGCTCTGGTGGAGATGCCTGCCAAGGGCACGACGCCGGTAAAATGTCTAGAAATTGACTGGTCTAACAAGGCGATTGCCAAGCCCAATGAGGTTTTAAGTGATATGTTGGAGTTTTTGGATGAAAACCATCCCACCACACCTTCGAAGGCTTTGACCCGCAACATGTCAGGCAAGCGCTTCATCGGTGATCATGAGATTGGCTTTATGCCGGTTGCGGTATGGTGTTTTGCGGTTGGTCAGGTTCTGCTAACAGGCTCTGCCAACCAACAAAATACTAAATAAATCAGTATGCTGTGGATATCCTGACAAATAAAATTCTTATTTTTAGGACAGGCCAAATAAGATCATTCAGTTGTTAATTATGGAAAAGGGGGCCTTCAGGCCCCCTTTTTGAATGAGTGGTTCATGGGATTAATTTGTAAATTTAGCCCCCAAACGCAATCGCAAAGCATTCAATTTAATGAAGCCTTCGGCATCGCGTTGATCGTAAACAGTATCTTCTTCAAAGGTGACGATGTCTTCATCGTATAGTGAGAACGGTGATTTGCGGCCAGTAATAATGGTGTTGCCTTTGTAAAGCTTCATCCGCACGGTGCCAGTGACGCGTTCGTTGGCTTTATCAATGGCAGCTTGCAGCATTTCACGTTCAGCAGCAAACCAGAAGCCATTGTAAATCAGTTCTGCGTAGCGTGGCATAAGCTCGTCTTTTTGGTGTGCGGCGCCTCGATCCAGGGTTAGGCTTTCCATGGCGCGGCGGGCATGAAGCAAGATGGTGCCACCCGGTGTTTCATAGACGCCACGCGATTTCATGCCGACGAAGCGGTTTTCGACGATGTCAATGGCCCCAATACCATTGGCCCCACCAAGTTCGTTTAATTTTGTGAGGATCGTCGCGGGGCTCATTTTTTCACCGTTGATGGCAACCGGATCGCCCCTTTCGAAATCAATGGTGATTTCGGTGGGTGTGTCGGGGGCAGCCATGGGCGTGACCATGCGGGTTAAGATTAGGTCGTAATCAGGTTCCTGCCACGGGTCTTCCAAAATTTTGCCTTCTGAAGAAATGTGCAGCAGGTTGGCATCTTGAGAGAACGGGCTTTCACCGCGTTTGTCTTTGGGCACAGGAATTTGATGCTTTTCTGCGTAGTTGATCAAATCGGTGCGGGATGCCAAATCCCATTCACGCCACGGTGCAATGATTTTGATATCAGGGTTACAGGCGTAGTAGCCCAACTCAAAGCGGACCTGATCGTTGCCTTTTCCAGTTGCACCATGGGATACAGCATATGCACCGACTTCGCGGGCAATTTCAATTTGGCGTTTGGCGATTAAGGGGCGCGCAATGGAAGTGCCCAACAGGTATGTGCCTTCGTAAAGAGCATTGGCCCGAAACATCGGGAAGACATAATCGCGCACAAACTCCTCGCGCAAATCTTCGATGTAAATCTCTTTGATGCCCATCATTTCGGCTTTTTCGCGGGCTGGTTCCAGCTCTTCACCTTGACCAAGATCTGCGGTGAAAGTTACCACTTCGCAGTTATAGGTTTCTTCTAACCAACGCAAAATGATGGAGGTATCCAGTCCGCCGCTGTAGGCCAGAACAACTTTGTTTTTATCGCCCGCCATGATGGGTGTCCTCTTAAAACAAATGGGGAGTGACAAGACAATATGCCTCGTATTTGCCGCACTATACGCATATCCGAGGGTTGAGCAAGATTAAGCATCAAGCCAAGCTTGGAAATCGTCTTTCATGGCAACAATTGGTCGATAGCCCATGGCAAGAAAGGCGTACTGGCCATCTTCAGCACACACAACGGAGGGAAATCCCTGTACTCCAAAGGCTTGGGTTCGGGCATAATCGAAGCCGACACGGTTTCGGGCATCGTCAGATGTGAACAGGTCCACAAATGTTGTCTCATCAACACCAAGCTCAACAGCCAAGCGGGTTAAGACCTGGGTGTCTGTGATATCCTTGTTTTGGGCATAAAAAGCGCATTGTAAGGCTTTATACATAGCAAGCGATTTATGAGGACTTAAACTCCGAACACTCACCAGAGCACGGGCACTGGGTTCAGTGTCATAGACAAAATCTGTATCTTCAAAGCGTGAAAAATTGAAATGTTGACCGGTCTTGGCGGCAACGTCTTCCCAGTGATGACGGATGTAGGAGCGCATGGCCTCATCCCAAGGTTCAACGGTTCCTGGGCGGAGGCCACCCATAATGAGGTGAAATTCAGCACCGCCCTCGGCCATATCGGAAAGTTTTTGAAGTTCGGGTGTAAACCCCCAACACCACGAGCACATGGGATCACCAAAAAACAACACATGTTTGCCTGGCCCAGGTTCAAAACTTTGGGTCTGGTCATTTGACGTAGGCTTGGTCTCAATAGAACAGCTGTTGGACATGGGGAATCCAATGAGAAGGTGCACCCTCTCCCCGCAACGCTGCGACCTTGAGGGGGAGGAGGTCAGATAAAAAGCGTTGACTGCGGAGAGAGGGATTAGCTAGGTCATAATAGAATGACCGTTCAATTATTAAGCTAGATATGCGCCCAAAACAGGGGCGCGTCAAGTTTTTGTTGAACGTTTGTTCAATTATCGAGTGTTAATTTGGTTCAGCACGGACGTGAAGAGACAGGGTTCGGATAGTTTTGGAATGTATGTTCAATAAAGATGCTGGGGATCACTGGGAAAGGCTAGGGAGTTTCCATCAGTGGTATCGTTTTTAGGTTTGGTGATGGTGTCAGGATCGCCAAGTGTCCACATGACCTGGTCTACAACATCCGAAAGGTGGTCCAGGTTGACCTGTGAGCTGGCGATAACGTTGATGCCTTGGGCGGTGGTCACCAAAAAACGTGCCAAAGTTTGAGCATCGCGTTCGGACGTAATCTCGCTGCGTTCCTGGCCCAAGATAATCACCTTGGTAAGAACATTTTCCAAAGTTTCCAGTGTGTTGCAAATCCATTCATTCATTGCCTCATCGCATCCATAAAGGCCGGCAGCCGTGTTGGTGATGAGGCATCCTTTGCGATCTGGATCCTTTTGAGCGCGCAAAACCAATGCCGTAAGAAAATCTTGAATAAGCGTGCGCGGTGAGGTGCCTTCCGGTGCCTGAACCAATTGCCGTGCGGGAGAGTTGGCTTTGTAGTGCTCCATAACCTGGGCAAACAATTGTGCTTTATCACCAAAAGCATTGTAGAGACTGCCGCGGTTGAGGCCGGTGGCATCGACAAGATCTTGAATAGATGTATCGTCGTAACCTTTGAGCCAAAACACCGCCATGGCTTGATCTAAAACGGTATTGGTATCAAATTTTTGCGGTCGAGCCATAGTACCATCAACAAAATATCAGAGAATATGCAACAGGATACGTTATTTTAGAACGTACGTACAAAAATTTTGTAAATGGTTCAGATTGGGTTCAACCAAAGCCGTTATTGCGCAGCAGGGGTTTCACGTTTGGCTTGAATGGCTTTGAGTTTTTGATTTTCGCTGTCGGATTTCAGTTGACCACAAGCGGCCATAATATCACGCCCGCGTGGTGAACGGATAGGGGCGGAATAGCCTAGGTCGTTTAAGATACTGGAAAACCGATGACAGGCATTGTTGGATGATGTTTCGTAATCTGTACCCGGCCACGGATTGAATGGGATCAGGTTGAACTTTGCGGGGATGTTGTATTTTTTCATTAACTTGGCCAGCAGACGAGCATCTTCGGGGCTGTCATTAACGTCCTTGATCATCACGTATTCCATTGTAATACGCCGTGAATTCCGTGCTCCGGGATAGGCCGCGACGGCCTTGAGCAATTCATCAAGAGGATACTTCTTGTTGATGGGTACCAAGACATTGCGCAATTCATCGCGCGCGGCGTGGAGGCTAACCGCCAAGTCCACATCGATTTCATCGCCGCACCGCTTGATTTGCGGGACAACACCCGCCGTTGATAAAGTGATTCGACGACGAGAAATGGAAATGCCTGCATCGTTTTTGATGATATTTAAGGCATCACGAACATTATCGAAATTCATTAACGGTTCGCCCATGCCCATCATGACAATATTGGTGATTTTGCGCTTCTCACGTTCTGCCACCCAGTCGTCATTATCGTCGCGTGCCACCAGCAACTGGCCGACAATTTCACCCGCCGTGAGGTTGCGAACCATACGTTGGGTTCCGGTATTGCAAAAATCACAATTGAGGGTGCAGCCAACTTGGCTGGAAATGCACAAAGCCCCACGGCCATCTTCGGGAATAAAGACGGCCTCGACTTCATTGCCATCATCCAAACGAAATAACCATTTTTGGGTGCCGTCTGTGCTGATCAAATGACGCACGACCTCGGGTCGGCTCAGACGGAAGTGCTGTGGCAGCTTCTCGCGCATAGCCTTTGACAAGTTGGTCATCTCATCAAAAGACTTTGCCCCACGGATGTAGATCCAATTCCACAATTGTTTGGCACGAAATGGCTTTTCACCAATGACGGGCATCGCTTCGGCCATTTGATCAGGGCTCATCCCGATCAAGTTTGGCAAAGTATTGTGGGCCTGGGTGGAGAGTACATCTGTCATGATGGCCCTCATATAAGGGCTTTTGCCTAAAATCGCAAAGATTCTTCGTGATTTCTACCTAATGCCGCAGCCCTTGTTTAATGCGTTGTAAACTGCGGTAAAGCCGGAAAGGGAATATGTATCGGTGGTCAGCGTGTCACGAGATGAGGTGCCCTTAACCACCATTTTATTCCCAGCCTGCATGGCTTTGATGATGGCCTTGTCGGCATCAGAATCATAGGACCAGGCATAGCCACCTTGGCCAAACAGCTTAAATTTTGTTTTGCCGTCGATGGTGGCGGTGGCTTCAGCACCTTTTTTGAGGGTGTAGCCTTGCTGGAAGCCGACTTCACCCAGGCGATTTTCATTGGGGCGGTGCGAAATGATCGCCAACACCGTTCCCCGTTTGGTGTACTTGCCAACCGATTTCATGGGTTCAGCCGACATAACACATACGGGTTTACCGTTTTCTGTTTCTTTTACGGCTTGCCAATCCCCACGTTCTAAAAGGGATTGGGCGTAAACCATTCCTGGGCCAAGCCCGAGGATCAAAACAAAGGTGGTAAGTGTGATGTTACGAATCATAGCGTCAGTGTACTCAGGACAGTCAGATGGGCAAGGGGCGAGGGTATAGAAGATGAATTTAGCTAATCCTGTCTTGATTGACGTAACCCGTGGTGGTGTGGTGGAAAGCCGTCATCGTGGGGCATGCGTGGTGATGGATACCAAGGGTGATATAGTCCATGTATGGGGGGATGTTGAGGCTCCGGTGTTTCCGCGCTCTAGCCTTAAACCGGTCCAAGCCTTGGCTCTCATAGAAACGGGCGCGGCTGATGCGTTTGATGTCACGGATGAAGAAATTGCCCTTGCCTGTGCTTCGCACAACTCTGAACGTGATCAAGTTTCGCGGGTGATGACGTGGCTTCATCGCGTTGGCTTAGATGTTGATGATTTGGAATGTGGTTCGGCTGAATCCATGTCCCTTGATGTTACAAAATCCATGAGTCGCAGTGGTGAGATGTTCACCCGAGCACATCACAATTGTTCAGGAAAACATGCCGGATTTCTGACAACGGCCTTGCATATGGGAGAGCCGACCAAAGGCTATATTCAGCCAGATCATCCGGTGCAACAACGTGTCACCCGAATTATTGAGGAAATGACGGGTGTTTCCTTGGCCAAGTCTCCATGCGGGGCAGATGGTTGTGGCATCCCCGTATTTGCTATTCCGCTGGTTGGTTTGGCACGGGCAATGGTACATATGATCAGCTCTGATTTTGGTGAAGAGCGTATGGCGTCAACCCATCGGGTTATCGCAGCCATGGCGGCCCACCCCCATATGGTGGCAGGCACAAAACGGTTTGATACACGCATGATGGAAGCCACAAATGGCCGAGTGTTGACCAAAATAGGTGCAGAAGGTGTGCATGTTGCTATGATTCCTGATTATGGATTAGGTGTTGCTTTAAAAATAGATGACGGCACAATGCGCGCTTCAGAGCAAGCTATGGGTAGTCTGTTGGATCGTTTGGGTGTGCTCAGTTCGGAGGCACACGATCAGGTAACGGACCTGATTGAAAAACCGATTTTCAACACCGTTGGGGTGCAAGTAGGGGAACTGCGCGGGGCCAAAGGTTTTAAAATTTAAGCGCTGAAACCTTTGGGATCAAAATCTTTGCCCAAGGGTGGATCGGTACGGAATTTATCCATTTGGCGCAAAACAGGGCCGCCTTGGGTGTGTTTTGGGAGCTCATCATGTGGCCCCCCCGCGCGTACAGGACGTTCGGCGAATTTGCCCATAGATAGGGATCGATCATAGAGAACAAGGGCGGCGGCAACAGAAACGTTGATGCAGAAGTTGGTGGGGATTTTGACGACAAATTCGCACTTTTTGACCATTTCGGGTGATAAAGAGCCCCGTTCCGGGCCTAACACATAGGCACATTTGCTGGGGTGGCGAAAGCTTGGCAGATCAATAGAATCATCTGTTAGCTCAACACCAACCAAGCGACAATCGTGTGGTAGCAACATATCCTTGAGTTGTGGAAAACCATAAAAAGGCATGTGCTCCAACGAATTGGAAGTATCCGAAAGATTGCTTTCCGTTCGTTTATAGTTGGCGGCAACCGTGAATGCGAAGCTCGCTCCGAATGCATGGGCGGTGCGAAAAATGGCACCTGCATTCATGGATTTAGATATACCTTCGACACCAACACCGAAATAACCACGCATGGGACTGTCTCTACTTAAAACCTAGAAATAATGTGGACCGCACAATGGCAAAATGAGTACGACGTTGCAAGTTCCGTGCTTCGTCGCCATGTGACAGTCGGATATTCAATCATGGGAGACCAGGGATGACGAAATATGTATTGGCTGTAGCTCTAGCCGTTTTTGGGCTGATGCTTAGTGTTGGTGTGGCCCCGGTTCAAGCAGGTGATGGTTTTGCCCATCATGTGGTCATCCATGTAGATGATAATGACAAGGCCAAGATGAATATTGCGCTCAACAATGCGGCTAACGTCACCAAGTACTATGAGGCCAAAGGTCAAAAGGTTAAAATTGAAGTGGTGGCTTATGGTCCAGGCTTGCATATGTTGCGGGCCGACACCTCGCCGGTGGTGCAGCGTTTGGAAATGTTTTCCATGGAATATGAAAACATCGGTTTTGCGGCATGCGGGAACACAGTTAAAGGCATGACCAAAAAAGAAGGAAAACCGCCGCAACTGGTGGAATTGGATAACGTCAATGTGGTACCCAGCGGTGTGGTGCAGATTATGGAGCGCCAAGATCAAGGGTGGCACTATATCCGTCCTTAAAACTGCGAGCTTTTGAAGAAGTGGCGAAATGTTTGGCTTTTGCCATATGTTCCCGCCAACGCTATCAACGCGCCAAAAAGTCGCCCCAATTGACTTTGAGTGTAATCAAGTTTAGGCGTAGGTCCCATATTTTCAGCATTCATTGCACCCATCAGGAGCCCAAATGCTCAACCGTTTTCTCGACTTATTTCCACCTAGCATGACCATATTATTCGGTGGCCTCTATTTCATTATGCCGATTATGCCCGAGCCACACTTGGTACAAAAAGCGGCCATGTTGATGAACGGGACTGCTTTGGCGCCCATTGATTGGTTTGATGTTGTGGCACATTTCGCAGGTGGGGTATTGGCGATCTTGGTGTGGCGGCGTGAACGTGAACTACAGGCCATGGGCGGACGGGATAATACTTCACCGGATCAAGATGGCGATCAATAAGGACTGCACTTGAACAAACGCACGGCCTTTGCCCCTGCAGCTGTGGGGGCCCTATGGATGAGTTTGGCGGCTTGTCTTATTGGCGTGCTGAGCTTATTGGTGCGCAACGTATCCAGTGATTTGCATCCCTTTGAAATTGCTTTTTTCCGAAATATTGGGCAGTTGATTTTGATGCTGCCCTGGGTATTGGTGGCAGGTATTTCTGTGCTTAAAACCCAGCGCACTTGGGCACATGTGCGACGGTCTTCATTTGGTATCTGTGCGATGCTGACGTGGTTCTGGGTAGTAACAAAAATGCCCATTGCAGAAGCCACTGCCATCAGTTTTTCGGCGCCGTTGTTTACGGTGGCTGGTGCGGCTTTATTTCTGCGGGAAAATGTCGGTGTGCGACGCTGGGTAGCAACGATAATTGGTTTTTGTGGTGTGTTATTGATTATCCGTCCTGGTTTTCAAACTATTGATATGCCCCGATTGTTGGCGCTTATGGCGGCGGCGTTGATTGCGGGTTCTATGCTGTCCAATAAATCCCTGACGCGCACAGAAACACCCAATACCATGGTGGTATGGATGGGGGTGTATATGAGCCTGTTTTCTGTAGGTCCTGCGGTGATGGTGTGGTCGTGGCCTTCTTCAGGGGAAATTTGGTTTTGGTTGGGTTTTATGGGCGTGGTTGCAACAGTGGCTCACTTAGCCTTGAACAGAGGCTTTCGTGCCGCAGATGCTTCGTTCATTGCACCGTTTGGTTATGTGCAAATCCCATTTGTCGCCGCGGCTGGGTTTTGGACTTATGGCGAGCTACCGGATGTGTGGACCTGGATTGGTTCTACCATCATTGTCGGTTCCGGCATTTATATTGCCCGGCGTGAAGCACAGTTGGCCAAAGCATACAGAGCAGCGAATGCGGCGATGGTGGTTGAGAAACTTTAAGCCGGGCTCATTTGTGCACGAGGGTGTTTGTGGTCTTCGCCAATGTGATGTCACGTTCAGTGATACCGCCAGCATCATGGGTTGAAAGCTGTATGCGCACAGTATTGTACACGTTGGACCAGTCTGGATGATGGTCCATTTTTTCAGCAGCTAAGGCGACCTGGGTCATGAAACCAAAGGCACTACGAAAATCAGAGAATTTAAACGTTTGCTCTATGGATTTGCCATCATTGCTGAGTTGCCATCCGGGGATATCACGGAGACGTTTTGTGATCTCATCGGGTAAAAGAATAGAACTCATAACACGGTCTCCTGTTTAAAGCGGGGGTGTTTTTCAGGTGGCTTCTCTTGGTTCTAACATCAAGGCGCGATAGGCTTAGTGGATGGAACAGCGATTACCACCATCCCCTGAAGAGTTTGCGGCTATGGCTGATCAAGCTTTGTCTACGTTACCTAAGGAACTGGCGGTATTCTTGAATGATGTGGTTTTTCGTATTGAAGAATTACCAGATACAGATGTCCAAAAAGATTTGAAGCTCGACAGTCCGTTTGACTTGTTAGGACTGTATCAAGGTGTGGCGATTGGGGATAAAAGCATTTTAAATTCCGGTACCGATGTTGATATGATTTTTTTATACCGTCGCCCCATCCTGGATTACTGGTGTGAAAGTGGTGAAGACTTGGCGCATTTGATCCGTCACGTTGTTATTCATGAAATTGGCCATCATTTTGGTTTTAGTGATGCAGATATGGAGCGCATTGAAGCTCAGGACAGTTAAACGGTTGGCAGCGTGCTGTGCGACACGCGTTAAAGAGACACAAACTATGGAACTGCGCCCCTGTTTGAATAAACATTTGATGAGCTAAAACAGTGATTTGCCCGATCTGTGATTGATTTTACAAGGCTGAAAAGGGTACACCTAATTGTGGGGCCTTTTGTAACGTTGTCGATCTTAACCTTGAGACAATGAAACTGATGCTATGTGAAAGATATTGTGTGGCATTAAATTTGGGAAACAGCCAAAGCATGAACGGTCGTAATGATGTTGCCCGGTTGGGCTTGAAACTTGTGGCCTTGGGCCTTGGGGCGGGGGCCTTAATCCCAGCAGTGCTTGTTGTTTTGGGGCTCAACACTGATGTGGTTCTCAGCCCGATGCTGGTTGTCAGTGCTATTGCCATTGGTCTAGTGGCCGGGGTTATTGCTGCCCTTTTGGTTCGTTCATCGGTTTCATCACGACTGGCCGAGCTGCACGAGGCGGTTGAAGATTTGAGTAATGGGCGGGACTTGGTATCACTTAGTACGGCAGAAAATAAGGATGGTTTTGGGGAGCTGGCGCGCGCACTTGCAATATTGGATCAAAAAGTCGATGAATTGCGGGTACAGGCTGAAACCCAGATTGCGAATGTCAGTTCTAAAAATGTTGGAGAAACTGAACATCGCAATACGCTTATGCGTGAGTTTGAAGTCGGTGTCCAAGGCACCATGGATGATGTGCAAAAAGATACCCAATCTATTCAAGATGCGGCCCGGGCCATGGGAGAAAGTGCAGAATCCAGCTTAGGCCAAGCCCATTCTGCGATTGAGCTATCTGATGCTGCAGCCCAAGGTGTTGCGGCCGTTGCCATGTCTGCGGAAAGTATGGCGCAAACGGTGCAGCAATTGTCGGAACGCATGCATCGTTCGAACAATATGTCGAAAGAGGCGGTCGAGCGGGTCAATCAAGCTGACACGTTGGTTGGTGAGTTGGGCGAGGCAACCTCAAAAATTGAAAGTGTCGCAGAGCTGATTATCGATATTGCGGATCAAACCAATATGTTGGCATTGAATGCCACTATCGAAGCAGCACGTGCGGGTGATGCGGGCAAAGGTTTTGCGGTTGTTGCAGGTGAAGTGAAAAATCTTGCAACGCAAACGGCCAAGGCGACGGATGAAATTTCGGCCAATATTGCTTCGATCCGTGTTGCAGGAGAACGTGCCCGCGCGGCTATGGAAGATATCAGCAAAGCCATTGCAGAAATCAGCACCATTTCTTCGGATGTGACGGTTGCGGCTGATGAACAACGTGATTCCATTTCCGAAATTTCCGTGAATGCACGCGAAACTGCAGATGCAACTGGGCAATCACTTAGTTATATCCGAGAAGTCGGTGATGCCATTGAACAAACCGGATTTGCGGCTCATGAAATGCTTGCAACCGTGGATGACCTTGCACGGCAGTTGGGTAAGTTGTCAGAACAATCAGATACGTTTGTTGAGCAAATGAGAAAAGGCTAACAATGTGAGGCGCTAGTCTGATTGGGCGATCATTCCATTCCTAATAAGATGGCGGAAAGCCTGTTTAAGGGCACCAGCTTTTGGCGAAAGAAAAACCGTGCGCTCTTATGGGATTATACTGGTAGGACTGTTTTGTCTGCTTGCAAGTTCAGATGCTTATGCACTGGATCTCAATGAACAAGACCGTGTATATCTGGATCAAAAGAAACACATTTCCATGTGTGTTGATCCTGATTGGATGCCTTATGAAAGCATTGACAAAAATGGTCAGCACATCGGCATTGCGGCCGATTTTATAGCCCTGATCTCAAAGGAGATCGAAACCCCAATAGAGCTGGTCCCCACAACATCATGGCAGCAAAGCTTGGGTTTTGCTGAACAGAAAAAGTGCGATATTTTGTCGTTACTCAATCAATCGGGTGAACGTGATCAGTTTTTGAATTACACGACACCCTATATTAATGCTGCCGTGGTGTTGGTGGCAAAAGATGATGTTGTTTACCTGAATAGTTTTAAAGCCCTAAACAGTCAAACCTTGGCTGTGGTGCAAGGGTCTGTTTATGAAACTCACATTCGTAAACATTTTCCAGACGTGCATCTGGTCTATGTTGAAAGCTTAGACGGTGCCCTAAAACGTGTCTCGCGTGGGGAGGTTTTTGCTGCGGTGGGTTCTTTATTTACCGCTTCCCATCACATACAGAAACTGGGGTTGAGTAACCTCAAAATTGCGGGTCAAACAGACTTGACTCATAAGCTTCGAATTGGGGTTCGAAAAGACGATTTACAGCTTTTGTCGATTTTGCAAAAAGCTATCAATAATATTGATCCAAAACTGCGTAATGAAGTTATCCGCAATTGGTCTTCATTCCGCTTTGAAATGGATACAGACAATTCACGATTATGGCAGATAAGTCTTATCGTGCTATTGGGTGCTGTATTTGTGGTTTATCGTTATTTGCTGCAAAGACGGTTTAATCTTCGTTTGAAAATTAATAATAAAGAGCTTCAGCACTTGCCGGAAACCGATCAATTGACGGGTGTATATAACCGCAAGAAGACTGATATGCTCCTGCGTGTCGAGCTTGAACGTTCTCAGCGTTATGGCCGCGATATGTCTGTGGTGATGTTTGATTTGGATCACTTTAAATCAATCAATGACACCTATGGTTATCAGGAAGGTGATCGTGTTTTGACCGCAGTAGTGACTATGGTTAAGGGCCACATGCGTCAACACGACATACTGGGGCGTTGGGGTGGTGAAGAGTTTTTGGTTTTGTGCCCGGAAACAGATTTGCAAGGTGCAAGGGAGCTTGCCGAAAACTTATGTGCAGAATTTGCCAAGATGAATTTTGGGAAGATTGGCGTTGTAACTGCAAGTTTTGGTGTAGCGCAAAATACCGCGACAGATGACGCCAGACGCCTTATCCGCCGTGCTGATGATGCACTTTCCAATGCAAAACAATCGGGCCGAAATCGTGTGTGCGTTTTCAAGCCCGTCCTCACCCGTGCCGATGGTGTCCAGCTGGATGAAGACGGGCCGTTTGTTGCGTAACCTTCTTTTTTTATTCCTTACGAATGTTATCTAGGAAAGTATCTACAGCGCTGCGTAAAGTTTCCCCTTCTTTCGATAGTTCATTTGCGGCATTAAGAATTTCTGACGCTGATGCACTGGTGATGGATGATGCCTCGGTAACGCCAGAAATGTTTGATGATACTTCTCGTGTCCCTTGTGCAGCTTGATCAACATTACGGGCAATTTCTGCTGTTGCAGCCCCTTGTTCTTCAACGGCAGCAGAAATGGAACTGGCGATTTCATCCATTTCCATGATGGTTTTGCTAATACCGTTAATGGCAGTGGCAGCCTCCTCAGTGACGTTTTGAACTTGATTGATTTGTGCGCTGATTTCCTCTGTTGCCTTTGCCGTTTGATTGGCAAGATTCTTAACCTCAGAGGCGACAACCGCAAATCCCTTGCCGGCGTCTCCTGCCCGGGCTGCTTCGATGGTGGCATTGAGGGCCAACAGATTGGTTTGTTCGGCAATGTCGGTGATTAGGGCCACGACCTCACCAATTTTATCAACCGAACCAACCATTTCTTCGACAGTTTTTTGAGTGGTAGAAGCCTGATCGGCAGCATGGTCAGCAATTTTTGATGATTGGGTTACATGACGGGCAATTTCTTGCTCGGAACTGACAAGCTCTTCTGTCGCCGAAGCCACAGTCTGGACGTTGGCAGAGGATTGCTCTGACGCGGCTGCAACACTCGCGGCTTGCTTTGAGGCCTCTTCCGCCGTAGAGGAGAGTGACGTCGCCGATGCCTGCAACTCCGTCGCCGCAGAGGACACGGACTGAACCACTTGACCAACACTGCTGTCAAATTGGTCGGCCATATTCAACATTAGTTCGCGTTGTTCTTGGGCTTTGCGTTCTTCTGCGGCTTTTTGTTCCGCCTCTAAGCGCTTGACCTCAATCGCATTGTCTTTGAACACTTGAACAGCCGCGGCCATTTCGCCAATTTCATCGGTGCGATTCTGTGATGGAATTTCGGCGTCCAGATTGCCATTGGCCAAAACACCCATGGAATCGGTCATATTGACAACAGGCTTGGCAATTGAGGATGCGGTGAAATAGCCAACGCCACCGATGATAACGATGCCAACACCTGCCAAGATCAGCATTAGAGCTTGCATATCGAAAATAGTGGCAAAGGCTTCGGCTTCGTCAATTTCGGCAATCATGGCCCAAGTGGTGTCACCAATTTTTAACGGTGCAAAGGCGGATAAAACGGGATTGCCATTATAGTCAGTGATAATTTTAGATCCGGTCTCTCCGGCTAAGGCGAGCTTGGTGGCTTCGGTATCGACACTTCCGGTTTCGGGATTGGCAAAGGATGCCATAACCGAATGGCCTTCAGGGTCGAGGAACGAATCAGATCGCATCAAAAGATCTGAGCCCACCAGATAGGTTTCCCCGGTTTCACCCATGCCTTCACGTTGTTGCATCACGAAGTTGATGGCATCCAGTGACAATTGTAGTGCCACAACCATTTCGGTTTCTTGATCTTCGGGATGTACAATGGGTGCAGCGACAAACGCCGCCGGGGCACCCTTGGATGGTGCGTAGGGCGCAAAGTCAGAGATGCCAAAGGCATTGGTTTCAAAGACTTTACGTGTGAGCTCACCAAGGTTTGAATCCTTGTATTTGCCGCTGATAATGTTGGTTTGATAATCTGGCTCACGGAACGCAGTATAAAAGATGTAGCCGTCGGGCAAAATCAAGAACAAGTCGTAGTAGCCATAGGCGTCCACGTATGTTTTGTAAAACTCCTTACCTTCCAAATCGGTAGGGACGAAAGCTTCGGCGACATCAATTTCAGCAAGTACGGCCCAGCTCACACCAAACACATCAATGCTGTCATATGAGGATAGGACGGGATTGCCGTTGTAGTCGGTGATAATGTCAGAGCCGGACTTGCCAGACAGCGCCAATTGGACGGCTTCTGTGTCGGCTTTTCCTTTTGAGGGCTCAGCAAAAGATGCGGTGACGGTGTGATGTTTGGGATCAAGGAATGAATCGGAGCGCATCAACATATCCGGCCCAACCAAATAGGTCTCGCCTGTTTTGCCCAGACCTGTGCGCTCGCTCATGATGGTGTTGATTTTGTCCAAAGGCATTTGAAAAATCAGCATGCCATGACGTTCACCGTTGTGATCGAAAATGGGAGTGCCGACAAAACCGGCGGGGGTACCTGCGCTGGGAGCGTAGGGTGCTATATCGGAAAAGGCGAGGGTGCCTGCTACAAAATTTTGATCTAGCTTGTTGTAGACCTCTGCCAGTCCTGTGTCTTTCCACTCTCCGTTGGTGAGGTCGGTGCCGAAATCCAATTCTTTGTATACCGTGTAGGCAACTTTGCCTTCGTGATTGATGAGGAATATATCGTAGTAACCACGTGATAATAGAAGTTCGCGCATCCACGGGTGATACTTTGCATGTGCAGAGTTGTAGAGATGATCACCTTCGGCAACGTCCAGTTTATGCTTTTCACCTGTGGGAAAAGAATTGTCAGCAATATAAAGGCGTTGGAGGTCTTCGGTTACGGTTGGGCCAAATTCATCCCAGCCCGCTTCAAATGCCTCAAGCCCCTCGATCACCATGTGGTTGTTTGCAAGTGTCAGGACGTCATCGCCAATGCCATTTATATAGTTCTGAATTTGGCTCTTTTTAATTGCACGAATGGCGTCGAGTTTGGAAAATGCTTCCGTCATCAAACTGGTTGCAGTTTCCGCTAAGACTTCTGTGTCCCCTTGGCGTTCCTCAAAGAATTTTTCAATTTGGGCCTTCTTAATTCCACGTACACCCTCCAATTGATTGAAAGCTGCGTCCTCGAGTGCGGTGCTGGATTGATTGATAGAAATAAAACTGATGATAGCAAAAGGCAGGAGGCCAACAGCTAAGAAAGCGGTTATCATTTTTGGTTTTAATCTTAAAGACATACGTGCACACTCCACCACTCTTGTGAGGCGACTGGCACGTCTCACGAATTTGTTTCATATCAGCGAAGTAAGCGAATCCCCATTCGCATACTCCCACGGGCATCTATATATAATTAAAGCATAATATGCTGAAAATGGACAGGCGGAAGCTAATTTTTTAGGTTCAATTTAATGATGCTTAATACATGTTAAAGACGCACTCTGTGAGTGCGTGCACACGCGGCAATTATGGGTCATTAAATCAGTGTGCCACCGAGTAAATGTAACGGCAGTTCATATATTGGTGTCTTTTCAATTACAATTAGACTTTAGTCCCAAAAGATACCTAATCCAAACCCTTGCTTGGGATCGTTCCTGGGCTTAAGTTTGCATCATTATTTTTAACTGTCTTTGATGTGGTGACTTCTAATGGACGTGGTTCTGATACCCTTAATGCAAGTGATTAACACGGTGGTTGGTCTATATGTATGGATCGTGGTGGCCGGTGTTGTGCTCAGTTGGTTGACGGCCTTCGGTGTCCTCAATACCAGCAACAAAGCCGTCTACATGATTGGTGACTTTATTTACCGGGTTACGGAACCTGCATTACGACCGATCCGCAATATCTTGCCGAATATGGGGGCGGTTGATCTGTCGCCCGTTGCCCTGATCTTGATTTTGATGTTCATACAAAGCTTCCTCAACCAAATGGTCATGAAGCTTGTCTAATCCCTCGTTTGTTAAACGAACGGATCAAGGGCTGTGTGTACGTGTGCGTTTGACACCGTCTGGACGGCAAAATGGCATAGATGGCGTGATGAAGGATATGGATGGCGAGACTGTTTTAAAAGCCACCGCCACCACCGCCCCTGAAAATGGCAAAGCCAACAAAGCATTGATCAAGCTGCTGGCGAAAGAATGGAAGCTTGCGAAGTCCTCTGTGGATGTCGTACAAGGCCAGACAAGCCGTAACAAGGTGCTGATGGTCTTGGGAAACGCGGCGGATTTGCACCAAACGATTGGGGCGTGGGCCACTGAAAAAGGCCTCGCTTAGAGGAGATCTCCCCTTATGTCAGAAGCCACCAAAATTGCCAAAAAGATCGATGGCAAAGCCTTTGCCGAAGGCCTGCGCCAACGTGTTGCCTTAAAAGTTACCAAACTCAAAGGTCAACACGACATCACGCCAGGCTTGGCCGTGGTACTGGTGGGTGAAGACCCAGCATCCCAAGTTTATGTGCGCAACAAAGGCAAACAAACCGTTGAGGCTGGCATGAACTCGTTTGAGTTCCGCATGGATGAAGACGCCACACAATCTGATTTGGTGGAAATGGTTGAAGAACTCAATGCCGATCCAAACGTCCATGGCATCTTGGTGCAACTTCCGTTGCCACGGCACATAGATGAGGCTGAGATTATCAATGCCATTGATCCCAACAAAGATGTTGATGGCTTTCATGTTATCAACTCGGGCCGCTTGATGACCGGTCAAGACGCCATGGTGCCATGTACACCGGCGGGCTGCATGATGCTGATCAAAGACACCTTGGGTAATGACTTATCCGGCAAGCGTGCCATTGTTGTGGGCCGTTCCAACATTGTTGGCAAGCCCATGGCGCAATTGTTATTGGATGCCAACTGTACTGTCACCATCGCTCATTCCCGCACTCAAGATTTACCGGGTGAATGCCAACGTGCTGACATTGTTGTTGCCGCTGTGGGTCGTGCGGAAATGGTCAAGGGTGATTGGATCAAGCCTGGGGCGTGTGTCATTGATGTCGGCATCAACCGCGTTCCGGCACCGGAAAAGGGTGAGGGCAAAACCCGCTTGGTGGGTGATGTGGACTATGCGGGTGCGGCTCAAGTCGCGGGCTCCATCACCCCGGTTCCGGGTGGTGTTGGACCTATGACCATCGCGGTGTTGTTGGACAATACGGTTACGGCGTGCTGTCGCATAAATGGTGTGGATGTTCCCAAAGCTTAATAATTTGGCGTATTAAATTTGGGGGGCGGGTATGGAAGTCTTAAGCTATATCCCGGCCTTTTCTCAAGGCATTGCCGATTTGATTGTGCCGATTCAACGAGATGAGTTCGGCATTGATATTTCCTACGAAGACCAACCTGACCTCAAAGACATCCCCGGCTTTTATCAAAACGGCATTGGAAACTTCTGGGTTGCGTTAGACGACGGCCAAGTGGTCGGCTCCATCGCGCTCAAAGATATTGGCAACAACCAAGCCGCATTGCGCAAAATGTTCGTAGCCCCCAGCCACCGAGGTAGTGATAAAGGCGTCGCGCTGGAACTTTTACAAACTCTACTGGGCCACGCCCGTATGGCTGGTGTGAAAGAGATTTTCCTTGGTACCACCGCAGAGTTTCTTGCCGCCCATCGTTTTTATGAAAAGCACGGTTTCGATATGATTGAACCTGAAGACCTGCCATCAGCCTTTCCGAGAATGGTTGTAGACACAAGGTTTTATCGGATGTCGATCTCGTACGGAATTGACATTGGTAAATGTTAAGACTTCCAAGTGTGGTAATTAATAACCTATGACAAATCTGTTTTTTGCGCTTGCCGTTTTCATTGCCTTTCATATCATCCCAGCCATTGGACCGTTACGCCGTGCGTTGGTGGTTGCTGTTGGCGTTTGGGTTTATGTGTTGGTGTACTCGGCCCTGTCCATTGCAATTTTGGTTTGGGTTGGCACCGCGTATGTGGAGGCTGACACCGATATTTTGTGGTCACAGTGGCCGTGGACCCGGTGGGTGCCATTGTTGGTGATGCCGGTGGTGTGCGTGTTGCTGGTGGGGACTTTTAGTGAACCCAATGCGTTGTCCGTAGGTGTGAAGGCCGACAAGTTCGATCCTAAACATCCGGGTGTTGTGTCCATCACCCGCCATCCCTTGACCTGGGGCATGGTGTTGTGGGCTGGGGCGCATCTGTTTCCCAATGGCGACAGTTCCTCGTTGATGTTGTTTGGGTTGTTTGCCGTTTTGGGCTTGATAGGTCCGTGGAGTTTGGATCGGAAAAAACGCCAAGATTTGGGCGAAGACGAATGGCGCCGTCTCAGTGTGGCAACATCTTCAATCCCGTTTTGGGCAATCATCAGCGGTAAGACCCGCCTGGACTGGCGTAGTATTGGTTGGAAGCGTCTTACCGTTGCTTTGGCAATCTACCTTGCGCTGATCGGCTTGCATCCGTATCTGATAGGTATGTCACCACTGCCGATTTAAAAGGTCCTCTATGGAAACGTTCACTGCAATCTTGCTTGCCACTTGGGATTTGTATCTTGATGCAGCACCGTGGTTGGTCTTTGGTGTGGTGCTGGCGGGATTGCTTCATGCGTTGATGCCAGAGGGGATGTTGGCGAAGTGGTTGGGCGGCAACGGCGGGGCTTCGGTTGTTAAGGCTGCACTTGTCGGCGCACCTTTGCCGTTGTGTTCTTGCGGTGTGATCCCGGCCGCCATTGGCCTGCGCAAAGACGGTGCGTCTAAAGGGGCGACGGTGTCATTTCTCATCAGCACCCCGGAAACCGGACCGGACAGTGTTGCCGTCAGCTATGCATTGCTGGGACCATTTATGGCCATCATGCGCCCCGTTGCGGCAATTTTCAGTGCTATCGTCAGCGGTCTTATGACCAATGTCTTTGTTGCTGGTGAAACTGATATGAAGCCGCAACCTGAACCGGAATTGTCCTGTGGCTCATGTTGCTCGACCCCCAAATCTGACAAAGAGGACAAGACCATCTGGCAGCGTAGTCTTGGTGGCCTCCGCTATGGTTTTAGTGATGTCTTGGATGATTTTGCCTTGTGGTTGGTGATTGGCTTGGGCCTGGCCGGCATCATGTTTGTGCTGATAGAACCGGAAACTCTGGGCGCTTATGGATCTGGTATTGGTGCCATGTTGATTATGGCATTGGTGGGTGTACCGATTTTTGTGTGTGCCACGGCTTCCACCCCAATCGCGGCGGGGCTGATTGCCGTAGGTGTTTCTCCTGGAGCGGCCTTGGTATTTTTGCTGGTGGGGCCAGCGACCAACATTGCCACCATTGGTGTGGTGGCACGAAACCTTGGGGCGCGAGCCTTAATGGGTTATTTGCTGGGGATTGTGGGCAGTGCTTTGATCGTTGGTCTGGCGACCGATGCGGCGCTGAATTATTGGGGCATCAGCGTTCTGGCGGACATGCAAGCGGTCACAGAAACAGTGGCTTATGAACTTAAGCTAGGTTCGGGCCTGATCTTAGCCCCATTTATTGTGCGGTCTTTATGGGGCGAGGCGAAGCGCCGTATCGGCTGAATTCTGCCACTTTTTCCATAAGTTACATTTCAAATGCCTAAAAGGGGTTTGACAAACCCAAAAGCATCTTGTACACCTCATTTAGATATTGAGAATGGTTATCAATTGCATAACGCAAGCTGCTGATATGCCCCCACGCTTTTAGGTGATTTTATGGATACTCAGACCCCCAAACAAAAAGCATTTCCTATCGCTTTGGCGCAAGAGGATGAGATGGTGCGTATTATGGCGTGCCGTGCGGGTAAGGGCATGATGCGTAAGCTTCGTGATATGGGCGTACCCATAGGTGCAGAAGTCCGCGTGGTTCAACACAAAGGATCCGGTGTGGTTTTGGCGACCAACGCGACACGGATTGCTTTGGGCACATCTGCAGCACAATTGGTGTATGTGGAATTGGTAAACAATGATTTAGCGTGCTCAGCCGATCAATGTGTGGTTATGGCCAATGCAGTTGAAGAAAGCTTAGCCCAATGAACGGCGTAACCATCGCCGTTATCGGCAATCCCAACAGCGGTAAGACAACACTGTTCAATGCAATGACGGGTGCACGCCAGCGGGTTGGTAACTGGCCCGGAGTGACTGTCGATCGCAAAACAGGGACATATGATCATCAAGGCCAAACCATCGAAGTGGTCGATCTTCCGGGTGTTTATACTTTGGGTGCCTTGCCAGGAATTGAATCGTTGGATGAAACGGTGGCCTTGGATTATGCCTTGTCCGGTGAAGCGGACGTATTCGTCAACGTTTTGGATTCGTCTAATCTGGAGCGCAACCTATACCTCACTGCCCAATTGTTGGAGCTGCAAATTCCGTTGGTGGTCGTGCTCAATATGGCTGATCGCATGGAAACTGGTGGCAAGCACCTGAATGCGGCTGATCTATCGAAACGATTGGGTTGTCCGGTGGTGACGGCGACTGCCAGCAAAAATGAAGGCATTGCCGTCTTAAAAGAAACGATTGCCGAAACCATTGCGGAAGGCACCAAACCGAAAGCTGAAGTGGCGTATCCACAAATCATTGAAGACACGCTGTCACATTTACAAAAGACTTTGGCAGCTACGGCTGAAGCCAACAATGTTCCACCACGCTGGTTGGCGGTGAAGTTGTTGGAAGAAGATATCACGGCTCAAGATATGATCGACACTGCGGCGCAAGAACATGTCAGTACACACCTAAGTGAAATTGAAGGTCAAACTGGAGACGATGCTGATACTTGGATTGCGGATGGTCGTTATTCTTTTGCTCATGAATTGGCGCAACTGTGCACAGAGGGCGGGGCGCTTACGGCTTCACGCAAAGCTTCTGATGCCCTGGATCGCATTGTGTTGAGTCGTTGGCTGGGAATCCCGATTTTTCTAGGCCTGATGTATTTGATGTTTACTTTCACCATCAATATCGGTGGGGCCTTTATTGATTTCTTTGATGTTGCTGCGGGGACCATTTTTGTCGATGGGGTCGGCACACTGTTGGAATCTGTCGGCGCACCGTTATGGATTAAGGTGTTGATTGCCGACGGTGTGGGCGGGGGTATCCAGGTGGTTGCCACCTTTATCCCCATTATCGGCTTTTTGTATTTGTTTTTGTCGATTTTGGAAGATTCCGGCTACATGGCCCGTGCGGCTTATTTGATGGATCGTTCCATGCGTGCCATTGGTCTGCCGGGCAAAGCCTTTGTGCCGTTGATTGTCGGCTTTGGTTGCAATGTGCCTTCTATTATGGCGGCGCGGACCTTGGAACAAGAACGCGACCGCATCATCACCGCAATGATGGCACCGTTCATGTCGTGTGGTGCACGCTTGGCTGTATACGCGTTATTTGCCGCAGCATTTTTCCCCATTGGTGGACAGAATACAGTGTTTGCGCTTTACATCATCGGTATTGCCGTGGCGATTGCCACCGGGTTTATTTTGAAAAAAACATTACTGATGGGGGCTTCGACACCGTTCATTATGGAGTTGCCGCCTTATCACGTGCCACAAGTCTCTGGTGTGTTCATTCATGCTTGGACACGGCTTAAAAGTTTTATCTTCGGTGCCGGTAAAATCATCGTTGTTGTGGTTGCGATTTTAAGCTTCTTCAATTCTGTTGGCACCGATGGTTCGTTTGGCAATGAAGACAGCGAAGCCTCCGTGCTCAGCACCATTGGACGCACCATCGTTCCAATTTTCAAGCCCATGGGCCTCAACGAAGACAATTGGCCGGCAACGGTAGGAATCTTCACTGGTATATTTGCCAAAGAGGCTGTGGTCGGTACCTTGGATGCGCTGTATTCCAGCATGGATCAGCCCGCCGGGGCTGGAGCAGAGAATGAAAACGCCGGATTTGATTTGATGGGTGGTTTGGGCGAAGCCGTAATGACCATCCCTGAAAATCTAAGTGCATTGGGTTCTTTGCTGACCGATCCATTGGATTTGGGTTCGGTCGAGGCTGAAAGTCTAGAAGGTGCTGCCGAAGCACAGGAAGTATCACTAGATACCTTCGGTGCCATGGTCAGCCGTTTTGATGGCAAGATCGGGGCGTTCGCCTATCTGTTGTTAATCTTGCTCTACACCCCCTGTGTCGCTGTGATGGGTGCCATCAATCGGGAATTGGGGCCGAAGTGGTCGAGCTTTGCCGCTGTGTGGACATCTGGTATGGCCTACACCGTGTCGGTTGGGTTTTACCAAGCCGCGACCTTTGATCGTCACCCCGCTACATCTGCAGCTTGGCTTTCGGGCTTAGCCTTGATTTTTGCTGGGGTCGTATTGGTTATGTATCGCAAGGGTCGCTTTGATTACAATCC
>JAPHSY010000082.1 GCA_026196495.1 Magnetovibrio sp.
AATTATGTTCCGCGTTGTATTCAAGACCTTGGGAGAAGTTCGAACGGATGTTTCCCCTACCAACTAATCGGCACGTATACTTGTTCGACAAGGCCGGATAATTATAATTTTACATCAACAAAATTTGGGTCATTGACGGGCACCATTTATGAAACGCACACAAAAGACCAGGACAAGAAATCATCAGCACACAATGATGCATCATGTTGCAACGACTCTCTCCATCCTTGCATTGGTTTTATCTATTTTTGTGCAGCCTCATCCTACCGCAGCACAAGGCGGATTGGGCATTGCCGCTGTCGTAAATGATGATGCAATTTCGATGCTTGATCTCAACGCACGGATCGCGCTGGTTCTAGATTCCTCTAACCTTGCCAACACACCTGAAAATCGTGGACGTATTGCCCGTCAAGTATTGAAGGGGTTAATCGATGAACGTCTAAAGCTGCAAGAGGCACGCAGTTCTGGAATAACCATGGCTGACAAAGATATCAATTTAGCGTTAGCCGACATCGCCAAAAAAAATAAAATCTCCGTTGATAAACTCAAAGCTCACTTGGAAACAATAGGAGCCCACATTTCATCTTTGAAAATACAGATTGAGAGTCAATTGGCTTGGAACAGATATATCGGACGAAAACTTGCTAAACGCATTCAGATTGGTGACGAAGAGATCAACGATGAAATCAACCGCATACAAAGCAATGCTGGAAAGCCAGAATACCTTCTAGCGGAAATTTTTGTTCCCGTAGAAACTCCTTCCCAAGAGAGCGAGGTACGCAATATCGTACTGCGTTTGCTTGAACAAATGAAACAAGGTGCGACCTTTTCAGGCCTAGCTCGCAATTTTTCACAGGCCCCATCCGCAGCATTAGATGGTGATTTGGGATGGGTCCAATTTGCCAACCTTGACCCAAAATTACAAAACGTAGTCCCGCAACTCACTCCGGGCAGAGTCAGCAGCCCCATCCGCACACCAGGTGGATACCACTTGGTTTTACTGCGCAAAGTACGGACCAGTCCCGGTTTGGCCCAAGCTGATGCTGCGCTCAAAATATCTCAATACCATGTATCCATTGCCAAAGGCACACCTCAGGCACAATTACGCTCTCTTCGGGCTCAATTGATTGCCACGACACAGAATATAACTTCTTGCGCACAAATGAATGAAGCAGCAGCACGATCCGGTTCATTGATGTCTGGTTCATTGGGAGAATTAAAACTGTCAACTTTGCCGGACAACATGAAGCAAGTATTGAGCACACTACAAGTGGGACAAAAGTCTCAACCCATTGAAACAGGGGGCGGCTTAGCCGTCATGATGGTTTGTGAGCGCACAGATGAAGGTGCTGATATGGAGAAAACCCGCGACACCATTCGTAAAAAACTGCTCAATGCACGCATAGAGATTTCTGCCCGCCGTAAGCTTCGCGATTTACATCGTGAAGCCTTTGTGGACATCCGCTTATGAGCATTGGCACGCCACTTGCCTTAACAATGGGGGACCCTGCAGGAGTGGGGGGGGAAATCACCCTCAAAGCTTGGTTCGCACGCTCTAAAAACCATATCCCACCTTTTTTCTGCATTGACGATGCGGGTCGCCTGATTAGTTTGGCCAAACAACTCCACATCAATGTTCCTGTGCGCTTGGTAGAAAGCCCCAAAGAAGCCATAGATGTCTATGACTATGCTTTACCTATTCTAAGCCACCCATTGGCTACGCCACCTATTCCAGGAACACCAAATCCAGAAAACGCTCCAATGGTGATCAGTTCCATTGAACGTGCCGTTCAACTTGTTCGCGCTGGTGAAGCATCTGCGGTGGTTACAAATCCGATCGCCAAAGAGCCACTATATGATGCTGGTTTCACATTTCCCGGACACACAGAGTTTCTTGCACATTTAGGTGGACTAACCTCATCGCCAGTGATGATGTTGGCTTGTGATCAATTGCGTGTTGTCTTGGCTACGGTCCATGTCTCGGTCCGTGATGCCGTTGAGCAATTGAACAAGGACACCATTTGTGAAGTTGCCCGCATTACCCATGCGGCTTTAAAGCGCGATTTTACCATCGCAAAGCCTACAATTGCTGTAGCGGGCCTCAATCCCCACGCGGGTGAAGGGGGCTCCATGGGACGTGAAGAGATTGAAATCATCACCCCCGCCATCAAACAATTGCAAGGCGAAGGTATCAATGCCATTGGACCAATTCCACCCGACACGATGTTCACATCAAAAGCATTACCCACATTTGATGCCGCCTTGTGCATGTATCACGACCAGGGCTTAATCCCTTTGAAAACGCTTGATTTTGAGCACGGCGTCAATACCACGTTGGGGTTGCCATTTGTGCGGACATCCCCAGATCATGGCACTGCATTTGACATTGCAGGTACCGGGAAAGCATCACCTGAAAGCTTAATGGCAGCAATGCAGATGGCGGCAAAGATGGCCCAGGCACGTTCACAAGGTGCCGCCTAAACATGGCCAAAGAAACCATCGACAACCTCCCCCCGCTTCGTGAAGTCATTGCCGAACACGATTTGGCCGCTAAAAAACAATTGGGGCAAAATTTCTTGTTGGACCTTAACCTAACATCACGCATTGCCCGAACCGCTGGCGATTTGTCTAACACAACCGTTATTGAAGTTGGTCCAGGCCCAGGTGGTTTAACCCGTGCTATCTTGGCTTCTGGTGTAAAGAAACTCATTGCCGTTGAACGTGATGAACGCTGTATCAACGCACTGACTGATTACCTGGCCCCAGCTTACCCTGGAAAATTTGAAATCATTTCCGGTGATGCTTTGGAACAAGACTTCGAAGCCTTAGCCCCAGCCCCGCGACGGATTATGTCGAACCTGCCCTACAACATTGCAACGCCATTGTTGATTGGCTGGCTGAAGAACATTGAAGCCTTTGAAGGCTTGACCCTAATGTTTCAAAAGGAAGTCGCCGATCGCATCGTTGCCGTACCACGGACAAAAGCCTATGGGCGCCTATCGATCATCAGCCAATGGCTATGCGAAGTTCAGCCTGAATTTAATATCGACGCCCGCGCGTTCACCCCACCGCCCAAAATCCAATCTACCGTGGTGAGCTTTACGCCACGACCAGAGCCACTTGCACAAGCAAGTTGGAACGCCATGGAAAAAGTCACTGCTGCTGCTTTTGGACAACGACGTAAAATGTTGCGCCAAAGTCTCAAATCTCTAGGCATCAATCCTCAAGATGCGGGCATCATCGAGACCGCTAGAGCTGAAGAGTTAAACGTCGAAGACTTCGCCGCCCTCGCCCGTTTATTGGAAGCAAATTAAACGCATCACAACGGTGCACACTTCAAATAAGGAGCATGCCGTATAGGATTTGGTGTGGTGATGTCGGCCATCGCATGGGGGCTGATAAGCCCGCTCATGCAATAAACCAAAAATGATTAGCTACAGCTACCGCAGCAAGATGATTCTTTGTCATCGCTTTTTTGTTCGGATGCTTCTTGAGTAGCGTTTTCAGTTGCTTGAGCTTCCGTTTCGTCGTTTTTTGCATTTTCTTGCTTTTCGTTTTCAACGTTCATTTTTATCTACTCCATTGATAAACAATTACTTTTACTGCTAACTACGAAAACGAGTAATCAGCAAGGTGGTGTTGTCCCACAGATCCCCCAGTGGGTATTTGACCATGAACAACTCAATAAAAAAAATATGAAGTATATAGGCTCTAAAAGATTCCACTCATCTCTTTAGCCATGTCCAATGTCCAATCAAACTTCAATAATATCAATTGAATATTGATTTGATGACTCTACTGCTTGGTATATGGGAACCGTCACATCCAATGTAGAACACCATTTACGAATTAAAGACTTATGATCATTGCTCATTCTGCATCCAAGCACTACTCCTGCTAGTAAATGAGAAGGGAAATGTTGGACACCAACACCTCGTTCATGATCAATAATTCTCCATTCTTTTTCATATTCCCAATGCTTCGACTTAGTTAACAACATTTTCTACATACGAAGAATATTGTCATCTTTAATTGGGTTTATCACAGGATATTTATCTTTGTAAGTCACTGGCTGTGCTCTCTGGATAAAGAAACTCTTAGGATCATCGAGAAATTTCACACAAAACCCCTTATGGGAATCTGCATAATGTGACCACATAAGAATGTCATCAGAAATTTCTGAAAGACTATAAATTACAGCCCATCCTAAGCATCCTCTAAGACAGCCTTAAATGTATCCGCATACATCCGCGGTATGAATTGCGTAACGCTGTAGCGTGCTAAACCTGCCTTATTAAACGGATCACAGCTTAGCACTTGATCCAAAGCTTCACGGTTCTTCATCCTTGCCAAAATAATGCCACCTTCGCGGGGCTCTTTTGGACCGGAAAAGATGAAGTGTTGTTGTGCATATTGATCATTCAAAAATTGAACATGTGCATCCAGATGCTCATCCACCTCTTTTAGGGGGCGAACATAACTCAAATCGACAAGAAAAAATTTGTGGCTCATTCATCTTCACCGCTCATACTCGCGACAAACTCCGGCAATCCGGTTTGACGGTCACGGGCCAAACGCTCGGCAGTGAGAATTGCTTCGACTTCAGCAACGCTTTTATCAATGTCGGCATTGATGACGATGTAATCGTATTCACCCCAGTGACTCATTTCCGATGCCGCTTTGGACATGCGTTTCTTCACCACGTCTTCACTGTCTTGCGCACGGGCGTAGAGACGGCGTTCCAATTCTTCGTGAGATGGCGGTAAGATGAAAATTGACATCTGATCACCACGTGCAGCATGGCGTAAATCACGCGCGCCTTGCCAGTCCACATCGAACAACACGTCCTTACCCGCAGCCAGGGCTTCATCAACCGGGCCTTTGGGTGTGCCATAGTAATTGTCGAATACTTTGGCGTGTTCTAGGAACTCACCATTTTCAACCATGGCTCCAAACTTGGTTTTTTCAATGAAGAAATAATCTTTACCATCCACTTCGCCAGGACGCGGTTCACGCGTGGTGGCCGAAATGGACATGGACAAGTCAGCATCTTTTTCCAAAAGCGCACGGGTGATAGTGGTTTTACCTGCCCCGGACGGGGATGACATCACCAGCATTAA
Organism: Magnetovibrio sp.; assembly: GCA_026196495.1. GTDB lineage: Bacteria > Pseudomonadota > Alphaproteobacteria > Rhodospirillales > Magnetovibrionaceae > Magnetovibrio. The sequence goes on from JAPHSY010000082.1 coordinate 5,121, forward strand.
GCCACGGCGTTGGATATTTTGTGGATCACTCAATGTTTTGCACCTGCTCTCGGAATTGTTCGATAACGGCCTTGAGCTCCAACCCCACGCGGGTAAGCTCGGTATCGGATGATTTGGAACACAGGGTGTTGGCTTCACGGTTGAATTCTTGGCACAAAAAATCCAAACGCCGCCCAACTGGTTCTTCTTGACCCAGTAAATCGCGTGCAGCTTCGATATGGGCAGTCAAGCGGTCCAATTCTTCGCGTACGTCGGCCTTGGTCATGACGATGGCGGCTTCTTGGGCCAGACGTTCTGGATCGATAACATCAGCATCTTCTACCAATTGTGCCACTTGATCGGCCAATCGCTTGCGAATGGCATCCGGTTGCAGTGCCGCCAGCGTTGCGGCTTCTTCGCTTAGGCTTTCAATGACCGCCAATTGGTCATGCAGAACACCGCCCATGCGCGCACCTTCTGCATCACGGCCTTCAGCCAATTGCTCCAGAAGTTGTGCCAGACCATCCAGAAGTACGCTTTCCAACGCCTCAATATCTTCGGTACTGAAAAGATCTTCAGATTGTTCCAAAACGCCACGCAACGCCAAAACACCGTCCACAGAAGGCGGTTGGGCATTGGGTATTTTATCTTGCACCGTTTTTGCGGCTGCAATGACTTGGTCCAAGACATCTTCGTTCAAAACCATGATGGATTGCGGCTTGGTCCAATTGATGTCCAGATTGAGCTGAACATTGCCCCGTTTAAATTGCTTTGCAACCTGATCTCGGGCAATAGAATCGATGAAATCGAACCCACGGGGATAGCGAAGACGGACGTCTAACCCCTTGCCATTGACGCTTTTGGCCTCCCACCCCCAGGTGCACTGATCGGTGGCACCTTCGGCACGGGCAAAGCCTGTCATTGATGAAACACTCACGGGAATCTCCCTAGAATCATGATCCTATGGTTATACCTCCCCGCAGACACTTCAACAAGCGGGCCATCCCCCACCATTTAAGTCCCCAAAACCTCAAGGTTCCCCTTGCTGTAAGCTAAAATCTCCGTTATCAATCAGCTGTGCGGTTCCCAAATGGACAAAGTCCTGGGGATCAAATGGGAACACGGAAGGTCTACCTATCAAGGGACCCGAACCGTGGCTGCCCCCGCAACTGTAAACGGGGAGCTTGCATTGCCTACGACCACTGATGCTTAAGCATTGGGAAGGTCAAATGTAAGCGTCGAACCGGAGCCAGTATACCTGCCGCGCGAAGACAACAACCTCAACGTCATCGGGTGAGATGACACAGGAGATATAAAACATGACCACTCAAGTCAAAACGACTTCTTCCGCCGTTGCTAAAGTCAACGAATTGGGCACTGCCCGTTTGGTTGCTCTGGCCTTTGCCGGCGCTATGCTGTTCACAGTGGGCTTCGCAAACTCTGCGACCATTCACGATGCGGCACACGATACCCGCCACGTACAAACATTCCCCTGCCACTAAGCAGGAATTTTTCACATGCTATATCGTATTTTTGCTACGGCATTCGCCGCTGGCATAATTGCTGCTGCGCTGATTTCGGTGCTGCAATCGTTCACCACCACACCCATGATTTTGGCAGCGGAAACATTTGAACTGCCGCCACTTTCAGAAGATGAAGTTGATACGGCCGCAGAAATCCAGCGTTCCGTCTTCACCTTTATGGCAAATGCCGTGACAACAATTGCTTTTGCACTCATCACCGTGGTGGGACTGACATTCGGCAATGCCAAACCAGACCGCACCAAAGGCCTGATGGTCGCTGCCATTGGCTTTGCCGCCTTTGGTTTGGCCCCCGCCATGGGCATGCCCCCAAAACTTCCGGGCATGCCAGTGGGCGATTTTGATTTACGCCAATACTGGTGGATCAGCACAGCCTTGATGACCTTAGTGGGGTTGGTGTGTTTGTTCGTCCAAGACAAACTGAGCCTCAAAGTACTGGGGGCAATCTTGCTCATCGCACCACATATCTGGGGCGCACCGATGCCCGACAATATGGACAGCGATGTGCCTGCCACTTTGGCAGCCAATTTTGCTGCTAATGCCATCGTCATGAGTGCCGTTTTGTGGACGACTCTTGGAGCCACAACACCTTACTTCTATGAAAAATTTAAGCCTAAAGAAGTCTAAGGCCCTGGCACAACAAATGGATTAAGCCCCGCCCGTAAAACGGCGGGGCTTATCATTTGCAGATAAATCGTGCAATCTGCTGTCATGATTGACCCAAAATCCATACTCATCACCGGGGCCAGCAGTGGCATTGGCGAAGCCTTGGCCCATGAATATGCAGCAAGCGGTATGCATCTGGTGCTGACGGGACGAGATAGCACCCGCCTCAGCAAAGTAGCCGAAAACTGCCGTGCCCTGGGCGCAAATGTCACCACCCACAGCGTTGATGTAACCGATGAAGTCACCATGGCAGCGTTAATCCATAACGCAGACCAAGCCCATCCCTTGGACCTCGTCATTGCCAATGCAGGAATTTCTGCAGGCAGTGGAACCGATGGTGAAACTCAAACCCAAGCCCGAACCATTTTCGATGTTAACTTTGGTGGTGTGATCAATACAATCTGGCCTGCCATTGAAGCTATGAAACCTCGCGGCAAAGGTCAAATTGCTATCATCAGCTCCTTGGCTGGATTTATGGCACTCCCTGGTGCACCGGCTTACTCCACATCCAAGGTTGCAGTTAAGGCGTATGGAGAGGCCCTGCACGGTGCACTGAAATCAGAGGGCATCACCGTTACCACAGTGTGCCCAGGCTTCATCAAAAGCCGGATCACTGACAAGAATGACTTCCCAATGCCGTTCTTTATGCAAGCCCCAAAAGCTGCACGGATTATTCGCAGGGGATTATCCAAGGGCAATGTATTGGTTACCTTTCCATGGCCCCTAGCCGCCCTAACATGGCTCACCAGCATCTTCCCCACAAGTTTACGGGTATGGCTGATGTCGCGTGCACCAAAGAAGAACTAACGTGCTATACTGAAAGCTCATCACAAGCCTGTGATGAAAGGGTGGTGGTGGATGTTTTCTAGGCTGTTTCAATTCACTTTGAGTGTTGTGGTGATTGGCGTCATGGCCACACCTGTGGGACATGCTACTGAGGCGTTTAGCGGTGCCGAAGACCTAAGGGGATGGTGTTCAAGCATGGACAATGATGATGTTCATTGGGGCTTGTGTGTCGGGAGTGTAGCGGCTGCACACGACACCATCATGACATATCAATCCTTCGATGACATGCGCAAGATCGTCTGTGTCAACCCGACAATCACACGTGGAGATCTCGTCATCACAGTGATGGAATTTATGGAAACTCATCCCGAGTATATGGACCTAAGCCTGGGCGATGTGGTTTTCTCCGCCTTGAGAGAAGCTTATCCCTGCAATTAATTTGCCGCCTAATTCTGAGAGCGTTGTCGTTTAATCTTGCGCCATTTTCTAACGTTACGATTATGTTGTTTCAAGCTTTTGGCGAATACGTGTCCACCGGTACCGTCAGCAACAAAATACAGGGCATCCGTCTTAGCCGGATGGATCACAGCCTCAATCGCCGCCCGCCCCGGGTTGGCGATTGGAGAAGGCGGCAGCCCCTTAATTTTGTAGGTGTTATAAGGGCTGTCAACCTTCCAGTCCTCACGCGTCAGAGCACGTCCCAATGCCCCACCCCCGTTGGTCAGGGCATAAACAACAGTGGGGTCGGATTGAAGACGCATACCGCGTTTCAAACGATTGAGAAACACCGCCGCAATTTTTGGGCGTTCCGCAGCAACACCCGTTTCCTTCTCAACGATTGAAGCCAATACCAAAACTGATTTGATGTCTTTGAGGACGAAGTCCTTGGGACGTTCAGCCCAAAGCTCAGACAAGGCCTCTCCCATTTCATTGGCCATACGATCGATCAGTTCATTACGGCTGTCACCAAAGGAATAGTGGTAAGTTTCGGGCAACAACCAACCTTCATCAGGGATATTGGTAATCTCACCTGATAGGCCTTTGGCGTCCTGAACCACCATCAATGCTTCGGTCACCGACAGGCCCTCAGCAATGGTAAGTTTCCGCACAATTGTCTTGCCACTTTTCAAGATGTTAAGCACTTGAATGATGCTGGCCTTGGCAGGCACAGCATATTCACCTGCACGAAGCTTTGTATGGGCCTCGGTATAACGTGCCCAGATGCGAAAGATAAGTGGGTCTTTGACCACACCAGCCGTTTTTAAACGGTTGGCAATGGCGCTAACGCCTAAGCCCTGGTCAATAACGATTTCCAAGGGTTCCACATTCAAGCCCGGAGCCAAGGCTTCTTTCTTCACATAATAAAAACCGCCCCCAACGGCTATCAAGCCGATGAGGGCGGTCATAAATAGGAACGAGAAGGCGCGTTTCATAAAGCCCCCCCAGGCCTCTGAACCTTAATCAAAGGCCTTAACGATGATCGAAGCATTGGTACCACCGAAACCAAATGAATTGGACAGCGCAGCACGGACTTTGCGTTCTTTGGCTTGGTGCGGAACCAAGTCAATATCGCATCCTTCGTCAGGATTATCCAAGTTCAAGGTCGGCGGGACAACGCCATTTTGTACCGCAAGGATTGAGAAGATAGCTTCCACAGCACCCGCAGCACCCAACAAGTGACCAATGGCCGATTTGGTGGACGACATGGAGATGTTGTTCACAGCATCACCAAAGGCACGCTTCACAGCCCCCAGTTCGATCACATCAGCCATGGTGGATGTACCATGCGCGTTCACATAATCTATATCTTCAGGGTTTAAGCCTGCGCGTTTCATTGCCGCTTTCATACAGCGGAATGCGCCGTTGCCATCCGGTGTCGGTGCGGTGATGTGATAAGCATCGCCCGTCAAACCATATCCAACAACTTCAGCGTAAATCTTAGCGCCGCGCGCTTTGGCATGTTCCATCTCTTCCAACACCACAACACCAGCACCTTCGCCCATAACAAAGCCATCACGGTCTTTGTCCCACGGACGAGAGCCCGCGGTGGGGTCGTCATTATAACTGGTGCACAGTGCCTTGGCTTGAGAGAACCCAGCCATGCCGACACGGCAACATGCAGCTTCAGCGCCACCAGCAACCATCACATCGGCATCGTCCAGCATGATCAAACGTGCCGCATCACCAATGGCGTGCGCACCCGTTGAACAAGCTGTCACAACCGCGTGGTTGGGGCCTTTGAAACCGTATTTGATGGAAACTTGACCAGAGACCAAGTTGATCAAGCTAGCCGGGATAAAGAATGGGCTGAGACGACGCACGCCCCCACCTTCTTCACAATCCACTGTTTTGGCACCGCGTGAAATTTCAGGCAAGCCACCGATACCGGAACCAATCAGCACGCCTGTGCGGAATTGGTCGTCTTCAGCTTCGGGTTTCCAGCCGCTATCTTCCACCGCCTGTTGAGCCGCTGCCATGCCGTAAACGATGAAATCGTCAACGCGGCGGCGTTCTTTAGGGGTGATGTAATCATCGGGGTTAAACAGACCTTCGCCTTCACCCTCAGGAACCTGACCAGCAATTTTTGCAGGCAGATCGGACACATCGAAACCTTCGATGGCCGCAATGCCGGATTCAGCATTGATGAGCTTGTTCCAACTGGCCTGAACACCGTCAGCCAATGGTGAAACCATACCTAAACCGGTAACAACTACACGACGCATGCGAACCTCATGAAACTGACGCAATAATCAATAAATCATAGCCCCACTATAAACGGGCCAACGAAAACAACAAGCTAGACACGGAAAAGGCGGGGGATTGCGCCCCTAAGGTTCTGCATTCCCCCGCCCAAAGATCCGCTGTCGAACTTAGGTGTTCGCGGAGATGAAGTCGATAGCATCCTTAATGGTCAGGATTTTTTCGGCAGCATCATCCGGGATTTCACAACCGAACTCTTCTTCAAAAGCCATAACCAATTCAACGGTGTCCAAGCTGTCTGCGCCCAGATCGTCAATGAAGCTGGCATTTTCGGCAACCTTGGATTCGTCCACGCCAAGGTGTTCGATAACGATTTTCTTAACGCGGTCTGCGACATCACTCATGTCTGAAATCCTCGAATAAAACGTTGTATTTACAAAAGAATCCCTGCCCCACACACCATTTGAGCACTCCTCATCCTCAAACGGCAATCCGCGTGGCACGGATACTAAAACTCAGGTCTCTCTCAATGAGAAAGCACCGTTTCCTAACATACTTTCTCAGCCATTGCCAGTACCCGAAAACGCTTTGTTTCCGGGGACCTCTGAAAGCCGCAAAGCATTTTAGATCATTGCCATCCCACCATTAACGTGGATGGTTTGACCATTGACATAGTTCCCTTCGTCACTGGCCAGATAAACCACCGCCGAAGCGATATCTTCAGGTGTGCCCATGGCACCCGATGGAATGTTACCCAAAATGGCTTCTTGTTGTTTTTCATTAAGGGCTTCGGTCATCGGTGTGGCAATAAAGCCAGGGGCCACACAGTTGACTGTGATACCACGTGAAGCGACTTCTTGCGCCAAGGACTTAGACATGCCGATCAGGCCTGCTTTGGATGCACAGTAATTGGCTTGGCCAGGATTACCCGTCACCCCAACGATGGAGGTGATGGAAATAATACGCCCGGAACGGGCCTTCATCATGCCCTTCAGACAGGCGCGCGACAATTGAAATGCAGACTTCAAATTAACGTTCAAGACCGTATCCCAGTCTTCATCTTTCATACGCATGGCCAATGTATCGCGGGTCAGGCCCGCATTATTGATGAGGATATCGACACTCCCCATTGCTTCGGCCGCATCCGCAATCAACTGTTCAGCAGCACCCTCTTCGCCCAAACGCGCGACACAGACATGTGCGCGATCACCCAATTCAGCCGCAAGTGCGTTCAAAGCATCTTCACGCGTGCCCGAAAGTGCTACTGTCGCGCCTTGTGCGTGCAAAGCCTTGGCAATGGAGCCACCGATACCACCAGAAGCACCTGTTACCAGGGCATTTTTACCGCTCAAATCAAACATTTAATTCCCCCAAAGGATTGAGAATCTATTTTATTGGTTCCGATTGTGCCGCTTACAAGGAAGCGAGGAAAGCCTCAATATCTTCCGGCCCACCGATATTGGAGCCTTCGATGGCTTTGTTACGACGCACCAGACCGGACAGCACTTTGCCAGCGCCCACTTCGACGATCTGATCCACACCCAATTGTTCAAATTGAGCAATGGTTTCACGCCAGCGCACGGTGCCTGTGACTTGTTGCACCAAAAGCTTGCGGATTTCGTCCGGGTCCGTGGTGGGCTCTGTCGTCACATTGGCAATGACCGGAACCACGGGTGCGCTCATGGAAGCCGCAGCCAAGGCTTTTTCCATCGCATCCGCAGCCGGTTGCATCAAAGAACAATGGAAAGGCGCACTCACCGGCAGCATTACAGCACGCTTGGCACCCTTTTCTTTGGCAATTTCTGCCGCACGTTCAACCGCAGCCTTGGAACCGGAAATCACCACTTGGCCATCGGCATTGTCGTTGGCACACTGGCAAACTTCGGTATCGGTTGCAGCCTCAGCAGCTGCGGCAGCCGCAGTGTCCCAATCCAGCCCCAACAAAGCCGCCATGGCCCCTTCTCCCACCGGAACAGCCGCCTGCATGGCCGAACCACGGGTGCGCAACAGTTTCGCAGCATCCCCCACAGTAAATGTGCCTGCAGCAGCTAATGCGGAGTATTCACCCAATGAGTGACCTGCCACGTAAGCGGCTTGAGACGCCAAGTCAAAACCTTTGTCTTTCAATACCGCAAACGTTGCCAAGGAAACAGCCATCAAAGCAGGCTGAGTATTGGCGGTCAGGGTCAATTGGTCTTCGGGGCCATTGAAGATGGTATCAGACAGTTTTTCGCCCAAAGCATCATCAACTTCATCAAAAATAGCCTTTGCGGCCGGAAATGCGTCATAGAGCGCTTTACCCATGCCAACAGCTTGTGAACCTTGCCCCGGAAAAACCAATGCACGTGTCATATTTGACCCCTATATATAGAGAAAATGAATTGAATTGCGCTGTTCCTACACCACCGCGAAAAAGAGTCAAGCTTGCGTAACGTAATCCGTGGTCAGAGCGAATAGGTAGTCATGGGACAAAAATTTCTATTTTTGACGGCTATACTGGCCATTATTGGCCTTGGGTTGCTTGGTATGCGCCCGTCTCAAATAACCGCACGCGCCCTCGACCTCAACGCCCCTGTCGTGGTGGAACTGTTCACGTCACAAAGTTGTTCATCATGCCCACCTGCCGATGCATTGTTGGGTGATCTCGCCAAACAAGGCAACGTCATCGCCTTTAGCTGCCACGTAACCTATTGGGATCATTTGAATTGGCGCGACACGCTCAGTCGTAAGTTCTGCACTGAACGCCAACGCGCCTATGCCACTATTCAAAAGAAACGCCAAGTTTACACCCCGCAAATGGTGGTTGGTGGGCGCTATGAATTTGTCGGTTCCGACCGCAGTAGCGCACTGTATTACATGGGTCGCTCTCCGGCCTTACGTATTGATTTAAAATTTAAAGACCGCACACGTTTGAGCGTCACACTACCTTCATTGGGCAACAAGGCTGAACCACAAACCCTGTGGCTGATCCGCTACCATGCCAGCCACACTCAAGACATCCCATCCGGTGAGAACCGTGGCAAAAAAATCACCTACACAAATTCTATCGAAACCATGGATAACGTAGGCACCTGGGACGGCAGTACCCAAACTTTGGTTCTCCCTCTTCCTGCTGGCGAAGCCAAAGACCCTGGTTTTGCCATCCTTGCACAACCCCAAGGCTTTGGCCCCATCACAGCAGCAGGCAAGCTTTAATCTCTGATCCAATTCATACACTAGAAATGAAAGTTCTGGCTGATTCTTCATTTTGGGCTAATTATTGTGATGTGAAGGGCGCAAGACAGAACAAACAAAACGGGCATGGGGACGAAAATTGTGGTTGAGGACTTTCTAAGATTTGTCAAAAACCCCCTACGTATATTCAGCATTTCCGCCGAAGACTTAGACCAACTGATACATGCAGGCAATCACTCCCACTATCTTGATCGCCATCGGGCGACGGTAATGATTGAACGCATCCGCGTGGTTGCTGCTGTCTTTTCAGCCCTGACCTTTGCCTGGATTTGGCTCGACTATATCGCATTTGACCCAGAAACCTGGGAGACCTTGGCGATTATGCGCCTGTGCTCAACGGCGATATTTATCCTTCTCACGATTCCTTGGAACATAAACAAAGACCTGCCCATGGGCTTTGTCATGTTGGCTATGTTGCTGGCCAACCCACCAATTTTTTATGTGGCATCTTATGTTCTGTTTGACGGTCAAGAGATGAACCAGATGGGTAGCATCATCACCACTGTCTACACCATGTTGCCCTACATCATCATTGCCGGATTGAGCATATTTCCCCTCACCGCCGTTGAAGCCATCATGTTTGCAACCCCCGTCATCCTGATGACCGTGGTCACGCCCCATATGGCCGGTTCCGACACACTGACAGAATCACTAGCGACCGTATGGATTTTGGTGCTGATTCTGGGGGTTTATCTGATGGCGGGAATGAGCCAACTGCATTCCATGATTTCTCTGGTCCATAAAGCCAGCAAAGACCCCCTTACAGACCTTCTCACACGCCGCACCGGGGCTGAAATTATTGATCTCTACTTCCGTATTTCAACGCTCCACAACACACCCTTTTCCGTCATCTTTATCGACCTGGACCATTTCAAGTCCATCAACGACGATTATGGTCATGAAGCCGGTGATGAAGCCCTGCGGGTAACAGCTCAGAAACTTCACGAATATCTTCGCAGGTCCGATGTGATTGTTCGTTGGGGTGGGGAAGAAATGGTTGCTGTCTTGCCAAACACGGATATGAACGGCATTAAGCTGATCTTAGGCCGCATTCTCAAAGACTGGTTTGGTGATCGCCCTGAGGGCAAGCCCCTCACCGCCAGCATCGGGGTCGCAGAACGTATTTCTGATGATATTGACGATTGGCCCGAACTGGTGGAACGTGCCGACACGCGCATGTATCAAGCCAAGAAAACGGGGCGTGCAAGGGCAATCATCTGCAATGACGAAGTGTTGTTGTCGGACCAGCCGACAAATACAACATCATCTCGCTAACTTGGTTTTTTCACCTTAGCTGTTGCGGATGGTGTCGAGAAACTTATCCACTTCACCGCGTAGCTTATCAGATTGCTGCGAAAGATCCTCAGCAGCACTAAGCATTTCCGTTGCCGAATTTCCGGTGTCACCCGCAGCTGATTGCACACGCATGATATTTGTGGAAACCCGGTCTGTACCCTTGGAGGCTTCTTCGACGTTGCGTGCAATTTCTTGCGTCGCCGCACCTTGTTCTTCCACTGCAGATGCAATCGTAGATGCAATTTCGTTCATCTGATTGATGATCCCACCAATGGAGCCAATGGCAGCAACAGCATCTTCCGTCGCACCTTGAATGCCCCCAATCTGACTGGAGATTTCCTCCGTCGCACGGGCCGTTTGGTTGGCAAGGTTTTTGACCTCTGATGCCACAACGGCAAAGCCTTTTCCTGCCTCACCAGCCCGGGCGGCCTCAATGGTAGCGTTCAACGCCAGCAGGTTGGTTTGATC
>JAPHSY010000009.1 GCA_026196495.1 Magnetovibrio sp.
GGATAACTCAAAATTATGACGGATTCAATGAGTTCTTCCGAAAGTATAACACGGCCAAAATCAATACTTTATATCGCGGGCTTTGCTCCGACAGGTGAGGGTGATTATGAAATTGAACCAGATAATTTTCCAATTCTGAAGCAATATCACGCAGACTTATACACTCAGCTTACTCAGCAATTTGATAGGGTAATTCCGGCCACAAGCTTAGACACTGCAATGGACTATTATGGTGAATATGATTTCATATTCTCAGTTCACAATAGCGCTCCCTTTCGAAACTCTGAGGTCTTTATTTCAGCATTTGCAGAGAGTAAATCAGTACCTTACTTAGGCGCTCCACCAAATATCCGTGCAATAGCAGAAGACAAACATTTGGCAAAAATTGTTGCCCGGTATTTAGGAGTTAGGACCCCTGAATGGTATTCTTTAAATGTTGGAGAACCTTTGCCCACCAAGCTCTCGTTCGGTGGTCCCTACATTATCAAACCACGATATGGTGTGAATTCTGAAGCAATGCCAGACAACTGTGTGCAGGATACACTCTTAGATTTATCTGAAGAATGGGAGAAACTTAACAAAGCAGGAATTTCATGCATCATAGAACGTTTTATTCCTGGTGATAATTACTCTGTTCCGATAATTGAAGGTATCCCCTATCGTAATTTGCCGATTATTTCAGAAGCTGGCGATGGCAGTTTGAACCTCCATTCACGGACATTTAAACAATCCAATTCCGGTATTAACAGGGTTGTTTGTCAAGACCGTCAAACGGCGGAGACACTGAAGCGGGAAACCTATAAAATATGGAATGAAATTTCCCCTGTAGATTATTTCAGGGCTGACTGGCGTAAAGAAAAATATTCTCGAGATGATTATTTTTTAGAATTTAATGTCTGCTGCAATTTGGGAAAAAAAAGTGCCATGACATTAGCTGCAAAAACAATTGGACTATCCTGGGCAAAATTAATTGACCATCTTATAGTCACCGCTCTGAGGCGCCAACCATCGTCTCGATAGCAATTGGATATCATCCATATACCAGTAGGCGAAATATGATGGTGATATATGATGTAAGACATCATCTGTAGCTGGACATGGTATTCCGCTATCAATCTGACGTTTGATGAATGCCATTGTGAAAGCTGTTCGTTCGGGGTCTCTCGTGTCAGGATGATCGTCAGCAATCTTTACTATATTTAGAAGCTTTTGATCTTTCCAGCTCAGAGCATGTGCCAGCAAAGCAGCATTGGAGTAGCATCTCTCTTTTGGTCTGGACAATCTCTCTACGCGTAAATTATCTAAAAGTTGATATAACTTTTCCTCACTACCATTTTGTTGACCACAGAAATAATCAAGGTAGGCACGATACATAAGAATATAATGTTTCGTCATGCCAATGTTGTGGTCGGGCATTCCTGACACACGGTCAAATAAGGTTCTAGACTCCTTAAAATTGCCCCTGAGCAAATGCAAAACAGCTTGATTGAAAGAAACGATGACATTGTGTCTCAGTCCCAGGGACCTCATTCCATTCTGAGCTTCTTCTGTTATACGAGCAGCTTCTTCATAATCACCTAACCCTATGAATGATGAGCCCCAGTTTACTTGCGTACTATATAACCCGAATAGGTCATCTGGCCTATTATGTTCAAACCAGTTAAAGGCCCTTTCTTCCATCATCTTTTTTTGTTCAAGCGGTAAGGATGGGGCACCATTTCTTAAGAGGTAACCGTACATAGACGAAGAGGAAAGATCCAACTGGCTTTTCTCAAATGTTTCTTGGGCATCCTTCAACTTTACCCAATGTATGAAATTTGCAATACGATAGCAGGAAACGATAACTTTTTCTTCATCACTTGCATTTTGAAGGCTGGCTCGTGACAGGCTAATTTCTGCAGCTTGATGAAGCCTCAAACGATTTTGACAAATCCCCATTAGTATTTGCAAAGGTTCTGTTTTGAACGCAGAGGTACTAATGGCTGTAATCACTTGTTCGTATTTTTTACTGGAGACAAGAAAAATGGATTGCAATAAAAAATCTTCATACGGAGAAGAAAGATTTTTTTCTTTCAACTGATCCAGGATTTCTTTGCCTTTTTGGAAGTCAGAAAACTTTAATGCCTTTGCCAATAAATTCCGGCCGTAAAAGTCAGCACGATCTCTGTCAACAATTAAGGAAAGTCTAAACAGCAAACCCGTAAAGTTTGATATCTGCCCATTTTTCATACCTGGTGATACTGACGGAGAAAAAAAATCATATAACTCTTTTGCCAGAACCAAATAATCTAGTCGATTATCAGACTTCACTACATCGTATTTTTCAGTAGCAATTCTCAATTCAATATAATTTTCACCATTCTGCCACTCGTGAACAGAAAGAACATTTGCCTGCTCAAGGTTATCTAAAGCTGATGAAATGCACATTTCATTTTCAATGAATATTGTTTCAGACCGTGCCAACAGCTCATGAATGTGCACTTCCCACAAGGGCTCCTGAGTAACAGATAAGTAACCTATTATTTTCTTTTCTATCTCTGTTGGCGTGAACACTAAATGTGAAAGGGCGAGGGCACCAATTGATTGAGCATCCTTTAAGCGCATTCCAAGGTTTTTCAAACGATGAATATTTTTGAAGTTCTCAATATCGTTCTGGATAGTATTTAGTCCATTAAACTCCACGCCATAAGTGGACAAGAAATCTGCAATAAAATCCGGATTTATCTCTGGATATTTTTGGCATGTGACAGAAAACTCTAAATCACTTAGTAAATTGTCTATCTGATAAATAAAACTTCCTTCTGTATCCTTCGTGGATAAGACAATTTTAAAATTTCTGGGCCGCTTAAAACCTAAGACATCAATGAAATGGAGAAACTCACCTGATTCAAGAGGAAGATCATCAATGAATAACACCAAGTCTTCATCTGGTGTATCTTCAGCTAAAAAACTGATCAACAAGTCGACCAAACGATCTTCATCAAGTTGAGTGTCAATTAGTTCCAGGTCAACGGATTTCAAGTTCGAAACCGCGGTGCCAATATAGGGAAAAACGCGAATAAGCGACCGCCATACATTATCGAGCTGCTTCTTATCAAAATTCCTGAGAATATATTTGTCTAAGCGCTTTTTAAGGTCATGTGAATCAATAATATAACTGACCAATTGGCTATAGAAACTTTTGTATTTCATATGACTTTGGTCAATAAAGATGGCTATACCAAGGTGAGAATATGCTTTTACTTTCTCAAATAAATAAAAACTACTTCCTGCAGCAGCTGGGGTTGCAAATATTAATGCCCTTTTACCACCTTTGGGTAATAAAACTGAATCCAGAAAAGAATCAACTGTGTTCCGACCCACAAAAATAGCAGCTGAACTCTTTTTAAGATCGCTGTCGTCAATCATAATTTTGAGTTATCC
>JAPHSY010000086.1 GCA_026196495.1 Magnetovibrio sp.
ATGGCGGAAAGTGCTTTGCGCGCAACACTGGACCCACGCTGCCAACCGTTTAGACTGCCGCCTGAAAAGTACCAGCGCTGGAAGACTATGAAGCTTAATTTCGACCCCAGGGATATGTTCGGCCTATGACAAATCGCATCTTTGCTCGCCTCGTTTTCGCAATTGCAGTTGTCCTGCCGCTAATGACGGCAGAAAGCGCACGGGCGGAATTGGAAATTAATATTACCAGCGGTGTGGCTGAACCCATGCCCTTGGCCGTTGCGGATTTTTATGGTGAAGGCAAAGGCGAAAAAGAATTCGGTGCTTCAATTGCCGGTGTGATCGCAGCAGACTTGGAGCGTTCCGGACTGTTTCGTCCCATTGATAAAAAAGCTTTTATCCAGGATGTGGAAAGTCTGAACGTGCTACCGCGTTTTGGTGATTGGCGTATCATCAATGCGCAGGTGTTAATCCAGGGCCGGGTTGAAATGACAGTGGACGGGCGCCTGCGTGTTCAGTTCCGTCTTTGGGATGTGCTGGCGGAAAAACAAATGGTCGGCATGGCTTACTTTACCATCCCAACCAACTGGCGCCGGGTTGCCCATATTATTGCGGATGCCATTTACAAGCGGATTACAGGGGAAGAAGGCTACTTCGATACCCGTATTGTCTACATTGCCGAATCCGGTCCCAAAACGAAGCGGGTCAAACGTTTGGCAATTATGGACCAAGACGGTGAAAACCATAGTTTCTTGACGGGTGGTACGGATATGGTTTTGACGCCGCGCTTCTCACCGGATCGTCAAGAAATTACGTATCTGTCCTATTTTAAAGGTGTGCCGCGGGTTTATATCTTCGATATCGACAGCGGTCGCCAAGAAGTCTTGGGCGATTTCCCGGGCATGACCTTTGCGCCGCGGTTCTCACCGGATGGCAAATCGGTCATTTTCTCCATGTCCAAACACGGTAATTCAGAAGTCTACGTGATGGATTTGGCCACGCGAAAAGAGCGCCAAGTCACCAAGCATACCGCTATTGATACCTCACCCAGCATGTCGCCGGATGGTGATCGTATCGTGTTTAACTCTGACCGTTCTGGGAAACAGCAAATTTATGTCATGAATTCAGATGGTTCTGGGGTGAAACGAATCAGTTTTGGGAAAGGACGTTACGCCACCCCGGTTTGGTCGCCGCGCGGTGATCTCATTGCCTTTACCCGTATCTATAAGGGTGAATTTTATATAGGTGTGATGCGTCCCGATGGGTCTGGAGAACGGCTGTTAACAAAGGGTTTCTTGGTCGAAGCGCCGACTTGGGCCCCCAATGGCCGGGTTTTGATGTTCTTCCGTCAGGAAAAATCAGACCAATATGGTCGAGGCGGGAAAACACGTATTTTTTCCATTGATTTGACCGGACACAACGAAAGAGAGGTAAAAACGCCTCTAGATGCGTCAGATCCGGCGTGGTCCCCCTTGATTCCTTAATTCGCACGGCATATAGTCCCAAGAGGAAAAACCTAATAATTCCAGGGGTCAGTCTGTCTTGGATTAATTAATGGAAGCAGATCGTTTTTATGTTAGACCTGTTTCCGGTGCTTAAAACTTCACATCCGCCCACTATATGGGCGCTCCAATGAATGGGAGATACCTAATGCGTTTCAAAATTGTGAGCCTGATTGCCGTCGCGGGCGTGCTTGCTGCTTGCGGCACCGCTCCGACTTCTGAAACAGCCTCGACGTCTGGGTCCGGCGAAGGCCAAACGGCGACGGCGAAGATTGTTCCCGGTTCTGCTGAAGACCTGAAAGTCAACGTTGGCGATCGTGTGTTCTTTGCGTTTGATCGTTACAACCTGACGGCTGAAGCCCGCCACACCCTGCAGCAGCAAGCTGCTTGGATGGCTGCAAACTCAAGCGTTAATGTTGTGATCGAAGGTCACTGCGACGAACGTGGTACTCGCGAATACAACTTGGCACTGGGCGATCGCCGTGCCAATGCTGTTAAGGACTACTTGTCCACGTTGGGTGTTGCGAGCTCCCGTGTCTCTTCCATTTCCTATGGTAAAGAGCGTCCGGAAGATCCTGCTTCCAACGAAACAGCATGGGCTAAAAACCGTCGCGGTGTGACGGTTGTTAAATAAGACGGCCTGAAGCTGTTACAGTATTTGATCCTGTTATTAGGATCAGTGAAATCAGAAGCGCCTGTTCGACCCTGTATTTCAGGTTTGGGCAGGCGCTTTTCACGTTTTCCTAAGGCCTGATAAGGGTGTGTTGCCCTAATTTCGCCGAAAATACGGCTCATGTTTCATTGTCCCTTAAGCGGGTAGGGGGTAAAACAACCCCACAATTTGATTTTTGATGACGGATAATCCCTATGATGGAACATCGTTTAATTTTTGGAACCTTGCGCACCGCTTTGTTGAGCATCACCTTTTTGGGTGCTCTCAGTGTATCAGGCCCAGTTTTTGCCCAAGCCTCGGATTTTCAAATCTTACTAGACCGCATGGAGCGACTAGAACGCGATATTCGCACGCTTAACCGTCAAGTGGCCCGTGGAGACAGTGCTGCGCAAGCTGTTGCGGTTGAATCTGGCCAAGCCACCACAGCCGTTACCCCAGCCCCGCAAATTGAATTCACGGAAGGTGAAGGTGCGCTGGCACGTGTCACGGTGCGTTTGGGGGAACTGGAACACGAAGTCCGTCAAACCACAGGTTTAGTCGAAGACATGTCCTATCAACTCAACCAACTCAATCAGCGGGTTGATAGCTTGATTACAGGGATGAACTATCGCCTTGGGCGTCTTGAAGGTGTACCTCAAAGTAACCTACCTGGCGGCGTGAACTCTGCTATGGGTGGTGCGATGCAGCCTTTGGTACCTGATATTTCTGCAGCTCCAACTTCTCCCGGTGTGACCACTGTGGGCTCAATGGCACCGCCGACTGCGACATCATTACCTGAAGGTCAACAAGGCACCGTGACCAAAGATGGCACTTACGTTCCGCCGAAATCTGGCAACCCGACATTGGGGAGCGTTTCTAAAACGACGTTGGAACAGTATGTTGAAAAAGGTCAAGCTGCTGAAGGTGGTGCGGCAGCTACGTCTGACCCAACTGTGACACCAGCCCAAGCACAAACCGCTATGGTTCCGGCACCTATGACGACGGCACCTGGTCAGCCAACATCTGCTGCGATGACACCGACACCTGCTCCTGCTCCATCCGTTTTACCAGTAGGCACACCGAAAGAACGCTATCAGTTCGCTTTTGGTTTGATGCGCCAAGCGCGCTATGACGATGCCGAGGTTGCATTGAAAGCGTTCATTGACGAGCACGGTAGTGATCCGTTGGCGAGTAATGCGCGCTATTGGTTGGGGGAAACGTACTATGTTCGCAAATCCTTTATGGAGGCTGCACAGACTTTTTTCCAAGCCTATCAAGATGCTTCCGACGGGCCTAAAGCCCCGGATAGCTTGTTGAAATTGGGTATGTCCATGGGCAATCTAGACAAAAATGAAGAGGCTTGCGCCACGTTTTCAAAGTTGCGCAAAGAATTTAAGGACCTGAAGAGCTCCGTCAAAAAGACCCTGGACCGCGAAGTCAAACGTCTTAAGTGTCAATAAGGTCTTATGCAATAAGGCCAGAATTTTGATAAGGAACGTGTTGTTTCATGCCGGATGACGTATCCGCAGCCAAGCCGGTATCTCCGCAAGAATTTTCGGAGTTGATGGCGGCCTGTTGGAGGATCGGGGATGGTGCGCGAATTGCCGTTGCTGTGTCTGGTGGGGCCGACAGCATGGCTTTGTGCTTGTTGTTGAAGCGTTGGGGTGACGAAACGGGTGTTCAACTCTCGGCCCTGACCGTTGATCATGGCTTGCGCAATGAGTCTGCGGCTGAGGCTGAACAGGTGGCCAGTTGGCTTCGTGTACGAGGCATTGATCATCATATACTGAACTGGACCGATAAGCCCAAAACCCGCATTCAAGAACGCGCCCGTAAAGCCCGTTATGACTTGATGCAGACTTGGTGTGTTGAACATGGCATCGATAATTTGTTTGTTGCCCACCACCTTGAAGATCAAGCAGAAACGATGTTGATGCGCTTGAAAAAACGCACGGGTCTGTTGGGGCTGGCGGGAATGTCGGCACGGCGTGAGGGCGATAAGATTGATATCATTCGCCCCCTTCTATCCATTTCCAAAGCCCGTTTGCTGGCGAGTCTTGAAAATTTTGGACAAGATTGGGTTGAAGATCCATCCAATCAAAACCCGGCTTATGAGCGGGTTCGTACGCGCCAATTGTTAAAAGGATTAGCTCGCGAAGGCGTTGATGCAGAACGGCTGGGGGGCACGGCATATGCACTGGGACGATTGCGCCGGACGTTGGCACGCCACGCCGATGGTTTGATTGCAAATGCGACCCTTTCTGAAAAGCCCTTGCGATTGGATTATGAGATATTTGTGCAAGCCCCTGAAACACTGCAAGAAATTGCTCTAGGACGCGTGTTGCGGGCCATTGGGGGTCAAGACTATGTACCTGCACCTGCCAAGGTAGAACGCCTTTGTATGTGGCTCCGTGCAACAGGCCAAGTCGGACCGATTGCACGCACTTTAGGTGGCTGTGAAGTTCGACGCATGCAAAAAGGTGGGGTTGTGAGTATTCAGATCAGTCCAGAAGGTCCTCGTGGAGCCACAAAAAGGGCTCAAAACAAGGACAAAAATTGTGAAAGCGGGCTTGCCCCCAGGGCCTAAACGTCTTACATCCAAGGGAACGCAAACCGTCATCGCGGCTTATAGCTGGTCGTTTTCAGTCCCAAACAGTTGTTTAGTGCGGAAAATAAGGCTTTTATAGGTGAAATACGGCTATAAAAGCTGGCTTTTTGTGCCACGATTTGGCGGTTAAAAATAAATACAGCGTTCACGTTTGATCCGTTGATCACGTGAACTCAGAAAGGAAGTTGCCTTGAACTTCAGCAGAAACATCGTTTTCTGGGTCATTATAGCGGTATTGCTGTTTGCCTTGTTCAATGTGTTCCAAGGCGGTCAACGCCAGGGGGCTCAGACGCCTTTGGATTACTCGGATTTCTTAGCTGACGTCGAATCAGGTGAAGTGCGGGATGTCAGCATCAAGTCTGGCAAAGCAGGTACATCTATAACTGGACATAAGGTCGATGGCTCTATGTTCTCGACCTTTGCGCCGGATGATCCTGAATTGGTGAACACGCTGTCTAAGGCTGGCGTGCGTATTAAGGCAGTGCCGTCTGACGATGGACAATTCTCCTTCACCGGTATGCTGGTTTCCATGCTGCCGTTCTTGATCTTGATTGGTGTGTGGATATTCCTGTTCCGACAAATGCAAGGTGGTGCAGGTGGCAAAGCCATGGGCTTTGGCAAATCAAAAGCCAAAATGCTGACGGAAAAACAAGGCCGCGTCACGTTTGAAGACGTTGCCGGTATTGATGAAGCCAAGCAAGAGTTGGAAGAAGTTGTCGACTTCTTGAAAGACCCACACAAGTTCCAACGCTTAGGCGGTAAAATCCCCAAAGGTTGCTTGCTGGTGGGGCCTCCGGGTACAGGTAAAACGCTGTTGGCACGCGCAATCGCAGGTGAAGCCAATGTGCCGTTCTTCACCATTTCTGGTTCTGACTTTGTTGAGATGTTTGTTGGTGTCGGTGCATCGCGGGTGCGTGACATGTTCGAACAAGGTAAGAAAAACGCGCCGTGTATCATCTTTATCGATGAAATTGACGCTGTAGGCCGCCATCGTGGCGCTGGTCTGGGCGGTGGCAACGATGAGCGTGAACAAACGCTCAACCAATTGCTGGTGGAAATGGATGGTTTTGAATCCAACGAAGGCGTGATCTTGATTGCGGCCACCAACCGTCCTGACGTGTTGGACCCGGCACTGTTGCGTCCTGGTCGTTTTGATCGTCAAGTTACCGTACCCAATCCTGATATTTTGGGTCGCGAAAAAATCCTCAAAGTTCACATGAATAAAGTACCTTTGGCCCCCGACGTCGTGGCACGCACCATTGCACGTGGCACGCCAGGGTTCTCCGGTGCGGATTTGGCCAACTTGGTTAATGAAGCCGCACTGTTGGCAGCACGTTCAGGTAAGCGCGTCGTCACCATGTCTGACTTTGAATCAGCTAAAGACAAAGTCATGATGGGCACGGAACGCCGTTCCATGGTGATGACGGATGAAGAGAAAAAGCTAACGGCCTATCACGAAGCAGGTCATGCTTTGGTTGGTATTCATATGCCCAAATCTGATCCGTTGCATAAAGTGACCATCATTCCACGTGGTCGTGCGTTGGGTGTGACCATGAACTTGCCGGAACGCGATCAATACACGTTCTCTCGAGTTCAGTTGGAATCCAAACTTGCAATGATGTTCGGGGGCCGTATGGCTGAAGAACTAATCTTTGGTGAAGAAAACGTCACCACGGGTGCGGGCAATGATATCCAACAAGCGACGGGTATGGCGCGTCGTATGGTGACTGAATTTGGTTTTTCCGACAAACTTGGTCGTTTGCGCTATACCGACAACGACGAAGAAATTTTCTTGGGCCATTCTGTAACCCAGCACAAAAATGTGTCGGAAAAAACAGCCAACTTAATCGATGAAGAAGTTCGTCGTTTGATTGACGTGGCCGAAGGTCACGCACGTCGTATCCTGACAGATCACAGAGATCAGTTGGAAACCGTGACCCAAGCGTTGTTAGAATATGAAACCCTGTCTGGTGAAGAGGTCGATGATCTTATTCACGGCAAGGGTATTAATCGCCCTGACCCAGATGACACGCCGACCGAAGGTGGGCGTAAAGCTTCCGTTCCGACATCGGGTAAGGGGGCTTTGAAAGAAACCAAGGGCGATAGCTCCGGTGGGATTGGCGCAGAGCCACAACCGGAAGGCTAAGGGCTCACTGTTTTTGCTATTCCCCGCCTTTTAGGCGGGGTTTGGCATTTCGGGGGAACTGTAATGACCAAAACGTTTGCTGGGTTTGAACTCAATCGCCCGTTGATTATGGGTATCGTAAACGTAACACCAGATAGCTTTTCAGACGGTGGTGATGCGTTTACGGCCGATGACGCGGTAGATCGCGGTTTGCAATTGGTCAACGATGGTGCGGACATTGTTGATGTCGGCGGTGAAAGTACCCGCC
>JAPHSY010000038.1 GCA_026196495.1 Magnetovibrio sp.
AGACCTCTCGCCTGTCGATAACCGCCGGCGCATCGATGTGGTTGACACCGGTCAGCTGCAGATTGACCCGGGTATCGCCGTCTCCTGGGAAGAACTCCATCCCGGCACCCCAGTTGACGCTACGAACCGTGTCGTAGGCGCCACTGGTTCGGGTCACCGGCGCATCACTCAGCCAACCACCCTCAAGGCGCCATACCGCACCGGCCGCCTCGAATCCTATGTCACCCCCCACCATCCAGCTTCTGGGATAGCGGGCCTCCAGGACCCCCCGCGCGCTGTTGTAGTTAAAATAGGGCAGCGACTGGCGCACCTTCTGCAGGGTGATGGCATAATCCATTCCCGAACCCGAGTTGCTGTAGCGGATACCGAAACCGCCATCGGAGTCCGAAGCACGGGTTTCAACTGGAGAGCTCTGAACCAGGGCCCGGCTTGCCGGCGTGGACGGAAGACCGAGTATTTCACCGGAGCGTTGATTGACCGGGAACCAGACACTGTCCACGCCAGGCAGCTCCGCCTCCCTGAAATGGGGCAGGAACACAAGGTCCAGCTTGCTGCTACCGGAAAAGTGTTCGAATCGAATCGCGGCCGAGGCACGCCGGCGGTCCGACAAGTCATCCATGATATAGCGCGACAGGTCCTGGGTGCTGACGCGATCGGTGGGTGGGAACTCGTCGATGCGCCCCCAGAGCACTTTCTGCATACCGGCGGTAATGCGGTAGCTATCCGCCCGGTACTGGATGAAGGTCTCCCCGTAGTCGAGGGAGAGGTGGTCCCAATCAGCTCCGCCGCTTTGGCTGAAGCCATCCACACGGGCGCTCGCCTGCAGTTCCCAGCGTGACGAGGGACGCCAGCTGGCGGTCACCTGTCCATGAAGGTAGGACTGGCTGCTGGCATAGGCATTGGAATCCGGGAAATAGCCGAATTCCGCCCACAACTCATCCAGCTCAAGGCTTACCGAAGATGGCTCTTCAACGGCGGCCATTTCCGTTGCCGGCTCTGCCGATTCGTCCCCGGGAGTCTCGATAACGAGGGAATCCTCCTCCTCGATCAGCAAGCCCCCCTCTGCACCCCCCCCGGGAGCTGACTCTTCGATGACCAACTCCGGCCCGGGGCCCGACTCCTCCTCGATAACCAGAACCTCATCGTTCTCGATAAGCAGTTCCTCGCCGCTATCCTTCCCATCGGCCGCCTGTAAGCCAGAACCCCCGCTGACTAAAAGGAGCAGTGAGCAGAAAGCGGCTGAATAAGATGCACATCTTTTGGTTGGCATAAGATTATCAATCCTTACTTGGTAGCGTTTCCTTTTGAGCCAGTCCATCAGGGCCGGTAGCGCCGTTCACTACTGTCGTCGGTGAGATCACGTCGGGTAAAGAGCTGATCCGGAAGTCCCTGGTTGTACTTGATCTTTTTCGTCAGAAGCTGGGTTCGATGACCCGTCTCCAGGTCGTACATGGTACTTTCGAGGATTGTCCAGATCCCCTGGACCTTCTTGATTCTTCTGGCAGTCAGCTTCTTGATCGGCTGCTCTTTTCCCTTCTCGTACAGCTCAACGCTGAGCGGCACCAGAAGCTTTCGGTAAATACAACTCACCCGCTTTGAATAGACCGAATTACCCGGGTCTTTCGGTGTGCTGACAAGCAGTTCACAGGGCACCTTGCCCACCGATCCCCTGCCCTGCAGGAAATGGTGATCCATCTCCACTTCCCGGTCCAGGAGATCCTCGTAGTAGAAATCCGAGCCAACAAAACGGCCGCCCTTTCTGGAGGAGGAGATGCGTCGAACCTTGTCCAGGGCCGGCAGGTACAGCCACTGGTCACTCTCGTCCCCCGGGTGGTCCAGGGTGAGAAGCCCGGTACCATTGACGTCTTCCGGCTGCACGAAGCGCATCAGGGTCCAGCGTTCCTGGGCTCCTTTCTCCTTGGCGTAACTGTAAAGCACCCGTTGCCGGGTATCACCATCCCTGCTTCGCAGCGTCATCACTACCAGTGAACTGAAGTCGTCCCCGTTGGGACGGTCATAGACCGCTTGTGCAAGTTCTCTCCCGTCGGGATTGGCGACGGTCTGGGCCATTAGCGGAAGAGCGACAAAAAGCAGCCCAAGACCGGCACAGAGCCGGCCAATATGTGCAGTCATAGCCCCTGCTATTTGGTGAGTGCTGACGGTCATCTTCCAGCTCTTAACATGTCATATGGAAAACATTCTATAACCACTTGAATATATTGCAAGTTAATTGATAAAAATAGTGTTCTGCTTCAACATGATACGTTGACATCAATAACTCCTTGCCTAATCATCCGACCGTGTTTCAGCAGCAGGGCATACCAGGAATCGACTGACACTCCAGTCTATTCCCTGGACTGGCCTTGATGATACCCTCCGAAAACGAAATGCTTCACTGCTTCACATTCCAACGAAGAAATTGACGCCTGATTTCCAGTGTCCACTTTTTTTACATCCACCGCCTGAATCACGCGCGATGAATTATTCATCTCGTTGTTTTTCATAGTTATTTACGGATGGGTACAATTTTTGCATTTAATTATGGAAGGAGGGCGTATCTGAGCTGGCAGAGTTTGTGCGGATCAAGTTCAAAGAACCGGTCAGCAGGAACAGAAGTTTTGGATGACGCCGGTTGAGGGCGGCTGTGGATTTTGTTCCCTGGCTGCTAGAATAGATCGTATAGCCAGTCTGGCTGCGCTTCCCCTTTAAAGTTACGGACGTGCCAACCGTTAAACAATCATAGAGACAGTTACCCAGGACGTTGACACCATGTCAGACAGCAACGATAAAAAAATCGAGCACAACGAAGAAACCAGGGGACGACCGCTGGAATCGGAAAGCCGGCGCAAATTCACTAAGGCCGCACTATTAGCCAGCCCGGTCCTGATGACTGTGGCGAGCAAAGCTGTCTGGGCCAACCCGATAAGAAAATGCTCTGTTTCTGTCCTGATGTCAGCCAATCATTCTATTGATACCGACTGGAATGATTGCCGAACCTGTAGTCCAGGCTACTGGCACAATAGTAAAGCCTGCTGGATCTCAGCCGGAATGGAGAATAATAGAGACCAACCCTTTGGCGAACTGTTTGACATCACGAATGTGGATGACTTTTCAGAAAAAGAGCAGTATGCCCTGACCATGAGCCTGGAGAATATCTTAAATCCCAGCACGTGGGATAATGACAAAAAGAGCGTATTCCTAAGATTTGGAAGAGCGGCAACCGCCTCCTATCTGAACGCCAGAGCGCTGGGGCATCTCTATCCAACCGTTGCCATTCCGACTGAAGGTGAGGTTAAAACCCTGGTTAGCAACGTGTTTAGCACACTCCTTTCGCGTGCAGATAGAAAATCAGCCGCCCGCAGCGGAAAAAATCAGCTTGAAACCTTCTATCAAGAAGGATCTGTCGATTGCATCCTGCCAAAGAGAAGAAATACTGCTAATTGTCCCGCCTCAAGCTATAACATAAAATAGTAAATTAACGGATTGTTCGGGTAGGGAGAATGAAAATTGGTGCCTGGCGAGAATCGGGACGATATCCAATGGCGCACTGCTCAGATCGGGGAGTTCTGCTGGGGGATCTGGGAAGACTCTGATGAAATCGTTCTGCACTTTACTGGCTCTGGTGACACCTATCTATTGACCCTCATCGGTTACCTGCTACTGAGATCGTTGTCGGAAGCACCAAAAACAGAGGAAGAGCTAATCTCCTCACTTAACACTTCACCTGAAGTACCCCCAACTCTGTTACCGATTCCGATCGAATTGATCCAATCCCATTTATTCTATTTTCATAAGCTTGGTATAGTCGAGACGTGACAGCCCTACTCAAGGAGATTCCCTACGACCAGCTGAATTCGTTGATCAGAACAGACGGCATCAGGCTGGAGACAGGACCCTTTACCACCCACCTCACCACACAATTAACCGATGTCATCAACAATCTGATATTGCTCTACGCTGACCATCAGGTCAGCCTCGAACCAGGCTTTTCAGACTTCCACTTGGCAATTCAGCATTCGGGACTCTTACGTCGATGGATTAAGCCACAGGTAAACTTTTCATTTGACGGGATCAGCCCGTTCAGGCCACTACCACGCAATCAGGCATACGCCATTTTTGAGTGGGGACTCAACTGGTGTATAGCCAATTATGCACACTACTATTTAATGATTCATGCTGCGGTTTTGGAAAGGAAGGGTAATGCCATCATCCTTCCGGGTGTACCGGGTGCAGGAAAAAGCACACTCTGTGCGGGTCTTTCACTTGGCGGCTGGAGACTTTTTTCTGATGAAATGGCGTTGATTGAACCGCAAAGCAGACAGTTGATCAGCAATCCACGCCCCATCAGCCTGAAAAATGATTCCATTTCCCTGATCAGGGCATTATCACCTGATGCTGTTTTTGGCATGACCATCGAAGAGACTACAAAAGGCACAGTAACCCATTTGAAATCCTCCACCAGCAGTGTACAACGCAGTGCTGAGCAATCCGTACCCAGTATAATAGTATTCCCCCACTATACAGCAGGAGCATCTACAGCATTGGCTCCGTTGACCAAGAGTCGAGCATTTATGATGCTTTGCGAAAACGCCTTCAACTACAGTGTATTGGGAAAATCCGGTTTCAGTACGTTAAAAGCTGTCATCGACCAATCTGACTGTTATCAATTCGAATACAGCAACCTAAATGATGCCGTTGCTCTATTTAATTCGCTGAGCGATGAACTGGAAGCCTCTGTTGGCAGGAGTCAGGAAGCGTGAACCTGCTACAACAGACACTGCGTCAGCCCGGTTCAATGGAAGATCTTGATGAAACAGAGTGGGACCTGTTAATCCGGCAGGCTCGAAGCGCCGAACTATTGGCGCATCTCTATTACCGCTTATCGGATGCCGAACTGTTCCATTGCGTACCCGAAAAAGCATGGAATCACTTCAACTCAGAACAGATTCTTGCACGCAAACAACAGGAGGCAGCACTTTGGGAAACTCTACAGATTGAAAGGATGCTGGCCCCATTGGGTATCCCGGTAATACTACTCAAAGGTGCCGCCTACCTGCAGGCTAAGTTACCATCTGCTGCGGGCCGGTTTTTCAACGATATTGATATTCTCGTACCCAAGACGCTCATACAAAGCGTCGAAGAAAAACTACAGCAGAATGGCTGGCTAACCACACACCATAACGAATATGACCAGCGCTACTATCGAAAATGGATGCATGAAATCCCACCGCTACAGCATATAGGTCGCCGTAGCACGATCGATGTACATCACAGTATTCTTCCGTTGACCGCCCGTCTGCACCCGGATCCGGAAAAGCTGATCGAATCGTCAATCCAGGTCGATCCTGACTATGAACTCTATATACTTTGCCCAACCGACATGATCCTGCACAGCGCCACCCATCTGTTCCACGACGGAGAGCTCGAGCATGGACTACGGGATCTCGTGGACCTGGACAGGCTGCTGCGCCATTTCGCGCAATCCGACGGGTTCTGGAATGAACTGGTTCAACGTTCTATCGAGCTCGATCTCTCGCTACCGCTTTTTTATGCACTGCGTTATACAACGAAAATCCTGGATACACCGGTTCCGGAAAATATTGTCGAGTCGGACCAGCTCGCCAGGCCCTCGTCCGTCGCAACCAGGTTAATGGATAGCCTTTTCCTGCGCGCCCTGGCCCCGGCACACAAGAGCTGCAAGGACGGGTTTACCCCATCCGCCCGCTGGTTGCTCTATATCCGTTCCCACTACCTCAGGATGCCTCCTCACCTGTTGTTGCCCCACCTCTTCCACAAGGGCTTCGTTCGACCCTATACTGAGTGGAAAGAGGCACGAGCGGAGGGTGTAACAACTACCCCCAAGAAGATAGAAAAAGAAGCAGAAATCGATATCTTTAAATAGATTGAGGAGAAGCGACATGGGTTTAGAGAGCGCAATTCGCAACCTGGGCAATATCGCAGCAGTCATCGGCATTCTGTTGTGCCTGGTAGCGGGGCTGTCCAGGCTGGCCGGGATGTACTACGTGGCCGGATTCGAAGCCATGACCCTGCTCAATGGCGGTATTGCCCTGATGGTGGCGGCGATACTCATGAAAATCGAGTTGCTTGCGAGAAAACCGGAATAGCACATCACATACCAGCAGCTGCGGATGTGGCCTTCCGGTCAGCTGACTGTGCCTTCTACCGGTCCTGGTAACCCTCCGGATTGCTGCTTTGCCAACGCCAGGCATCCTCGCACATGGCCTGCAGATCCTCTTCGGCCTTCCAGCCAAGGTCACTCAAAGCCTGCCCCGGATCTGCATAGCAGGCGGCAATATCCCCCTGGCGGCGCTTCACGATACGGTAGGGAACCGGTCGACCGCTGGCGGCCTCAAATGCCTGTATCATCTCCAGTACCGAATATCCCCTGCCGGTTCCCAGGTTGTGAATCATCAGCCCCGGACTCTCCTGCAGACGGGACAGGGCTGCAAGATGTCCCCGGGCCAGATCCACCACGTGGATATAGTCCCTGACACCGGTGCCGTCAGGGGTCGGGTAGTCGTTACCGAATACCGAGAGTTGCTCCAGGCGACCGGTCGCCACCTGGGCGATATAGGGCATCAGGTTATTCGGTACCCCCTGCGGATCCTCCCCTATCAAGCCGCTTTTATGCGCCCCCACCGGATTGAAATAGCGCAGAATCGAGATATCCCAGCCCGTTTCCGCCTGGTGCAGATCCTGAAGGATCTCTTCGATAATCAGCTTGGAACGGCCGTATGGATTGGAGGCAGAGCAGGGAAACGTCTCGGTAATCGGCAGTGATGCAGGATCTCCATAGACTGTGGCAGATGAGCTGAATACCAGCCGTTTGACCTCCGCCTTGCGCATCGACTCAAGTAGAACAAGGGTTCCAGCAACGTTGTTCTGGTAGTAGGCCAGGGGCTCAAAGACCGACTCACCGACCGCCTTAAGGCCGGCAAAGTGTATTACCGCATCCACATCATGCTGTTTGAACAGGCTATCAAGGAGTTCACGATCCCTGATGTCGCCACGACAGAAGGTAACCTGACTGCCGCTGATCTCCTCCACTTGCTGTAGCGCGGTTTGCCGACTGTTGCAGAGGTTGTCCACAACGACTACCTGATGACCTGCCTCCAGCAGCTCAACACAGGTATGCGACCCAATGTACCCTGCACCGCCGGTGACCAGTATCTTCATGTTTATCGTCCCCTGCATTCCATTCACCGGATAGCAATCAATCAACTGCCCCGGAATGGAACCATTCTAACAATGGAATCCGGCGACACAATCCGCTTTGACAAGTTTTATACCCGGATCACTGCTGTCCCATTAAGAAATACTTTGGTTGTTTATAACCTACTGATTAAATATGAAAATATAGTTCGCAGTCAGGCAATGTGACATAGAAAATCAGTGAGTGCGTCCCTTCTACCGTCAAGCGGCACCGAGGTCCCTTCGGGAGACAAATCGGCAGGAGAGCCGAT
>JAPHSY010000017.1 GCA_026196495.1 Magnetovibrio sp.
GCACATCCATCTGGAAGCCAAATTTATCTGAATTCGGTGCTTCAAAGGTTCCGTCACGTGGGAAGATATGATCGGGCCTGTTGGACAGCATCGGTTCTTGAACCGGAAGTTCAGAAGCGGGCTGAACCTCTTTGCGGCGAAGCTCTTCTTGAGAAATACCAAGGCGATCGTCCAGCGTGCGGGTCCATTCGCTCAACGCGATTTGCTTGAGGCGCTCGATCTTTTCTTCAGCCATGAACTCGCCACCAACGTTGCATTCAGCAACAAAGGCATAGTCGTCATCGATCTGAGATTTTTCCATCTCAAGGTTGGCTAACAATTCCTGGGCATCGCCGCCTTCGGCAATATCTTTCCAACACTGGGTTTCCAGTTGGCTTTTCTTCAGCTCAAAGCGCATGCGCACTTCGTGGATGCGGTCGTAAATGGTTTCCAGTTTGGTGGCTTTATCGACCACGTATTCGGGCATAACCACTTTGCCGCAATCGTGCAGCCAGCTTGCCAGATGAAGTTCGCGAAAGCCTTCTTCATCCAAGGTGAAATCTTTCAGTTCACCAAAATCGGCATCAACGGCAGCGGTTGCTAGCATTTCAGCCAGTTCTGGCACGCGTGCGCAGTGACCACCGGTGTAGGGTGACTTGGCGTCAATCGCGCCAGCAATGAGTTTGATGAAGCTGTCCATCAAACGCGCCTGGGCTTCGACCAGCATTTGGTTGTCGACGGCGACGGCGGCTTGGGATGCCAAAGCTTCGATCATCGGTACGATTTGATCGCTAAAAGCAATGGATCCGCCTGAGCCATCCTGGGCATTCAACAATTGCAGTACACCGATGATTTCGCCGGAGTGATTTTTCAGTGGAACATTGAGGAAGGATCTGGAGCGATATCCAGTGCTTTCATCGAATTTACGTGGGCCGGTGAAGTCATATTCCGTTGCTTCGTAAACATCGGGGATGTTGACCGTTTCACCCGATACGGCCACATGGGATGCCACGTTTTTGTGATTAGGCTCCCCCGTCTCAGAGTTGTAGACCGAAATGGGCGGGAAGGGGATGTCTTCGCCCGTAGTGCCGCCTTTGGCGATGCCGAGGCTGTCGGTGCGCATAATTTCAAATTTAAGGAACCGGCCGTCGGCTTCGGCTTCGAAAACCTCTTCACCGTCGCGCTCAGCCATGTTGCCACACAGATACAGCGTTCCGCCATCGGCATGGCACAGGGCCTTTGCTTCCAGTAAAATGTTTTCAAGCAGGCGGTGGTGATTGCGTTCAGCCGAAAGTGCGATGCCGATTTCAATCAGCTTTGCATAATCGGCATTGCTCACATTACCGCTGTTGGTCGATGTGGTGTTTGGGCTCATTACACCTTTTATCCAGCAGTTGGTTTTCAACAAATTCAAACAATTAAAGCACTAAAGCAGAGTTTTTGAAATGCCTCAATATGTATATATTAGGGTTCAAATTTCATTTTTTCATTGAAGATGGTCACAAAGCTGTGATCTTTGGCATATGGCATACGCATCACTTAGAGATTTTATCGACGAATTGGAGCGCGCTGGCGACTTAGTCCGCGTGTCCACACCCGTTTCCCCACACCTGGAAATGACCGAAATTCAAACCCGTTTGATGGCCGAAGGTGGCCCGGCGGTGTTGTTTGAAAACCCGGTTCATGAAGACGGAGCGCCTTATGACAAACCTGTTCTCGTGAACCTGTTTGGCACCGTTGAACGGGTTGCACGCGGTATGGGGCGCAAACCCGAAGAATTGAATGGGGTGGGCGAAACGTTGGCCTTTTTACGCCAACCTGAACCACCTGGGGGCTGGAAAGAGGCCCTGGAAATGGCGCCTTTGCTCAAAACCGTTATGTCTATGAAGCCCAAAACTGTGCGTTCCGCCCCGTGTCAGGAGGTGGTGATCACAGGTGATGATGTGGATTTGTCCACGCTTCCCATCCAAGGCTGTTGGCCGGGTGAACCCGCGCCGTTGATCACTTGGCCGTTGGTGGTTACCGAAGGCCCCGATCCCAAGGGGGATAAGCGCGATGTATCGAATCTCGGCATTTATCGCATGCAGGTTACGGGCAAAAACACCACGTTGATGCGTTGGCTTCACCATCGCGGTGGTGCCCAGCATTTCCTGCGCTGGAAAGATAAACGCGAAGATCCGATGCCGCTGGCGGTGGCCATTGGTGCAGATCCGGGGACCATTTTGGCGGCTGTGACGCCTGTACCCGATACCCTTTCGGAATATCAGTTTGCCGGCCTGTTGCGCGGTGCGAAGGTTGAATTGGTGGATTGCAAGACGGTGCCATTACAGGTGCCTGCAACGGCAGAGATCATCTTGGAAGGCCACGTGTCTTTGAGCGAAGAAGGCCCCGAAGGCCCTTATGGCGATCACACCGGGTACTACAACAATGTAGAACCATTCCCAGTGTTTACGGTTTCGGCCATCACCATGCGCCAAAAACCGATTTATTTGAGCACTTACACAGGCCGTCCGCCGGATGAGCCTAGCGTTTTGGGCGAAGCTTTAAACGATGTGTTTGTGCCGCTGTTCACACAGCAATTTCCGGAAGTGCGCGATTTTTGGCTGCCGCCTGAAGCCTGTTCGTACCGTGTTGCGGTGGTGAGCATGAAAAAAGCGTATCCCGGTCATGCCAAGCGCATCATGATGGGTGTGTGGTCATATCTGCGTCAATTCACCTATACCAAGTTCGTGATCATCGTTGATGAAGACATTGATGCGCGTGATTGGAACGACGTCATGTGGGCGCTGTCCACCAATGTCGATCCAGCACGCGATATGGTGTTGGTGGAAAACACCCCGATTGATTATTTGGATTTTGCCTCACCCGACAGCGGCTTGGGCTCCAAAATGGGTATCGACGCCACGACCAAAATTGGCAACGAAACCAAACGTGAATGGGGCGAAAAAATCCGCATGGACAAGCAAGTGGTGGATAAAGTCAGCGATATTTGGGATGAATTGGGCTTGCCGGGTTCAGGAAAACCAATCTGGAAGTGATGTGATGGCTGAATTGATCATCACCAACGGTGATTCTGCCGGAGAATGCCTCAAGGAAGTTTATCCTGATGCAATAGTGTTACCCTGGCGTGATCTGCTCCACGAAGGTCCCGTGCCTGTTTCAGATGAATTGTCATCCATCCGTGCCAAGTACATCGAAAAGCAATGGGGTGTGGACGCCCAGGCAGATTTTGATGACCGTGACGAGCTGTTGAGCAAGCTGTCGAAGTTTGACCGCATTAGCTTGTGGTTTGAACACGATCTCTACGATCAACTGCAATTGTTGCAGGTTTTGAATGATCTTAATACAAAGAGCGCAAATGTATTGTTGGTTCAGGCCGATGATTATTTGGGCCAGGATGGACCGCAAACCATTGGGTGTTGGTTGGATGGTGCAGAACCCATTACTCAGGCACAATATAATCTCGCAAAACGTGCTTGGTGGGCCTTTCGCCAAGACACGCCTGAGGATTGGGTCGGGCTGTTGGAGATGGACCTAAGCGCATTGCCTCACTTACAAAGTTCTGTTTTGAGGATGTTGGAAGAACTTCCCTCTGCCCCGGGGGGCGTGTCACGCACGGAACGTCACATTTTAGAGATTGCTGCCAAAGGTGCGCAGACGCCGGGCGAAATTTTTAAGGTTTATCAGTCTTGTGAGGATGCTCAATTTATGGGGGATTGGAGCTTCTTTAATCGCCTTGATGGTCTAACCCGTAACAAATGCCCAGTATTAGGTGCGAGTACAAACGCAAAGTTTACCCCTCTTGAAGGTGAGGATGCTATTCGCGCGTATCTCAACACTTCGTTTGAATTAAATCCGTTTGGACAAGCTGTCTTGGCGGACGAGGAAGACTATGCAGATGCCAATACCATTGATTATTGGTGGGGTGGCGTACATATCACAAATGACAATATGTGGCGTTGGGACTCAGATACTCTGCAGCTTGCTGCCCCTTAACCCTGCAACCAAGGCAGCCCGTCCACTTTCCAGCCATTCTCACGTCCACGGTGTTTGTATTTGTTGTGATCGCCCTCGAAACCATGGGCAACGTTGAAGCATTTGTTATAGCCCATATCCGCTAAGGCCTGTGCGGCAAAGGCGGAGCGGATGCCAGAACGGCAGATGAACAGCACTGTTGTATCTTCATCCAACGGCTTAACCGTTTCCAAAACCTGATGAACGAAGTTTGGGTTGATGTTGTTTTTTGGGTAAAACAGCCAGGGTACGAAAAAGCATTCTTTACCCAAGTCAGAAATATCGGGAACCCCCACATAGGTCCATTCTTCAGGTGTGCGCACATCGACAAGAACAGAGTTTTCGTCCTCAGCCAAGCGAGTCCAGGCGTCATTGGGTAAAATATCGCCCGCATAGCGATTTTGATTGTTTGTAGACATGATGCTTTTCAAGGTCCGTGCAGTGGTTTCAACGCATGCGAAACGGGCAAAATAAAAAAACCCGCTTTGGCGCTTTGCTATGCACACTATATAGTCAGTCTATGCCTGACTTTTTACCCCCCAAACAAAAGCAGGCCCCACATTACGCTGCATCAGCGTAAAAGCCAATAGGGATAGCGTATGGGTTTGCAGCTGGCTTTCGGTCTCGAATTTGAGGATCTCTATAACAACAAGGGTTTACGCCGTGTCGATGATGCGTTCTTAGCTGCATTGGGGAATATTGATAAAGAATTACATGCCCGTCTGCTGGCGGCGCGTATCGGCCCCGATGGGCTGGATAAAAAAGGTGAGTCCGATCTGTTGATTGAGCTGTCTCCGCATGTGGATTCCTTTGTTTCTAACTTGTTTGGTGTCGAAGATGCATTGGCAAACTTATCCGGGCGTCATACGGCATTGGACAGTTTGTACGCGTGTAAGCGCTTGTTCGTGCAACGCCGCGCCTTAAAAGGTAAAACGGTTGAAGATGCGGAAACCATAGACGGCCCTACCATTGCCAAGCAACTGGCAGCGAAGACAAGTGGAGAACTGACACAGTTTAGCTTTGCGCAAATGGTGATGAGTTGGCTGCAAGACGAATCTGCCCACCAAGATGATCTACAAATTGCGGCTGACTACGCCCTCTGGGCGACGTTAAGTGTTGAGGGCAAAGAACATCATGTTCACGACATTGTTTTCCGCCAGCCATCCAAGTTGGATTTTGAAAACCTAGTCCACACGAATGATGTGGAGATTGATGGTATCACTGCGGTGGAATTTTCACCTGATCGCCAAATTCATCGTGATGGATTTAAGCTAACCGATCCAGGCTGTGATTTGGTCGGGGCGCTGGACCAAGCGCATTATTGTGTGCTGTGTCATGAACGCGGCAAGGATTCATGCTCTACCGGGATGAAAGATAAGAAAACCGGGGAATTTGCCAAGAATGCTTTGGGGGTGGAAATCGCGGGCTGTCCCGTTGATGAAAAGATTTCAGAAATGCACACCGTCAAAATGCGCGGCCATGCCGTTGCGGCATTGGCGATGATTGCGGTGGATAATCCCATGTGTGCTGGAACGGGGCATCGCATTTGCAATGATTGTATGAAGGCCTGCATTTATCAAAAGCAAGACCCGGTGAACATTCCTGAAGTTGAGACCCGTGCCCTGAAAGATGTGTTGGAGCTGCCCTGGGGTTTTGAGATTTACAGTTTGTTGACGCGTTGGAATCCGCTCAACATTCGTCGTCCATTGCCCTTGCCTGAAAGTGGTTACAAAGTTTTGGTGGTTGGTCTGGGACCTGCGGGGGCGAGCCTCAGCCACAGTTTGATGAACGAAGGCCATGCCATCGTTGCCATTGATGGGGCGAAAATTGAACCCTTAGACCCAGGCCTCAGCGGTATTGATGCGTTGGGTGAACGCCATCCGTTTGAACCCATTCACAATATCGATGATATACGTGAAGACCTGGATGAACGCACAATGGCCGGTTTTGGCGGTGTGGCGGAATACGGCATCACCGTGCGGTGGGATAAAAATTTCCTAAAAATTATGCGTCTGCTGTTGGAGCGCCGTGCACAGTTTCGCATGTATGGCGGGGTGCGCTTTGGGGGGCAACTGACCAAAGAACAAGCATACAAGATGGGCTTTGATCACATTGCGCTGTGTATGGGGGCTGGTAAGCCGACGATTTTGGATATCCCCAACAACTTGGCCCGGGGTGTGCGCCAAGCTTCTGATTTCTTGATGGCTTTGCAGCTCACCGGGGCGGCAAAGCACGATAGTCTTGCCAACTTGCAAGTGCGTCTTCCGGCCGTTGTGGTCGGTGGGGGGCTTACGGCCATTGATACCGCAACTGAGGTACTGGCTTATTATGTTGAGCAGGTGGAAAAGTTCTTAAGCAGATATGATGTGTTGGAAGCGGATCTTGGGCGAGCCAAGCTGCGCAAAGGTTGGAGCGTTGAAGACCATGAAATTGCCGATGAGTATCTGGAACATGGTCGTGCCATTCGCTTTGAACGTGTGACTGCCAAGGCTCAAAAGCGTGATCCTGAACTGGTGCAGATGTTAAACGCTTGGGGTGGGGCAACCATTGCTTATCGTCGTCGCATGGTGGATGCGCCCAGCTATACCCTTAACCACGAAGAAATTGAAAAGGCCTTGGAACAAGGCATTCGTTTTGCCGAATTGCTATCCCCCACAGCGGTGGAGGTTGATAAACACGGTTGGGCCACTGCCATCAAACTTGAAGTGCAAAAGATTGGGGAAGATGGTCGTCCACATGGCACTGGGCAGGAAGTCACCATGCCTGCCCGTGCGGTGTTGATAGCGGCCGGGACGCAACCCAATACGGTTCTTTCGCGTGAGGATCAAAGCTTTGCCGCATTAGATGGAAAGTACTTCCAGGCTGTTGATGTGAAGGGCAAGGCCGTTAAACCGGTTTGGTCTGGTAAACCCAAAGATGTTCAAATTTTGATGAATGCGGCGCCCGGTAAAACCATGAGCTTCTTTGGCGACCTGCATCCCAGTTATGCCGGAAATGTGGTCAGAGCCATGGGCAGCGCCAAGCAAGGTTACCCGTTTGTTGATGCTGCCCTTGCCAAATCAAAGCCTAGCGCTAAACCCTATGCTCAATTGGTGGAGGAGCTGGACCGCGGTCTGATTGCCACCGTGGTCCGTGTTGACCGTCTGACCCCCACCATTGTGGAGGTTATCGTTAAAGCTCGTTTTGCGTCTCGTGCATTTAAGCCGGGGCAGTTTTTCCGGCTGCAAAATTTTGAATCCCTTTCTGCTGTCAAAGATGACACGCGTATGGCGATGGAGGGCTTGGCCCTTACGGGGGCCTGGGTTGACCATGATAAGGGGCTGGTGTCGCTGATCGTGTTAGAAATGGGTGGCTCATCCAATCTATGTCAGTACTTGGAAACGGGTGAGCCGGTGATTCTAATGGGGCCGACGGGCTCCCCCACCGAAACCCCAGGGGGGGAAACGGTGTTGTTGGCAGGTGGTGGACTTGGCAA
Organism: Magnetovibrio sp.; assembly: GCA_026196495.1. Lineage (GTDB taxonomy): Bacteria > Pseudomonadota > Alphaproteobacteria > Rhodospirillales > Magnetovibrionaceae > Magnetovibrio. The sequence goes on from JAPHSY010000017.1 coordinate 7,469, forward strand.
TGCGGTGTTGTTTTCCATTGGCCAAGCGTTCCGGGCAGCGGGATCTAAGGTTTTGTATTTTGCTGGCTATAAAGACCCCGGTGATCGTTATCACGTCGAAAATATCGAAACGGCTGCTGACACGGTGGTGTGGTGTGTCGATACCCCCCCCGCCATCCCGGTGAGCCGTTTGGGTGACCTAACGTATGTTGGCAATATTGTTGAAGCCATGCGGGCCTATGGATCGGGGGAATTGGGCGAACAACCCATTGCCTTGTCAGATGTGGACCGAATTGTCGCTATTGGCTCTGATTTGATGATGAAGGCGGTAAAATACGCCCGACATGGGGTGTTGAAGGAGTTGCTAAAGCCCGATCATCTCGGTATTGGGTCCATCAACTCGCCGATGCAATGCATGATGAAGGAGATTTGTGCCCAGTGCCTCCAGCGCCATGTGGACCCCAAAACTGGTGAACAATCTGTGGTATTCAGCTGCTTTAATCAGGACCAAGTCCTGGATTTGGTGGACTTTGGAACGCTCAATTCACGGCTTCGTCAAAACGCGGTTACTGAAAAGCTGACGGCGGCCTGGATCAAGCACTGTAATAGCACTGGTTGACGGCTCGGGCGTTGGGTCGTACTTTGCGCCCTCATTCAACATTTTTGCGGTCTTAAGCCATGCCTTTCCAACCTGATTCTGAGATTTCCAAAGCCCACGAACTGGCCGAGCATTCCAATGCCTGGCCCTTTGCCGAAGCACGTTCTTTGGTCAAGCATTTGAAGGGTAAGGAGCCGGAAAAGGGCTATGTTCTTTTTGAAACCGGATATGGCCCGTCAGGCTTGCCGCATATCGGCACCTTTGGTGAAGTGGCACGTACCACCATGGTTCGCCATGCCTTTGAAGTTCTGACGGGAATGCCGACCAAGTTGTTCGCTTATTCCGATGATATGGATGGTCTGCGCAAGGTTCCTGAAAATGTTCCGAATAAAGAGATTTTGGAGCCGCACCTGGGCAAACCTTTGACGCAAATTCCTGATCCGTTCGGCACCCACGAAAGCTTTGCGCATCACAACAATGCACGCTTACAAGCGTTCTTGGATGGTTTTGGCTTTGATTATGAATTCAAATCTGCCACGGAAGAATACAAAGCGGGTAACCTTGATGACACGCTGATGAAGGTTCTTCAGCACCACGACAAGGTTTTGGAAATTATTTTGCCAACCTTGGGTGAAGAGCGTCGTGCGACCTATTCGCCGTTTCTGCCCGTGTGCCCGGAAACAGGCGTCGTATTGCAGGTTCCTGTGGTGGAAACCAAAGCTGATGAAGGCCTGATTGTTTACAAACGTGAAGACGGCAAGTTGGTGGAAACACCCGTTACGGGTGGTCATTGCAAATTGCAATGGAAAGCTGACTGGGCTGGGCGTTGGACCGCACTGGACGTGGATTATGAAATGTCCGGCAAAGATTTGATCGAAAGCGTCAAGTTGGGTAGCCGTATTTGCCGCGCCATCGGTGGTACGCCGCCGCTAAACCTGACGTATGAATTGTTCTTGGATGAAAAAGGTGAAAAAATCTCAAAATCCAAGGGCAACGGTTTGTCCATGGAAGATTGGCTGCGTTATGCCACGCCCGAAAGCCTCAGCCTGTTCATGTATCAAAAGCCCAAAACGGCGAAGCGCTTGTTCTTTGATGTGATTCCGAAAAACGTTGATGAATATCTGACGTTCTTGTCCAAGTTTGACGGCCAAGAAGAAAAAGACCAGCTCAACAGCCCGGTCTGGCACATCCACGGTGGTAAACCACCGGCACCGGAAGCAGCGGGTCTCAGCTTCAACATTTTGCTGAACTTGGCAAGCGTGTGTGGTTCTGAAGAAAAAGCCGTGTTGTGGCACTTCATTACGCGCTACGCACCGGAAGCCACCCCGGAAAACTCGCCGATCTTGGATCAATTGGTTGGTTACGCCATCAATTACTACGCTGATTTCGTGAAACCGACGAAGAAATACCGTGCGCCGTCTGATGCGGAACGTGCGGCGTTGGAAGACTTGAAGGCCAAGCTTGCAACCATGGATGCCAATACGTCGGGTAAAGACATTCAGACCGAGGTTTACGAAGTGGGTAAAGCCCACGGCTTTGAAAACCTGCGTGAATGGTTCAAAGCTTGTTACGAAGTTTTATTGGGCCAAGAGCAAGGCCCCCGCATGGGCAGCTTTATTGCGCTTTACGGCATCAACGAAACGGTTGAACTGATCGGTAAAGCACTGGCTGGTGAAGATCTGTCGGCATAAGTTGAATGAAATGTAAGGAAGAGGGGGCTTTGGCCCCTTTTTTTTGTGCTTACTGCGCGGCCCAAATAATACGCGCGACCCATTCCACTTCTGAAAGCGGAAATTCTCGATCTTCGTGGGCTGGGTTGAAAGAGGTGAGTTCGATCCGTTGGGCAGATTGGCGTTTGAGAAGTTTTGCCATCACTTCACCGTCTTTGGTTTTCACCACGACACGATCGCCCCGGCGTACACCGCCTTCGGGGGAGACGATGACGATATCGCCATCGCGATAGACAGGTTCCATACTGTCGCCTGAAATTTCCAAGGCAAAGGCATGACGGTCTGTGGTGCCGGGAAATGAAATTTCATCCCAACCGCCGCGAGTCGGATAACCCGCATCATCGAAATAGCCTTCGGCACCGGCTTGGGCAAAGCCGATCAGCGGAACGTTGCGTGGTGAAGGTGTTTCACCGTTTTGCACATAAGCCATGAATTCCGAAAGATCAGCACCCGTGGCATTCAGAATTTTGGAAATACTTTCCGTAGATGGCCAGCGCAGCTTGCCTTCGCGGGTGGTGCGTTTGGATTTGTTAAAGGTGGTCGGGTCCAGCCCCGCTTTGCGCGCCAGACCAGAAGCGGAATAGCCATAAGCCGCCGCTAATTTGTCCACTGCTTTCCAAACATCACTGTGTTTCATCATGGGAACATTGTCTCATCGATGCGGAAATGTGTCATTAGGACAAAATTCCATCATATTCTTGACATAGGAATAAATTACGAATAAATAGAACAAAGATAGAACAAATTACAGGAGTTCAACCCAATGTCGCGTACGAGGCGTATGCCCAACCCGATACCTGTCAAAGATGTCGTGGCTTTTATAAGTGCCGAAGAGGCTTGGTTTTGGTTTATGCGTTCAGAGCGCGCACGTCGTGAAGGTGCGCAGTTGAGCGATGGTTCCAGTTTGATGACACGTCCATGTGAGCCTGACGATATTTATCGTGCTGTCATGCGTTTGCATCGTCAGAAACGAATCACAAATGCCCACTTAAAAACATTGGCACATTTTGGGTGGCGGGAGTGCCCGCCAGATTCTCGGGTGCGTGAAGAGGAGTATCATTTGCGCCTTTGGGAGGATGCATTGGATCGTCTGACAACAGAGCTAAAAGCAAAGGAAATTGTTTGCCATGACACACAAAACCAAGATTTCTGCTGATGTTGAGCATTGTGACCAAGCTCCCCGACGGGCCATGGTGGCATTTGGTGGGCATGCTGAATATAAGTCACTTAGGTTGTTGCGTCCAGGATTTCGTCACTGTTTTGCTGTGATTGAAAGCCAAGGAAATTGGGTCATGTACAACCCACTGTCTATTGGAACACAGTTGGATATATGGCCAGCCGGGAGCGAAGAGACCTTGTGCTTGTGGTTGGAAGAACATGATTACAAGGTGATTATGGCAGAGGTGAAACCTCTTGATCTGGCCCCCTTACCCTGGTCAATATTCAGTTGTGTTGAGGCTGTGAAGCGCGTTTTGGGGGTTCGTGCACCTTGGATTATGACGCCTTGGCAACTCTATAAAAGCTTAACAAAAAATGACGGAAAAAAATCCTTGACTTTTGCATCATATTAGGATTATATTCAATTTAACGAACGGCACACATGCGTCCAAAGCAAACCCGGCAGAAAATTCTGCCGGGTTTTTTTGTTTTGAGCATCAATCAATAAAGGAGATGAGACCATGGGTGGATTTTTTAGTGCACCGCCACCGCCACCGCCACCAGCACCCCAGACCTATGTGGACAATACTGCAGAGCAAGAAAGACAAGACCGTATTGATATGATTGAGCGTCGACGCCGTGGGCGTGCGGGGACCATTAAAACATCAGAACGTGGTCTTTTGAGCAAGACAATACCAACCCAGACAAAGAAACAATTGTTGGGGGAATGATCATGGATGACTTAACCCCGGAAATGATCGTTCAACAGTATCAACGTGCCAAGGACCGACGTCGGACATGGGAAGCACATTGGCAAGATTGTTATGACTACACCCTGCCGCAACGCAATCCAACGAATCAAGATGGACAAAAAGCAGGAGAGAAGCTGTTTGATGGTACGGCACCGGATGCTGTTGATCAATTGGCCGCCAGTATGTTGTCGAATTTGACACCGCCATGGGCCCAGTGGGTTGGGTTGATGCCCGGAACCAATATTGACGAGGAAGATCGCAAAGAACTGGTGCCGAAGTTGGAGAAGATCTCCACCATTTTGCAGTCTCACATTGATCGTTCGAATTTCGCCATTGAAATTCATCAGTGCTACTTGGACTTGGTGACCGTTGGGACGGCTTCTTTGATGTTGGAAGAAAATCCAATTGGGGAAAGTTCAGCCTTCCGCTTTACGGCGGTGCCTATGTTTGATGTGGTGTTTGAAGCGGACGCAGGTGGGGCCTTGAACGGTACACTGCGGCGACTTGAATTGACGCGACGTGAATTGAAACAGCGTTATCCCGATGCACCAGATATGGGTGAAGATAGTACATCGCTTGAGGCTGGAGAAGAACCACGGATTGGTGTGATTGAAGCCGTGCTGCCGCAAGAGCATGGCTATCGTTATATGGCCGTGGCAGAAACGTCGCCAGGTTTGGTTCACCAAGCAGAAGTGTTGTCGGAGGGAAATTTTGAAACATCTCCGTTTATCAACTTTCGATGGTTGAAAGCCCCAGGTGAAGTCTATGGACGATCACCTGTGATGAAGGCTTTGCCGGATATAAAAACGGCCAATAAGGTGGTTGAGTTGACATTGAAAAATGCCTCTATCGCCGTAACTGGCATATGGCAAGCCGATGATGATGGTGTGCTCAATCCCGCAAATATTAAGTTGGTACCAGGGGCTATTATCCCCAAAGCTGTTGGTTCGCAAGGGTTGACCCCTTTGGGAGCACCAGGGCGGTTTGATGTTTCGGGCCTGGTGCTGGATGGTCTGCGCTCAAGTATTCGCTCGGCTCTGTTGGCAGATAAGCTTGGTCAAATAATGGGACCGCGTATGAGCGCCACAGAAGTGTTGGAACGATCTGCAGAAATGTCCAGGGTGTTGGGAGCTACGTATGGTCGATTGCAGTCAGAGCTTTTGACACCTTTGATCAGTCGCGCAATTGCAATTTTGCGTCGTCGCGGTGAAGTTCCCGCAGTTAGTATAGATGGCCGTGTCATTGATGTTGATTACAAGTCACCACTGGCCCGTCGTCAATCACAAGAAAATTTAGCAGGGGCCATGGGGTGGTTTGAAACAGCCAGCCAACTGGGTGTGGTTCATGAAATTGTGGATGTACACAAGGCTGCACGGTGGTTGGCCGAAATTTATCGTGTGCCGGAAAGCATTTTGTTAAGTGAAGAAGAAACACAGGCAAGGAAAGAAGCATCTGTAGCTTCTCCTGTGAGTTCAGATCAATTGAATCAACCTGATTTGAGCCACGTAACAGAAACATTGTCGCCATCGGAACGTGCGGAAATCACTCCAAGCGATTTAGTGGGTGCATCTGGGCTGAAAATTAATCCCTTCGAGGGGCATGAAATATGAGCAATCAAAAAATTGGATGGTCATGGTTTGAACGCAATGATGAACTCAATGCAGATATCCATGATTTAGCTGTGCCTGATCGTGAACTGAAATTGGCATATGCCCGTTGTTTTTCAAGTGAGCAAGGCAAACAGGTGATTTCTCATCTTCGTGCGATGACTTTGGATCGTGCACTGGGACCAAATGTGTCTGCTGAAACACTTCGACACATCGAAGGTCAACGTCAGTTGGTGAGTTATATCTGCCAACTTATCAATCGCGGTCGCAATGGTGACTGAATGTTAACAAGATCCTTAAACACAAAAGGAGAATGACTAAATGCAAACCGAAAATCGAAATCCCATGAATGCTTCTCTGTCTGAGATGCCGGCTTGGCTGCCAGCTAAGTTCTGGGATGGTGAAAATAATCAAGTGCGTATGGAACAATTGGCTCAATCGTATCAAGAGCTAGAACGTCAACTCAGTGCTCCATCACGTGGCATTATTCCAAAAGACCCTGCGTCATATGAAATTCTTATTGATGATGATTTGCTGGAAGTGGACGAAGATGTCAATCGCCGTCTGTATGATAAAGGATTTTCTCAGGATCAAGCACAACTGGTTTACGATCTTGCCAAAGAACGTCTGATGCCGATGGTGCAGCAGATTGCAGCACAATTTGAAGATGCCCGAGAACAAGATCGCTTGCATCAACATTTTGGAGGTGCAGAACGGTTTGAAGCTATCCGCCCGCAACTACGTGCTTGGGGTGAAGCTAATTTACCGCCAAGTGTTTTTGAGAATTTGGTGGCATCTGCCGAAGGTGTGATTGCTATGGCGGAAATGATGAAAAGTCGTGAACCGAGCCTGAGCCGTAATTCAGAAATTACGTCTGGGGCATCCGAACTTGATCTAAAACGTATGATGAAGGATCCACGATATTGGAAAGAACGTGACCCTGCATATGTGAAGCGTGTGCGGGAAGGTTTTCGCAATCTCTATCCCGGTGATTAACTAAAATCAGAATGCACAGTCGCAGCTCTTCCCTTACTCCCTGGGCTGCCTAAAGACTGTGCTAAGGCGGAGAGCGCGTTCGATCCGCAGCTCCTGCCATTTGGGCCGTGGACGATCTTTTAAGGATCGTCTGCGGCCTTTTCTTTCAGATTGACTTCTGAGGAACGGTGATGAAGATGAATAAGATCATTCCTCAAATAAATTCGGGATTAAGCTTGTGAAAGACACTGGCAAATTGGGATATCAACTTTGAAACATAGCCGCATTGATATTCTGGTAGCTCTCGCTCTGGCTGTTCTGTTTTATGGCAATGATATTGCTTTTGACTATGTAGGTAATCCTGCTTGGTGGGTTGGTCTGGATATGGCTGTTCGTGTCATTGCTATAGGTTTGATTGTTCTAAGCCCCACTTTGCGATCTGCATCATATGATGCATTGGTGTTACGTCCTCAGCCCGTGTGGTTGCTATATGTTTTGGGGCTGATTTTAACCATTTTGATATTTGATCACTATATCGGAGAACCTTTGGTTGAAAAGTTTCCGAGTTTGGAGTGGGGGATAGGAACGTTTGACGGTTATGACAGTGATAACTTACGTCTATTTGATTTGAGTATTGGTTTGATCGTTGTTGCTGTCAGCGAAGAACTTGTATCACGATCTGTTGTTCGCAACATATATGAACGCTATTGGAGTAGCCAGTTTGGTTTGGTTTTTGTCTCAGCCTTGTTGTTTGCTTTGATACATTGGGGCGGTGGGCCAACTGGCATGTTGATGCCATTTTTCGCTGGTGTTATTTTAATGATTGTATTCATACGAACCGGGTCATTGTTGCCGGGGATAGCGGCCCATTATGCAATTAATTTTTACTATTATGCTTGATATAGATTTGGTGATTATCAAACACCCTTAATATCAACGGATAACCGCACTTGTTGAAATGTGACAGGCTCTCGAAAGAGGGCCTGTTTTTTTGTGGCCCGTTTGATATTTCGTGTCGGAATGTGGGCGGGGAACCTAAGACTTTGTACCCGGGCGGTTCCCCATAACCCACTTTGGCGCGGTTTCACATAAAAGAAAACTTACAAAAGGAGACAGACATGTCGACAAGTGTCGAGCAGTCATTTGTCCGCCATTTCCAGGCGGAAGTGCATCTGCAGTATCAGCAGATGGGTTCTAAGTTGCGCAATACTGTGCGCAGTAAGGACAATATTATCGGCTCTAGTACCACTTTCCAAAAAGTTGGTAAGGGTACCGCATCGACCAAAGCGCGCCACGGTAAAGTTCCTGTGATGAATGTTGACCATACCCCGGTCGAAGTCAGCCTCTATGATTACTATGCTGGTGATTGGGTTGATCAATTGGATGAGTTGAAATCCAACATCAATGAACAGCAAGTTGTTGCCCGTGCCGGTGCTTATGCATTGGGTCGTAAAACCGATGAACTGATTATCAGCGAAATGGATAAATCTACAAACTTTGCCGGTACGGGTGTTGATGGCCTGACCAAAGCCAAGGTGTTGGAAGGTTTTGAAATGTTGGGTGAGGCCGATGTTCCGGATGACGGCGAACGTTATGCAATTGTTGGTTGGAAACAGTGGTCCGAACTGTTGAATATCCAAGAATTCGCCGATAGCCAATACATCGGTGATGATGAATTGCCGTGGAAAGGAACCCAGGCAAAACGCTGGCTGGGGGCCTTATGGATGCCGCATTCCGGCCTCACCAAAGATGGTTCTAACATCCGTTATTGCTACTGGTACCACAAGTCTGCCATTGGTCATGGTGTTGGCTCGGACGTGAAGACTGACATCACCTGGCACGGTGATCGTGCCGCGCATTTTGTCAATAACTCAATGAGCCAGGGCGCTGGCCTGATCGATGCCTCAGGTGTCGTATCCATGCGCTGCCTGGAATCTTAAGAAAGGCGATTTCATGGCTTATGCTTCTAAAGATCTAAGCGTTCTTGCTTACGCCAACGGTTTTACACTGTGGCATTACATTACGGCTGATGCAGCAGTTGATGTAGATACAGCTGGTTATTTCAATACAGCTTCTGACATGTTGCGTGTTGGTGACATTATCGTTGCCAATACTGACACGGATGGCACCCCAACGTCGGGGTTCTTCTTGGTCAATGCAAATGCTGCTGGTGTGGTTGATGTCGCAGACATGACCTCCGTTGGCTCAGCTGATACTGACTAATGGCACAGGGAAGGGGAGGCGAAGAAAGAAAGTGTCTCCCCTTTTCTTCATTCCTTAATCACTTTTTACAATTCAACATTATAGGAGAACGTTATGGCTTTATCATCCATAGCGCTGTGCTCTCGTGCGCTTTTGAAGACTGGATGTCGATCCATTTCATCGTTCGAAGATGGCACAGCAGAAGCAGAAATTGCGGGTAATCTTTATGCCCCCATTCGTGATGTTTTGTTGTCGTACCATCCTTGGTCTTTTGCCAGTGCACAAGTGACACTGCCACGTCTCCAAGCCAAACCTTTGGCTGATTATGAATATGCCTTTCAACTGCCATCAGATTTTCTGCGCGCCTTGTCAGCAGGCGCAGGGCGTGGCAGAGGATTGGAGTACCGCATTCAAGAGCGACGATTGCACACGAATGCCAGTGAAGTGGTGTTGACTTATATATTTCGTCCTGAAGAAACCGAGTTTCCACCATTCTTTGACCAAGCACTGATTGCACGGTTAGCAGCCGAATTTTGTATTCCACTCACAGACAGCACCACCCGTTCCGAAAAACTTTATGGTATTGCGGATGTGGAACTCAAACGTGCCAAAATGACTGACTCCATGCAAGACACCCCCAATGCAATTGAAGACTATACCCTGGTGGGAGTGCGAAACTGATGGCACATGTGCGTACATACAAAACCAGTTTTACATCGGGTGAAGTATCTCTAGAACTGGCTGGGCGTGGCGACCTCAGTGCATATGACAATGGTGCTGGGACATTATCCAACATATTTGTGATGCCAACAGGTGGGATCTATCGTCGTGCTGGTTTACGTTATGTGAATACAGTTCCAAATGAAGGACGTTTGATTTCATTCGAGTTTAATACAGAACAGACATACTTATTGGTATTCCGAAATGCGCAAGTTGATGTTTATGAAGACGGTGAAGACCCGATCACAATTGACCCTGCGCCGTGGACACTGGATCAGATAAAACAAATCAATTGGGTGCAAAGTGCTGATACACTTTTTATTACGCATCCAGATGTTCCTCCGAAAAAGTTGACCCGCAATAATGGTGGTGAATGGTCTATTGATGATTGGGTGTTTTATACCAAAGATGATGTTATCCATCAGCCCTATCATAAATTTTCTGATGATGAGGTGACGTTTCAAGCCAGTGTTACAGGGAAAGGAAATACGGGAACAATTACAGCGTCTGCAGATGTATTCGTTGCAGATCATGTTGGTAAACGTTTTCGTATTGAAGGCAAAGAACTTGAAGTTACATCATACACAGATGCGACACATGTTCAGGCCATCAATCGAGAGGCTCTGTCAACATCATCGGCAACAGTGGATTGGGAAGAACAAGCATTTTCATCTCATCGTGGTTGGCCGGTAACTGTTTGCTTTCACCAAGATCGTCTGGTGCTTGGAGGATCACGTGATCTTCCCAACCGCTTATGGATGTCCAAATCTGCCGATATATACAATTTTGACCTAGGTACCGGTTTGGATGATGAGGCAATTGAATTTGCGATTTTATCTGATCAAGTGAATGCTATTCGGGCACTATTTTCTGGCCGCCATCTGCAAGTGTTTACATCTGGAGCTGAATGGATGGTGACGGGTGACCCGTTAACACCCAGTTCAATTCAACTTCGGCGACAAACACGGATTGGTTCTCCAATCGACCGTTCAGTTCCGCCCGTAGATGTTGACGGTGCAACGCTATACGCATCGCGCGCCAATGATGAAATTCGTGAATATCTATTTACGGATCTGGAGCAAGCTTATCAATCTGGTGATTTGGCCTTACTGGCCCGTCATATGGTGAACAAGCCCATCACACAAGATTTTGATAAAGCTCGGCGCCAGCTTCATATTGTTATGGATGACGGTAGTATTTCGTCTCTTACTTTGTATCGGCGTGAAAAAGTAACGGCATGGTCACGACAATTGACAGACGGTGACTTTATGTCATTGGCGCTTGTGGGTTCTGATGTCTATGTTCTGGTCAAACGCAATGATAATTACTTCATTGAAGTTTTTGATGATGAATACAATGTGGACTCTGGTGTTAAGTATAGTGATACGAACGACCAATTGACTTGGAATGGCTTCGATCACTTGGAAGGCCAAACAGTTAAGGTTGTAGGTGATGGTGCCCCCATGGGTGAGTTTGTGGTAACCAGTGGTTCCATTACATTGTCTGATCCTGTTTTTAATGTCGAAGTGGGGCTTGGCTATACTCATATTGTTGAGCCATTGCCCCCCACCATTGCCAATCCAAATGCTGGTACTCAAGGCGGACATTTTCGACCCATTAGTTTTACCTTTCGCATTCGCAATACATCTGCCTTGCAACTGGATGTTGGGAATGGCCTTCAAAACGTGCCCTTCAAGCGCTTTGGACAAGGTGTTTTGGATGCTCCGCCCAAACCGTTTACAGGTGACAAAAAGGTGCGTTCATATGGGTGGCGTTTGGGGGGGGTAACACCTTTGTGGCGCATTGAACAAGATACCCCTTTGCCCTTTGAACTTTTGGCTGTTGTCAGTGAAATCAGTTTGAACGGCTAATCCTATTTATTGATCAAAGAAGGAGAAGACACATGGCTGGATCCATGATGGTTCCGATGATGGCTATTGGTGGCGGGTTGCAGTTTATGGAAGCTGCACAACAAAAAAAATCCAAAAAGAGAAGTCAACAGCTCTATGAATTACAGCAAAGTGAAATTGCTCGACAAAAAGCAGCTGATGTTGCCAAACACAAACAAGCTTTGAAACGTTCTGCTGCCAGCCACCGTGCCCGCATGTCGGCACAAGGGGTGAATCCATCCGAAGGATCTGCTGGTGCAATCATGGACGGTCTCAGTCAACAAACACGGCAAAATATTGCCGATACCCAGGCACAATACGATGCAACTTTACAGCAGAACTCCATTAACAACAGTGCTCAAGAAGATTCAGATGGTTCAGCATATGGGGCGTTGTCATCTTTGCTTGGACCATCCAGCAATTATCTATCGGGATCAAGCCAGCTTTTAAACAGTCTTAAAAGCTGGAATTAATCTCATCAATTTGAATTTAAGGAACCAATCATGACGCCCCATATTCAAATCGGGAATATTTCACCGCGTGTCCAGTACGAAGGTGATGGCATGCAAACTGAATTTGTTTATTTATTTCAAATCTTTGCAGATGCCGATATGGAAGTGTATCTTGACGATACCTTGCAAAGTTCTGGATATTCAATATCAGGTGCAGGCCAAACTCAAGGTGGTGCTGTAACCATGGATAGCGCACCACTCAATGGAGTTGTGGTTACGTTGGCTCGTCGGCTGCCCATTCAACGGACAACTGATTTTCTCGAATCTGGTGAATTTCGTGCAAAGATTATTAATGACGAGTTGGACTATCTGACGGCTTCTTTACAGCAAGTGACAGAAGATCAGTCACGTTCTGCACAAATGGCCATTACCTTATTTGGTAATGTTGACACAACGCTCCCAACTCCTCAGGCCAATTCAGCCCTGGTATGGAATGATACAGCCAATGGCTTTGTTAACGGGCCCACAGTATCAGAGATTAGCAATGCAGAAGGTTATGCTGCTGATGCCTTGGTGTCCAAGAATTCTGCTTTAGCATCGGCGTCTTCGGCTTCGAATAGTGCGACCGCTGCTGCCAGTTCAGCAACCGCAGCCCAAACTGCTGCTGCGTCAAATATGTATTCATCCAATGAGTCTAAAACTATAGATTTTGATGTGTTGACAACGGATGATGGTAAGCAATTTTTGATTGATACATCATCTGGTAATGTCACAGTTACATTACCAGAAGGTTCACTGTTAACAGATGGATTCCGTATAGCGCTTGGAAAAACATCTGCGGATAACAATGCTGTTATCGTTAATCGGTCTGGAACAGATACGATAAATGGCGGAACCACATGGCAGTTTTCGAGCCCGCATGGACAAAGTGTCATAACGGTTGACACCACACCATCACCAGACACTTGGTTTGCAGCAGGTGTCGGTGTGATGTCTCCTGTTGGTGTGTCGGATTTGCATGATAATGCACGCCCTTACGATATTGCTTTCGTCGCCGGGTATGATGGGACGATGGCTGCAGAGGACATTGCTGTTCAAACTTACGGCGAGTTGGTTGTTCCACGTGCATTCACGTTGACGGGTGAGCAACTGTATATGGATATTCCTCCAGCAGGATCAGAGGCAATTTTTGATATTGAGAAAAATGGAACCTCGGTCTATTCGACAAAACCCCAAGTAGCGGTAGCGGCAAACGCGGGAACGGCGGGGGTGCTGTCGGAAACCTCAATTGCAGCAGGAGATCGCCTTACTTTTAAATGTACTCAAGTGGGCTCAACAGTGGCAGGTGGTGGGGTCCGTTTTACTTTGGCAGGGAAACTTTCATAATGGGTGTTTTACTTGTTCAATCTCTGATCTCCGCACGGCTTAAAGCCTACGGTATCGACTATGCAGCGCAATTCAATGGTGGACGTCTCGACAAAACGTTCTCGACAGATGGTGGCGACACTTGGACGTTATCAGCTTTTGTACTTAAAGATGAGGTCGCAGGTAATTATCCGCACATCTTTAGTGCAGACGCCACAGTCAATAACTTAATTGGCTTCAACAATGATGATACATTTCGTTGTTTTGACGGTACCTCTAACTTTTATTCATCTGGCAAGTACCGAGATACGGCTGCATTTGCACATGTTGTTGTGTCCTCAAGCGCAGGCAATGTGACTGTCTATATTAATGGTGAAGATATTGGCATTGGCACGACCAACTACACACATATTAACTACAACACCTTGCATCGAATTGGATGTGCGTCCTCTGCTGTCAATTACTTATTTTCTGGCCTTATGGCTGATTTTCACTTTGTTAGTGATCAAGCTCTAATAGCCTCTGATTTTGGAGAGTTTGACCTTGTGACAGGCAATTGGAAGGCCAAGAAGTACACGGGCACCTATGGTTCCAATGGTTTTTACCTAGATTTCTCAAACCCGGCAGATTTAGGGATGGACGTATCAGGCGGTGCTACATGGGGAAATAGTGTAAGTCTGCTGCTTCATTGTAATGGTTCTGATACCTCGACAACCTTCACGGATGACAGCTTATACACATACACATGTACAGCTCATGGCAATGCTCAAATTGACACCGCTCAATCAAAATTTGGTGGGGCGTCCATGCTGTTAGACGGTGCTGGCGACTATGTATCAATTTCAGATAATTCGGTACTTGATTTTGGAGGAGAAGATTTCACGATTGAGACGTGGGTGCGGTTCAATTCGATTGGCACCTACAACATGTTTGCCAATAAGTGGACATCTAGTGGGAACCAACGGGGCTGGTACTTCCAATACGAAAGCGCAGGGCAACTTCGTTTCGGTTGGACGACAGATGGATTAACTGGTCAGTCATCAACTTTTTCTTGGAACCCGACTACAGACACATGGTATCACGTCGCAGTATCCCGAAAAGATGATGACTTGCGTTGTTTTGTAGATGGTATTCAGGTGGGTTCAACATCTACAATAATTGCTGGAGACACCATCTATAACTGCACACAAGACCTCTGGATTGGGTCCGAGCCTGTTGGGGGGCAAGAACTTGACGGATGGATTGATGACTTCCGCATTGTCAAGGGGGGTGCCGTTTACACAGAGAACTTTGATGTTCCGACCATGGCACACGAGGACCCTATCATTGCCAACCATTGGACCGTAAATGGTTCCATAACTCAGGTTACATCAATACCGAACAATACAGGTGTAACCCTCCTTGGAACGCTTGGCACTGTTACACATTTGTCAGATGGCACAGGAATAAAATACAGCTACAACACTTTAGATTGGCGCAATCAAGGCGGCATTACCAATCTTGTGATGCATAAAAACACTGGCCTTTACAAAGTCAAATTTATCCAATACGGGGACATGACATTTTCAATATATTGTTTATTTGGTATCATGTCTCCCAATAGTCTTAATTGGTCTTCAAATAGCGGCCTAAGTGGTTGGGGTAAGGATTGCATCCATTTCGACCCACCTTGGTCTGGAACAACTTATATCTCTCATAGCAAAGGAGGTATTAACACCCAGGGATGGGGAGGTTCATGGCCGGGAAACCCTACCAATGGTGATGAAATTGAGTTCTTAATAGACACTAACAATGATACGGTAACAATTTACAATGAGGATGGGTATAAGGTTACAGATGCTATGACCATGGGGCTACTTTATCCATTGGTTGTGGCATGTAAAACACGAGGCACGCAATGTGACGTCGTCTTTGATTTTACCGCAAGTGAAGCTGCGTGGAATGCTAAAGGTACTGAGTGGACAACTGACCGTTATCCAAAACAAACAGGTAAGTTGTCTGACCATTGGAAGGCTGTTCTGTATACAGGCGATGGTGTTGCCATTGGTAGCGGTGGCAATCCAGTTTCTGGTGTGGGCTTTCAGCCTGATTTAGTGTGGCTCAAAAGTCGAAGCAGCGCAGATTATCACGCCTTGTTTGATGGCATTCGAGGCGCAACGAAGTACTTAGCCTCACATTTAACTAATGCAGAAACAACAGCCACAGAAAGTTTAGGTTCCTTTGATGCGGATGGGTTCACGCTTGGAAGTAACTCAACCTGGAATGCCAATGGACAAAGCTGCGTTTCGTGGTGTGCTTCACTCCCCAACACAAAAACAAGTGGGTGGTCAGGTTCGCCAACCATTACGCCATCCAAGGAAATCTATAACGCCACGCTTGGCATGAGCATTGTCAAATTTAACCGTGGTACAGGGGATAACATAACGTTCCCGCATAGCCTCGGCAATGTGCCTAAGATGGTCATATTAAAACCTACTGATGCTGTAGGTGGTTGGATTGTGTACCACGTTGCCGCTGGAAATACGCATTACGGTATTTTGAATACAACGGCAGCATTTGTCCCTAACTCTGCCACATGGAATAACACCAGCCCAACAGACGAATTAATCACATTGGGCACCGAGGCGTTCTGGGTAGCTAACCGCGAATACGTAGCCTACATCTTCGCAGAAACAGATTTCTGTAAAATTTTTTCATACACAGGCAATGGTGATGTCGACGGCCCTTTTGTGAACTTGGGTGGTTCGGTTGAGTGGCTCATGCTGAAGAATTCAATTGGTGCAAATGGCTGGTATATGAAAGATGCTGTGCGCAGTCCTTACAACCCTACACAAGCAACACTATATGCCCATGCTAGCAATGCAGAGTCGATTGGTTCTGATGTGGACCTTGTATCAAACGGTTTCAAAGTGCGAACAACAGATGGGGGTGTTAATGGGTTGAATACTTACATCGGCCTAGCCTTCGTCAACCCAAATGGCCCGATTGAAAATCCTGCAAAATAGCCTCTGTCTCTAGAAAGGAACTCATATGCCCTCATTTAAATTGTGAGGAGGTGAAGTATGGAAGAAACACCTGACTTTGCCACATTTGTTGACACCTGGAACAAGGATCAAAACCTTAAAACCCCAAAGCATCACAAACAATTCATAAAATGGTTGGAAAATAGCTGGACGGGTAAAAACCGAGAACTGGTATTGATGGCCTTTCGCAATTCAGGGAAGTCGACTTTGGTCGGCCTTTTTTGTGCTTGGCTTTTGGCTACAGATGCCAGCTTACGGATTATGGTGTTGGCTGCGGATTTATCGTTGGCGCGAAAAATGACGCGTAACGTTAAACGCATTATTGAACGCCACCCCGCTTGTGTTGGTCTTAAGCCGAGAAGCCGTGATCAATGGGCATCGGATCAGTTTACGGTCAATCGAGATAGCGAGCTGCGTGACCCGTCCATGTTGGCCAAAGGTATCACCACCAACTTGACGGGATCACGTGCCGACGTGGTGATTTGTGATGATGTGGAGGTCCCCAATACTTGTGATAGTGCGCAAAAACGCGAAGACTTGCGTGAACGGCTGGATGAAATTGATTATGTGTTGGTACCGGGCGGATTGCAGCTTTATGTGGGTACACCTCATACCTTCTACACCATCTATGCCAAGGTGCCTCGCCGTGATGTTGGTGAGGATGTTCCGTACCTGGATGGTTTTAAACGATTGGAGATCCCGATCTATGATGCCAAAGGGGTTTCGGCCTGGCCCGATCGATTTCCGAAGAAAAAGATCGAAGCCATTCTAAGACGCACTGGGCCGAATAAGTTCCGTTCACAAATGCTGTTGGAAGCCGTGGATATTGCCGAAGGCCGCTTGGATGCAGACTTATTAAAATCCTATGACACGGAACTTGTCTACAGCGAGATGAATGGTGAAGCCGTGTTGACATTGGGGGGGCAGAAATTGGTTTCCGCCAACGCCTGGTGGGATCCCAGCTTTGGTGCGCCTGACCGGGGGGACAGTTCAGTTATTGCCTGTGTTTTTACGTCAGAAGACGGAAGCTATTGGCTGCATCGGGTTCAGTATATGACACATGACCCGCACCGCGTTGATGAAGTATCAGAAGCCGAACAGCTATGTCGTCAAGCTGTGACATTCGTTGATGGACTGTACTTGCCGTCACTCAATTTGGAAACCAATGGGATTGGCCGTTTTTTACCGGGGTTGTTGCGCCGTGAACTGGAAAGCCAAGGTGTGGTTTGTGCTGTGTTGGATCAGTATTCATCCATCAGCAAAGACAAACGAATCCTGGAAGCCTTTGACGCCCCCTTGGCGGCAGGTCGCATTCATGCGCATGATAGCGTGTTGAAGTCCCCCTTTATCACTGAAATGCGTGAATGGCGACCAAGTTCCAAAGCGCGTGATGACGGTTTGGATGCGGTGTCCGGTTGTTTATTGGCGGAGCCGGTACGTCTGCCACGCAACCCCAATGCTCATCCACCTGGAAAACGACCAGGTTGGAAGGGCGGTGGACAAGCGTTCAACGCCAAAACCCAATTTGAGCTGTAAAGCAGCTCACTTCAATCAAGCCCTCGTATTTGCGGGGGCTTTTCTTTTGTCAAAATTTTGATTTTTAAAGGACATGTTTATGCAAACCGCTGAAGGTCTCGACTTCATCTGGTGGATAACGGCGGTCGAGCTTCCTGCTTTGGCCGGTCTGTTTTGGATCGGTTGGAAGAATTATCGTGCTGCCCATGATGAAATTGATGATGTACGCCATGCTGCTGAATTGGGATTGGCGCATCTGCGTCAAATCTTAGATGCCTACAAACTCGATGTGGCGAAGAACTATGCTTCGATTTCATATCTGCGTGATGTGGAAGAACGGCTCACAGATCATCTCATTCGTATTGAAGAAAAACTCGATATCGCACGAGCTGATCGTGTTGGAGGCGCCAAATGAGTCATCCCACAGATCGCAGACGTGAAGTCGATATCTTGGCCCGAACGATTTATGGCGAAGCCCGTGGGGAAACTGTGCGCGGCAAAGAAGCCGTGGCCTGCGTCATCATGAACCGGGTTCAACGTGCCAAGAATCGGGGCAGTTATTGGTGGGGCAATACGGTGGAACAGGTCTGTCACAAGCCGTGGCAATTTTCCTGTTGGAACAGAAATGATCCGAACTTGGAAAAAATTGAAATTGTTAAACCAGGGCATCGAGTATTCGACACCTGCTTGCGCATTGCTCGCCGTGCATTGTCCGGCACCATCGAAGATATGACCAACGGCGCCACTCACTATCACACCCAAGATGTTGACCCACCGTGGTCCCAAGGTCGTCCTGCCTGCGCAGAGATCGGCCGCCATCTCTTTTACAACAACATTGAATAAAGGAGGCCCACATGCTCCCCGCGCTGATTGGACCGTTGCTCACAGGTGTCCTGGGTGTGATTGACAAGGCTGTTGAAGACAAAGACCAAGCCGCCAAGATCAAAGCCAAACTTAACGAACAAATTGTTTCAGGTGACATGAAAGAGTTGGAGGTTGCTGCCTCCATCCTCGTTGCGGAGGCTCAAGGTGAAAGCTGGCTGCAACGCAACTGGCGGCCGCTTTTGATGGTGTTGTTTGGTGTCATCATTGCCAATAACTATATTCTTGTTCCCATTTTCGGAACGCCCTCGGCTGAAATTCCGCCGGACATGTGGGATCTGCTGAAATTGGGTGTGGGTGGTTATGTCGTTGGACGAACTGCTGAAAAAGGCCTGAAAGCTTGGAAGGAATAACCCGATGCTGAACACTTTGAACTTAAAGAGGCCTGTCGCTGAAAATTCCGCTGCCAGTCCTGCGGACATCATGGCTGCAAAACAGACCTTGATGGATTTAGGTCTTTATGAATCCTCTGGTACAGATGTAACGGAAATCCCTGATCGTGCTTTGTTCGATGCCATTCGAACATTTCAAAAAGGCACAAAGTTGCGCACCGATGGCGTCATGAAACCAGGTGGTGAAACAGAAACGTCACTCAAGACCGCAGCCGAACTTGTGCGGCGTCACGGACGTTATGGCGATACGATTTTGGCGCACATCACACCTGCGGAAGCTGAACTGTTGCATCGCATCACTGACGGTGGGTCCATCAATCCAGAAACGGGCCTGCCGGAGTTTTTTATTGGATCAGCGTTGGGCAGCCTAGCCAGTGGTTTTATCGGATCTTTCGCAGGCCCCGCCGTTGGTTCGATGGCGGGTTCCGCCGTATCGGGTTTGGCGGGCCAAGCGGTCGGCAATTATGTGTCCAATAAGATCAGCAAAAAAATTCGGGGTCCCTTTGGTGAAATGCTTGGCAGCGCTATGGGTGGCTATCTCGGCAATGGGTCCCATACAAATATTGCAGGCGGATTGGGGGCTGCTTTTGGCAATGCAGCGGGCAATTACGTCAGCCACAAAGTGGGTCAAAAAATCGGAGGCCCCTTTGGCAGTACCCTTGGTAATGCCTTGGGAAATTCCATAGGCGGCTCAATCTCAAACACTTTCTCGGATGCTTTCGGATCTGGCCCCAAAGCTCAATCGGGCAGCTTCGGTGACAGTCTCGGGGATCAACTTTTTAACAAATCTGATATAATGGATCGGGCGTTGACCCCGGGAATCAACCCCAGTGCAGAAGACGACCTGCGTAAAAGAAGGCGTGGAAATAGACGTCAACATAGCATTGAGGATATTGGTCTTTCGGGAGATAAACCTGAACCCAAACAAACGCCAATTGGGGTGTCCAGACCGCTTCCCTCCAAAACCAATACAGGACTGCAAGGCGTCATGGGGTCAATCAACAACCCGCTGACGGGTGAACCCATTCAGGCCAAAAATATCAACATTACGCAGCTCAAGACGCCACAGACGCAAACACGGAATATTCCTGACCATACGCGTCAGATGGTCAAACGTGCGCAGATGCAAACACGTCCACAAACTATGGAGGTTAAGGCTAGGGAACCAGAGCTTCACATTATCGAAGGTTGGTCAGACCCTGTGGTAACACAAGGCAATATAGGTGGAGCCCAACCTATATCAGCAGAGGCTGAATCCTCAAACGCACGCATGGCTAAAACTCTATCCAAAACTCGTGACTTTTCGGCCATCAAGCCACATGTGCAAGACGCGTGGAATACTGGTGGTGAGAAAGGCAAAGCAGAAGTCGTTGATTTAATCCGCAAGATTGAAGAACGCAACCCGGGTGCAGGTCACAAATTAATTGAAGAGTTTGATTTCACAAAAAATAACTCTGTTCGACCTGTTCAGGAAAAACACCAAGACGATCTACATACACATACTAAAGATCCAAGGAATGAGCGTACAAAAGCAGCATTAGACACGGTTGAAAATTTTGTCCGTACTGCTGTTGGTGTACCTGATCAAGAAACTTTGGATCGTCTTAGTGAGATTCGAAGTGAAAGAGAAGAATTATTCAAACAAGGTAAAGTGAAAGAAGCTGCAACCCATCTCTTAAATGAAGAAATGGAGATATTAGCGCCACACATGATTGGTGCAGGTCCAATCAAATATAAGGGCCGTGGTCCAGTTGGTCCGAAATACACAACCGACACTTGGAAGGAAACTGTCAGTAAGCTGAGGCAACGTCGTACAGGCGAAGTTACTGGCGGTCTTTACCATCCAGATATTGGTAAAATTGATGTCCCTTGGGGTGAGGCTGGAACCGGACACAGTGATGGTTGGGGACTGTCAAAGTTACTTAAGCACCATCCACGGGATGTTGAGCGTATTCCCGCGATGCTGTCGAAGATGAAAGTTGTTAGTAAGTCTCCCAATCGCATCCGTCTGAAGTCACCTACAGGTGAAGGTGCTATTCGTCTTGAGTTGGATGGTAAGAAAAAGACATGGTTGTTAACAGTATTCACGCCGGATAAATGATTATATACTTTAAATACCCGCCCGCGCTGGAGGATGCGTCCAGCGGTAAACAATGAGCCGGATCGTAGAACGCTCATTGCGGCGCGGGCACTTTTATACCCATTGCAGCCATGCTTCTCTCATATAGACAATATTGTGTCGGAATTCGATCTATGTACTAAAAGCTTGCACGTATATTATATTTGATGTGCATGTATGTTTTTATTGTGGTCGTTATCCATCGCCTGTCCCTTGGTCATCATTTGTATACACATCCTTTGGTTTTAGGCTTAGTTGTATGGCCATTTTCATGCTTGCTTGTACTAACAGTTCTATCGGCTTTGAAAGTGCTATATGACTTGTTTCAACAGGACTGGCTTGCGTTTAAAAAGAACGGTCTATCTTTGGCGTGTGGTTTGGTGGTTTTGATAGCAGCAATATTCATTGATGCACCAATATTCATATATGGCACTTGATAGTTCAAGCCTCACAAACTGCTAAACCATGAAATAAAAGGCACGGCTTCAAGCTCTGGGGCTGGAGCCGGATGCAGTAATGGCTGTTGATTATGTTCACATCTGACTAAAAGTTGTATATTGGATATGCCCGCCCGCGCTGGAGGATGCGTCCAGCGGTAAACAATGAGCCGGAATGTACAACGCTCATTGCGGCGCGGGCACCTTTTGAAAACAAAAACGGCGCTTCGATTGAAGCGCCGTTTTGTATTTTGTGATGGGCTTAAGCATTAAGCCGTGGTGCGAGCCGCCTTGATGCAATCCAACACTTCTTTGGCTGCTGTCGGGATGTGGGTGCCGGGTTCATAAACCGCGCTGGCGCCTGCTTCCTTCAGGAACGGGTGGTCGCGTTCCGGGACCACGCCGCCGACGATGATGACGATGTCTTCAGCGTCACGTTTTTTCAGTTCAGCAATCAGTTCCGGGACCAAGGTCTTGTGACCGCCGGCTTGGGTGGAAACACCGATGACGTGGACGTCGTTTTCGACCGCTTCTTGTGCAGCTTCAGATGGTGTTTGGAACAAGGACCCAACGTCTACCTCAAAGCCCAAATCGGCAAAGGCGGTGGAGATGACTTTTGCGCCACGGTCATGTCCGTCTTGACCCATTTTCACAACCAACATGCGCGGGCGACGACCACGCTCGGCGGCGAAGGCTTCGACTTCGTTGTGAGCTGAGGTATATGCGTCGTCACCTTTAAGTGCTGCACCGTAGACACCCGTGATGGTGCGGGTCGTGGCTTGATAGCGGGTATATTCTACTTCCAACGCGTCGGAGATTTCACCAACCGTTGCACGAACGCGAGTGGCCTTCACAGACAGGTGAAGAAGATTGCCTTCACCCGTTTTTGCGGCATTGGTCAATGCAGCCAAGGCCGCGTCAACGGCCGCTTGGTCACGTGTCGCGCGGATGTTATTGAGACGATCAATTTGCGCATCACGCACAGCGGAGTTGTCAACTTCCAACAGATCAATGGGGTCTTCTTTATCCAACTGGTACTTGTTGACGCCGACCACCACTTCTTCAAGGCTATCAATGCGGGCCTGTTTGCGTGCGGCGGCTTCTTCGATGCGCATTTTCGGCAAACCAGATTGAACCGCTTTGGTCATGCCGCCCGCATCTTCGACTTCTTGAATCAATTTGCGGGCTTCTTCCGCAACCGAGTTGGTCAAGCTTTCGACATAGAAGCTACCAGCCAGTGGATCAACCACCTTGGTGATACCGGTTTCTTCTTGCAGCACCAATTGGGTGTTACGTGCAATGCGGGCTGAGAACGGTGTTGGCAGCGCCAGAGCTTCATCCAAAGAGTTGGTGTGCAGACTTTGCGTACCACCCAACGTCGCGGCCATGGCTTCGACCGTGGTGCGGATCACGTTGTTGTACGGGTCTTTCGCCGTCAATGATACACCAGATGTTTGGCAGTGGGTGCGCAACATTTTAGAGCGTGGGTCTTTCGGGTTGAACTGTTCCATCAATTCAGACCACAGCAAACGTGCCGCACGTAACTTGGCAACTTCCATGAAGAAGTTCATGCCAATGGCAAAGAAGAAAGACAGGCGGGGTGCGAATGTGTCGACATCCATGCCGGATGCAATGGCAGTGCGTACATATTCGATACCGTCGGCGATGGTATACGCCAGTTCCTGCACACAGGTCGAACCTGCTTCTTGCATGTGATAACCCGAAATCGAAATCGAGTTATAACGTGGCATATGCTCAGAAGTGTATCCGATGATGTCGGAGACAATGCGCATGGAGGGTTCTGGTGGATAGATATACGTGTTGCGCACCATGAATTCTTTGAGAATGTCATTCTGAATGGTGCCCGACAGTTTGGATTGATCCACACCTTGTTCTTCTGCGGCAACGATGTAGCCAGCCAGAACCGGCAGCACGGCACCGTTCATGGTCATGGAGACAGACATTTCATCCAGTGGAATACCATCGAACAATATTTTCATGTCTTCAACGCTGTCAATTGCAACACCGGCCTTGCCGACGTCACCGGTGACGCGCGGGTGGTCACTGTCGTAACCACGGTGAGTTGCCAAATCGAATGCAACGGACAGACCTTTTTGTCCGGCCTTTAGATTAGCGCGATAAAATTTGTTGGATTCTTCAGCGGTGGAAAAACCAGCATACTGACGAATGGTCCAGGGGCGACCAGCGTACATGGTGGCGCGCGGGCCACGCATGAACGGCTCCATACCAGGGAAGGAATTGACAGCTTCAATACCTTCCAGGTCAGATGCTGTATACAGCGGTTTAACGGGAATACCCTCAGGTGTTTCCCAAACCAGGTCTTCAGCTGTGCGGCCGCGCAGCTCTTTGGCGGCCATTTCATTCCATTGTTCTTGGGTCGGTTTTGAACTCATATCCCCGTTCCTTATATACGCGTTCAGCCAGGCCGCGCCCCCCACAGGGCAGCCATGAAGAACGTTAGTATACCTGTGCTGTGGTGCGGTGCGAATAAGAATTTTGCAGTTGCGAAAGGAAAAGGGTTTTGCAACTGTCAGTATTCAACTTATCCACAAGATATTGTGTCTATGCACGTGCATTTTTCCAAAATGTTGATATTATCCTCTCAGCACCACAACGGGGGTGCATGCACAGAATACGCAATATATAAGGGGAATGACCCTTAAATCCGTACGTTTTAGCAAATGACGGTGGGTCAGAGAGAATTCGGAGTAGAACATGAGTGCCATTGAATGGACACCTGAGCGCATCAAGATTTTGATTGGTCTGTGGGAAGAAGGCCTGCCCACCAGTGAGATCGGCCGCCGTCTGGGCGTGACCAAGAATGCAGTGGTTGGCAAGGTGCACCGTTTGGGGTTGAAAAAGCGCCAATCACCAATTCGTCAAACCTCGGCGAGCAGTTCTCAGCCCAAAAAAGCGAAAAAAGTGGCCGCAGCTGCTGCACCACAACCTGCTCCGGCTAAGACGCCAACAGGTGATGTCGTGCGTTTGGAAGAATTGACTGCGGCTATGTGCTGCTGGCCGGAAGGTGAGCCGGGGACGCCGGACTTCCACTTCTGCGGCAAGCAAGCAGTTCCGGAAAAACCTTATTGTGAAGACCACTGCGCGCGTGCGTATGTGAAAGTATCCAAAGATAAAAAGAAATCAGCTCCCATCGCAATCGGAGCAAAATCCGGAAAGGGTTTTGAAGCTGCCTAAGGGTGGTTTCTCCTTAGTGCTTTAAACGCCTTTAGGTGTTTAAAACACGGCCATAAAAAGGCCCCCAAAGATGGTTGGTTCGCCAATCTCTTTTGGGGGCCTTGGCTTGTTTGCGTTTAAGTGCTGTTTGAGATTTCCAAAACCCCGTCAGCCTCTAAACGGTTGGTGGTGTCAATCAGGCGGATAACGGCATCGCTCAGCTGTTCTTCATCCACACCTTCGGGAAAACGAAATTCCAGGTCTTCCGCCAACATGGTGTGTTTGCGCTCAGACATATTTTCAAACAACAATGTGTGCAGCGGTGCATCATCTTCGGTGGCTTTGAGAAAGACCAAGATGTCATTGTCGGAAACGCTCAAGATCAGTTTTTGCAAACCCGGTGGGTTCGCAGCTTTCAGGCGGGTCGCTAAATCGTGGGCTTCTTCTTGTGGACTAACGGATGAAATGGCGCCGGGGGTTAAGGCGCGCACAGCCTCCATCAACAAATGCTTGAGATCAAGCGTTGTAAGTGTGTGTGTTGTTTCGCCGATTGTGACGGCATAAACACCATTTTGTGCTTTTTTAACGCTGATTTTCATCTACCCAGCCGTTTCTACCCCATGTCTTTATTTCTTCTAAGCCTCTCATAGCCTTAGTCCGTTGACAAGTGCGTCAAGGTTTAAAGGTTTTGAGCCACAAAATAAAAAAGGCGATGCCTGAAGCACCGCCTTTTTGAAATAATGATATATGAACAGGACGTGTCCATTACCCTGCGCTAAGGCGTATGATTAGTTCTTTGAGAAGGTCATCGGCCTTGTCTTTATCAACTTGGCAGGTGCCCGCATTGGCGTGGCCACCACCTCCGTATTCCAACATGATCGAGCCAATATTGGCCTTGTTGGTACGGTTTAGAATTGATTTACCAACAGCCATAATGGTTTTGGAACCATCTGGTGTGTTGGTCATCTGGATGGATATGTTGCACGCCGGATAGACAGCATAGATGGTGAAACGGTTGCCTGCGTAGATCACGTCTTCGTCACGCAGGTCTACGACCACCACTTTATTATGGACTTTGGAACATTCGCGCAGTTGTAGTTCGAACTTTTCTTCATGTTCGAGATACAGATGCGCGCGTTCTTCCACATCGGGAATGGTCAGAATTTCATCTACGGGGTGATGACGCACGTAAACCATCATGTCCTTCATCAGCTGTTCATGGCTGATTTCGAAATGTTCGAAGCGCGATAAGCCGGTGCGTGGATCCAAGATGTAGTTGAGAAGAGTCCAAGGCTCAGGCGCCAGGATATCTTCTTCTGAATATTGGGCGCTGTCGGCACGGTCCACAGCTTCCATCAATTGGTTGGGTATGGATGTGAACTTCTCTTTGCCGCCAAAGTAGTTGTAGACGACCCGCGCCGCCGAAGGCGCATCAGCATCAATGATGTGATTATCACGATCACCTACACGTTCGGTTTCACTTACATGGTGGTCGAAGCACAGGTGTACGCCTTCCACATATGGTAAGTTGGTGGTGATATCATTGCTGGTGATTTGAACCAAGCCATCTTGCATGGCTTTTGGTTCGGCGAAAACCACATCGTCGATCAAACCAAGTTCGATCAGCAGCCCCCCGGCCACAACGCCATCGAAGTCAGCTCTGGTCACCAGACGGTATTTTTTGTCGTTGGACATAGCACTCTATCTCTACGCGTCAGATTTTAGCTACACCTTAACCTAAGGCGTAGACGCCCCTCTGTCCTTGGACAGGTTTGAATTTTTCGGTCACACCGAGCACAGTTTCCGCACCACCCAAGAACATCATGCCATCTTTGGACATAAGCTTAGCAATGTTTTCGAGAACTTTACCCTTGGTTTCCGCATCGAAGTAAATCAACACGTTGCGACAGAAGACGATGTCAAACCCACCAAGTTGGCTGAGGTCATCCAGTAAGTTCCAGTATTTATACTGAACCATATTTTTGACCTCGGGTTTGATTTCCCAGTTTTCATCACGTTTGTCGAAGTATTTCAGCAGTAATTGGATAGGCATACCGCGCTGGACTTCGAACTGAGAATACATGCCACTCTTAGCTTTCTTAAGAATGTCATGGGAAATATCGGTACCGACAATATCGATTCGCCATCCGGCAAGTTGCGCACCCAGTTCCTTAAGTAGAATAGCAATGGAATAGGGTTCTTGTCCGGATGAGGCAGCAGCACACCAAATGCGTAAATGCTTTTTGGCAGCGCGCTCTTTCAATATCGGCGGTAAAACTTCGTCACGTAGCAAATCAAACGGTTTCACATCACGAAAGAAGAAGGATTCGTTGGTCGTCATCGCTTCGGTGACTTCAACGATCATAGCTTCATCTCTGCGCGTGCGCAGTTGGGCAATCAGGTCCTCAAGACCTTTCAGGCCATGTTTGCGCGCAACGGGCATAAGCCGACTTTCCAGCAGGTACGACTTATCGGGTGTCAGTACCAAGCCGGATCGGCTTTTAATCAGCGAGCTGATGAATTCAAAATCTTCGGGGCTCACGTCGGTTACTCCGTCGTGGGGGTGATTAGATCAGGCCCACTTGCTGGAATTTGGCCTGGATGATATCGGAATCGAACGGCTTCATGATGTATTCGTTCGCGCCGGCGGTCATGGCTTCTTGAATGTGATCAAGATCATTTTCCGTCGTACAGAATACTACGATCGGTGCATCGCCACCTGGCAGCTTGCGCAATTCGCGTAAGTACGTAATGCCATCCATGACGGGCATGTTCCAATCCAGCAAAACAGCTTCTGGCATATTGGCTTTACAGGCGTCCAATGCTTCTTGACCGTCTGCGGCTTCCTCGGTTGCGAATTCCAGTTCCTGCAATATTTTGCGGGCGACCATGCGAATGACTTTGGAATCGTCAACAATGAGACAGGTTTTCATTGTTATAGAATCTTCTTTCCAGGAGTTCCCTAGGATCAAAACAACGAAGGAAGAAACACATCCCCTTCGAAAGCTCAAGGCAGCCTCTTGGCAAAAGGCCATGTTCTTAATTACCCCGCCGACATTAAAAGGCTAAAGCACCTGAAATCGCAAGCCGAATCTGCATAGTTTTTATAAACTTTGTGAATAAGTTCATTCTAAAACCTTAGTTTAACGGTGTTTGCGCACGAACTTGTTTGGGCGACATCCCGCTTTCGCGCAAAATTCTAAGGGTTTCTGCCCTGTCACGTTTCGCGAGACGGCGGCCATCGGGTGAGCTCAATAATTCATGATGGTGGTAGGTTGGGGTATTTAAACCCAGGAGGTTTTGCAACAATCGGTGTACGTGTGTGGCAGCGAACAGATCTTCACCGCGAATCACGTTGGTGATGCCTTGGAGGTGATCATCTACGGTGACAGAAAGGTGATAGCTGGTGGGGGTGTCTTTGCGTGCCAACACCACATCACCAAAGATTTCCGGTGTAGCGGTAAGGGGGCCCTTTTCTTGATCTTGCCATGTTAAAGGAGAACTCCCGACTATTTCGAGGGCGCGTTCCATATTCAGCCGTAAGGCATAAGGTTCTCCCGATTGGATCCGCTGGTGGCGCTGTTTGGGGCTGAGGTGGCGACATATTCCAGGATAAATAGGGCCGTCGGGGCCGTTTTGCACCAGATGTGGAGCCCCTGCTGCCTGAGTGATTTCAGCTTGAATGTCTTTGCGGGTGCAAAAGCACGGATAGAGCAATCCTTGACTATCTAGTTTGTCCAAAGCTGCCTTGTAATCGTCCATGCAACAAGACTGGCGGCGCACCGGAGTTTCCCAGGTGAGCCCTAGCCAAGCTAAATCCTCATAAATCGCATGCTCAAATTCTTCCCGACATCGTCCATGGTCAATATCTTCCATACGCAAGAGAAATCGTCCGCCTGCATGCTGAGCCGTTTCATAGGCCAGCATGGCAGAGTAAGCATGGCCCAGGTGCAGTAAACCTGTGGGGCTGGGGGCAAAGCGCGTAATCATCATCTTTTGAACATAGGCGAGATCACCAAACAGTGTAAACATTTGGTAATCATCCCCATATATATTGTGTAGAGCATCGATTCGGAGACACGCCGTGACCCTGAATATGACCATGCCGACGCAAATCATAATACTCCAGACATCCAGGTCCATTAGGCCGGATACGGAAAGTTCTGTGCTTTGGTGCCGGTCCCGGATGACGCCGAGTTTACCCAAAATGATATTTGCCCGCATTTGTGCGGGCTTTTTTGTGTCCGCTGATGGAGTTCTTCAGGCATGAGCAGCTTGCAAACCCTTGTTCTTAACGCCGATTATAGACCCTTGTCGTATCATCCGTTATCCTTGTGGTCGTGGAAAGATGCTGTGTCGGCTTTGATTTTGGATCGAGTTAATCTGGTCGAAAGCTATGACAAAGTTGTGCATTCCCCGTCCATTGCCTTCAAAGTGCCGTCCGTGGTGGCGTTAAAGCGTTATGTCAGCTTTAATGGTCGTCCGGCATTTACCCGCTATAACATTTACTTACGCGACAATTTCACTTGCCAGTATTGTGCGGAACCGTTTCCCGCCAAGGATTTGACGTTTGATCATGTTCACCCGCGTTCTCGCGGTGGCTTGACCGAGTGGACCAACGTGGTGGCAGCTTGCTCTCCTTGTAATTTGAAGAAAGCCAACCGCACCCCTGAAGAGGCCGATATGCCTTTGATACAAGATGCTTTGGAGCCGTCTGTACGATTGCTCAATCAGGTGTCTAGGCGTTTGCCGCCATCCGATATGCATGCCAGCTGGTTGGATTATCTTTATTGGGATACGGAATTGGATTTGTAGCCCTGATTAATGTGGTCTTAAAAACACCAAAAAACACCCGAAAACCCTTGCGTTCCGTACCGTTGTGCGTATATTGCGCGCTCGAACATACTTCCGGGAATGTGGATGCTGACCTTCGTTGTCAGTTCTCCCGCTCTATGACGTGCTTGTAGAGACTACTGGAACAACAAACAACGTACTGAAAAACAAGGTAGAATTACTATGTCGAAGCGTATCCGCTCGAAGTACAAGATTAACCGCCGTTTGGGCGTGAACCTTTGGGGCCGTCCGAAGTCTCCGGTTAATGCTCGTGAATATGGCCCGGGCCAACATGGTCGCACCCGTCGTTCCAAACCAACCGACTTCGGTATCCAGTTGATGGCGAAGCAAAAGCTCAAAGGTTACTACGGCAACATCTCCGAAAAACAGTTCCGCAAATACTATGCAGAAGCTGTTCGTCGCAAAGGTGATACATCCGAAAACCTCATCGGTATTTTGGAAAGCCGTTTGGACGCCGTTGTGTACCGCATGAAATATGTGCCGACCGTATTTGCTTCACGCCAGTTCGTGAACCACGGTCACGTCACCGTTAACGGCCAACGCGTCAACATTCCGTCCTACATGGTCAAAGAAGGCGACGTCATCGAAATCAAAAACGGTTCCGAGGCCATCCCCATGGTTATCGAAGCCCTGAACTCTTCCGAGCGCGAAATCCCTGACTACATGGACGTTGACACCAAGAAGGGCAAAGGCACCTTCGTACGCGTTCCGAAACTGGAAGACGTACCATATCCGGTTCAAATGGAACCGAACCTGGTTATCGAATTTTACTCTCGTTAATCCCGCAAATCTCCAATCTAGTCATAGATTGGATAGATTTGGGAGGACTACGGAGCCCACAAAGTGGGCAAGTGTATGCGAGATGAAACCAGACAGAATACAGAAAGGCCGCTTCTCTTCGAGGCGGCCTTTTTTATTTCTCTATGGCATAAATTTTGGCTTCATAAGCACCAAGGTCATACAGCAAGGTCATACCAGGTACACTTCGCCCTAGACTGAGACGGGCATGTAAGGTTTCCTGGTTGCGTTGGTAAGCGATCATTTCTGGACCGACCGGACATACGACAATGACATCGGCAGCTATATCCTTTGGAACGTCAGGTTCAGTTGAGAGCAGGGCCGATACACTATCATGAACGGCGTCAGCATTTGGATGAATGGGCACTGACAATACGCGGTGGTTGGTGTGATACAGATATGTTGGCGTCACATTGGAATGAGCCAGGATAACCTGTGGCCCATAATCTTGTTCAAGGACATGGAGTTGAACGACCGTTTTGGGGATATCACATCTCATATTTTTCATCTTGTCATATACATCGATTGTGGTGTTCCACTTCGGGTTTAAATACATGACTTGAGCAATGACGGTGTTCAGACTTGCCAAACCTAAAATGGTGAAAAGGCTGAGTGGGCGTATCAGTACCCATATCCGATTTTTGCGTTGTGACATATGGTCCCAGAGTTTGGCAAAACCTGCGAACAAATATGGAATGGCACACAGTTGTGCATATGTAATCCAGCGTTCTGACGAAGCCCATGACAGGAGGCAGAACAAAACCAAAGACGGGGTGATGTAGGCGAGGCTGGCTTGCAACTGAACGTGATTGTTCCCATGGGAACGGATCATCATTGCCACCCCAATAAGGATGGAGAGGGCACAAAGTATCAGTCCAAATGATACCCCCAATGTAAAGCCATCACTGAAAACACCTGTCCACACATTGACAAACCACGTATCTGCATGTGCCATTGGACCGTGAACAGCTTGAGGGACGAGTGCAATAAGAAGAGCTGCGGCGATTGCACTGGTGATGAGACCCGCAAATATGCGGATCACAGGGGTGAGCACTTTCTTTTCAAGAAAATATAAGCTTGTCCATATCCCAACTAAGACTAGACTCAGTGCCAAGCTGAAGAGGGATAGACGGTCCAAAGCAAGGTCAAGTTTGCTAATCGCACCAAACTCAATCCACAAAGCCGCAAATACGCCTAGAGCCAACGCGATGGTGGATCGCAATACAAGGCGTGATACGTTTTTGTTCAACCCCATTGCCCATAGCAGTCCAAATCCAATATGCAGCGCGCCAATTGAGACTAAACTTTCTGGACTGATCCAAATGGCCAGAGCCTGAACGAATCCAAGCCCCCAGGCTGAACGCTTACTATCCTGATCCAATATGTTGTGGCCCAACAGTAGGGCTAAGATAAATAGGATTAGCAACAGGCCGTGATGATCTGGCCAACCTTGGGCGATAAAGACAAAATAAAAGTAGGGCAGCAATGAAATGAATAAGGCCGTAAGCCCCAATGCCATGGGGCGATGTTCACCAGCAATCGATGGGAGGTTTGATGCTAAATAGAGTGCTATCCAAGCAGCGGGGAGGCTAATCACCGTTCCAGCCAACATCAATGGATCTGGTGATGTTGTAAAACTTTCTGCAATCCAAGTTGCCACAATCACCAGCGCATCGAGTGGGCGTGTCCAATGCAAGATTAACTGATCATCCATGCCAACACGCTGGAACACGCGTTCGAACCAACCACCATCAACCATTAACTGGCGGATACGCTCCAAACGCACATAGGCATCGGGGTTGCCAATAAACCCAGGAGCTATCACGGTCCCAGCGCCCAGACTGAACCGTGCCCACACATGGGTGGTTAGGATAAGACCAGGAAGTATGGCAATGAAACGCATGAAGCTTTGAGGCAAATCAGTATATCCACAGTGTTAGATAAACGGTTGCCATGCTAATCGTTGGGTAGGGGGCGTGCCACCAAAAGTTTGATGATGTCTTTGTGAAGGTACTTGGCTTCCACCAACTCCAATCCAGCGGCATCAAAATACTGTTCGGTATTGCGATCAAACTCAGCCCCATAAGCAAACCGAACCCATGGTGCCCAGAGTTTCATGATGAACCGTCGCCAGGGGCTCTTAGAAATTGAATACTCCAAAATATGGATTTCTCCGTCAGGGCGGCATACGCGGCGGATTTCTTCAAGGGCAGGTAACTGGTGTTCATCGTCGAGAACGCAAAACAGAAAGGTTGAAACAACAGCGTCAAAGCTGTCGTCAGGAAAGTCCATCTCCATTACGTTCATCTCATAGAGATCAACGTTTATGCCAAGTTGTTCCTTGCGCCACCTTGCGCGTGCCAACATGGCTGGGGTGAGATCTATGCCAGTAACTTTGCTGTCTTTGGGGTAATGGATGAAGTTGCGACCGGTACCGACCCCGGCATCCAACACATCGCCTTTCACCCCCACAAACATAGCCTTTCGCAATGGCATATACCGGGCATATTCAAACGGCAAATCCAATAGATCATAAAGTCGCGCAATGCGGTTATATGTTTTGTGTTTACTGATGCTGGCCTCCTATCCCGCCGCAACACTAACATAAAAAAAAGGCTGCCCCAATCGGAGCAGCCTTTTTTATATCCAGTTAGTTTTTAGCCATTGCGGATGTTTGCAAGGAATTTATCGACTTCACCACGCAACAGTTCTGATTGTTGGCTTAACTCGGTCGCTGCACCTAACATCTGTTCCGCAGATTGCCCTGTTTCGGTAGCAGCCTGATTAACGCCCGTGATATTCGATGAAACCTCACCCGTACCGGCCGCCGCCTGTTCAACATTGCGAGCAATTTCTTGTGTGGCTGCGCCTTGCTCTTCAACCGCGGCTGCAATGGTGCCGGCAATTTCACTGATCTGATTTATGGTGGATCCAATTGACCCAATTGCCTCAACCGCGTCTTTGGTGGCACCTTGGATGTCTCCAATTTGTGTTGAGATTTCTTCGGTTGCTTTTGCTGTGGCATTGGCAAGGTTCTTGACCTCCGATGCAACGACTGCGAAACCTTTACCAGCTTCACCGGCACGTGCAGCTTCAATGGTGGCGTTCAAGGCCAACAGGTTGGTTTGGTCTGCAATATCCGTGATCAAGGCGACAACTTCACCAATTTTGTTGGCGGCATCAGCTAGGCCTTGAACCTTTTCATTGGCACCATCGATTTCGGCAACAGCCGAGTCTGCAATCTGAGTGGATTGCACAACTTGGCGGGAAATCTCAGAGATTGAGCTTGATAATTCTTCTGAGGCTGAAGCAACGGTTTGCACGTTGGCCGAAGCTTCTTCGGATGCGGCAGCCACCGTTGCGGCTTGTTGTGATGTTTGCTCGGCCGTTGCCGACAAGGTTGAAGCAGACGATTGCATTTCCGTCGAGGCAGATGATACCGAGTTCACAACACCGCCAACGCTGTTTTCAAAGTCGTCAGCCATGGTCATCATCAGGCGAATTTTTTCTTCTTCGGTCTTTTGTTTTTGCGCTTTGGCTTCGGCTTCCATTTCTTGGGTGCGAATAGCGTTATCTTTAAAGACCTGTACAGCCTGTGCCATTTCACCAATTTCGTCATTTTTATCCAAGGCAGGAATGTCTGTATGCAGATTGCCATCGGCCAGGGCGCCCATAGCCACTGTCATGCCGTTTACAGGACCAACAATGGAACGAATAATCAAAAAGCTGACGACACCAGCAGCAAGAAGACCGGCTGCCAGCAAAATCCATTCGGTATTGAGCAGGGTGGAAACGGCTGAATCGTTTTTAGCAACATCGTTGGTCAGTAGTGTTTGCTGATTTTGTTGCATGCCGCCTTCACGCACACCTTCGGCATTTTTATTGCCGAGTAACATGTTCAAGAGCTTCCCAGCACGTGGTGCAGCCTCGGTAACCAAGGTGTAGTTGGCCATGTTCCATTTTTTGGAACCACGGATTTCAAACATTTTGGGTGGCAGTGGTGAAAACTCTTCACGCTTGGCGGCAAAAGTATCAAATGCTGCTTTTTGTTCTGCCGATAAGTTGTCAATTTGGCCTGACAAATCACCAAAACGTTTGGCGTTTTTTGCCCATAATTTTTTAAAGTTTTCAGCAAATTTTGACTCACCGGTCAAAAGGTAAGCACGAATGTTGGCTAATCCTAACCCTAGAGAGCCACGGGTATCTGCCATCATGCCCAAAATTTGTACTCGGTCGCCGCCGGTGCCGCCTTGTCCCTGGAGTTCCAGGTCAATCATCGTGGAAATGTTTTTGACCATGTCGGCGGCACGCGGGGCAGCCTCGGTCACCAGCATCAAAGTTGCGGGTTGTTCCTGTGGGGTCTTGGCGATGTCTTCGACTTGTTGCTGGGCAATGCGGAACTCTTCGAGAATGCCTTTGAAAACCTGAAAGTTATCGACGTTTTTGGAGTTGGTCCAGGATTTTGAAAGCTCATCCATATTGGTGATGGTCTTGTCGATGTTGGCCCAAACTTCCTCACGTTGGTTTTTAAAACCCTGTGCACCCGTTAGCATATAGCCGCGCAAAGCGGCGAGAGAGCCATAAATATTTTTAACCATGTCAGAACTTGCCGCAGCAGTCGGCATACGCAATTCAACAATGCGTTTTGATGTTTTGTCAATTTCTGACACGTTCCAAATGGTCATGCCGACGGCCACTGCCAAAATGGCAGCCATCGTGCCAAAGCCCAATATGAGGCGAGCACTTATCTTAAAATTCATGATGGTAGTCCCAGCTGTTTTAAATGCCTGAATTAGTCAGCCCCAACTGAACTCACGTCATTTATGTGAATACAATACCATGCAGCCCAAAAATAAATAACCATATCTTACTTATGGTTATGGGCGCGGACATTTTGTGGATAGGATAGTTGCAATAAAAAAGGCCGCCCCAAGGGAGCGGCCTTTTTGTGGCCCTTATTCGTGTTAGGGCCTTGGGTCGAGCTTGGGTCCTTGGGGGTGTCCAAGCTACCTGGGGAATATTTCTATTATTGGGCGGCAATTTTTTGATCACCACGCAGTTCGTCTACATTGAGACCCCATTTCGCGAAGTTGCTGCGCACGGTATGTTTTTCGGTAAGAACCTTGGAGTTATAGACCCCCATCTTTTCACGTGGGAATAAAGCTTTGTTGAGATCGAATTCAGGTCGCGGTTGGGCATTGATATAAATTGCGAGATCAATGGCCTGCTGCTTGGTCAGATTGGGATCTCCCAAAGGCATGTTGTAGAGCAACCACGTGGGAAGCTTCTCTGGCTTACTGAGGCCTGCACCAGTATTGTAGGAACGATCTCCCCAAACGGGTGGGAACTTCATGTCTTCTGCTTGTAGTCCTTGGCCGTCAGCTTGGTGGCAATCTTGGCACTTTTCTGCATAAAGCTTTTCGCCGCTCTTGTAATTTTTGTGAGTGGCAGCTTTGAGCATGGGAACAGTCCAGTTTTTACCCCACCAAACATCGGTAAAGAACGGATTGACTGGTTTCTTAGCGTTCTGGGTTACAGGTAGCCCGGTTGACAACCAGGTAACGTAGGTCGCCATGGCTATGGAGGCTTCCGTATCAATGATTGGACGTTTACCGTTCATGGAACGCATGAAGCAGTTGTTAATGCGGTTTTGCAGGGTTTGAACGGTTTTTTCCCGTGCAGAATAGGCTGGAAAGGAGGTTGCTGTTCCGATAAAAGTTCCTAACGTTGGTTCCTTACCTCCATCAAGATGGCAGTTGCTGCAATTCAAATCATTACCGACCAAGTCTTTGGTCAGTTCATGAGTGTTTGTATTGTAGATGATTTCTTCTCCCAGCTTGACCATGCGGCCTAATTCGCCGACTGGATAGGCAGTAGGTGCATCGGGAATTTTTGGTAAAGGGGCTGGCCGTTCTGAAGCCAGGGCAGTGACACCAATCACACAGAAAGCTGAAGCCAACAGAGCTTGCTTGATAAACATGATACTATCCTCTTGTTCGTGACCTTTCTCTCAAGGAGCAAAAAGGTCGCTTGTTCAAACAATGCCAATGATCATAAATGCCGGTGTTTGGGTGTGTGTCATCCCTTGTATAGCCAGGCTTTGTGTTAATTGACGCTATAATTTTAACGCTCACCAAATTGGCTTGGTATTGTGGTTGACCACATATTTTTATGGTCGCGATTGTTCTTTAGACTAATTTGTAAGTACCGGCATGGATGAGTATTTGTGTTTATGACTTCCATTGATACGCTAGCTTGTACGCTTGTATAGGTTGGAGTAAGGATGCCAACATTATGAGAACCCAATTTGAGGAACCTTGATGGAACGTTGCCAAGGTCGACAGAGATACAAGTTAAGTGTTGTTCTGGCGTTTGGGCTCATGCTTCTCGCAGGCTTCTTTATCGAGGATGGGCAGGCGCAAGAGAGTGCCAGTACATTCAGCACACGTGAACTAAAGGTCGCTGTTCTTGCATTTCGTGGAACAGAACATGCTTTGCGCCACTGGTCTTCGACTATGTCTTATTTGACTCAGCAAGTGCCTGGTTATCGATTCCGTGCGGTCCCTATGACGCTTTCTAAATTAGATAAAGCGGTCACAGATGGAAGTGTTGATTTTGTAATAACCAATGCAGGACAGTTTGTTCGAGTTGGCTCAAAACATGGTATGAGTGGATTGGCGACGCTGAAATCTCTCCGGCGTCAGGGGCTCGGTCCGGTGATCGGTGCGGCATTGACGGTTAGGGCTGATTCTCCTTTTAACACCCTTCTTGATTTAGAAGGGACACGTTTAGGTGCCGTTGATCCATTAGCCTTTGGAGGCTTCCAAATTTATTGGGGAGAAATGGTCAAACAGGGAAAACAGCCAGAACAATTTTTCTCTGACATTAATTTTTCTGGTTTTCCTGCTGATGTGTTGGCGTATTGGATCCGTGATCGCCACGTTGATGGGGCTGTTTTGCCAGCGTGTTTACTTGAGGCCATGGTTAAAGAAGGACTGATTGAGGAAACTGAATTCAGGGTGATAGACGCCAAACCTATACCTGATTTCAATTGTCGCACGAGCACGCCACTTTATCCCAACTGGTTTTTTGCAAGTTTAAGGGAGACACCCCAAGCTGTCGCGGAACAAGTTGCCCACGCTTTGTTGATGTTACCAGCTGATTCAGAACCAGCCATAGATGCGGCCTCATTGGGGTGGACTGCACCGATGAGCAGTTATGACATTCATCAACTTTATGACAGCCTTGACATTCACCCTTGGCAAAAGCCTTTGATGGAAGAAATCAAGGATTGGTTGGTTAAAAATTGGCAAATCGGTCTGGGGTTTACGCTCTTGGTCATATTGGGCTTTTTGCATCATCTTTGGGTGCAATATGTTGTTCGAAAACGCACCCGTGATTTACGTACGGCGAATGACAACCTCATCTATCAGCAACAGCAGTTAGAGCATGCGCAACGGGTTGCCATTCTTGGAGAATTGTCATCAGATTTAGCCCATGAACTAAACCAACCTCTAACAGCGATTAACAGTTTTGCCGAGGGTGGAATTGTGCGTATCGATAGGGCCTGCCCGACCACAGATATTAAAGTGGTATTGGATAAAATTTGTGCTGAAGCGCAACGTGGACACATCATTATTGATCGTGTGCGGGGTTTTGCACAAAAACAGGTGGCCACCCGTGAGTGGGTTGATATTACGGAATTGATCGGAGAAACACTGGCATTGCTGGACCACGAATTGAAAAAGCAACAATCCGATTTGAAAATTGAACATCCCAGTAAGGCCTTAATGGCTTACATCGATACGGTAGAAATTCAGCAGCTTCTCGTTAATTTAATTCGCAATGGAGTTGAGGCCATGAGTGATTCACCTGGTCCGCACCAACTTCGTATCGTTGCCCATGCACTTGGTTCGGGGAAGGTCGAACTATGTATCGAAGATTCTGGTAAAGGCATTGCTGAGGATCAGATCGAGACCTTATTCAAGCCGTTCTATTCGACCAAGCCTGCTGGTTTAGGGCTGGGGATGTCTATTTGCCGCAGCATTGTTGAGGCGCATAATGGAACAATAAGGGTTGAGCCAATCATCATGGGGGGGACACGGGTGG
This sequence comes from Magnetovibrio sp., assembly GCA_026196495.1. GTDB lineage: Bacteria > Pseudomonadota > Alphaproteobacteria > Rhodospirillales > Magnetovibrionaceae > Magnetovibrio. Next base: position 46,220 of record JAPHSY010000017.1, read on the forward strand.
TTTGCACCTTGGCAGGAGAATATGATGGATGATGTGAGTTCCATACCTGTCTATCTGGTTGACGATGATGATTCTGTGCGCAGTGCAATTCGTTATATGCTTGAGGGCTATGGCTTTACGATTTTAGATTTCGAAAGTGGAGAACGCTTTCTTGATGAAGCACTGCTTGATGAACCTGGTTGTTTGATTCTCGATCATCGTATGCCAGGAATTAATGGTCAGCAGGTTCATGAGCGGTTAAATGCGGTCGAATCCTGTCTTGAGGTGGTTTTCCTCACTTCTCATGCTGATATTCCAATGACAATTAAAGCATTTCGCGATGGAGCTTGTGATTTTCATCAAAAACCCATCAAAGCAGATGATTTAGTCCCGAGCATTGAAAAGGCTCAATGTAAAAGCCGTTTAAATCATGCCCGTGAACAACAACAAAAGCGCTTTGAAACATTAACCGAACGTGAGATGCAGGTTTTTAAGCTGGTTATACAGGGACAGATGAATAAACAAATTGCCTATGAGCTTAACCTTTCCATTCGCACAGTAGAAGTTCATCGAGCCAAAATGATGGAGCGTTTGGGGGCTAAGAACATTACTGAGCTTATGAATTTTTCAGAAATTCTGAAAGAGTAGGTAAGCTCTAGGCATACGAAGAAACGAACAATTGAGTAAAGTATTAAAACAGAAAAGGCCACTCCAGGGGAGTGGCCTTTCCACAATTGATAACTTCGCACTTTAAGAAGCGGGAGCATCCTCAAATGCGATGCCGTTGTCGGTAAGTAGCTTTTGCAGTTCACCAGCCTCAAACATTTCTTTGACGATGTCACAACCGCCAACAAATTCGCCTTTAACGTAGAGCTGGGGAATGGTTGGCCAGCTGGAAAATGCTTTGATGCCTTCGCGGATTTCCATGTCTTGCAACACGTCGATGCCTTTGAATTTGATTTGCATGTGAGACAGCACACCGACCACCGCAGCGGAGAAGCCACATTGTGGGAACATCGGGTTGCCTTTCATAAACAGCACCACGTCGGTGGAGCCGATTTCGTCTTTGATACGGTCAAAAACCGGATTGTCGCTCATTGTATATTGTTCCTTTATTCGCGTTTAAGCGTCTTCTGGGGCCGAAGTTTGCAGGCCCAGTGCGTGCAACTGCTGATCCATGCTGCCCTTCAAGGCGGCGTAAACCATTTGGTGCTGTTGCACACGGGATTTTCCGATAAATGCTTTGGACACCACACGTGCTGCATAGTGATCACCGTCACCACGCAAATCTTCGATGTGGACTTCAGCGTCCGGCAGGCCTTCTTTGATAAGGCGTTCAATCTCAGCGGCTTCCATGGCCATTGAGCAGTCTCCTCTTACTCTTCAAAGTCGGGATGGGCCATGTATTCCGGCATCCATCCTTCGTGTGCATCTGACAAACTTGCCACAGATATGTGTCCGGCACCTTCAATGGTCAAGTCCCCACCTTTGACTGAACCCAATTGGGCGGCAAACAAGTCGGCGGCTTGGGCTGCAGCCACCAGGGCTGCGCCATCGGTGGTGGTGGTCAAGTAACGGGCTTGGTCCTCGCCAAACAGCCAAGCGTGTAGCGGCAGATCGCCGCTTAAATCTTGGATATCAGCACCGAGGCCGGATTTCATTGCCATTTCGGCAACCGCAACACCCAAACCACCGTCGGACAAATCGTGACAGGCTGTGACGTTGCCGCCCAGGATTTGTGAACGGACAAAGTCGCCAGTTTTGCGTTCCAAAGCCAGATCAACGTGGGGGGCTGAGCCTTCTTCGCGGCTTTCGATTTCCGCTAAGTACTGCGTGCAGCCCATATGGCCTTTGGTCTCACCGATCAGCACAATGTCTTCGCCTTCGGCAATGAAGCCCATACCTACGGCTTTGTTGACGTCGGCAATGAAGCCCACGCCACCGATGGTCGGGGTCGGCAAGATGCCTTGACCGTTGGTTTCGTTGTAGAGCGAGACATTGCCGGAAACGACCGGGTAATCCAGTGCTTTACAGGCTTCGCCGATACCTTGAACCGCCCCCACAAACTGACCCATGATTTCAGGGCGTTCGGGATTGCCGAAGTTCATGTTGTCGGTGATGGCTTTGGGCTCAGCACCTGTTGCGGTGATGTTGCGATAGGTTTCTGCTACAGCTTGGCGACCACCTTCAACCGGGTCAGCCAATACATAACGCGGCGTTACGTCGGATGACATCGCCACACCTTTGGTGCTTCCGTGGATGCGGACCATGGCGGCATCGCCACCGGGACGACCCAGGCCCATAGTATCACCCATGACCATGTGGTCGTACTGTTCCCAAACCCAACGTTTGGAACAGCCGTTGGGCGTACTCACCAAAGTTTTGATGGTATCCATAATATCGGCGGGTGCAGCAACGCTGTTCGGATCAATGTCCGGGCGCTTCGGTGTCGGTACGTGTGGACGGTCATATTCTGGGCTGGCATGGGCCAGTGGGGCGATCGGCAGGTCAGCAACCATGTCGCCACCGTGGAATAGGCGCATACGGCCGGTGTCGGTGATCTCACCAATAACTGCGAAGTCTAGTTCCCACTTTTCAAAGATAGCTTTTGCCATGTCTTCTTTGCCGGGTTTCAAAACCATCAACATGCGTTCTTGAGATTCTGACAACATCATCTCGTAAGGTGTCATGTTTTCTTCGCGTTGAGGCACATTGTCCAGGTTCATGTCGATGCCGACACCACCTGAAGACGCCATTTCAAACGAAGACGACGTCAAACCAGCCGCGCCCATATCTTGGATCGCAACGATGGCGTCGGTGCTCATCAATTCCAGGCATGCTTCCAACAGCAGCTTTTCGGTGAAGGGATCGCCCACCTGAACTGTTGGGCGTTTTTCTTCGGTGTCTGCGGTGAACTCCGTGGATGCCATGGTGGCACCGTGGATACCATCGCGGCCCGTTTTGGAACCAACGTAGACCACTGGATTGCCGATACCGGCCGCGGCGCAATAGAAGATATTGTTTGCATCTGCCAAACCAACACACATAGCGTTGACCAAGATGTTGCCGTCATAGCTGGTGTGAAATTCCGTTTCACCTGCAACTGTCGGAACACCCATGCAGTTGCCATAACCGCCGATGCCTTCGACCACACCGTGGACCAAGTGACGGGTTTTGGGATGATCGGGTAGACCGAAACGCAATGCGTTCAAGTTGGCGATGGGACGTGCACCCATGGTGAACACGTCACGCATGATGCCGCCGACGCCTGTCGCTGCGCCTTGATACGGTTCGATGTAGCTGGGGTGGTTGTGGCTTTCCATTTTGAAGATAATGGCATCGCCATCACCCGCATCAATGATGCCGGCGTTTTCACCCGGACCGCAGATCACCCAAGGGGCCTCGGTTGGTAGGGTTTTCAACCACTTTTTGGATGACTTGTAAGAACAGTGCTCCGACCACATGACGGAGAAGATGCCCAACTCGTTCAAGTTTGGCTCACGCCCCATGATGTCGAGCACCATTTTGTATTCGTCTTTGGATAGGCCGTGTTCAGCTACGATTTCGGGAGTAATTTCAGTCATTCTATCGCTCCCTTACGCCGCAATACTTTTGATGAGGCCGTCAAACATTGGACGACCATCGGTGCGCCCATGCAAAGGTTCAACCAAACGTTCGGGGTGGGGCATCATGCCCAACACGTTGCCCGCTTCGTTTAAAATGCCAGCGATGTCGTTGATGGAACCATTGGGGTTGTCGACGTAGCGAAATGCCACTTGGCCGTTGCCTTCAATGGCTTTTAAGGTTTCACCATCGGCGAAGTAGTTGCCGTCGTGATGTGCCACGGGGTAAGTGATGATGTCACCTTGGGTATAGTCGTTGGTAAAGGCTGTATCCGCACGCTCGACCTTCAGTTCCACATCTTTACAGATGAACTTCAGGTTGGCATTGCGCATTAGAACGCCTGGCAACAGACCGCTTTCGCACAAGACTTGAAAACCGTTACAGATGCCCAAAACTTTACCACCTCGTTCCGCGTGTTTGACCACTTCGGCCATGATCGGGCTACGTGCAGCCATGGCACCACAACGCAGATAGTCGCCGTAAGAAAAGCCGCCTGGAATGGTGACAAGGTCGTAACCGCTGAGATCAGTCTCGCGGTGCCAAACCATGTCTACGGGTGAACCAATGGATTGTTCCAAGGCAACCTTCATATCGCGGTCGCAATTGGAAGCGGGGAAGACAATGACGCAAGCTTTCATGGAGCTCAGTCCTCAAGATCGATGGTGTAGTTCTCGATAACCGTATTGGCGAGCAGCTTCTTGCACATCTGGTCCACCTGGGCACGGGCCTTGTCGGTATCCGTTTCGGACAGTACCAATTCGATGAACTTGCCCTGGCGCGCTTCGTTTAGGCCTTCAAAGCCCAAAGAGTGAAGGGTGTGTTCGATGGCTTTGCCTTGGGGATCCAAGACGCCGTTTTTCAAAGTGACGTGAACTTTGGCTTTCATGGGTGCTCTCGTTTAAATGTCGGTCTGAAACAGCACAGGCCGGGAGCGTCCCGACCTGAGCGTATTTGAAATTTATTGCATGGTGTCCGTGCCGGGAATATCGCCCGGACCGGATTCTGGCAAGATGCCCAAACGCCGTGCGACTTCTTGGTAGGCGCCTTCGACGTTGCCCATATCGCGGCGGAAACGGTCTTTGTCCAACTTTTCGTTGGTGTCCTTATCCCACAGGCGGCAGTTATCGGGGCTGATTTCATCGGCCAGGATCAGGCGCATTTGATCTTCTTCATAAACGCGACCGAATTCCAACTTGAAGTCTACCAAGCGGATGCCGATGCCTAAGAATAAGCCAACCAGGAAATCGTTGATGCGCAGTGACATGGACATGATTTCGTCCATGTCTTGCGGTGTGGCCCAACCGAACGCGGTGATGTGTTCTTCGGAAATCATCGGATCGTCTAGTTCGTCGGATTTATAATAGTACTCGACGATGGAGCGCGGCAGCGGGGTACCTTCGGGCATATCGAAACGTTTTGCCAAAGAACCTGCAACAATGTTGCGCACCACGACTTCGATAGGAACAATTTCGACTTCGCGCACCAACTGTTCGCGCATGTTCAAGCGTCGTACGAAGTGGGTGGGGATGCCGATGTCGGCCAGTTTGACCATCAGGTATTCAGAAATGCGGTTGTTGAGCACGCCTTTTCCCGTGATGGTGCCTTGCTTTTTGTTGTTAAAGGCGGTGGCGTCGTCCTTGAAATATTGAACAACGGTTCCGGGCTCGGGACCTTCGAAGATCACCTTTGCCTTGCCTTCATAAAGCTGCCTGCGTTTGGCCATGATATTAAGCTTTCCATTTGTGGCGGTGTGGCACCTGCGCCGCTCGCCGTAAAGAAGGGGGTGATATAGCACTTGAGAGCGGCCAAAACAACGTTCTCGCACACGGTTTTGGCGTTCATGTGGGGATCAAATTTTGATGTTTGTCCAGGGGACCTCTTTGGGTTTTCCGCCCCGAAATCGCCAAATGGCGGAAGTCTCTGGATTCTCTGACTTTTTCTTAAAGCTGGGAATGGCGATGAGGGAACTTGATGAGGTGCCGAAGCCAGTGTCGGTTTCAATCAGCATGGCACTTTCGGGGCTGTTATCATCGGCGCGTTGGCGGCTTTCCAGCAGATTCTCCCACTGTGACCAGTCGCCCGAGTCGGGATCTGGCGTTTGTGCAGCTGCAAAACGGGGATAATGGGTGCGTTGGCGTGCTGAATGGGTTGGATCATTGAGGTCATGTGCTGTGATCATGGATAACCCTTCGGGGAGAGTTTGGACCTCAATTTTGTTTTCAATCTCCGGCAATGTAATCCAGTACCCATCATGGGCGTCAGCAACAATCAAGTTGAATGGACGATAGGTGCTTGGGTCCAGAACACGAAGCGCTTCGGCGGCTGTACTGGCCTCGGCATGATCTAAGGCTTCTAGAGGTAATTCACCGCGGGAACGCTTGTTTTTCGCGGGTCCTAGGGTTCCAGGGCGGTTTAAGACACACGCCACAAGACCAAAATCATTGATGCCCAACCATGTACCGCCTGCCAGTTCATCCAGGCCAGCAACCACGTCGGCACGGTCATCCCAATGGCGTGCAGGGGCAGCCCAAGGACGGGTACCATTTTCATCACGATTGGCCCCAATTAACAGGGGCCATGTGTGGTTAGAGCGGCGAAGAATCACAACTGTGCACATAATGGAAAGTTTATAACGCTTTTGTGTGCAAAAAACCCTTTTGTTTTGCAGTGCAAGATGGCAAAACAGCAAAGAGTTTGGGTACTGGTGTTGGATCACAGACACCTTATATAAAGATAAGGAGACTTAGATCAACTAAGTCTGACCCCGATATGGGCCTGAAAAGGCCAGAACCAGAATGCATAGGGAATACCGTTCATGTCTGACAGCTTTTCTGATCGTGAAAAAAGCTTTGAAGCGAAACAAAAAATGGACGACGAGATGAAGTTCAAAGCTATCTCTCGCCGCAATAAACTCTTGGGTGAGTGGGCCGCAGAGAAAATGGGGATGGAAGGTTCAGAAATTGAAGCTTACGCCAAAACCGTTGTGATTGCGGATTTGGAAGAACCTGGCGATGATGACGTTCTGCGCAAAGTCCTAGGTGATTTTGAAAGCCGCTCCATTGAAATGAGCGAAGACGAAGTCCGTGACCAGCTAGAACGCCTGATGGGTGTTGCCATGGAACAGCTTAAAGACGCTTTCGAAGCGTTGGGTAAAGACCACGGCTAAGGTCCTAAAATCTCTGATGATTTTAAAACCCGGTGAGATCTCTCACCGGGTTTTTTGCTGGAAATATGATCTATTTTGATTTCGCTCATTTGGTTCATACGAATTGCTGCCTATAATCGGATCTGAATTTAATTTCACCTGGGGGATGCGAACATGAGTGACGATTTTAATGGTGTGTATGCACATGGTGTTGAAGGTATTGCTCATGAATTGCGCCAAGAATGCCTTGATGAAGCTAAAGAATTGGTAAGTGAGCTTGATTTGTGTCTCGATGATTTTCGTCACGAGCGGATTGAAGCGGATGAGTTGTTATCCAAAGTTTCTCGCACTGCATTAAAGCTCCGGGTTCAAGCGGGCAATGTGGGTTTACGGTTGCTGGGCACGGTTGCGCATCGTCTCGAAGATTTTATCGTCAATGCCAAGGCACTGCCGCCAGGTGCTGCGGATGATTTACAGGTATTCATTGACCGCTTGGAAGACATCACCGATGGCCGTTTGGCGCTGGATAGTGATGCAGGGCAAGTGGTTCGTGATTTGCCTGCCAAGGTTGGTTTTTCGGAAAGTGATATTGAGGTGCGCAACATCGAAGTGATGTTGGTGATGCTTCACGGTACGGCGAACCACTACGTCGAACGTGAACTGCAACAGTGTGGTTATCGTGTGCACACCGTTACGACGACTTTTGAAGCCCTGCCGATGATTGTCCGTACTCAGCCGGATTTTCTCATCATCTCTGCCATCATGCCAGAATTGGACGGAATTGATTTGGCCATTGGTTTGTCGGCGATGCCCGCGACGCGCAATATCCCACTGGCTCTGATCACCAGTTTGGATGATAGCGATGAACACCTAAGTTATCTGCCGTCCAATACATCCGTCATTCACAAGGGGCCATCTTTTGGGGATGACTTGTTTAAGGCCTTGGATAACCACTTCTTAATCTAACCAAAAACAAAACGCCGCCTGATCATTTGACCAAACGGCGTTTTGTTTTTGTGTGCGTGCTGTGGCTTAGCCAAACACGCGTTTGAAAATCGCATCCACACGTTTGGTGTGATAATCAATGCTGTCTTCATCCAATAAACGTTTGAGATCATCCACGGACAGGACCGCTTTCAAATCTTCATCGTGTGACAAGAAGTAGAACAAGCGGTTGTCGTGTTCCGTTGCGCCTTGTTCAATGTCGTTGAGTTCTGGCGTGCTGTCAGGATTGTCCGGGTCAATGCCGAAGCTTTTCCACACCAACATGGCGTTGCGCTGAACGATCTTGTAAGCGTCTTCGCGCGATACATCGTTTTGCGTCAAGAACAGCAGAACGCGCTGGGCATCGTGGATGCCGCCGAATTCGTTGAGCTGCTTCATCATGTTGTCGGGATAAACCACCAACTTGGTGACGGTGCCGATCAAACGTTTCAGCGCGAAGTTCAAGGTCACAGTCGCATCCGGGCCAATCATGCGTTCGACAGAGCTGTGCGAAATATCGCGTTCATGCCAAAGCGCCACATTTTCCAAAGCCGGTGTAACCGACATGCGAACAATGCGCGCCATACCCGTCAGGTTTTCCGTTAGAATCGGGTTGCGCTTGTGCGGCATGGCGGAGCTGCCTTTTTGCCCCGGTGCAAAGTATTCCTGAGCTTCGCGCACTTCGGTGCGTTGAAGGTGACGAATTTCGGTGGCGATGTTTTCCATGCTGGATGCAATCACGCCCAAGGTTGCGAAGTAAGCCGCGTGGCGATCACGCGGGATCACCTGGGTGGAAACAGGTTCCGGTGTCAGGCCCATTTTTTCGGCAACGTGTTCTTCAACTTGCGGATCAATGTTGGCAAAGGTGCCGACCGCGCCGGAAATGGCACAGGTGGCGATGTCCTTGCGTGCGGCCTTTAGTCGTTCTTTGCCGCGTGCGAATTCTGCGTAGAAACGTGCAAACTTCAGGCCCATGGTGGTGGGTTCGGCGTGAATGCCGTGGCTGCGACCGATGCAGGCCATGTGCTTGGTTTCTTCAGCGCGGACTTTTAATGCGGCCAGAAGTTCGTCCAGGTTTTCCAACAAGATATCGGCTGCTTGGGTCATTTGTACGGCCAAGCACGTGTCCAACACGTCGGAACTGGTCATGCCTTGATGGACGAAGCGGCTTTCTTCGCCAACGTGCTCTGCCAGTTCAGTTAAGAACGCGATCACGTCGTGCTTGGTTTCCATTTCGATTTCGTCGATGCGTGCAATGCGTTCATCGGTGTAGGGCTTGTCGCCTTTTTCCCAAACCGCCTTGGCGGCTTCCTTGGGGATGACCCCCAGCTCGGCCAGTGCATCACAGGCGTGGGCTTCGATTTGGAACCAGATATTGAATTTGTTAGCCGGGTCCCAGATTTTGGTCATCTCTGGGCGGGAATAGCGCGGAATCATAGGGAATCTCCGTTAAATCAGATGGCCCGGATCATACGCAAAATTGTACAAAATGAAAGGGGGCTTATACCGCGACCTTGCGACGGCTGAGATACCAAACCATCGCCAGCAGTTGCAGCCCCAACATGAAGCCAAAAGCGGCTTGGAAACCTTCTGGGCTATACCCACCATTTGCCGTCTGTGGCCACAAATCAATCACGGCACCCACGGCCCATTGACCCGCAAAGGCCAGGACAAACACCAACAAATTCAATCCGGTATTCACCCGTCCGGCCAGGGCAGGTGGAAACGCTTGGGACATGGCGGCGTAGGGTAAAATCCCGACTGTGGCAAAGAAACCAAAGGCAATCCACACACCAAGAATGAGCTGCGGGTCACCCAGGACCAGCTCTGCGGTGATGATGGCCTGTATCCCCATAAAACAGGCCATGCCGAAGGTTGCCACGCTCATAGGCTTGATGTCGTAGAGTTTCTGGACACGCTCAGCAACGATGCCCCAGATGAAAAATCCGGCAACCATGGCCGCGGCAATCCAAAACAGGTGTGTGGCGACGTCAGCACGTTCAAGGCCCGCAACATCGCGCAGCCACGGCCCGGACCAAAGCCCTTGGATGGATAAAAATGTGGCTTGAGAAAACACGCACAGGGGGGCTGCCCGCCAAAACGTTGCGCTGGTGAACACGGCAGCAACGCCCGTCCAGGCATCGCGCAATTTGGCGTCTTCGTGGCGGCCGCTGTGACGCTCTGGAACAATGAAATAGATGGCGAGGGCGGAAACCAGCGTCAATCCCGCCAGTATCCAAAACACCCCGCGCCAATCTGTGATGCCCAACAACATCTCGACAGGTTGTGTCGCGGCCAACGCGCCAAGCCCACCTGCGGTCATTTGAAACCCGTTGACCAAGGCCAAGCGTTCTTTGGGGAACCACATGACATAGGCCTTAAACGCTGCCATCAAACAGGCCGATACGCCAAAGCCGATCAGCCCGCGGGCGATGACCAATGTTGGCGTGTCGGGGGCCAAGGCAAATAGGGCGGCCCCGGCCGCAGCAAAAACCAAAAGCCCGGCTTCAATGGTGCGCGGGCCATAGTGATCCAGCAAAACGCCAAGCGGCAATTGAAAGGCGGCAAAGGTGAGGAAATAGGCGGCCGTCAGTAACCCCAGTGCAGACGCACCCAACCCCAAATCCGTCACCAAATCTGGGGCAATCACGGCGTTGACGACGCGGTACAGGTAAGACAGGAAATAACCCAATGCAAACGGCACGAAGACGCGGATTGCGATCATGGGGGCTAAACGCGGGGCGGTATTGTTGCTCACAGTCATCCCGTTATTAGTGGGGATGGGGGTGGGGGAGGTCAATGGTTGTTAGTTGTAACATTTGTAAAGTTCCTGCCCCAGGTATACCTGTGTTTTAATCATTTTGCTTGTTATTTTGTCGGTTCTCCGCTTGAAGTGGTCGGAGTATGGTTCTGCTAGATCAAACGCCTCTGCTTTAATAATTTCTGTTCGATATTTAGAGCGATCAATCATCGATTTCGCTATGTATTCATGAACATTCATCCTGTTTTCTACATCATGGAATTGTTTTGTTAGTTTCTGAATCTCATTCCATGTTTGTTTAGCTTTAGATATTTCATGTGATGCGTGTAAAACCCATATACGGTTTCTTAATTCTGAGTACACATTGAATTCAGCAACAAATGCTTCCGCTCTTTCTTCAATCTTCGAGCATTTCTCCAGGTCGAGACTATTCTCATTGGATAAATAAGTTGCATATGAAGAACCAGCAACTACAGCTACCGCAACGATAGAACTCATCAAAGTCGCTAGAATGGCGACAACGTTTTGGTTGCTTGTGTGAGAGTTTTGTTTTTGTCGAATGCGCTTGGCACCGTGTTTATGCATTTTAGATCCTCACAAATATACTACTTCACAACAACCCCATCGTCTTAAACGAACTGTTCTCCGACTTACTCACAATCACATGATCGTGCAGCTGGATGCCGAGCTTTTCACCAACTTCTTGCAGTTCCCGCGTCATATCAATATCGGCTTGACTGGGGGTGGGATCACCGGAGGGATGATTGTGCACCAGGATTAGGGCGCTGGCTTCCAAATCCAAAGCGCGTTTGATGACTTTGCGGGGATAGACCGGGGTGTGATCGACGGTGCCTTCTTCTTGCAATTCATCGGCAATCAGAATGTTTTTGCGGTTTAAAAACAGCACGCGAAATTGTTCGGTTTTGTTGCTGCCCATAGATACACGACAGTAATCCATCAGACTTTGCCAATTGCTGAGGACTGGACGGTTGAGGACATCGTCTTGGAGCAAACGTTCAGCAGCTTGGCGTACGGCAAGCAGGCTCACGGCGGCAACTTCACCCATGCCGTTTATCTTTTGCAGCTCTGCGGCATCGGCATTGAGAACAGCCCCAAATGAGCCGAAGTGATTTAATAAGTCTTTGGCAAGCGGTTTGACATCTCGGCGTGGTGAGGCCGCGAACAACAACAGCTCGATCAATTCATAGTCCGCCAAGTCACGCCCCTTGGATTTCAAGAAGCGTTCACGCAGGCGTTGGCGGTGGCCAGTATAGTGGGGTGCTTTGGACATTTAAGGGCACACTCAAAGGGCTGTTTGCATTGCGCACCGCATCCAATGGGTGTGCTTGCCCTAATGTGCCTAACTATAGGGGGGCTTGTCCAGGCCTTCTGGTGACAACGTGAAGACTTCATAGCCATCGGCGGTTACTGCGATGGAATGTTCGAACTGCGCGGACAAGGACCGGTCTTTGGTGACGGCAGTCCAACCATCGCCCAATATCTTCACATCCAATTTCCCCAGATTGATCATCGGTTCGATGGTGAAGAACATGCCTTCTTCCAGGCGTGCGCCTGTGCTGGGTTCGCCAAAGTGCATAATGTTGGGGGCATCGTGGAACACCCGGCCAAGCCCGTGACCACAGAAATCACGCACCACTGAACAGCGCTGTTTTTCGGCAAAAGACTGAATGGCGTGGCCAATGTCACCCGTGGTGGCACCGGGTTTGACGACGCGGATGCCTTCCCACATGGCGTCAAAGGTGATGTCGATGAGGCGCTGTGCTTTGACGGATGTTTCGCCAACGGTGAACATGCGTGATGTATCGCCAAACCAGCCGTTTAAAATGACGGTGATGTCGAGGTTGATGATATCGCCGTCGTGGAGTTTCTTTTCACCGGGAATACCATGGCACACCACGTGATTTACGGATGTGCAAATGGATTTGGGAAAACCGCGATAATTCAATGGGGCAGGTTGTGCACCATGCTGGACGATAAAATCATGACAGAACGTGTTGAGTTCTTCCGTGGTGACACCCGGTTTCACGAAAGGCGTAACCGCATCAATGGTTTCAGCAGCCAAGCGCCCGGCTTTGCGCATGCCTTCAAAGTCTTCGGCGGGGTGTATTTCGATGCTTTTAGAACTGTTCATGGGCTCACAACGTATATTGAATTTTGGGGATTATGGCATGGTGGAAAGAAAAGAACACCTATCCGTTTAGGTAGATGGAAACGGGGCGGTCGATATCAATTTCCTCTGGCGTGACGCGACAGCCATAGGCAATGACCTCAACACCACGTTTTTGTGCGGCTTCCAAGCGTTCTGCGTACGTTGGGTCAATGTCTTTGGCGACTGTGAAACGATCTGCATCATCGCGCTGAACCAAATAAAACATCACCGCACGGTGGCCTTGTTCAACCATATCGGCCAGCTCATCCAAGTGCTTGGCACCGCGGGCTGTGACCGAATCTGGGAATTCTGCGGGGGCACCGTCTGACAAGTCCCGGCGCATGGTGGTGTTTTTAACCTCGACATAACAATCGGGCTTATCGTCGGCTTGCAGCAACACATCGATACGAGAATTTTTGCCGTACTTCACTTCGCGTTTTTGGCTGTCATAACCCATCAACTCTTTGATTTTCCCGGCCTCAATAGCTTCAAAAACGATGCGGTTGGGGTGTTGGGTGTTGATGCCCACCATAGCGTCGCCAATCTTGGTGATTTCCCAAGTGTATTGAAGTTTGCGCTTTGGATTGTTGGCGGGGCTGATCCAGACATCTGTGCCGGGTTCATTAACAGACAGCATGGAACCCGAATTGGCGCAGTGCGCCGTGACCACCGTGCCATCGGCAAGTTCCACGTCGGTCATAAACCGTTTATAGCGTTTGATCAGTTTTCCGGGGATCAGTGGTGTTTCAAATTTCATGGACGTTTATCTCGTCACCGTTTGGCGGTGTTTCAATCTTTTTTCTCTAAAACATCAATTAAGTTCGAAGTTGCCGTGCCGGGTTTCATGGGTTGTTGTTGATCCGGGTGAGGCGACCAAGCGGTGAGGTAGATGATGTCGAACGTTGCCGGGATACGGCCTTCGCCACAATCATCCTGGCCCTCAAATTTTTCAAAATAGATTTCGGCGGCACGCATGAAGGTATCGCGGCGGCTGAAATTTTTGCGTCGACCACTCACCGCACCGGCTTCGCCCATACCACGCAGGTCATGCATCAGCTTGAACATATCGGGGTACGAAACCGTGATGGTTTCGGTATCGACAACCGGCAAGGTAAAGCCAGCACGTTGTAACAAACCGCCCAAATCCTGCACCGTGGCGTAGGGCGAGATCCGGGGGCTGATACCCATTTCAACTTCCATTTCAGCCGCCATCAAGGCAGTGCGCAATTCTTGTAATGTGCCTTCACCCAACATGGTGGCCAGAAACAACCCATCGGGTCTAAGGGCTTTGCGGATTTGCACCAAGGCACCGGGCAGGTCATTGGCCCAATGCAAAGACAGGTTGGACAAAACCAAGTCTAAACTTTCAGCTTTGACGGGCAGGAACTCTTCATCGGCTGCGAAGCTGATGCCCTGGCTTTGTGTTTGAGCCTTGCTGGATAGCTGAGGTGAAGGGTCGCATTGCAGCAAGGTTTCAATATTGCCACGGGTGTGTGAGCCTTGCTTCAGACTTGATGCCACTTCACCACCGTGGCAGCCGATATCCAGCGCCAATGGGAAGTCGCGCTTCACATCGTCTAAGCGTTCGGTCAAGCGATCAGCGACTTCTGTGAATAGAAAATCGTGATTATTCAGTGTGTTGGCGGCGCGGTCACGGTGCATGCGCACGGCTTTGCGTTCAAATAATGCCATGTGTTCAGGTGTTGCCATGGCCCCTATATGACACAGCCGCAAGCAGTGTTAAAGTGTTAGCCTTATGGTTGTGTTGTGGTGATTGATGTATCTTAAAAAGAATGGCGTGTTTTCACGTGTGATTGATGTGGTGTTGCCTCCTTCTTGTGCGGGGTGTGGAACGCAAGTGGATGCGCCACAAACACTTTGTTCCACATGTTGGTCGCGAGTTTCATTTTTGGGTTCGGCCTGTTGTCAGGCATGTGGTTATCCCTTTGAATATGAAGTTCCGGACCAGACTTTGTGTGGTGCATGTGTACGTGAACATCCACCATTTGACCGTGCCCGCGCAGCTTTGGTCTATGATGACAATACTCGTGATTTGGTGTTGGGGTTTAAGCATGCGGATCGCACTGAAATTGCCAACCTTTTGGCGAAATGGATGTTCGCCAGTGGGCGTGATTTGTTGGATGATAGTGATCTCATTGTTCCGGTCCCTTTACATTGGACCCGCCTTTTTTCCCGTCGTTATAACCAAGCCGCATTGTTAGCACTGCAATTGGGAAGGTTATCGGACGTGCCTGTCTTAACCAATGCCCTTGTGCGCAAACGCAAAACACCAAGCCAAGGACGGATGGGGCGTGGTGCCCGGGCCCGCAATGTCCAAGGGGCATTCGCGATTAACCCACGTGCTCGAAATCAATTGCAAGGTCAACGGATTGTCTTGGTCGATGATGTTTATACCACGGGGGCCACAGTTCGGGCTGTGGCAAAGGTGCTCAAACGTGGCGGTGCAACTCAGATCAATGTCTTGACCCTGGCACGAGTGGTGCGAGATTTTGCTTAAATCTGTGCCAGAGCTCATATATATAAGAGATAAGTGATGTAGAAGCGCATCAACTGGATCTGTAAGACCCAGGTGCGCGAAATGATATGGACAGACTGAATGACCAAAGTAGAAATTTACACCACGCCGATTTGCCCATTTTGTGTTCGTGCGAAAGCACTATTAGATAAAAAGGGCGTTTCTTATGAGGAGATTGATGTTCTCCGCGATCGCTCTAAACGCCAAGAAATGCAAGAACGTTCAGGTGGGCACACCGTGCCGCAAATCTTTATTGACGGCAAAGCTATCGGTGGGTGTGACGATATGTTTGAACTGGATTTTGACGACGAACTCGACCCCATGCTTGGGATTGCTTAAATCTTGATATAGGGCTCTGTGATGAGCGACCTCCCCCCGGTATTTAAAGCAGCCTGTGTGCAGGTAAACGCTAGCGATGATATGGATGCCAACATCCAGATCGCGTGTGATTTTGTGCGTGAAGCCCAGGGGCGGGGGGCAGAGCTTGTGTTTTTGCCTGAAAACGTCGCGATGATGACGTTTGGGGCGGACAATATTCGAGCATATGCAAAAACCCAAGAGGCTCACCCCGCCATTCCAGCTTTCGCATCACTGGCACAAGAATTGGGTATTTGGCTCCATGGTGGCACCCTGGCGATTGATTTGGGAGATAAAATTGCCAACCGCACTTTTGTTTTTTCCCCTCAAGGTGAGATTGCTGCGACTTATGACAAAATCCATATGTTTGATGTCGATCTGGCAGGCGGCGAAAGCTATCGTGAATCAGAAACATTTTCGCCGGGCTCCGAAAAGGTTTTGGTTGATCTGCCCTGGGGTGGCTTGGGGTTAAGCACCTGTTATGATGTTCGCTTTCCGTATCTTTATCGTGCTCTGGCGGGGGCGGGGGCATCCTTGTTGACGGTTCCGGCGGCCTTTACCGTGCCAACAGGAACGGCGCATTGGCATGTTTTGCTACGTGCGCGTGCCATTGAAAACGGCTGCTACATTTTTGCACCTGCGCAAGTGGGGACGCATTTTGCAGGGCGCAAAACATACGGCCATTCATTGATCATTGACCCATGGGGGAAAGTGTTGGCAGATGGTGGCGAACAACCTGGTATTATTGTTTCGGATATTGATCCGTCGCGGGTTGTTGAAGTCCGCAGCCAAGTGCCTTCACTGACTCATACCCGTGATGTTTCTTAAGCTGGGGTCACCACCACACAATTGCGGCCTTTGTGTTTGGCTTGATAGAGTGCATCATCTGCATGAGAGACAATTTCTTCAATGGTCGCTGTGTCGCCTGCGTATTGTGCGACACCGAAGCTGGCGGTGAGGCTAAGGCTGCCGCAATCGTAATCAATCGTGCTGCTCTCCAAACCTTTGCGTAACCGTTCGGCAAGGTTTTCTGCGCTGTCGGCTTGGGTTTGGGGCAATATGATGGCAAATTCTTCACCGCCTATGCGCCCTGCGACGTCTGATGTGCGGATAATTCTAATGAGTGTGTCTGCAATAACTTTAAGGGCTTTATCACCAGCGGCATGACCATGGGTGTCATTAATTTTTTTAAAAAAGTCGATGTCCATCATGATGATGGAATAAAGGTGTTTGTAGCGTTTGCATAGTTCATCAATTGTTCGTGCTTGCTCAAAAAAAGCTCGACGATTATTGAGCCCTGTTAATGTATCTGTGCGCGCCAAATGCTCGGCGGCAAGCTTGGCAGCTTCCAGTTCTTTTGATCGAGCATGTAATTCTCGATTGGTGGCTTCAAGATGGTTTTTAGCCATCACCAGTTCAGAGATATCTGCAGTGGTGCCCAAGTAGCCGTGAAAAGTTCCATCATCGTGGAAAAGAGGGACCGCATTCACGCGCAGATAAACAATATGACCATCTGTGCCAACATGTTTGTATTCAAAGTTTTTGATTTTCTCGTGATTTTGAATTTGTTCGATGTGATGTTGCCACTCAGGTGTTTTTTTGGTGTCTTCGGATGCCAAATCAAATCGTGACATGCCAATATAGGTTTCACGCGGCATACCGGTAATGCGCTCAACTGATTCTGACATGTAAGTGACGACATAATTCTCGTCAGTTTCCCAGAACCAATCGGTCGAGATTTTGGCCAACTTACGATAACGTTCGAGCAATTCATGCTCGTTGTTATTGGAGGCATTATTTTGAACGCTGTCCATTGCCAAATTCTCCGGCAAATTTTTATATCTGTATATATCTGTATATAATAGTACAATGCTTCGCGTTATTGGTTTAGAGAAAAAAATAATACTCGTAGTTGTGGTTCTGGTTCCGGCTCATAGGGTCATGATGGTGTGAGGTTTTGGCTGTTGGTCATCGCGATCGGATATAGCCAAGTCGTTAACGGCACACAGTCTTTGTTTTACACCGGTTATATCTGCATTCGTAACTAGGCCATGCTCATAGCCGATCACCTGTAGCTTTCCAGAAACCAAATCTAATAATTCCCCTGTTCTTAGTAAATGGTTGGGGTTGCGTGGCCGGGCATAGTCTTCGTTTCCGCGTGCAAAGGTTTCATAGATAAAAATGCCGCCAGGATTAAGGGAAGCCAGAAGGTCGTCAAATAGGGGACGGTGAAGATAATTGACCACGATAATGGCATCGAATTTCTGCCCATCTAGGGGCCAGGGACTTCCATCTTCAAGATCAGCCTCAATCAATTGGGCGTTGGGGGTGCCTTCAAGATCACTCAAAGGTTCGATGGTGCGGTCCAAAAATGTTACCTTATGATCGCGTTCCAGCAACATTCGTCCATGGCGGCCGCCACCAGCTGCTAAGTCCAAAACGCTACCTTTTGGCCTTATGAGGCTGGTCCAACGTGCCACCCAAGGTGATATCTGGGTGATTTTCAGATGTTTAGGCATTTTGTCAGAAGACGTTGAAATCGTGCCGTTCTTGGACATTTGTTAACCCTTAGAATATAATTTGAGGCTGTTCAGCGTGACGAGAGGCTTTGGATTCGCGTTACACTGACTATAATAGTTGACCGTTTGAATGAATATCGGGTTTGCACGGATGATCCTGTACCAACTCTGTTGTGCCGACGACCATAGTTTCGAAGCATGGTTCCGCGATAGCGCCACCTATGACCAGCAAGTCGTAGATGGTGACGTGGAATGCCCTTATTGCGGCTCAACCAATGTGACAAAAGCCATCATGTCCCCCAACATAGCGCCGTCCAAAGGTTCTGAAGAGGGGGGTGCTCAAGACTTGCCTGAATATGACATCAACGCGATGGGTGATGCCCGTGCGCAAGAAGTAGCGCAGCAGATTTTGGATGCCGTTGGTCGTATCCGTGATTATGCTGAAGAAAACTTTGAAAATGTTGGCGAAGACTTCGCGGATGAAGCCCGTAAAATTCACAACGGCGATGCCGAAGAACGCGGAATTTATGGCAAAGCTTCGGAAGAAGAAGCGCAAGACCTAGAAGAAGACGGTGTAGAGTTCGTACGTCTTCCCGGCACACCACGCCGCGATAGCTAGGTCATTCAGTTAACTTAAAATAGAGCAGGCCGACCGCGCTTTAAGAGAGCGGGCGTTCCCCCGTCAGCATCAGTTCTTCGCGCAGAATCTTGCTTTCCAATTCACTTTCATGGATAGAGAACTTCACCACGTCATCAATACTGACGATGCCGCACATCTCGTTATTTTTGTCCATGACAGGAACGTGCAGGAAGTGAAAGTGCCACATGATGTGCAGGACATCACGTAAGCTTTGATCCAATGTGCACGTTCTGACGGGTGAGTGCATAATTTCTTTGATGGGGCGTTGTTGGTAGGAAAATTCATCACCTTTGGGATTGTCACCCCAGTGTTCTGCCATGTTGTAAACCACGTCACGTACAGCAACGATGCCGTCCGGATGCTTGCCATCATCACTGACAACGACACACCCAATTTTTTCCAGCCTCATACGATGAGCAGCCGTTAAGACGGTCGTATTGCCTGTGACCGTTACCAAGGGAGCATTTTCTTGCTTGAGGATATCCGAAACTTTCATGTCACACCTTCCCTTTGCATGATTAACCGTAGATTCTTGGGTAACAATCACATTTTACCAAGAAATAGGTCAAAATCATACCGACATCGGTGAGTCTAAGTATCAGAAAACATTGATTGTTTCTAATGGCACAAAAAGGGTTATTTTTTCACCGCAAATGCCACGTAATTCACATCTAAATCCGTTTTGGATAATGACCACGTATCGTTAAACGGGTTGTAGACCATGCCTTGCATGTCGGTAAATTCCAGGCCATGGGGGCGGATCATACGGGCCAGTTCGCTGGGTTTGACAAATTTTTTCCAGTCGTGGGTGCCCGTTGGCAACCAGCGCAATACGTATTCGGCTGCAATTTTACCCAAAAGCAAAGACTTGATGTTACGGTTCATGGTCGACAAAACCATGCAGCCTTTATCTTTCAAAACCGATGCAGAGGCCGCCATGAACGCTTCTGTATCGGCCACGTGTTCGATGACTTCCATGTTGAGAACCACATCAAAGGTTTTGCCTTCTTTGGCAAGGTCCTCGGGATAAACATTGCGATAGTTAATTTCTAATTCGCTTTGTGCAGCATGAATTTTGGCAATCTCAACATTCTTTTCGCCAGCATCAATGCTGGTCATGTTGGCTCCCAGATGTGCCATAGGTTCCGACAGCAGACCACCGCCACAGCCCACATCCAAAATGTCGAGTCCTTTAAACGGTTGTTCA
>JAPHSY010000034.1 GCA_026196495.1 Magnetovibrio sp.
CAAGCAATCACAGAAGTCAAAACCCTGGCCGTTGACATTGCCATGGCTGCTACCAAAAGCATCCTGTCTAGCAATATCACTGATGCCAAGGCCGACGCCTTGGTCGATAAAGCCATCAAGAACTTGGACGGCAAGCTCCACTAAGAGAGCTCAAGCCCGACCGAATAAAAAGGCCCCCTCTTCATTGAGGGGGCCTTTTTAATGTCATATTGAGAAAAAACTAAGACGTCAGGTCGACCCACTCTTGCTCACTTAAGACCGTCAGCCCCAACTCACGCGCTTTCTTCTCTTTCGAGCCCGCACCCGGTCCTGCCACCACGTAATCCGTTTTCTTACTGACCGAGCCTGACACCTTCGCGCCTAAGCTTTCGGCTTTGGCTTTGGCTTCGCCGCGGCTCATGGTTTCGAGTGTGCCGGTAAACACAACGGTTTTACCGGCAACGGGGGAGCCATCTGTATCAGGAGCTTCGAAGTCTTCAACTGTCACATTGGAGAGTAGATCATCCAGCACAGCGTTGTTACGCTCCTCAGCAAAGAACTCGACAATGTCCTTGGCCATACTGGCACCAATACCGTCGATGTTAAGCAGCTCTTCCAACTGTTCCGAACCTATGACCCGCGCACCATCCATAGCGCCCCTGAGAGCTGCCATTGAGCCGTATTGCTTGGCGAGCAACCGTGCTGTGGCTTGCCCCACCTGTTGAATACCCAAAGCAAACACAAAGCGCGGCATTTCAATGGTGCGTTTGGCGTTAATCGCTGCCATCAGGTTATCGATGGATTTATCTTTCCAACCTTCCCGGCCTTTGAGCATTTCTGGGGTTAGGCGGAAAATATCACCGGGTGTTTTAATCAAACCATCATCAAAGAACGCAACGACGTGCTTACCACCCATGCCTTCAATATCGAATGCATTACGTGACACAAAGTGTTTGAGGCGTTCATGGGCCTGAGCTGCACAGACTAAACCACCTGTGCACCGCGTAGCCGCCTCACCCTCTTCACGGATGGCGTGGCTGTCGCACACTGGGCATTTGGTTGGAAATATATAGGTGTCACGATCATCATGACCACCATCATCGACAACTTGCAGGACCTGAGGGATCACATCACCTGCACGTTGGATTTCCACATGGTCGCCAACACGAATATCAAGGTCACGGATGTAATCGACATTGTGAAGCGTCGCACGGCTGACCACCACACCACCGACAGTGATGGGTTCCAGTTCTGCCACTGGTGTCAAAACACCCGTGCGGCCCACTTGGATGGTAATATCGTTGAGAATGGTTATGGCTTTTTCCGCCGGAAACTTATGTGCTATGGCCCAGCGCGGTGCACGGGAAACAAACCCTAAACGGTCCTGCCAATCCAAACGGTTCACCTTATAGACCACGCCATCAATATCGTAATCCAATTCGGCGCGGTGCTCACCGATGGTGTCGTAATGCGCCATGATCTCATCAATGCCGTTACACACGCGAGTATAAGGATTGACGGAGAAACCCCAGGCTTTCAACAGATCGATAAATGCCCCATGGGTATCCCAACTGGTGGTGCTGACATCCCCATACGCATAGGCGAAAAACTTCAGGGGTCTGTCCGCCGTAATTTTGCTGTCCAATTGACGCAGTGATCCAGCCGCCGCATTGCGCGGATTGGCAAAAACTTTGCCGCCTTGGGCTTCGTTGCGCTCATTGAGGGCCAGAAAATCCTTCTTGGCCATATACACCTCACCACGCACCTCCAACACCTCAGGGACACCTGCGGGCAACTCAAGGGGGATGTCGGTAACATGTCGGGCATTGGCGGTCACATCCTCGCCCTCTACCCCATCGCCACGCGTCGCGGCTTGGACCAACTTGCCGTGTTCATAGCGCAATGAAATGGACAGGCCGTCAATTTTTGGCTCCGCCACCATTTCCAAAGGCACATCGGGATTATCGCTCAGTTCTTTCAAGAACCGGCGAATACTGTCGATGAAGTCTTGCAGTTCTTCTTCATCAAACACATTACCCAGAGACAACATCGGTTTGGCATGTTTGATTTTGCCAAAGCCAGACACCGGAGCCGCGCCGACACGATTGGTGGGGCTATCGGGGCGCACTGATAATGGGAAGCGTTTTTCAATGGCTTCATTGCGCCTCCGCAAAGCATCGTATTCGGCGTCTGTGACCAAAGGCGCATCGTCTTGATAATAACGTTGATCGTGGTCTTTGATTTCGCGAGCCAGGGCTTCAAGTTCTAGATCCGCTTCCACCGATGTCAGCTCATCGACGGGGATCACACGCACGTCGGAACTCATTGGGCAGCCCCATACAACAGGCTTTGTGCCGCGCCTAGGGCTTCCTGGGTGACATTTTCACCAGACAGCATGCGGGCAATCTCATCTTCGCGTTGATCGTGGTTGAGAACGGAAACTGTTGTGCACACCGAGCCATCGGCCTGAGCCTTAGATACATGCCAATGCACCACACCGCGTGCCGCCACTTGCGGGCTGTGGGTGACGACCAAGACCTGAACGTCTTCGCCCAAGCGTGCCAAGCGTTGCCCCACGGCGTCCGCCACGGCACCACCGATACCACTGTCGACTTCATCGAATACCAAGGTCGGAACCGGGTCAGAATGGGCCAGCACAACTTTTAAAGCCAACATGAAGCGCGACAGCTCACCACCGGATGCAATTTTGCCCAAGGGGCCAGCCGGTGCGCCGGGGTTGGTGGAAACTTCGAAAGCGACCTTGTCCCAACCATTTTCACCCCAGCCGTCTTCTTCGGTATTGGTGTTGATTGTGGTGCAGAAATTAGCAGCGCCCAGACGCAGGGGCTCCAGTTCGATACCAACAGCTTTGTCCAATCCTGTGGCGGCTTTTTTGCGTGCCTGGGATAACAAGCCGGCCACCTTGGCATAGGCACCACGGGCTTGGGTTTCAGCTTGCATCAAGTGTTCAAGGCGTTGCCCACCATCATCAATGCCTTCCAACTGCCCTGTGAGCTTGGCAAACAAGTCAGGCAGGTTCACCACATCAACATTGTGTTTGCGGGCAATCGCACGCAGGGCAAATAAGCGTTCTTCCACTTGCTCCAAATGACGCGGATCAAGGTCTACGCGATTGGCGGCACTGTCCAGTTCTCCAATAGCGACGGAAACTTGCTCTGCGGCACCGTCTAAGGCTTCCACAGTGGCATTGAGAATACCGTCAGCCTTTTCTATGGCAGGTTCCAGCGCACGCATAGCATCGCGGAGCATCCGTTCGACGCCATGACCGCGGTCCAAGGCCTTGTTGGCCTCATTCATAGCGTCAATAAGCTTTTCACCATGCATCAACATTTGGCGCTCGGTCGCAAGACGTTCTTCTTCCCCCTCTTCCGGGTTCAGCTCACGCAGTTCTTCCACGGCATGGCGAAGGTATTCTTCATCCTTACGCGCGGCTTCCAATTGTTCTTCGGCATGTTGGCGTTCCATCACGGCATCGCGCCACGTGCGGTAGGCATTAGATACCTGAGTACGCAACGCACCATGTCCACCGTGGGCATCCAGCAGCCCCACATGCATGGCTGGATTGAGCAAACGTTGGTTGTCGAATTGACCATGGACCTCTATCAAGTCTTCACCGATTTGACGCATCAGACCCACACTGACGCTTTGGTCATTGATAAACGCCCGGGACCGCCCATCGGTGCCCAAGGTCCGACGCAACATCAAAGGCTCACCTTCAATACTGAGACCATGTTCTTCCAAAATGGCAAAAGCTGGGTGATCGGGGCTGAGATCAAATTCAGCGGTGACAACGGCTTGGGCGGCACCGTGGCGAACCAAGCGGGCCTCAGCACGCGCCCCCAGTGCAAGGCCAAGGCTGTCCAACAAAATCGACTTACCCGCACCCGTTTCACCCGTGAGAACACAAAGGCCTTGGCTGAAATCCAACTCCAGGCGTTCAATCAGAACCACATCACGAATAGACAGTCTGCTGAGCATATGCTGTGCCCCTCACGTGTTACCAGACTTTGTACCAAGGCTCTTCTTCAGGGGCCTTGATGCTTGGGTCTTCCAATAAGGCGTAAGCGTCAATGTACCAGGAGCTGGATGGGAAGTTATGACCAAGTACGGCTGCATTCTTTTTGGCTTCTTCACGCAGCCCCAAAGCCAGATAACTTTCCACCAGCCGTAACAACGCTTCGGGTGTGTGGGTGGTGGTTTCATATTTCTTAGCCACCGTATCAAAGCGATTGATGGCGGCAAGATATTGGCCTTTACTCTGATAATAACGGCCAATATCCATTTCTTTGCCCGCCAAGTGATCATAGGTCAATTCGATCTTCAACTTTGCATCACGGCTATATTGGCTTTCGGGAAAGCGTGTCGTCAGCTCGCCTAAGGTTTTCAACGCCAATTCCGTCATCATCTGATCACGTCCCACATCCGAAATCTGTTCGTAGTAACACAACCCCTTAAGATAATAAGCATAAGGGGCATCCTTGTTGGACGGGTGCAGCTGTATAAAGCGATCCAAGGCCAGCACAGCTTCATCGTAATTATTGGCCATGTACTGGCTATAGGCAGCCATAATTTGCGCCTTCGTGGCCCAATTGGAATACGGGTGCTGGCGTTCCACTTCATCAAATTTTGTGGATGCATCTTCATATTCTTCTTTTTCCAAAGCATCCAAAGCAACGTTGTAGAGTTGCTCAACCGGTTCTTCTTGATAGCTGTTGTCAACTTCTTCCGAGCCCCCAAAACTTGAACACCCGGCCACAGCCATCAAGGTGACCGTTGCCAGGATACGGACAGTGGTTTTAAACGTTGAAGACATTAAAGAGAGCTCTTTCCATGGTGGGGCCACAATGGCGTGAAACGGATTATATCACGCCAAGACACACGTCTGTCCAGCACCCCTTTACAGGGAATTTTTGGCCGAATTCTGGGAGTTATCACATCAAATGGTACAAACAATTAGCGCCCGAGGATTGCCTCAGGCGCGAATCGGAACATTTCGTGAATGTCTGAAACGAGATTTAAGCGGTAGCTGGGCTCGCCGCTACGGTTTCTTTGGCCCAAGAACTGCCGACAACAGTCGGACGCTCTGCACCACCTTCAACCATATCAACAATTTCATAATTGGCCGGGTCGGAGAACAATTCATGCAAAAGCTGATTGTTCAATGCATGGCTTGCTTTGCTGCCAGTGTAGTGGGCTTGAAGCGTGCCGCCTGCCAAGTACAAATCACCGATGGCATCCAAGATTTTGTGGCGAACACATTCATCTTCGAAGCGCAAACCATCTTCGTTCATGATTTTATCACCGCTGACAACCACAGCGTTATCCAGGGATGCACCTTTTGCCAAACCTGCGGCCCATAATGCTTCTGCTTCATGCAAGAAACCAAAGGTACGGGCACGGGCAATTTCGTTTTTAAACACCGCGTCGGTCATGTCCACAGACATGGACTGAACGCCAATGGTCGGGTTATCGAAATCAATGTGAAAATCTAAGGAAAAACCATTGGACGGAGCCAAGTTTGCTGACTTGTCACCATCAACAATGGAAACTGGTTTCAAAACGCGAATGGCTTTGCGCGGGGCGTCTTGTTCTTCCAGCCCTGCACAATCAATCAAGAACAGGAACGGGGCTGAGCTACCGTCCATCACCGGAACTTCAGCACCGCCAACTTCGACAATCGCATTGTCGATGCCGACACCAGCCAACGCAGCCATCAAATGTTCGATGGTGGCAATGGTTTTACCTTGTTCTTTGCCGATTGTGGTGCACAAACGGGAGTCACAGACGCTATCAAAAGCGGCTGGAATTTCTGCGCCACCACCAGATATATCGGTGCGACGAAATTGGATACCTGTGTTCACATCGGCGGGGTTCAACGTCATGGTGATTTTTTCACCAGAGTGTAATCCAATGCCGGTACAGCTAATCGCGCTTTTCAGCGTCTTTTGCTTGATCACATTCTTGACCACGGTATGTTCCTTAAATCCCCAGAACTGCATTTTTGCAGCATGTATTTTGTATTTTCAGGCTCTTCGAACCTTTTATTAAGGCACCCCTTAAAGAAAGAGCGCTTCAGTATGGGTTTTAACACCCTTCCCTGAAGCGCTCAAATCAAACACTGTTACCTTTTGTTACAGTCTGCAACACAACTAATCCACTATAATATATGAATTAATTTGCCTGACGGCGAAGAAATGCAGGAATATCCAAAAGGTCCTCTTCACCTTGGCTGGTTTGTAGGCGTTCTTCCGGGTCCAAACCTTCTAAAGTGGGCTCTGCCATAGCAGATGTTCTCATCTGTTGCGTTGGTGCGCTGTCTAAGGATGCAGCAGGGGCTGAAACGGCTGGTGCCGGTGTTGAAACAGCCGCAGGAGCAGAAATAGCTTCAATAGAACTGGATTTAGAACCACCAAACATTGTGACTTTGCTTTTCGCACCGCCGGTGACACGTTCAAACAAGCTGGGGCCTTTTGCAGCGGTTTTGGTTGCCGGAGCATCAGAAGTGCCACCGTTGACCATGGCGGCTTCAGCCATTGGATCAATTTCAACAAGTTCTTGCTCTTCCACAGTTGCCGGAGCTGGTGGGATAAAGGCATCTTCTTCAACTGCTGAAGGCGTCGCGGCTGGCGCGGTGAAACTTTCCGGGATACGGGACGGTTCCGGAGCACCCATGTCTTCGATATCTGCATTCAGGTCGTTCGTCACCACAACTTCTTGTTGAGCAACCGTTTCAGACAGATCAAAGCCCACAATTTGTGCTGGCTCTGCTTCCATAACTGGTTCATCAATCGGTTCGTCTTCAACGGTTTCAGAACCCATAGTTACCGTTTGGCTTAAAACCGTTGCAACGCTTGGCTCTTGAACTTCAGCTTCGGCTTCTACCTCTGGTGTTGTGATTTCAGACACAGGGTCTTGATGCATGGTCAAAACAGCCGGTTCCGGTCGTTGAATACTTTCTGCATCGATACCCGTGGCGACCACGGACACACGCAAGCGACCGTTCAGGGTTTCATCAAAGGTGGAGCCAAAGATGATATATGCGTCTTCGTCCACTTCAGAACGAATACGGTTGGCAGCTTCGTCAACCTCAAACAAGGTCATATCGTTACCACCGGTAATATTAATCAACACACCATTGGCACCCGCCATGGAGGTGTCATCCAATAATGGATTGGAAATGGCAGCTTCAGCAGCGTCCAAAGCACGTCGTTCGCCTTCGGCTTCGCCGGTCCCCATCATGGCTTTACCCATCTCGCTCATGACTGAACGAACATCTGCAAAATCCAAGTTGATCAGACCCGGCATCACCATCAAATCGGTAACACCACGTACGCCAGAGTGGAGCACATCATCAGCCATTTTGAAGGCATCGGAAAATGTGGTTTTTTCATTTGCGACGCGGAACAGATTTTGGTTCGGGATGATGATCAAAGTGTCGACATACTGTTCGAGCTCCTCAATCCCCTTCTCTGCAATATTGAAGCGATGACGACCTTCGAACTGAAATGGCTTGGTAACAACACCAACCGTCAGAACACCTAGGTCACGTGCCGCACGAGCAATGACAGGAGCAGCACCTGTGCCCGTACCGCCACCCATACCGGCAGCGATAAACACCATGTGCGAGCCTTTGAGCTGTTCGTTAATTTCTTCGATAGTTTCTTCGGCGGCTGCACGACCAATTTCCGGCTTCGAGCCGGCACCCAGACCTTGGGTCAAACCCGAACCCAGCTGGATACGGCGATCTGTTGCTGCTGCGATCAGCGCTTGCGCATCGGTGTTTGCGACAACAAACTCGACACCTTCAAGCTCTGCGTTGATCATATTGTTGACGGCGTTACCACCCGCACCACCGACACCAACCACAGTGATCCGTGGCTTCAGTTCGACAGTCTCGTCTTGAGGTACGCTTAAATTGATACTCATAGCTCAGCTCCACACTCCGCTCGTTTCTATTACTTGTCGGCGAAAAGCCTTAATATTTAGTAACTTTCGAGAACAAATCGTCCGATTCGCTTTGTCGATTCGCGCCTGAGTCTTTCACGAGTCCTTGCGTTTTTCTGACTCTGTTACTGACTCTATACTTGGCGGTCAGAAATTATCGCGAAACCATTGTCCAAGCCGTCCAAAACGGCTGGCAGGCTGATCTTTAGGTCGATATGTACGACCTGAATTTTCCTCTGATATTTCAAAAGCATAGTTAACAAGCCCTGCACAAGTCGCAAATTGAGGGCCAGATGCCGCTTCGGCCATTCCCTCCAAGTAACGAGGTTTCGCCATACGCACTTGCGCCTTCCCAAGAATGTCCCCGGCCAATTCACGCACACCAGGCAGCAAACTTGCACCACCGGTCAAAACCACACGTGGACCTGAAATTTTTTCAAATCCAGCACTGTTCAACCGGTCACGAACCAGTTCAAACGTTTCTTCAATTCGGGGACGAATGATGCCCACCAACATCGAACGGGGCACCGGATTGGTTTCCCCTGTTTGCTCTTCACCGATCAACTGGACCTTGAGAATTTCCAGGTCATCTTTGGGTGAAGGCATGCAATTTCCATAGAGCGTCTTCATACGCTCAGCGTGTTGCACTGGGGTCGACAAGCCACGTGCGATGTCATTGGTCACATTCAGCCCACCAACCGGGATGCAATCGGCATGCATCAATTCACCATCAAAGAACACGGCAATGTTGGTGGTGCCCCCCCCCATATCAATGAGCGTTACCCCCAACTTCATTTCATCTTCGACCAATGCGGACATGGCACTGGCATAAGGGGAAACAACGTGACTTTCGGCTTCCAGGTGACACCGATGCAGACAAGTATCAATATTGCGCATCACATTGGTGGCAGCCGTCACCACATGCAAGTTGACGCCTAAACGATCCCCAAACATGCCACGTGGATCACGCACGCCCCGGTTGCCATCAATGGCATAGCCAACAGGTATGGAGTGAACTATTTCTTGATCGTCAGGCAAGCCCGCACTCAGGCGCGATGCATCCAGAATTTTACGCAAATCCTGATCGCCAATTTCATGGCCGGAAATACCAATATCATACGCAACCAACCGCGACTGAAACACCTGACCGGAAAGCGCAACATTGATGGAATGAATATTTTCACCCGCCATTTCTTCAGCGGCACCGACAGCCGCGCGCACAGTGGCTTCGGCTTGATCCATATCGACAATGGCACCGTGCTTAATTCCAGCCGCAGCATGGTGTCCAACGCCCAAGATCCGCGGTGGACGTGTGCCTTCTTTACGGGCAATCAAACAAGAAACCTTGGTTGTGCCGATATCCAGCGCGGCGACAAGCCCGTTACGTGGTTTGGATGGCGACTGATGGCGATGCATTGTTGTTATTTTTCCCCTTTGTGTATGCTCCGCTTATCTTAAGTTTCTTAAAGTAAGGTTTCGAATGCCTTAAACTGGGAAAATAAACTTTCTAAGTTTGTTGTCCGTCCTTACGTTTTGGACGACGTTGCGGCATAACATTTCGGCGCACAATGACACGATCAGGCACGCGCAAATCCAACACCCGAATGTCGCGGGCAAGAACACCGCTTTCCATTTCAAAGGCTGCCAAGCGTGCTAAAGCTTCCGGTGCATCATCTTCGGGCAGGCGCACATTCACGCCACTGGCCAAAGACAGGTCCCAACGCCGACCGCCAACACGCACGGCGGCCCTGACCATGGAATGCAGCTCCGGCTGGGTTTCCAGCAATTCCAACAGCCCACCCACATGGTCCGGGGCATCTTCACCCACCACTTGGATCAGATTGCCATAACGCGCCAGTTCAGTTTGTGTAATAACCACACCATTATCATCAATCAGCGAAAAGGTCCCACGATGTTGCCACAACGCCATAGGGCGGCGCTCAGTCAATCGCACCACCACGGTGTCAGGCAACAACCGTTCAACTTGGGCTTGCAACACCCAGGGCAAATCTTCAACCCGACGTCGCGCATCGTTGAATTCATAAGACAGAATTGGTGCACCACGCTGTATACCCAGCGCAGCCATCAAATCATCGCGGGCAGTTTCACCACGCCCCGTCACCAAAACCTCTTGAACCGTGAAGCCCATGTCAGTTGAGATTTTTATCGCAGACCACTTGGCTTTCAGGTAAGTGTCCTCAATCAAACCTGTACGCCACGCCCAAGTTCCTACAGCCCCAATCATCGAAATAGCGACAAGAGATAGCATGGCAATGGTTTGTGGCCGTTTCCACAAAGGCACCACGCGTTTACGTTTGGGCGTAGAGATGGGCTTTGAGTGATTTTCCATCCCCTCCGGCACCGTTTTTTCAGCATTGGGCAGTATTTTGCTAAGCATTTTTCTCATGCATCACACTCCGCGTTTTCCACCATCCAGCTAACCAGTTCTTCAAAACTGATGCCTGCGTATTGGGCCTGTTCTGGCACCAAAGACGTCGGCGTCATGCCGGGTTGCGTATTCACCTCAAGAATATAAAGAGTATCACCGTCATATCGGAAATCCGCACGGCTTACCCCACGACAGCCCAGCGTGTCATGAGCCAATTGGGCCAGACGCAAGGCTTCGTCATATACAGATTGATCAATGTCCGCTGGAATTGTGTGGCGAGACCCACCTTCAGCATACTTGGCATCAAAATCATAGAAATCGTGCTCGGTGACAATCTCGGTCACAGCCAAGGCTTTGTCACCCATCACTGCCACAGTCAATTCACGACCAGGAATAAAGCGTTCCACCATAACTTCAGCACCATAAGGCCAACTGTCATGAGCAAACGGCAATTCATTTTCGCCTTCGCGCACAATATGGATGCCGACACTTGAACCTTCATTGGATGGCTTCACCACATAAGGCGGTTTCATCACATCACCAGCTAAGACTTCATCGCGGGTTGCGATCAAATCTTCGGCAACGGGAATGCCAACATCTTTGAACAAGCGCTTAGCCAAGGGTTTATCCATTGCCACGGCCGAGGCGGTTAAACCGGAGTGCGTATAAGGCACATCCAAGATATCCAACAGGCCCTGGATACAACCATCTTCACCAAAGCGACCATGAAGCGCGTTGAACACAACGTCGGGTTTGGGATAAAGACGCCCAAGGAGCGACCCTACATCACGTTGCACATCCACGGCGGCCACAGAGTATCCTGCACGTTTCAATGCACTTGCACACGCAGCACCCGAGACCAGAGAGACTTCTCGTTCTGCTGACCATCCACCCATGAACACAGCCACTTGTTTGGTCATGCGCTTTCTCCCCCAAGCGGCACACCGATGCGCCGAATTTCCCACTGTAGCTCAATACCTGAATTTTCTTTGACGCGACGGCGCACTTCCTCGCCCAGCGCTTCCAAATCAGACGCACTGGCCCCCCCATGATTGATAAGGAAATTGCAATGTTTTTCAGATACTTGCGCGCCACCAACTTGCAACCCACGACACCCTGCTTCATCAATCAATTGCCAGGCTTTGTGCCCATCCGGATTTTTAAAAGTCGACCCCCCAGTGGACGTGCGCAGCGGTTGGCTGCTTTCGCGGGTTTGTTTAATGTCATCCATACGCGCACTAATTTCAGACTTTTGTCCGGCATGTCCCCGCAGGTGGGCTTGAACAAAAATCCAATCCGCTGGAATTTTGCTTTTGCGATAGGAAAAACCCAAATCATCAAGGCTCAGCTCATGACGGTTACCATCACCATCCAAAGCAAGTGCACCAACAACCACGTTCTGCATTTCGGCACCATAGGCCCCCGCATTCATACGCAAAGCCCCGCCGATGGTTCCGGGAACACCACTTAAAAACTCAAGTCCCGTGACGTCAGCTTCCATAGCTGACAAGGCAACGTTGCCATCCAACGCACCTGCACCACAGAGAAGGTCAGCGTTTACAATTTCAACTTTTGCAAAGGCTCGACCCAGACGGATCACCACACCGGGGACACCGCCATCGCGCACCAACAGGTTG
This sequence comes from Magnetovibrio sp., assembly GCA_026196495.1. GTDB lineage: Bacteria > Pseudomonadota > Alphaproteobacteria > Rhodospirillales > Magnetovibrionaceae > Magnetovibrio. Next base: position 11,971 of record JAPHSY010000034.1, read on the forward strand.
GACCCAACACCCAAAACTGTCACTGGCACATCTACAGGTTTGTTTTTCAAAAACTCGGCTAAATCATCAATGTCGGCTGGCTTGAACAAAACCTCTGCCGGGCCGCCCACGCCAAACCAAGTGACCTTGGCGAGCGAGGCATTCTCACTCAGTCGTCCGCGTACAGGTGGCAGACGGTCAATCAGGTTGGAGGTTTGGACAGCAGCAGACATCATTCAGCCATCACCTCGCACTTTCTTTAAGCGTTCCGGCAATTGATTGGCCCACTGGGTGATGTTACCCGCACCACAGCACACAACCATGTCACCGGACTTGGCCATATCATTGACCACATCAGGCAAGCGGTCGGGATCAGATAAGCTCATCACCGTGCGGTGACCGTGTTCGCGCAAGCCCGCAACCAAGCTGGCGCGATCAAACCCGTCGATAGGGCTTTCACCCGCTTCGTATACATCAGCAACCAACACAGCATCGGCATCATTAAAGCAGGTGCAGAACTCTTCAAATAAATCACGTAGACGGGTATAGCGGTGTGGCTGGACCACTGCAATCACCTGACCGTCACTGACAGCCCCCCGTGCTGCTTTGAGTACCGCAGAAATCTCTACTGGATGGTGAGCATAATCATCAATTACGGTGATGCCATCGACCTCACCCGTTTTGGTAAAGCGGCGCTTGACGCCTTCAAATTTCGAAAAGGCTGTACTGAGAATGTTAGGATCAATCCCCATCTCGTAAGCAATCGCCGCAGCCGCCAATGTGTTTTGCACGTTGTGTGGACCATACATGGGCAGCGCCACATCACGCACAACAATCGGGACGTCATCACCCGTGCCGGCAAAGATTACATCAAACACCATGCCATCCGGGCCTGGGCGCACATTATCACCGCGCACCATGGCTTGCGGACTAAAGCCGTAAGTAATGATACGACGATCGGAAACACGCGGTATCAGAGCTTGAACTTCGGCGTGATCAATACACAACGCCGCAAAACCATAGAACGGAATATTTTCAACAAATTGGGTAAAGGCAGCACGCAAAGTGTCAAAGTCACCATAGTGATCAAGGTGTTCCGGGTCGATATTGGTCACCACGGCAATGGTTGCAGGCAATTTCAAAAATGTGCCATCGGACTCGTCTGCTTCCGCAACCATCCATTCACCTGAACCCAATCGTGCGTTGGAACCCCAGGCATTGATGATGCCGCCATTGATCACAGTGGGATCAAGCCCCGCCGCATCCAACAATTGCGCCACCAAAGATGTCGTTGTGGTTTTGCCATGAGTCCCGCCAACAGCAATGGACCATTTTAAGCGCATCAGTTCACCCAGCATTTCAGCCCGACGAACAACTGGCAACAAACGCTTGCGCGCACCGACAACTTCGGGATTGTCAGATTTCACCGCACTGGAAATCACCACCACACCCGCATCACCTAAGTTATCTTCGCTGTGACCGACGGAAATGCTAATGCCCAGTTCACGCAGACGCACCACGTTGGGACCTTCGGCCTGGTCAGAACCTTGTACCGAATACCCTAAGTTATGAAGGACTTCAGCAATACCGCTCATGCCAATGCCGCCAATACCGACAAAGTGGATGGTACCGATGTTTAGGGGCAATGCTCTCATGCGTCACCACTCCTTTTATGGTCTTGTTTCTCGACCAGATCTGAAACTAGGTCGGCTAACTGTTTTGCCGCATCTGCACGGCCTAAGTCTTGGGCACAACGTGCTGCTTTTTCCAATACGGCCGGAAGTCCAAACAATGAGTCTAAACGCATAGCCAGACTTTCGGCTGTGAACGTATCTTGGGGCATGATCCAACCCGCCCCTGCCGCATCAACGGCCTGCGCATTATACGTTTGATGATCATCCGCCGCATATGGATATGGCACCAAAATACTGGGGCGTCCAACGGCCAGGGCTTCACTGACACTGGAGGCACCCGCGCGCGAAATCACCACATGAGATTTTGCCAAGCATTCCGGTACATCATCAATAAATGTTGCCAAGTGCGCTCGGATGGAGCTAGCGCTGTATGCTGCACGCACAGCATCTATATCTTCTTCACGACACTGCTGGGTCACATCCAAACGCGCTTTGATATCCTCTGGAAGCTTGTTCAGTGCCGCTGGAACCACTTCACTCAAAATAGTGGCACCTTGCGAACCACCCAAAATCAAAACTCCCAAAGGCGCATCACCTTCAGTTCTAGGAAATGGTGTATTAGCCTTTTCCGCAATGGGGGCTCGAACAGGCATCCCTGTTAACTTTACACTTACCACACCCATATTTGGCAATCCACGTGTGTCAGCAAAGGATGAAGCAACAGCATGCACACGTTTGGCCAAAAGTCGATTGGCCCGACCGAGCAATGCATTTTGTTCATGGATGCCCGTTGGGATCGACGTAAATGTTGCCGCCATCATGGTGGGCACAGATGCATATCCACCAAAGCCGATCACGGCATCGGGTTTTAAACGTTTCAGCAGGCGCCAAGCCTGCCATGTCCCCAAGCCCAACTCAGCGACACTGATGAGACGCTTAAAGATATTCTTCCCAGCAATTCCACCAGCCAAAATATGATGTGTTTCCAATTCACCCAAGGCACCACCATATGCTTTGCCACGCTTGTCTGTGACAAGACCCAGGCGATACCCACGTGTGATCAGTTCTTGCGCCAACGCTTCGGCTGGAAAAACATGACCGCCTGTACCGCCAGCGGCTAATAGGACATGGGGTTTATCGCTCATGTGCGCACCCCTAATCCATGTCGTATTCCATGAGTTGTACCCGGACGAACACGAGTCAAAGCCAGAACCATACCCATGCCCAGAGCCAGTGCCAAAGTAGATGAGCCGCCATAACTGATAAACGGCAAAGTCATACCTTTAGGTGGAATGAGGTTGGTGGTGGATGCCACATTGATAATGGCCTGTAACGCAAACTGTGTTAGCAACCCAGTTACCGCGACCATGACAAAAAAATCATTATCTTTGAGCACACGGGCAAATCCACGCAACACCACAAAACCAATTAAGGCAACGATGACCAGACACAAGATCAATCCAAACTCTTCACCGGCGACAGCCAAGATGAAATCAGTATGGGCATCGGGAAGAACCTCTTTAACGCGTCCTTCACCCGGACCGCGACCAAACAGGCCACCATTTTCAAAAGCATCAAGAGACTTCTCAACTTGGTAACCTTTGCCACTACTGGGATCTAAGAATTTATCAATCCGCGAACGGACATGATCCAAACTCAAATACGCACCAAAACCACCAAGGATCAGCAACAACGCAATGGCACCGACCAACACTAACGGTAGACCTGCAATGAAGAACTGCACCGCCCAAACACATGCAACAACAATGGACATGCCAAAATCGGGCTGCAGCATCAGTAAGCCAATCACCAACACAAACAAGGAAATGGCAATGGCATAACCAGGAACATCTTCATCTAATTTCTGTGCGGCAAACATCCAAGCCGCAACCACGGCAAATGTGGGTTTGATAAATTCGGAAGGCTGCAAGGAAAACCCCGCAACAGAAAGCCAGCGGGTTGCCCCCTTAATCTCGGCGCCCAAAAACAACACAGCGACCATCGCCAATAAGGCAACCGCAAACACAATCAGCGCTAAACGGCGCACCCCGCGCGGAGTTAAAAGCGACGTGCCAACCATGACAACCAACGCCAATGGTAAGAATGCAAAATGACGATTGATAAAGTGGTAACTTTCCAATCCAATGCGTTCTGCAACAGCAGGCGATGCCGTCACCACAAGCATTGCACCTAATGCTGCAATCACCATGACACTCAGCAACGTCAGACGGTCGATGGTCCACCACCAACGACTGACAACTGAAGTATCTGTGCGGGTAAAGGTGCTCATGATTATGCAGCCCCCCGTGTCATATTCGATTGACCCACGCCACCACTGGATGGGGTATTCGTAAGTTCTTCAACAATGGAGCGGAAGGCATCACCACGATGTTCAAAGCTGCGGTATTGATCAAACGATGCCGCAGCCGGTGATAACAACACAGTTGCGCCGTCTAGGCCTTCGCGTTCAGCATCTTCCAATGCAGCCTTGGTCGCGGCTTCTAGGTCACCACATACGGTAACTTCAACTTTACCATCAAGGTAAACTGCGAAATCTTCAGCAGCTTCACCAATGAGATACGCACGGCGTACGGATGCAAAGAATGGATCTAGACCATTCAGTCCACCATCTTTTGCACGACCACCAACAATCCAATAGATATTTTCGTAACAACTCAAAGCTTTCGCCGTGGCCTCTGCGTTGGTGGCTTTACTATCATTGACGAAGGTGACATTGCCAGAAACATCCAAACGTTCTTGGCGATGCGCTAAGCCTGGAAAACTTGCAATGGCTTTGACAATATCATCACTCGGTATATTCATGGTACGCGCTACGGTATAAGCCGCTGCAATGTTTTGGGCATTGTGCTGACCCGGTAAGTTAACCAGTGACGATAAGTCCATCACCACAACTGGTGCACCCATCATATCGTCGATTAGGTTGGAGCCTTCGACATACACACCACCATCAACGGCTTCCTTGCAACTGACACCAACGACAACACGTTGGTTGATGGCGTTAAGCTCTTCATAAATTTCACGGCTATTTTCATCATCAACCCCAACAATCGCACAGTCCCCTGCCCCCTGGGCACGGAAAATACGTTTTTTCGCCATGATATAACCATGCATCCCACCATGACGATCCAAATGATCAGGGGAAATATTCAACAGCACAGAAACCTTAAAGCGCGCAGATGGGCATAGCTCCAACTGATATGAGGATAACTCCAACACATACGTACCGTCGTGTTCCATCATGGCCATATCACAAATGGCAGGACCAAGATTTCCACCCACTTCTGCGTCACGGTCAACACATTCCAGAATGTGCCCAACCAACGCAGTGGTGGTAGATTTTCCATTGGTTCCAGTAATCGCAATGCGAGGTGCTTGAGCACCAGACGTCACCAACAGTTCCACATCACCAATAATCGGCACGCCTGCATCTTTTGCCATACGTGCTGCAACATGCGGTGTTGGGTAAGTGTGAGGGATACCGGGGCTTAACACCAAAGCATCTTGGGAAGCCCAATCAATTTGGGATGGATCACGCACAGGGATGCCCTCGGCTTTAGCGGCCGCACGGGCCGCTTCACCATCATCCCACGCCAACACACGCGCACCACTGCGACACAAAGCGCGCGCAGCTGCCAGACCTGATTGCCCCAGGCCAACAACGGCAACATGTTTGGTGGCGTATCCTTCACACGAAATCATAAGCTTCTTTTCTTACCTCAACTTCAATGTCGACAAACCGACCAATGCCAAGATGGTGGCAATGATCCAAAAACGGATAACGATGGTTGGCTCTGCCCAACCTTTTTTCTCAAAGTGATGGTGTAACGGGGCCATTGCGAACACACGCTTGCCTGTCAACTTAAACGACACCACTTGCACAATAACCGACACGGTTTCCAGAACAAACAAGCCACCGACAATGGCAAGTACCAATTCATGCTTGGTAATAACGCTCACAGAACCTAAAGCACCGCCCAAGGCCAGCGATCCAGTATCACCCATAAACACACGTGCAGGCGGAGCATTAAACCACAAGAACCCCAAGCCACCGCCAATAATCGCGCCTAAGAATGTGGCCAGCTCACCTGTGCCAGGAACATAGTGCAATTGCAGATAACCGGAAAACACCGTATTGCCCACCAAGTAGGCAATCAGCATAAATACACCTGCGGCAATCATCACTGGAACAATAGCCAAGCCATCCAGACCATCGGTTAAGTTCACGGAGTTAGATGAACCAACCATAACAAAGGTCGCAAATACCGGGAAGAACCATGCTAATTGTACAAGGGCATCTTTGAGGAACGGCACGGCCAACGTCGTCGCCAAGTCATCCGGCATTAAGCGCATGGTCCACAATGCTGCTGCCAAGGCAAAGGCCACTTGCAATACCAACTTCATTTTACCAGGAAGGCCTTTGTGATTACGACGGCTGACTTTGAGATAATCATCCAAGAACCCAATGATGCCGTAAGACACCGTCACACCCAATGCAATCCACACAAACCCATTTGACAGGTTCGCCCACAACAGCGTGGAAATCACCATGGCGACTAAGATCATTAAGCCGCCCATGGTTGGGGTGCCTTGCTTCGTCAACAAATGGCTCTCAGGACCATCATCGCGAATGGGTTGTCCACCCTTCTGGCGCATATGCAAAATTTTGATCAGATACGGTCCAATCACAAAACTGATGATCAACGCCGTCATCACCGCGCCACCGGTGCGGAACGTTAGATAACGGAACACATTGAAGATCGGAAACTGATCAGCCAGTGGAAATAGCAGGTGGTAAAGCATAGTTTAAGCCTCCCCCTTATTTGTTTTTGTTATATCGAGGGATTTCAAAGCCGAAACCACATGCCCCATGCGCGCACCAGCGGATCCTTTGACCATAACCACATCGCCGGGTGTGACCGCTTCGCACACCACGCCCGCCAATGAATCCGAATTAACCGAGTGATGACCGCGCAAACCTTCGGGTAGAACACTCCATAAGTGCGCCATGGCTTCGCCAGCCAAGTAAACCTTATCAACCTTGTGCTGTGTCAGTGTTTCCAACAAGGCAGTGTGTAAAGCAGGTGTATCATCACCCAGTTCCAACATATCACCCAGAACCGCAATGCGTCGCGCTCCGTTCTTAACAGATTGCCCTGCTAATACAGAAAGTGCGGCATCCATAGCCGCCGGACTGGCATTATAACTTTCATCAAACAATACGAACGAACCATTTTCTGTTTCAATATTGTAGCGTTCACCACGACCGCTGGGGGCTGTGAGCTCACTTAAGCTTTGTGCAGCCTGTTCAACATTGCCTCCGGCACAATGCACTGCGGCCAGAACGCACAATGAATTCATCACCCAGTGACGACCCGGAACACCTAAGCGATAATTCAGCTCACCCCACGGAGTGATGGCTGTAACATCCGCACCTTCGGCATCCAAGGAACATTTTTTCAGGCGGAAATCTGCATCAACACCTCCACCAAAAGTCACAATATCTTTCAGGCCTGCGGCTATAGCCGCTTGAGCTAAGCGATCATATTCTTCAATATCACGATTGAGCACCGCACATCCACCGGGCTCGGCACCCGCAAAGATTTCCGCTTTGGCATCGGCAATTTCGAAAGTGTCTTTGAAAAACTCAGTATGTGCAGGGGCAATGGTTGTCACCACACACACATGCGGACGCGCCATTTTCGACAATGGTGCCAGTTCCCCCGGATGGTTCATGCCCATTTCCAAAATGGCATAGTCCGTATCGGCAGGTGTTCGCGCCAAGCTCAATGGCAAACCCCAATGGTTATTCAGGCTGCCTTCACTGGCTGCGGTTTTGCCTTGTTGGGACAGCACCATTTTCAAAGCCTCTTTGGTGCCCGTTTTTCCAACCGATCCGGTTACAGCAATTACCTTCGCCACTTCCATGCGATCACGTGCGCCTGCACCCAATTGCTCCAAGGCTGCCATGGTGTCATTTACCACCAACAACGGGGCATCTGGATCCAGTACTGGCGGGCGATGACAGACAGCCGCCGCAGCAGCACCTTTTTCAAATGCATCAGCGACATAATCGTGCCCATCTGCATTGGGACCTTGGATGGCAATAAACAAATCACCCGGTTGTAAAGAGCGAGTGTTGATGGAAACACCCGATGCCGTCCATGCTGGATGTGCGTCACCGTGGGTCACACGAGCAGCATCTTCGGACGTCCAGAGGGTGTGGGCTGTTTTGATCATGTTCACGCCTGAACCTCCTCTATCGCTTGTTGGGCTTCTTTCACATCGTCGAAAGGCAACACTTCATCACCAATAATTTGGCCTTGTTCATGGCCTTTACCCGCCAAGACCAGTACATCACCAGAACCAACAGATTTCACAGCTTCTAAAATGGCTTCACGACGGTCACCCAGTTCCATGGCATTTGTACAGGTTTGCATAATATCTTGGCGGATGGCTGCTGGATTTTCGCTACGTGGATTGTCATCAGTGACAATAATTTGATCTGCAAGGTTGGCCGCGACAGAACCCATCTGTGAACGTTTTCCTGCATCACGATCACCACCGCAACCGAACACAAGGCGAAGCTTACCCTGGGCATGAGGTCGTAAAGCATTCAAAACATTTTCCAGCGCATCCGGTGTATGGGCATAATCCACATACACCGCACCACCGTTAACACCACCAACATGTTGCAAACGCCCGGGGACACCCTTCAACTTTTCCATAGCACTTACGGCCGTATCTGCATCTGCACCCAAAGCAATTGCCAAACCCAATGCGCACAAAACATTTTCAACTTGGAAAGCACCAGCCAAAGGCAATTGAACCTTGTAGTCTTGGTGACCAATCATAAACGATAAATCTTGACCTTCGCCTGTGGGGATACGTTCCAGAATACGAATATCTTTACCAGCGCGACCAAACGTCAGAATCTTCAAGTCACGTTTTTCAGCTTCTGCCACCACGGTGCACATGTGAGCACAATCGGCATTGATTACAGCGGTTCCACCATCAACCAAAACATCACTGAACAAACGCAGTTTTGCATTGAAATAGTTTTCCATCGTGCCGTGATAATCCAAATGGTCACGGGTGATGTTGGTAAAGCCAGCGGTTTGAACCTTCACACCATCCAGGCGAAATTGTTCCAGACCATGACTGGAAGCTTCCATCGCCAGATGATCTACACCACCATCAGCAAGACGTGCCAAGGTTTCATGCAGAGCAACCGGGTCCGGTGTGGTCAAGGTTCCGGGTTCTTCAAAACCGGAGCCGTGAACCCCCAATGTTCCAACCGTCGCAGACTTATGACCTAATTGCTGCCAAATCTGGCTCAAGAACGAAGCCGTAGATGTTTTACCGTTGGTGCCCGTAATGGCTGCCACTGTTTCAGGCTGGCGCTCATAAAAGTTTGCCGCCATCTGTGCAAACAACAAGCGTACGTTGCCCACTTCAATCACAGGAACATTGGCCTCTGTCCCTTGCGGGGCCAAAACAGCAACGGCACCGTTGTCTTGAGCTTGCGTAATATAGTCGCGCCCATCAACCTGGGCACCGGGAAGAGCCGCAAATATAAAACCTGGACGCACGGTACGGCTATCACAAGTCAAGCCTGTGATTTCCATATCACCGTTGAGGGCATCCAAATCCACCAACTGCTCCATTCCTTTCAACACATCAATAAGCCGCATGGGTTAAGCCCCCACGCAGCCACGCCGTCTGCTTTGGACCATTGGACACGGGAACATACAATGGATGCTCCGGGTTTTCTTCGGCATCATCCGACCCTTGGTCTGGAACCACACCGAAAATTGGACCTAAACGTTCAATCACACCACCAACTGCGGGGGCTGCAACCCACCCGCCTGTGGCATAACCATAACTCTCTTTAATGCCTTTGGGTTCATCCACCACCACCAACACCACAAAGCGTGGATTGGTCATGGGGAATGCACCAACAAAAGATGAAATCAACGTCTTCTTGTCATAACCACCAGACACTTGTTTTTCTGCCGTGCCAGTCTTGCCACCAACCAGATAGCCCTTCACTTCCGCATTGCCACCTGTGCCATCGCGAACGACCTTGCGCATCAAACGGCGCATGGCGTCAGAAGTTTTAGCTTTCAACACTCGTTTACCTTGAACTGGGTTATCATCACTGCGTTTGACCAACGTAGGCGTGATCATCACACCACCATTGATCAAAGCCGACACACCTGCCGCCACCTGTAGGGGCGAAACAGCAATGCCGTGACCGTAGGAAATGGTCATGGTGGAAATATCACCCCAGCGGGCAGGATATAATGGATTCCCAACTTCCGGCAATTCGACATCGGTTGAACCCAAAAGACCAAACCGACGCAAGTATTCCTTTTGCTTTTTAGCACCAACATCAAGGGCCATTTTTGCAGAGCCAATGTTACTGGAATGAACCAAAATTTCCGGCACACTGAGCCAACGGTTTTTGGCGTGATAGTCACTAATGGTGAAACGCGACACGCGAATTGGTTCCGACGCATCGTAACCATCGGACATACCCACTGTACCTGTATCCAGCGCCATCGCCGTATTGAACAATTTAAAGGTCGAACCCATTTCATACACACCTTTGGTGACGCGGTTGAAACCCGCATCTCCTAATGATCCTTGACGTGTATTGGGATCAAAATCCGGCAACGACGCCATGGCAAGAATCTCACCTGTTTTGACATCCATCACCACACCAGCGGCCCCAACGGCATCGAATTTATCTTTGGCCTTTCCCAGCTCTTCATGCAGTACCGCTTGCACGCGCATGTCGATGGATAAATCTATGCTTTCACCGTGGGTGCCCAATTTCGACTGGAACGTGCGCTCCATACCCGCGATCCCTTTACCGTCAACATCGGTGTATCCCAGAACATGGGCAAAAGTGGGGCCAAAGGGATATACGCGCTGTTCTTCATCACGGAACCCAAAACCCGGAATGCCTAAGCTATTGATCGACCAAACTTGGTCTGGGGTCAAATTGCGCGCCAACCACACTTGGCGACCACCGCTTTTGATCCGTGCCAAAACTTGCGCCCGATCCAATTCGGGCATTACGCTCATCAGTTTGTCTGCAGCTTCATCCGCACGGATACCCCGTAAGGTTTCGCGTGAATCGACATACAAAGACTTTGTCGGAAGACTGGTCGCCAAAATATGACCATTTCGATCCCGTACATCACCCCGCGTAACCACAGGGGCAGCAATCGCACTGCTGGACATGGCTTGCCATTTTGGTGCGCCGTCCTTGCCATGACGGGTCAAATCGACCAATCGTCCACCCAACACCACAAATGCCATCGCAAAGACAACACCTGTCACCAACAGACGGGTACGCCCTTGGTCTAGGGCCTGCTTGCGCGAACTTTCCATATGAATGCGTTTGGGGTCCAACGCTTCAAACGGTATTTCTGTTTGCAAAGGGGACTTCTTGATCATTGAGTCTCCTCCCCAAACGTCAGTTCACGCACGGGAATGTCTAGCATCGCATCTGGGCGTACCACTTGGCGCGGCGGAATCGGCTGAAGTCCCAAATATTCAACAGCCAATAATTCCAAACGACGCGGGTCGTTCAGGGTTGCCCATTCAGCATTCAAGACATGCAAGGCACGGCGTTCTTCACCCAATTCCTTGACAAGACGTGCATGACTGTCTTCCAACTCGTGCACTTGGTACTTCACTGAAAACAATACGGTGGAAATTCCGCCTGCGAGCAGAACAAACAACATGGTGGTGTGACGCATCAGTCCGGAACGCTTGCTCATGACGCACTCCTTTCACCACCCCAGGCTGGGGCCTCTGTACGCACAGCCATACGCAAACGTGAAGAACGCGAACGGGGATTGATCTTGCATTCATCCTTGGTGGGTTTCACCGCACCCTTTTTCAACAGCTTGAACGTTGGCGCAGGACCTTTGTCTTCTACATCCGGTAGATAGCGCGACGGATTTGGTACATTGCCGGAGCGTTCATTCAAAAAGGCCTTCACCCGTTTGTCTTCCAAGGAATGAAACGACACCACCGCCAATCGACCATTGGGGGCCAACAATTGCTCAGCACCGGCAAGACCCCGATTAACTTCGCCCAGTTCATCATTCACATAGATACGCAGACCTTGGAACGTACGCGTTGCCGGATGGATACCATCTTTGGATTTTTTAACCACACGGCAAACGATATCTGCAAGTTGCTTGGTCCGGGTGATGCGTTTCTCAGCGCGGGCTTCAACAATGGCATGCGCCACCCAGCGTGATTTTCGCTCTTCCCCGTATTCATAAATAACATTGGCGAGGGCTTCTTCGTCCATATCGTTGACAGCATCTTCGGCGCTAGGGCCGTTTTGCTCCATACGCATATCCAGCGGGCCGTCATTCATGAACGAAAAACCGCGTTCAGCTTGATCAAGTTGCATGCTGGAAACGCCTAAATCCAAGGCAACACCATCAACAACCGAAACGCCTTTGGCTCTGAGCAATTTCGACATATCGCCAAAACGCCCTTCAACCACGCGCAAGCGGCCACCAAATTCAGTTTCCATATGTTTAGATTTGGCAATGACATTGGGGTCACGATCTATTCCCCAAACAGTACAATTTGCAGCCTCTAAGATCGCACGGGAATATCCACCGTTGCCAAAGGTACCATCGACATAAACACCACCATCACGAGGAACCAGTGTATCCAGCACCTCATTCAACAAAACCGGAATATGAGGCATGGACATGTGCTCACCCCTCCCCGTTTCGTTTGGGGGACAATTGCAGTGTCGCCCCCGTGGCCTTGGCACGTTCTAACGCACCGCTGCGATGTTCTTGATAAGCATCCGGGGACCAGATCTGGAACCGCGATCCACGCCCAACAAACAACGCCTGCCCATCTAGACCTGCGTGTTGACAAAGCTCTGTCGGTAGATTGATGCGGCCTTCGGAATCAAAGGCCAACTGGAAGGTGTTTTCCAGGGTAATAGCAGCAATGTCTTCCTGCTCATCGGAATACAACGCCAAATTATCTTCAAGGCTTTCGGACAAACGCTGCATAAACGCTTCACCAGCACCTTCGAGCGCGGGGTATTTGAAATAGGGATAGATATAAACACCTGCGAAACCCTGCGCCAAGACAGCCTCACGGTAAGGCTTCGGGACAGAAACCCGACCTTTTTTATCTATTTTATTGAGATGACGACCGACAAGCAGCGCCATATAACCCCCTAATTGATATATCAAGCAAAGTACTAAACCCTTGGCAGAATTAGACTTTGACGTTTTGTCTCCACTATTTTGGACAAAGCCCCATCCCCTTGATGAAACCGCAGCCGTAATGCATGAAAACTGCCCGCACACGCACAACGCACGTCCACGAACCCCTTTGGGTATTATTGGGATATCATGGGAATTGATGGTCGTCAATGGGAATTGCTTGGATATTGTTGGGTTTTACTAGGCCGTAAACTCATAAACAGGATTCCGAAAGACGCCTGAATGTGATTCAAACTTTCCATAAATTAACGGAAGTTTTGATGAGCCATCGCCGATATAAACTGACTTATTTTGAGTGGTCGATTATCCAGCCCTTGTTACCCAACAAGCCGCGTGGCGTGCCCCACGTTGATGATGGACGATCTGAGCAAATATTCTGTTTTCGTTCTTTGCTTGGGTGAGGCAATTGTGGCAACGCCTCATTTTGGCATGCCCATTTTGCGTCTACCTAGAAATTCTGTTAGAGTGCGTACAAGAGCAAGAATGCTCTTTTAAGTAACCCAGGATGGGTCATATGATGATCAACAGGTTTTCATCACACAGTGTCGCGTTGTCTTTTGTAAAAACAGCAGCGGATAATGCGTTGTTGTGGAATGTTTCTGCTGCAAAAAATCGCTCCTCCCTTTTGTTTACTCTCATGGAAAAAAGCGATCCTGACAAAGCAGCAGCGCTGCGCAAAGAGTACGCGGAAGTAAACAATCTTCTAGAACAGCTTCGGTCTTCGCAAAAAGATATAAACGAGCGGCGCAGGGACGCCGCTCGACAAAAAATTGAACGCCTCAAAGCTCAAATCGCAGCCTTGCTTATGATGGCCAGCAGCGACCCCGAAGCCGTCGCACATCAAGTCGCACGCCTTGCGCGTGAACTGTCCGCAGTTGCCAAGGAATACGCCAGCGCCGGAGGTAGCGGCGCGAGTTCCGTCGCCATTACCTTGGGCAGCGCATCTGCACCACCAGCTGTTACAACAGCGGAGACTTCATCTTCAACGAAGAACCCACAAAACGCTGCTGGTACCGAAAATGCGGCCACAACGGCAGTTGACACACAAGAAGGCGGTAATACACAATCTGCAAAATCCACCGCACAAACTTCAACCACCGCCGATGATGATCGGTCCTCATTCCGTGAAAAGATCAATGAACAGATAGCGGACGCAAACAAGAAGGCCGCAGATCGCCAAGAAGATGCTGATTTTGTAAGGACAGTGCGTGATTTGATGAACCAATTGAAACAGATCATCAGAAAGGCACAACGCAAAATGCAGCTTGAAGACGGTACGTCTTCCAACCAAAACACTGAAGACGCGGAAAAAGCTCTACGCGATACAGAAACATCTTTGAGTGGCATATCAGCAAGTGCACTCTCAATGACTGTTTCCGTCAACATCACGATCTAAAAAGTTGCAACGCAATAAAAGCACCACACGATTACCTGAAACATTTACTCATTACCTGAAACATTTACTCTGTCCGAAATCAGTCATGTTTTTGGTTGGCATCACGGTCCTTGGGAAAGTGTACTAAGCGTTCATTCCACACTGTCTGGCCTTGACGACTGTCGCTCCAAACTTCGTCTTGGGGTGGGAAGGTTTTCGGATTATCAAACACCATACTGCGGACCAGCGTTTAAAGCATATTGGCACCTTCATTAATCTGAAACGACATGGGCACAAAGAACCATGTACACTCATCACCTTCAGACGTCACAAACGGCAAAAACAGAACTTCATACTTCATGTAATCACGATCGTGATTCCATGACATGGTTTTGTAGCAATACGTAGGCTTACGCAGCTCCGCACATTTGTTTAGGCGAGTCGTTACATCATCAATATTCGGTTTTGGCATTAAGTCTTTGAGCAGCCCTTTAGACTTTTCCAAACCAATAAAATTGCGACATTCCTCGCCAATAATCGTCATCAAAATTTCACCCCTACTTGTATCGTACATAATTGTACGACTGACGATCGTCGAGTTATCCATGGCAAAGTCCATATTCCATAAAGGCACTTTGCCACCTTTATTGTATTGTGCTTGCCAAATATCAAAAGCCTTTTGCAGCCCCTCATCCAACAAATCATCTTTGTTCGCAAGCGGGCTGCAGTCCTTTAAAATTACTGGTTTAGAAGATTTCATATGGACCCCAAATTCAATTGCCACACATTATACGCATACGAGGCCATCTGCAATTAACCTATTGTTTTATTGACTAATTCTAAACTCATCCCATATTTATCCGTCTGCATTTGCCCCTAGATGCAGAACGGGCATCAAATCAAAATAAGGGCGAATGATCGGTGATGAAGAAGCCGCAAATTCTGCAAACGGTCCATCAAAGAACACCCGACCATCATGGAGCATCACGGTCCGCGGGGCCAAACGGTTCAGTAAATCTTTGTCATGGGTGATGATGATTGTCGTGCAGGCACTGGCTTTGCGTTGCTCATGATTGGCCAAGATCAAATCTTGAATCTGCGCCGCACTTGTCGGGTCCAAACCGGTGGTGGGCTCATCATAAAAAATAGCTTCAGGTCTCATGGATAACGCGCGGGCAACTGCCAAGCGCTTTGCCATTCCACCGGATAAACTGTTCACATCCGTTTCTAAAAACACATCGCCGTCATCTAAGGCTACGGCTGACAATACATCCCGGGCAATGGGTAAGATATCCTCATCTTCCAAGTGTTTGACTTCGTGAAGCCACAAACGAATATTGTCAAACACACTGCCGGAAAATAGGGCATTCATTTGAAACACCACACCCCAGTGCGTGTGCAGTCCATCCAATTCAACGCCGCTCAAGTCCGCAATATTGACCAACAACGCTCCATCTCGTTCATGATCTGCAACACGTATCGTTCCAGCGTCGGGCTTTAACTGCCCCAAAATAAGGTTAAGTAAAACGGTTTTGCCGCATCCAGACCCCCCCACAAAGGCCACCATTTCACCACGCTGGATTTCAAGATCAATACCGCACAAGACCCGGTGATCACCAAATGCTTTGGTGACGCCTTCAACTTGGATTTCAATATGCTTTTCCATACCGCAAGGGTACACGGTGATCGCAACATTGTGTGTGAAAAAGGACCAGATGGCCTGTAAGCCGGGTTTTGTCCCCCTTCCGAAGAAGAGTGGATGACTATTCATCTGGGACGATTGTTGCCAATCGCCTCACGCGATACACCCGAACTGCAGTGCACAAGCGCACTTGGAACCCGAAGTTCCTGGCCGTCCTTCTCGATCTTGCACCCGGTGGGGTTTACCGTGCCGTCCTTGTTGCCAAGGACGCGGTGCGCTCTTACCGCACCCTTTCACCCTTACCTGAGCAAGCTCAGGCGGTTTGCTTTCTGTGGCACTTTCCCTAGGGTCGCCCCCGCCGGCCGTTAACCGGCACCGTGCTTGTGTGGAGCCCGGACTTTCCTCCCTCATCCGAAGATAAGCGCAGTCATCCAGCCATCTGGTCCGGGGGTAAAATAACCATTCAGCTCAATTCAAGCAATGCTGCAAGTCGACCAACGGTTACAGGGTCAGCTTCACCGCTGATAGATTGGGGACAAAAATGGCGTTGAAATGCTTTAAGGGAAGCTTGGATATCAGCCGTTTCATAGCCATAAGCAAGCAACATGGCAGATACATCGTCAATATCAGATTTGATCAAAGTCGGGTTATCCGTCCACAAGCCAATCCCTTTTTCTGCCAAACGCTGCCAATCAAACAACTCCCCAGGATCTTGTTTGCGTGTGGGGGCCACATCACTGTGTCCCACCACGTTACGCGGTGGAATGGAGTGGCGTTTGAGGATGGATTTTGCAAGACCTTCCAGGGCGAGCATCTGGGCTTCGGGGAATGGACGATAGCCGAACTCATGGCCTGGGTTGACCAACTCGATACCAATGGAGCGGCTGTTCACATCTGTACTGCCCCGCCACCATGCCACACCGGCATGCCACGCGCGTTTGTCTTCATCGACCAAGCGATGGACAGTGCCATCTTCGTCAATAAGATAATGCGCACTCACCTGTGCATCTTTGTCACACAGCCGTTCCAGCGCAGCTTCACAGGTTTCCATTCCGGTGTAATGCAACACCAACATATCAATGGGTAGCCCATCCGGGCGATCATTGTAGTTAGGCGATACCCATGACGAAGTCTCCATGATGAGAAATTCCCAAACCGACAAAAACAAGCCGCAGTTTTAACTTAAGCCTCGCATTTTTTTAATCTTGTCATAAGCCCCATTAATGACCGTCATTTTTTCGTTGGCGAGGTCAATAAATTCTTGCGGCATACCTTGAGCCATCAGTTTGTCAGGATGATTTTCGTGAATAAGCTTACGGTAAGCCGATTTCACTGCAGTATCCGAGGCCTCAGCATTCACACCCAATACCTCATAAGGATCAGCCTTATCGGGGGCTTGATGGGTTGCGGTGATGCGTTCAAACGTGTGTTGATCAAAGCCAAAGATTTCGGCAACGCGTTTCAGATATGCCAACTCAGCCGGGTGAACCACACCGTCGGCTTTGGCGATATGAAACAAACCACCCAACAACTCTTCCAAGACAGCCGGTTCATGGGGAAACAATTTTGCCACTTGCTGTGCATATTGCTCATACCCCGCCGTGGAGGTCTTGGCACGATCAAAAACTTTCGCCACATTGTTCATTTCATTGGCTGGAATGTGAAAAAGCTTCTTAAAGGCATCAACTTCATCACGAGTCACTTGGCCATCGGCTTTGGCCATTTTTGCTGATAACGCGATGACGGCAAGGGTAAAGGCAATTTGGCGCTGTTCTTCTTGAGAAGCACGCCCCACGCTGGTGCCGCCGTGAACTTTATCAATGGCATGCCCCGCAACCGCCCCCAGCAATGCGCCTAAGGGGCCACCCATCGCAAACCCAGCAACACCACCGATGACTTTTCCCCAAATGCTCATGAACGTTCGTCCGCACTCATTAAAAATATTCGTTTAAGGTAACCCGGAATGCTCATAGCAAAAACCAACCCATTAGTGCTGAGCAAGTTTTTCGCGCAAGCGGTCCAAAACGGCGCCATTTAGACCACCGTTACCAAAACCCTCGGCCTGACGAAAAGCAACCAAAGCCGTATAGGTTTGTTCACCATCAATGCCATCAATAGTGCCCGGAGCATACCCCAGTTTTGACATCGCATATTGTGCAAAGCGGATCGAAGCCCGATCACCAACGCGCTCTTTGGCAAGGGTGCGACGCCATTGACGTGCACGCTGCTCGATGGTTTCGATGGTGCTCGCATTAAATTGTTTCTTGATGTCGCCAATATATGGTTCACCGTCAACGCCACCCTGAATTTGGGCAATCATCAACCAAGTCAACGCTTCTTGGCGACGGACTTTCCCGGCAACACCTTCTGCCATGGCAACACCCAGGTCATGTTGGGCTTCACCGTGACCTGCACGTGCTGCACGTTCCAGCCACATCAAACCCCAACCGGGTTCTTTTGCTGTGCCATGTCCATTCAGGTAGGCATCACCAATTTGATACAAAGCCCCCACATGCCCCATGGCAGAAGCCATGGAATACCAGCCAACAGCGTCTTTGGGATCATCCTGAAGCAGACCGAGTTCATAAGCGGCAGGGCCATACCCTTGCATGGCTGCAGTTTCCAGCCACTGGGTTGAGGACAAGCTCAAGCCTAAGTCGTATTGAGCTCCAGGATCGCCCTTCTCAGCATATTCCGTCAAAACCTCAATAGCATTGGATTCAATCACCTTTTTGATTGGTGTTTCATCTTTTACCGACTTGCTTTTCTGACTTTTACCGGCACATGCCCCCAACATCAAAATCACAGAAAGTGCAACACTCACAGCCCGCATACGCGCTGCGCTGCTTGTCATACCCACAACGCTATTCCTCATGAACCTTTAGAATCAAAACACTATATTTTTTATCGTATTGTTTGCCATATGTAAGCAGATTTGAGATAGATTTGCACATACATCTTGGCAAAAGGGCGAATTGTCGCATTGTCATAAGTATGGTAGGTATGGGACGCAATCGTCCATGTTGCGTAGAGCTGGATGAACATCAGTGAATAAGTGGTGTAGAAAGTCGTGAAAACGAAGACCCTCAACGCGGCGCAAAGCCTTTCAATCCTTGCGGTTTCTGCCGTTCTGGGGATGAATTTATTGTGCCCGACTGATGCTCTAGCCCGCCCCATTGAGCAAGAATTACGCATTCTGATCGACAATCACCCAAAAATTCGCGAGTCGGAAAATACTCTGGAATCACGCCGTGCATCCATCAAAGAAAGCGAATCGCTTTACTACCCAACCGTAAACGTTGCGGGTGAGATCGGTCCTCAGGTGATTGATACCGCCTCCAGACGTGCCAGCACCGCAAGCGAGGGGGATCCCTGGCGCGGCGTGAAAAACTCCGCAACCCTTACGGTCACACAGAATTTATTCGACGGTTTTGCCACATCTACACAGGTGCGCATCTCCGAGCTGAACCACGAAGTGGCACAGCTAACATTGGAAGGAACACGCCAAAACACCCTGTTCGAAGGCGTTCGCGCATACATTGATGTGCTACGCCAACGCCGTTTGGTCGAAATGGCCCGTGATAATGAACGCACCATTCAACGCCAGCTGAACTTGGAAGATGAGCGCGTTCGCCGTGGTTCCGGTGTAACCGTAGACGTGCTGCAGGCCAAATCCCGCCTGCAAATTGCCAAAGAACGCCGTGTGGGGTTTGAAGGTGCGCTGGCCAATGCGATCAGCACCTACGAACAAGTTTTTGGTCATGCCCCTGATTTGGCAACCATGCTGGACCCGACCCCTCCTGCTGAGGTCATTCCTTCGACCCTTAAACGGGTAACGGAAATTGCATTGGTGGAAAACCCTTCATTGATTGGCGGCGGTATCAATGTTGAACTGGCCCGCGAAACCCGACGCAGTTCTGCCAGCACTTTGTATCCAAACTTTGATTTGGTCGGATCCGCCAATTATGAAAAGAAAAACAATGCCACGGACGGCATTCGTCGCGATTACTCGCTGATCATGTCGGCCAGTTGGGATATTTTCAGTGGTGGCTCAACTTTAGCTGAACAAGAGGTCAGTAACTTTGACTATCGTGCCTCGATCAACAATTACGAATACACCACCACCAAAGTGATTGAGCAAACTCGTTTGTCATGGCAATCCCTGGTAACATCACGGGAACGGACCGAACTTCTGGGCAATGCAGTTAACATCGCAGCCGAAGTTTTTGACAGCCGCAAAAAACTACGTGATGCGGGTAAGGAAACCGTGATCAACGTTTTGGATGCTGAGAACGAAGTCAACAACGCACAAATCAACTACACCACGTCCACCTACGACGCACGGTTGGCAATTTACCAGTTGTTGTTGTCTATGGGACGGTTGCAGCCGCAATATATCGTGTCGAACTAAACCTACGCAGGTTTAGCGAAGTGCCGGCACCAACGATATCATCAACAACCCAGCCATCGACCAATTGAAAGCACGCAAACGTTTTGGCGTTTGCAAAAAGCGTCGGATAACAATGCCGAACATCGCCCATGTGCTGGCACTGGGAATTGTAACCAACATAAAGATCAACGACATCATCATAACTTCAAACAACAAGTCCCCTCCGACAGTGGTGAAGGTTGATACCGCCCCAATTGCAACGACCCAGGCCTTAGGGTTCACCCACTGAAAGGCTGCAGCCTGGATAAATGTAAAAGGCTTGCCGGTTGAACTGGATTGCGATGCCTGATCGGACGTGGCGATCTTCCATGCTAGATAGGTCAAATACGCAATACTGATATATTTCAAAACCAGATGGATTTTAGGATAAGTCTCAAACACCTGTCCCAATCCCATCCCCACAGCCAAATTCATCACAGCAAAACCTATGGCAATCCCCAACATATGGGGAATGGAACGACGAAAGCCAAAGTTGACGCCACTGGCCGTTATCATCACGTTGTTGGGGCCAGGCGTAAATGTTGAAGATGCACCAAAAACTATTACGGGAATGGCCCAATCCAAAAGATCCATAAGGAAAAGTCCTGCTTTCAATCTCTTCACAATGTAGGTCTAATAGTGCCTGGGGCAAGGTTAAAGCCAAGGGGAACTATAATGAGCGATGTGGGAAAACTGGGGTTGATCGGCTGTGGCCTAATGGGGCATGGCATTGCCAAGAACCTCTTGCTCGCAGGATTAGACCTTACCATCTTGGATCACCCCGACAATCAGCCTTGCGATGACTTAATCGAACTCGGGGTAGACATAAGCAACGAACTGGCCGATGTGGTGTCTGACAAAGATGCCGTCTTCTTAGTCCTACCCGGTTCCCCCGAAGTGGAAAATGTCGTCGGTAATCCAAATGGTTTTTTGGATCTACTCAGCCCAAACACCTTGGTCATTGATGCCACCACGGCCAAACCGGAAGAGACACTCATCATCTCCGCCCTGATCCGGGACAAAGGTTGCGCGTATGTGGATGCCCCCATGACCCGCACCCCAAAAGAAGCCGAAGCAGGCCGCCTTAATGTTCTTATTGGCGGTGAGCACGACGACGTTGATCGCGCCAAACCCTACATTGATGCCTACGCTGAAAATATTTATCACGGCGGTGGTGTATCAGCCGGGCACCGTCTAAAACTGCTTCATAATTTTGTCTCGATCGGTCAAGCCGTGGTGATTGCAGAAGCCGTCGCCACCGCAGACAAGGGCGGTGTGGATTTAGCCGTACTCAATGATGTTCTCGCCACAGGAGGCGCCGGCGGTGTCGCTTTGGATCGGTTGCGCCCCTACATCGAAGAGCAAGATAGCTCTTCATTCCGTTTTGCAATTAAGAACGCCGAAAAAGATTTGGACTATTACACATCCATGGCTTCAAGCTTGAAAGCATCTGCAAACACAGCCCAGGCTATACGTTACGTCTTGATGAAAGCATTGGAAAAATCAAACAACAGCCCCGTCATGCCGGAACTGATCGATATTTTAAAATAACCTCAGCTACTAGCAACAACGCGCTGTTTCTGTTCGCCCAACCCGGAAACACCTAAACGCATGGTATCTCCTGCTTTCAGGTATTGCGGTGGTTTCATCCCCATGCCAACGCCCGGTGGTGTCCCGGTGCTGATCACGTCACCTGGATGCAGGGTAAAGAAATTCGACAGGTAACTGATGATATGAGCTACAGAGAAAATCATCGTTTTGGTATTGCCCGTTTGGCGACGCACCCCGCTCACGTCCAACCACATATCCAGGTTTTGTGGATCGGCGATTTCATCACGGGTCACCAGCCAAGGCCCAATGGGGGCGAAGGTATCGCACGATTTACCCTTCACCCACTGTCCAGTACCCTCTAATTGAAAACCGCGTTCTGAAACATCATTGATGATGCAATAACCTGCAACATGATCCAAAGCTTCAGCCTCTGTCACATATTTTGCTGCTTTGCCAATCACCACACCCAATTCAACTTCCCAATCCGTTTTTTCCGATCCGCGCGGCAAGATCACATCATCATTGGGACCAACGATAGAACTGGTATACTTGCTGAACAGCACGGGCTCAGCAGGTTCAGCCATCCCCGTTTCTTTGGCATGGTCGGAAAAGTTCAAGCCGATCGCCATCAACTTTCCCACACCTGAAACACACGGACCAACGCGCACACTGGCATCAACAGCAGCCAAGGTTGACGGATCAATTGCCGCCACCCTTGCTAGGGCAGCGTCTGATAGTTGATCACCGATCAAATCGTCCATATGGGCCGACAGATCACGGATCACACCATCCACATCCAACAACCCCGGTTTTTCTTGGCCCACAGGGCCGTAACGCAAAAGCTTCATACTTATTCAATACCTATTTGAGCCAAAAGTATAAAATAAAACAATGGCTTAAAAAAATTGAGGCGTGAACGTCATCTTTTTAACGCAAACGTCACCAACAATCCCTATATGTCATTTAGAGCCACGTGTGAGGGGAATTACACGAGGTACACATGACACCACAAGAAGAAGACATATTCGACATCAATGAGAACACCTATCAATGGTGTGTACGCTCATTCCAAGCCATTCGCAAACGCTTGGGTTTAAATGTCAAAGTCCATAGCCCCGATCATTTGATGAAGCGCGGGCATATTTTCTTGTTTAATCATTTTGCCCGCTTTGAAACCATAATCCCACCCTTTGTTATTCACCGCACCACAGGCGCATACTGTCGCACTATCGCAGATCATGTCTTATTCGAAGGTGGTGAGAATTCATCAAGTTTTTTGCGCGGTGTCGGTGCAGTCCCCAACAACTTACCGGGACTATTGCCATTCTTAGCTGCTGAAATATTACGCGGACGCAAAGTCGTCGTATTCCCAGAAGGTGGCATGGTCAAAGACCGCCGGGTTTTAGGACCGGAAGGCAATTTCAATGTCTTCTCCCGTACATCAAAAGAACGGCGAAAGCACCATCGCGGTGCTGCAGTGCTGGCGCTCACCCTCGACATTTTCAAGCGACGGATTTTGGTCCTTCATTCGCGTGGCGATCATGCTCGCATCAACAGGTGGGTAAAGGCCTTAGGCCTTAAAGATGCCGATGAGTTGATGAACAAAGCCGTAGAACCCACACTTATCATCCCCTCAACCATCACGTTTTATCCCATTCGCATTCAAGAAAATTTTATCTCACGCGCCGCCGATATGTTCATGCGCGGACTTTCTCAACAGTTTGCCGAAGAAATGAAAATTGAGGGCAACCTGCTGCTGCGAGACACAGACATGGACATTCGCTTGGGTGGTCCTATTGAACCACAAAAAAAATGGCGGTGGTGGGAAACATTTTTGATGAACCGTTATTTTGCCAAAAATGTTTGGTCACTTAACGATCTGTTTGGCCTCAAAGACCAAGCTGAAAGCTTTACCGAAAAAATGCTCGCTAAATGTATTTCAACCGAAAGCCTACGCATTCGCGATGAATACATGCGTGAAATGTATGCCGGCATCACCGTAAACCTTAGCCACTTGGCCAGCCACCTCATCGTCACCCTGATTGACAAAGGGCAGATGGAAATCCGCCAAGACCTGTTCCACAGAACCCTTTATCTGGCATTGAAAAACCTACAAGCCACACCCGGCGTTCACTTGCATCGCAGTTTGTTATGGCCGGACAGGTATCGGTTGTTGCTTGAAGGTGTCAGCATCGAGTTGGAACGGTTTCTCAAAACCTGTAAAACCGCAGGATTGGTTGGCCGCACGCCAGGTTCCTACAGGTTCTTAGACAAACTTTGTGATGAACATAGCTTTGATGAAGTGCGATTGGAGAACCCGGTTGAAGTCTATGCCAACGAAGTAGAGCCCCTGTCTCAAGTTCATGAAACAATGGCCGCTGCCCTAAAGAACGCTGAAACCGTTACTGAAGCCGAACTGGGATCACTGTTATTTGATGATGAATTGCGGGCTCATCAATGGAACCACGAATACTTTAATCAACCCCGCTTTCACGAAATCAATGACCAAGAAACTGCCACAAAAGGTGGTGAGCCCTATCTGTTGCTACCCAAGAACAGGGTCCGCACAGGCGTGTTGTTGGTTCATGGTTTTTTGGCTTCCCCAGAAGAACTGCGTGCTTATGGCCTAAAGCTCAGTGAAATGGGTTATGCCGTTATGGGCGTGCGCTTGGCTGGGCACGGAACATCGCCCTGGGACTTGAAAACTCGTGAATGGTCCGATTGGTTGCGCAGCCTACAGCGGGGCTATCGCATCCTATCCGCCTTCACAGACCAGGTGGTGGTGGTCGGTTTTTCCACTGGGGGTTCACTTTCCTTAGTCTTTGCGGCGGACGGTGCTCCGAAACTATGCGGGGTAGCTTCCGTTTCAGCCCCCCTACACTTCAGAAACCGCAAAATGGCCTTTGTCCCCCTAGTCCATGGCCTCAACAAACTGGCAAGTTGGTTGCCTAACTTTGAAGACATCATTCCATTTCGTGAAAACACATCAGAACATCCGGATATCAACTATCGTTCCATCCCAGTTCATGCACTTTATCAACTACGTCAGCTCACCGAGCATTTACGTGAACAGTTAGAACATGTCCACACCCCTACGCTAATCATCCAAGGTGACAACGACCCAGTGGTCAATCCCGCTAGCGGCTCTGAAATATTTGATGCCATCCACCACCCAGAAAAATCTCTGCATTGGATCAAAGCTGATCGCCATGGGATTTTTCATGAAAATATTGGTGACACCCAAAAGATCATCACAACCTTTATCGAACAATGTGATGCCGAGGCCACTGTGGAACGGGAGCAAGCATCATGAAGAATATCCTAAACTCCCCACCACCGTGGTCGCATGCTTATCCTGACAATCTAGATTGGGATCTAGATGGTGTTGATAGACCCGTCCATGCACTGTTGGACCATGCCGCACTCAAAGCTCCTGATGCTGTGTGTCTTGATTTTATGGATCGTCTGTACACATTCACAGAAGTACAAGACCTTGCCAATCGTACAGCCCGGGGGCTTCAACAGCTGGGGGTTCAAAAAGGTGACCGCATTGGCCTGTGTCTACCCAACTCACCCTATTACGTTGCAGCCTACTTCGGTGCATTAAAGGCCGGGGCCACAGTGGTGAATTTTAACCCGCTCTACACCGAAGAAGAAATCCGCCAACAAGTGATCGATTCCGGCACAATCATCATGTTCACCCTTGGCTTACAACAGCTATACCCAAAGGTTGCAGCGAGTCTGCACGATACATCATTGCGCAATATTGTGGTGTGCTCCCTGGCCGATGCTTTACCAACGGTCAAAAGTATTTTATTCCAAACCTTCAAACGTGGTGAAATCGCGGAAGCCCCCCTCAACCTTCAAAATCTACCGTTTGATTGGCTGACACGAAACCGCGGAAATTTTGACCGCGTGCCGATTGATCCCGACATAGATATTGCCTTGTTCCAATATACGGGTGGAACGACTGGAACACCCAAGGCGGCCATGTTGACCCACACCAACATATCCACCAACACAGAACAGGTGCAAAGCTGGTTTATAGACAAAGCCGTTGGTGAAGAAAGCATTCTGGCGGTACTGCCATTCTTCCACGTGTTTGCCATGACCGTCATCATGTGCATGGGGCTTCGCATTCGCGCCAAGATGATCTTGCTGCCCCGGTTTGATTTGAACCAAGTGTTGAAAACCATTGATACGAAAAAACCAACACTGTTCCCAGCGGTTCCAACAATTTACAACGCCATCAACACACACCCGCACCTTGAACGGTTTGATCTGACTTCAATCCGTTACTGTATCAGTGGTGGCGCACCGCTGCCGCTTGACACCAAGCGCGCATTCGAAGAACTGACTAAATGTGTTCTGGTCGAAGGTTACGGCCTCAGCGAAGCCTCCCCTGTTGTTGCATGTAACCCCACGTGGGCAGCAAACAAAGAAGGATCCATCGGCATTCCATTGCCTGGCACCACCATTGAAATTCGCGATATGCACAATGTTGCACACCCAGTTGCACAAGGTGAGCGCGGCGAAATCATCGTACGTGGACCTCAAGTGATGCAAGGCTATTGGAACCGCGAAGAAGAGACCCTGGATGTTCTCGAAGGCCATTGGTTGCGCACTGGTGATGTGGGCCACATGGATGAAGATGGCTATATTTTCCTCACCGACAGAATTAAGGATGTCATCATAAGCGGGGGTTACAAAGTTTACCCTCGTATCATCGAAGATGCATTCTACAAACATCCTGATGTTTTAGAAGTGATCGTCATTGCCGTTCCCCACGGGTATCGCGGAGAAGCCCCAAAAGCCTTTGTCAAATTGACGCAAAACTCACATGTCAGTGAAGACGACTTGATGGCCTTTGTCAGTGATTATCTCAATCCTATTGAGCGCCCTGATGAAATTGAATTCCGCGATGAATTGCCCAAAACGATGATCGGCAAGCTTTCCAAAAAGGAACTTATCGAAGAAGAAGCCGCAAAGCTCCGTGACACAGCCTCACTTAAGGAGCACGACCATGGATAAGCTTTATTCCGTCGAAGATCTGGCTCAAGCCTGCCATGTCACACCACGTGCAGTTCGCCTTTATGTTGACAAAGGGTTGCTCGCACCAATGCGTGCCGGTCGGGCCTATGTCTTCACATCCATAAGCGTTGAACGCCTCAATATCATTATTCGCTGCAAACGATTGGGGCTGACACTCAGTGACATCAAAGCGCGCCTAAACCCCAGTTCACAAGACGATTTGCAGAACATGATTGCACGCATGGAAGACATCACCTTAGACGCCACAACCGAATTGCAGGACCTCACCGAACAGTTGAGCGACATGCGCCGCCAGGAAAGGAGTTAATTAAATGACTTCCCCTCAAATTCCCATCGTAATTTCCGGCTACGTTCGATCGCCATTCACACTGGCCCACAAGGGCGATTTAGCCCACACTCGCCCCGATGACATCGCCGCACAGGTGATACGTGGATTGATCCGGCAGTCCCACACGGACCCTGCATTGATTGAAGATTTGATCATGGGCTGCGCCTTTCCCGAAGGGGAACAAGGTTTCAACGTCGCCCGTTTGGTTGGCTTTCTGGCGGACCTCCCCCTCAAAGTTGCAGGCGTTACGGTCAACCGGTTTTGTGGCTCCAGTATGCAAGCCATTCATATGGCTGCAGGGGCCATGCAAATGGGAGCGGGTGAGGCGTATATTTGTGCCGGTGTCGAAAGCATGAGCCGCATTCCCATGACTGGCTTTAACCCCATGCCCCACCCGCAATTGGCCGAAGACATGCCGGGTTCTTACATGGGGATGGGAGAAACGGCAGAAAATGTTGCAAAAAAGTATAAAATCTCCCGCGCCGATCAGGATGCATTTGCACTGACCAGCCAAACCAAAGCCGCCCAAGCCCAAAGCGAAGGACGTCTAGCACAAGAAATTGTATCCATTCAAACGGCAGATGGTGTCGTTGAAAGCGATGGCTGTATTCGCCCTGAAACCACCGCAGAAGCCCTTGCTGGGTTGAAACCCGCTTTCGATCAAAACGGCACGGTCACCGCGGGCACGGCTTCCCCCCTAACCGATGGAGCATCAGCTACATTGGTGACAACCGAAGCCTTTGCTGAACGTCAAGGATTGAAGCCTTTAGCTTATGTACGATCATTTGCTGTATCCGGTTGCCAACCCGAAATTATGGGCATCGGCCCTGTAAGGTCTTCTCAAAAAGCCTTGGAGCGCGCAGGAATAGGCATTGAAGACCTTGACGTGATCGAACTGAACGAAGCCTTTGCGGCACAATCCTTGGCTTCCATTCGTGACCTCAAACTTAACCCAGAACTTATCAACATTGATGGCGGTGCCATTGCTTTGGGTCACCCCTTGGGCGCCACAGGTGCCCGGATTACGGGGAAAGCCGCCGAGATCCTTCATCGCCAAGGCGGCAAGTGGGCATTGGCCACACAATGCATCGGAGGCGGCCAAGGCATCGCCACCGTATTGGAGGGGGTGTCATGAGTATCCTAGAAAACACCCCCCCAATTGAACGTGTCTGTGTTGTCGGCGCGGGAGTCATGGGGGCAAGCATAGCTGCACATCTTGCCAACGCAGGCGTTCAGGTTGTGTTATTGGATGTGATTGAAGGTGCAGCCGCCAGCGCCATCCAAAAAATGCTCAAAACTCAACCAGCACCCTTCATGCATCCCAAATTCGCCAAACGCATCACACCGGGAACCATGGATGACTTATCATCAATAGATGATTGCGACTGGATCATCGAAGCCATCATTGAACGCTTGGATGTAAAGCATCAGCTTTATGCCCAAATCACCCCACACATGAAACCCGGCGCGGTGTTGTCATCTAACACATCAACCTTACCTTTAAAATCATTGATGGAAGGCTTGAGCCCTGAACATCGTCCATACTTTATGATCACACATTTCTTCAATCCACCACGGTATATGCGTTTGTTGGAAACCGTCATCAGCGAACACACTGATCCAGATGCGGCCAACCGCATTATAGAATTTTGTGACCATCGTCTGGGTAAAAGTATTGTTCCGTGTCACGACACACCGGGTTTTATCGCCAACCGTATTGGCACTTTCTGGCTTCACTGCGCAGTTACCGAAGCAGTCAAACAGGGCATTGATGTTGAAGTGGCCGATGCCGTTCTCAGTCGTCCTTGCGGTGTTCCCAAAACAGGTGTGTTCGGGTTGCTGGATCTGGTCGGTCTGGATTTAATGCCCCATATTTTGGATAGTTTTTCCACCGCACTCGACCTTAATGATGCATTCCACTCCTTAGGTCCAGCACCTGAGCTGTTAAACAAAATGATTGATGACGGTTATACCGGGCGCAAAGGCAAAGGTGGCTTTTACCGTCTCAACATTTTAGAAGACGGCACCAAAGTCAAAGAAGTCATCAACCTGACAACCGGCGAATACGCTCCCGCCAAACGTCCCTCCCCCGATGCCGCAAAGGCCGCAAAGAAAAGTGGTTTGAAAGAAACGTTACGCCACAAAAGTGCCGAAGGCCAGTATGCGTGGTCGGTAATGTCCCAAACTCTGCGCTATGCCGCAAGCTTGGCCTCTGAAATTTCAGATGATGTGGATGCCGTCGATCGCGCTATGCGGCTTGGCTACAACTGGCGCTGGGGACCATTTCAACTACTCGACAAAATTGGTACTGGATGGTTTGCACGCAAGCTAAAATCAAAAAACATGAATGTTCCCGAACTCATTACTCAAGCTTCAGGACGGAAATTTTACAAAGTACGTTCCGGTGTTATGTCCATCTTAGGATATGACGGCACCTACAGCCACATCCACCGCCCTAAGGGAGTGATTTCACTTGAAGACATCAAACGCCAAAAAGCACCCCTGGCCCACAACATTTCAGCCAGTGTCTGGGATATTGGTGACGGCATTGCGTGCTTAGAATTTCATTCCAAGATGAATTCGTTCAACCCATTTGTGTTGTCCATGATTAACTGGTCCCATGGTGAGTTACCCCGGCGTGGGTTTAAGGGGTTGGTGATCTATAACGATGGCACCAATTTCTCAGTCGGGGCCAACATCGCCATGTTGTTGATCACGTCCAAGTTAAGACTGTGGACCGTAATCAGATGGATTTTACGCTATGGTCAAAACACCTTTGGCAAAATGCAGTCTGGCCCCTTCCCCGTGGTTGGTGCCCCACACGGCATGGCACTTGGCGGTGGGTGTGAGATTTTGCTTCACTGCAACGCCATCGAAGCCCATGCAGAAACTTACACAGGATTGATCGAAGCCGGGGTCGGTATTGTTCCTGGCTGGGGTGGATGTAAAGAGTTACTGCGCCGTTGGACCCTTTCCAAAAAACGTCCCGGCGGCCCGATGCCTCCTGTGATGAAGGCATTTGAATCCATCGCCATGGCACAAGTTTCCAAGTCAGCCTTTGAAGCCAAAGACATGTTGGTTTTGCGTCCCCGCGATGGTGTTGTGATGAACCGTGACCGCTTGTTAGCACAAGCTAAAAAACGTGCATTGGAAATGTCCAAAGACTACCACCCCCATGAACCCATAGAAATGCACCTCCCCGGCCCATCTGGGAAAACGGCATTGAGTCTGGCCGTAAAAGATTTCCTGAACAAAGGCGTTGCAACACCGCACGACGGAACCATAGCAACCCAACTGGCCTGGGTCTTATCCGGTGGAGAAACTGACCATCTTTCCACTGTATCCGAACAAGGCGTCCTGAAATTAGAACGTGATGCCATCATTACCCTTGCCAAAACACCAGAGACCCGTGCGCGTGTAGCGCACATGTTGAAAACTGGAAAACCCCTGCGCAATTGATTGCGCCTCCAGGTATAGGAGAAATGTCATGTCAGCATATCTACCAAGCCTACTTGCCCTTGTTGCGGTGCTGAGTTTTGTCAGCTTGTTGTTTATGGGACGTGGCTATATGGCCTGGGTTTCGGGTGGTAGCTTTGGTCTACTAAGCTGGTATATCAGCGGCATTCAAAGCCCCAATACTTTCCTGATAACTGTTGTCATTTTGGCGGTGGCAACAGCATTATTCGGCTGCCCCTCAATACGCCGCCCTTTGATTAGCCGCCCACTCATGAGCAAAATATCTAAGCTTCTCCCCGCCATGGGGGAAACAGAAAAGATCGCGATGGAAGCAGGTACCGTGTGGTGGGAAGGTGAGCTGTTTTCTGGTGACCCCGACTGGTCAAAACTTCTCAATTTCAAAGCACAACGCTTAACCCCTGAAGAACAAGCTTTCCTTGATGGTCCGGTGGAAGACCTCTGCACCATGCTTGATGATTGGCAAATTGCTAATGACCGTGATCTCTCCCCGGAAGTATGGACTTTTATCAAGTCCCAAGGCTTCTTAGGCATCATCATTCCCAAAGAATATGGCGGATTAGGGTTTAGCGCCTTAATGCATTCCGAAGTGGTGGCGAGAATTGCCAGCCGCTCCGTCACCGCAGCGGTAACCGTCATGGTGCCAAATTCATTAGGCCCGGGTGAGTTGTTGATGCACTACGGCACTCAGGAGCAAAAAGACCATTACCTACCACAATTGGCCACTGGCGTCGAAGTTCCTTGTTTTGCCCTGACCGAGCCAAGTGCTGGCAGCGATGCCGCCAATGGCCAGAGCAAAGGCATTATCTGCAAAGACATGTGGAATGGTGAAGAGATTTTGGGCATTCGTATCACATTTGACAAACGCTACATCACCTTGGCCCCCATCGCCACTGTCATTGGTTTGGCCTTTCGCCTTTACGATCCAGACAACCTTATCGGTGATACCGAAGACATCGGCATCACCTGTGCTCTACTGCCACGCGAAACACCCGGGATGATCATCGGTCAACGCCATGATCCCATGGGGGTGCCGTTTCAAAATGGCCCCATCCACGGCGAAAATGTGTTTGTACCGATGGATTATGTCATCGGTGGGCAGGACCAAGTCGGCAATGGTTGGCGCATGTTGATGGAAACTTTAGCCGCAGGACGGGGTATTTCTTTACCATCGCTATCTGTTGGCGCCGCACAATTGGCCTGTCGGGCAACCTCTGCCTATGGGCAAGTACGCGAACAATTCGGTCTGCCCATTGCCAAATTCGAAGGCGTTGCCGCACCCATGGCCTCCATCGCTGGGCATGCATACTTTATGGATGCGGTACGCACCCTTGGAGCATCTGCGGTGGACCAAGGGGAACGACCATCCGTGGCATCAGCCATTGCCAAAGCGTATCTCACCGAAGGCATGCGTCTGTGTCTCAACGATGCCATGGATATTCATGCTGGTGCCGCCATCATCCGTGGACCGAAAAATATTTTCTCTAGGCCTTATATCTCAATCCCCATTGGCATAACGGTTGAAGGTGCAAACATCCTCACCCGTTCCCTCATCGTGTTTGGACAAGGAGCCATGCGGTGTCATCCATTTGCCCATGCAGAAATTACAGCACTTGCCAACGGTGATACCAAAGCCTTTGACCGAGCATTGTTCGGTCACATCAATCACGTATTCCGCAACGGCATGCGATCCTTCATCACCGGCTTAACTGGTGGATTGTTCTTAGATGCACCCTTAGGAACCGAACGCGATGGGCGATACTATCGCCGTTTGGCACGACTTAGTGCTGTATTTGCTTTTGTTGCCGATATCGGAATGATGACCTTGGGTGGTGCCCTGAAGCGCAAAGAACATTTATCAGGTCGCTATGCCGATGCATTCGCATGGCTATTTTTGTCCAGTTGTACACTGAAACGGTTTTATGACGAAGGCTCGCCCAATGCTCATCGTCCCTTGTTGAATTGGGTCATGACCAAGGCTTTGTATGAAATAGAAACGGCATTGGTGGGGGTATTGGCAAACTTGCCCAACCGTTTTATTGCCAATCTTGCAGAATTGATTGCCTTCCCCTTGGGCACTAAACATGCACCACTGACGGACCGTCATATCAATGAGGTTGCGGATACACTAATTGATCCGATCCTCGATGTTCGTGAAGTCCTGAGCAACACCGTGTTTATTCCCAGATCAGACGAGCCCGGATTGGGTGAGTTAGAATTCACCTTGGCTGAAATCGCCGCCGCACATCCGGCCCGCACCAAGTTGGACCAAGCCCGCCGTGACGGGAAACTCCAAAAGGACACCACTGTTAATATGGCTAAAGCTGCGCATGAGGCAGGAATTTTGGATCAAGAAGAAGTCAAACGGGTATTGGATGCCGAAACCGCACGCAATGCGGTTATTCAAGTGGATAGTTTCGATGCAGAGACCTTTAAGACCTTGAAATGAGAGTCTATACTGCGACATCGATAGCAATAGGAAACGATCCATGACCAGTTCTTCAGACTCTGCCCCTGCCGTTGTTGGTGTTGTGTATCCGCGTGGCGGACCTATCCGTGAAGTTCTGAAAACCTTTGTGGCTGACCTCAAGAAACAAGGGCTCAACGTCCACGGTATTTTACAATCAGTGCCAAAAGACCTTGTGGGTAAAGAAGCCGGTTGTGGCGTTGATGCATATAACATCAAAGCTGAAGAATATGTTGAGTTGGTTCGTCCGACTCAGTATGAATTGGACAATCAAATTTGCAGTATGGATCTTGGGCGTTTAGCCGAAGTTTCACAAATTCTACGCTTGGCAATCGATGACAAAGCCGACATTGTTGTCGTCGAAAAATTTGGCAAGCATGAAAAGGATGGCGGCGGTTTGTCCGGTGATCTGATGGCTGTTATTGCCGAAGATATCCCCACCGTTGTTTCCGTCCCCGAAATTGAAAAAGAATCTTGGGCCAAATTTACCGGCGGTATGGACACCACGGTCGAATGCGATATTAACGCCATTCAAAATTGGTGGAAGAACGTCAAAAGCTAATCCACCCTAATTTTGCAGAAATTATATTTCCACACTGATGTGTGCATGTGTTTTCAAATACCACACATAAAATTAACACCTCCAATTTAACTTTTTAAAAATTCAAATGCTCTAATGTGCATAAGTGGGCTATACTGCCCACAACATATATAAAGAAAATCTGAGGGCAGGATGACTTCACGCGAACCCAACACGAAGTGTACGGACGACATATTCCGGTTATGCGTATACGAAGCCGGACATACCATTACAGCCTACTTATTAAATCAAAAAATCGTTTCCGTGCGCATGTTACCGCGCCCGCCCATGACCATTTCTGAAAAGAAATTTGTTTCCAACAACTGGAACTCATTCATGGATATTTTGGAACATCGGGTTCTGGAATTGTTTGGCGGTCACATTGCCGAAGAAGTTGTTTGTGACAGCACCGCATGTTGTTCCGGCGATATTTCACGCATTGATGAATTGTCCAAAATTCTTGCGGGCCTATCCGTCGAAGAAGAAATAGACAGCGAAGAAATTCTCTTTGAACTGGAAGACCGTGCCATCGAAATGTTTGCGCCAGATCATGTCCGCGATGCTATTTTGCCAGTGGCCGAATACCTGTTTGAACAGGACCAGTTGGATCACATGGAAGTGAGCGGTAAAGAAGTTACCAAGATTATTGAGCGCTACATCCCGCGCCCACCTGTAGAAAAAGGCGGGTTTCTTAAGCTTTTGAAACTCGCTTAAGTCGCCCACCTTAATCACATAAGCACATCTTAAATTGGGGCTACATTAACGTCCCATATTCCAGAAATATGCCATCGGTGATGAGAACATGCTGGACGAACGTCCAACGTCATGGCTCATCCGCGTCATATTTGCGTTCATATGTGCTGTTGTACCTGTAATCCGTGCCATGTTGACAGATACACTTTGCAATTGCTTGTCCATACCTTCAACAGATTTGCGCATGGATGCCATGTTAGTGGACATGCTTGCGATGTCTTGCACCATGATCTTTTGGGCTTCGGACATGACGTGAACGTCATTGCCCATCGATACTATGGTTTGTGTCATCGTATCAATGCGGTTGGCAATGCCCCACATTAGATAGGTGAAAACACTCATCACAACCACAATACCGCTGATGCCCGCAACCATATATCGGCTGTTGTTTACTCTTCTATACACGACCTACCCCGTTTTTATTTTTGTTTGGTTTTCGTTCACCGCAAGGCACTCCCCGACGGCCACAAAAAACCGGGTACTCATCATCTCTCAACAGATTGTACTGAAACCGCTTGCTTCGTATCTTGAGCTGGTAAAACCTGCTCCGACGCATCGGCAACCAGACCTGTATCGATCTGCTTCTCCTCCAAATTCACTTCAATTGCTGGAGCCGCCCGTTGGGCTTCCAACTCTGCCCGCAGCGCTTTACGCCCAGACGGATCTGTATGTTCATCATTGAGACGTTGAATATGGGCTTCAATGCTTCCCACAATATCTGAAATCATACGCTTCGTGCCTTTGCCCCATCCTGAGACACCGCCTGTAAAGGTACTGCGCCACACGCGTGTGTTTTTCATAAAGGCATTTTTAAGATTGAGCTCATGCTCACCAAACTTCTCAGGCAATTTAGCGGCAATCATTTTGCCGATCATATTACGCACCGTAAAATGCCATGACAGGGTCAGAACGCCCGCAGCAACGGCCACGGCAATGATGCTCAAAATGTAACCTTTGACAGATTCATAAGCCGATGTGATGGCGTCCATACCAAACACTTGAACGGCGGCAAAAGCCAAACCAGCAGCAACACCAATACCAACAAGATCACCGATCTTGGTCAGCTTACGCCAACGTTCCACGGATTGCTCAATTGCAGGAATGGCTTCCAGTTCAATTTGGCGTGCGACATCTTCCAGTGTGCTGACCACGCGGTAACCGCGCTCAACCTCAACTTCATCCATGCGCCTTGCGATCTCTGCCATGTCTTCGTCGCGTTTACGTTGATAGCGTTCACGCAATGCAGGGTCTTCAATAGGAACTGCGGCTTCTTCGTTATAGATGCACAAGAACCGACCGCTTGCGATACCACTTTGTGCCAATGCACGTTGCCACGCAGCAACGACTTCTTCAGGATTGTCCTCACGCGCCGTGGTGTCCAATTGGTTCAAGATGTAGACAAACTTTGTGGCATCTACACGCCCTGAGGCTTTTTCAACCAAATGCTTCAGGGTATCTTGCATCGCACCCGGTTCAGGATGACGCGCATCGAAGAAGATCAACACCAAATCAGATATATCAATGATGTGATCAGTAAGACGCAAAGTCGAACGACGCTGATCATCGGCATCGAAGCCCGGTGAATCAATAAGTGTGCGCCCCTTCAACGTTTTCGTATTAGCTGTTTTCAGCTGTAAGAAGGTATCGATACGACGCCCTTCCCCTTCGGCTACTTTTTCAATTTCATCGCCAATACCAAAAAATGGGAAACGCGGATCATTGTTGAGTGCTGTACCAGGAAGTGTTCGTGAGTTTTCATGGCCCGAGAAACAAAACACCGTAAACTTATCATCAACCGCTTGGTTCCCTGTGCGTTGCAAGGTTTTGCCCAAGGTATGATTGATAAAGGTAGACTTACCCGATGAAAATGTGCCGAGCACACTGATCAACGGCCACCATGTAATGCGGGTCGCTAAAGATTCGTCACCCGTCAACAACCCCAAACGATAGAGGACCTTGTCCATTTTGCGGTACGTCGGCAACACCTCGAGCAGATCGGGATGCTCCTCTTTGAGGTGCGTTTCCAGATTGTTCAGCCGTTCCGTCAAAGTCGCGCTGGGGCGATTGAATAACATTTATTATCTCCTGGTGCTGGCTTAGAAGTCGCCTTTCGCACCGCGTTTGAGAACATCTTGCATGATCGACTTAACTTTAATGGCTTCAGCCTTTAGATCAGCAGGCAATGGTGTACCGCCATATATCATAGGATCCATATTCAAGGTATAGATCCAAAGATTACCTTGCTTATCTTCGACCAAAGACAGTCGACACGGCAGATACGCTGCATAAGCATCTGAATAATCCAACATTTGTGCCGCCGTCATGGCGTTACAGAACATATAGATTTTAACAAACCGATACGGTTTACCACTCATCGCTTCAACTTGTTTGTAAAGCGGCAACTCACCTACATTCTTGATGTTGTGCTCATTGGCGACAAACTTGATCGTTTCATCAACATCATCAGCGGTCAGTTCTGAATTAACTTGGGCTTTCCAAACCGTAGCCTCAGCCGCATTACCCGTTTCCATAATTTGGGCAAACATATCGAGATACGTATCCACGGCTTTCGGGTCGAACTGGTCAAAACGGGTTTTGACCTCCCAGACGTGCGGTGCGGCCGTTACACCGGCAACACAGGCCAACAATCCAACAACTGCAAGTATGTTACGAATTAGGTCCATTTACCTGTTCCCCGGTTCAACGATTAATTCGAAGGCTGTTGTACAGCAGGTTTTTGCTCATCTTGAGCCGCAGAAGATTTTTCCATTGCTTCTTCATAGATGGATTGCATCTTTGCTTGTGCCATTGTGCGCAGTTCCATGGCTTTCTCACGGTCTAAACGCATCAACGTAGGCATTACAGAAGAAACATTGTGCGGTGTGTCAGAATTGAGCATCCGCACACCGGCTTCCAAATACATGTTGGCCGCATCTTCAAACCGCTTTTGCACGAAATAGATGTTGCCCAACTCTCCCGCCAAATCAGCTTGATCGCTTTCGGCCACCAAGGCTTTATAAAGTTCTTCGGCTTTTTCCACATCACGCTTCCAAAATGCTGTGCGTGCAGCAGCCCACTTTTCTTTCAAAGCCGGATCCAACTCAACCACTGGCGCTTGTTGCATTTGGCTCGGATGCATTTGTTGGTGCATGCGCTGGCGCATTTGTTCTGGCATTTGCGCGCGTTGCTGTTGCATTTGTTCACGGATTTCTTCCGGCATTTGAGCATGATATTGCTGCATCTGTTGACGCATTTGTTGTGGCACCTGGTTCGGTGTGCCTTGCTGGCGTTGCGCCATCATTTCTGCACGACGAGCCATAGCCTGTTCGTAAGCAGCTTTGGCTTGCGCTTGTGCTTCTTCGGCACGTTTTTGAGCTTCAGCTTGTTGAACCTTCATGCGCTCTTGATATTGAGCAATGGCTTTGGCACGGGCTTGCACGGCATCTTGTTGCTGTGCTTGTGCCTTTGCACGAGCTTCAGCTTGTTGAGCTGTTGCTTTTGCTTGGGCTTCAGCTTGCTGGGCCTGTGCGTTTTTCTGAGCTTCAATAACTTCAGCAGGCGGTTTAGGTGGCGTCATGTGCGTAGGCATTTCAGCCATCTTTGCCGCCATCTTTTCGTTCTGCTGTTTTATTTGTTCTTGTGCTTTTGCGTGTGCAACGGCTTGTGCCTCTTGCGCCTTCGCTTGTGCTTCTTTGGCTTTAGCCTGGGCTTCAGCCTGAGCCGCCATAATCTTCGCCTGAGATTCTTTTGCTTTGGCCTCGGCTTCTTCTTTTGCCTTAGCGGCCTTCGCTTGTGCTTCTTGCTGGCGTGTTTTCATCTCTTCTTGAGATTTTAGCATTTGTGCCTGCGCTTTTTCATAAGCAGCTTTGCGTTTGGCTTCAGCATCAGCATGGGACTGTTCGGCTTTGGCTTTGGCTTCGGCAAATGCTGCTTCATTCTTCGCAGCTTGTTCAGCCGGTGTCATTGCGGAAGGAGTCGGAGCTTGTGATTTTGCAGGTGCTGAAATTTCAGCAGCGGCCGGAGCCTCCGTTTCTTCTGCATTGCCCATGTTCGTTGACATTTGGTTTGGAGCTGGTGTCGGGGCTGTTGCAGGAGCTGCTTCAGCCTTATCTTCCACCATTTCTTGATCGTCCGTGGCAACCGTAGCGGCAACTTCGGTGGTTTGCTTTTGCATCACACCCAATTGCACGAGTTCTTGTTCAATTTCGTCTTGGTAGACCAACCCGCCAACCACCAAGGCGGTGACGAAAACGATAACCAAATGGTTCATAATCCAACGAATAATCGGCATTGTTTTTCTCCAACTGTGGCTTCTTAAGTGCTCTACTTATCCGTAGAGACGGCCTGCCAATGCGTTCAGTTCCAGCGCGGCTTTGCCGCGGGGCTCCATTTCAAATACGCCCATGCCTTCGCTAAAAGAGCGGCGAAAAGCTAGACGTTGCGATAACAGTTCATCAATTACATCCATGCCCGGAATTTGCTGAAGGACTTCATAAGTTTCAGCATTTTCGGTAGCAGCCGGATGTGTATCGGCACGATTGATAAACGAAAGAACTTCGGGCTTTTTATCATTGCCACGCGTACTTTCATCTATAATCCCTAAAAATTGTTGTGTAGCCCACACGTCAGCTTGTGACGGTGTCACAGGAATAACAACACGGTCTGCACGTCCCAAAGCTGTACGCGCCGCATCCATGTCGGAAAGTCCAATATCAATAATGACATTGGTATCTGTTTTCTTTGGGATTGAACCAAAAACCGACACGGTGGGTTCGAACCCTTCTTCCACACGGACATCAACAGCATCACGCAATGTGTTTTGGGGGTCCAAATCACACAGCACTACAGGCCTGTTTTCGTTGGCGAGCCATAAGGCCAAGTTAAACACAACGGTGCTTTTACCCGTTCCGCCTTTCAAATTGCCCACCACTGTAATCATAATCTCAGTCCCTTTGGTCTCTTCATAAATGGACGATCAACGCCCCATTGTGGCCCCAGGAGCCTTTGGTGCTTTAATGCGCTGATAGCCTTGCGGTACAGAAAACCAACCTTGATCGTCCGTCGCGACTTTTACATTTCGCAATTCCCGCTTCATCCCGCGCGCAGGGTCATCAACTTTAACAATGATGCCTATATCCATATCGATATAGCGACTCATCTTGCTGACTTTGCCATCCGGCGTTGCAAACGAAACATCCCAATGTTCGACACTTCGGCCTTCAAAATCGACATCTTCCAGACGTGTCAGCTGCATAATTTGACCTGTTGAATATTCTTGGCGTACCACCATTTTGCGTACTGGTTCCCACCACAATTTCGATGACGTCTTACTGGGTGCATGCGTTTGCGACCACTGTTCAACCGCCAAATTGCCGAACTTAGCATCAGCAACTTTCTCACAAACCAAACCATCAACCGGGGGGCATGGCTTTTCATTCTCCATACCCGGTGCAGGCGTGCCTGCCGGGGCCTTAATTTCGATGAACTGTTTTTCCTGCGGGAATAAGATACGCATCACCTGCTCTTTATGCAGGACGATCTTGATCATTTCACGGCCGCGCTCAACATATTCGTAACGCACACCTTGATCAGACACGAACAGTTTCCCAACTTGTTCCTGTCCATTGGCCGCTTGCACAGCAGTCGCACTGAACGGCTTACTACCTTCTGCAAACGTCTCAGTGGACATTATGCTCAGAGCCATCATCATTACTGCTGTTGTCAACAATTTACGCATAACAAGCGTGCCTTAAATAATTGAGTATTGATCTTAACGAATAGAGATAGCTGGTCGGGAAGCCCCGCATACGCGAGACCTCCCATCCAACTTGTCAGCTCTTATTGAGCCGGTGCTGCCGGTGCTGCAGGTGCTGCAGGTGCCGGAGCATAGCCATAAGGTGCTGGAGCGTACCCGTAAGGGGCACCATAACCGTAAGGAGCGCCATAGCCACCCCAACCGTTATTACCATTCCAGCCGTTGTAGCCGTTGTAGTTGTTGTAGGCGTTACCATTACCACGGCCGCTAAAGCTCATGGAGAAGTCGCCCGTACCAGAGCCGTCGCCCCAGCCATTGCCCCAACCGTTGTTGTTGTTATTCCAACCGTTGTTGCCCCAGCCGTTGTTCCACGGACCACCGCCCCAAGGACCCCAGCCCCAAGCGGAAGCTTCGCTTGCAGCCATGGAACCAGCGACAGCAACGCCAGCGACAGCCAGTACTTTCATCATTTTGGTCGCGTTCATATTCAGTACTCCTTGTACTTACACTTACGTTCCCCTCGTTCAAAAACGGATGTTGGAGAGGGGAAACTCCATAACCCGCATCAGGCCTGTGAACTATTCGTTTATGACCTGTTAGCTCATTGTTCGTGGGTTTGGTTTGCCTAAAATGGCATCCAAGACCACGGCCCTCCTAAACCATTGCCTCCACCCAGGCCTGGCCATAAGCCACCACCATAGGGGACACTTAGTGACGGGTATCCAATGCCGGGATACCCATAACCTGGATAACCAAGGCCGGGATTTCCCAGCCCACCCAGATACGGTGTTGCAGCAATTCCCGGGGCGTAACCATAAGGCGCCACGGGGACACCTCCTGGTACAAGGCCATAGGGCTGCATAAACTGATTGCGCTTATTCTCGTCTTCGATCCGACCATCCAACGGCGCATACTTCGGTAGTGGTGCCGGTGGCGTTTGTGTTTGCAACGACTGCGTCAAATTAGAAGGCGCATAAGCCCCCTTTGCTTGCGGATCGGCACGCCAGGGGTTGT
Organism: Magnetovibrio sp.; assembly: GCA_026196495.1. Classification (GTDB taxonomy): domain Bacteria; phylum Pseudomonadota; class Alphaproteobacteria; order Rhodospirillales; family Magnetovibrionaceae; genus Magnetovibrio. The sequence continues at coordinate 53,307 of JAPHSY010000034.1, forward strand.
CAGCCGCAGCCACGGTCGGGTACGCAACGGCCAACGTTGCGAAAAGTGCTCCTACCAATGTCATACGGTTTGTCATGTTCATGTATTCCATCGTCAAAGTCAGTTGCCCTGCCCCGAAGTTACGGGAGCTTGTGGTTGTGCTTGCGGCGCATAGCCATATGGCTGTGCCGAGAATGGAACGCCGTATGGTGCACCATAACTGTGGTTAAACGGTTGACCAAAACCACGTGCAAAGCCCTGCTGAGGATAGCCTCCTTGGCGGGCATAGGGATTGTTCTGCTGCACTTCCTGATAACGCTTTTGCGCTTCTTCACGACGTTTTTCAGCTTCAACACGTTGCTGCTTTACCCAATCGGGTTCGGCAGGCTGTTGCGGTTGTGCCTGAGGTTGGGTCAGAGCAGGAGCTGCTGCTTGCGCTGGCGGTTGGGGGTTCAAGTTACCCCCACGCACGCCTTGTTGTGGAGCCCAAGTAAACGGTTGAGGTTGCGCTTGAGCCGATGACGGAGTTGGTGTGGGCGTTGGTGTTGGTTCAGGTGCAGGAGGGTTCGAACCGCCGCTCCCGCCCGGTCCATGTGGTGCCGCCGAAACTTCCGGGGCTGGTGCTTGTGGTGCAGCAGGTGCTGCCTGCGGTGCGCCATAACCGGGATTGAAAGGTGTTCCATAAGGCGCACCATAACCATGGCGATAAGGCATGCCATAAGGCATATTACGCATAAAGTTATTGGCACCCCACCCTTGGTTACCACGACCAGCGCCACTTCCGCTTAGACCAATGCGGCCACGGACTTCAATATCCACATCCGTGCCACCACCCTGCCCAGCACCCATAGCATTGTTCATGGTGTTGCCAGGATAAGCCGGAACGGGTGGCCTATTTTGAACAATTTGTCCATCAGCAGCACTTGGGTTCATAGGATCAAAACCCATTGGTGGGAAACCGCCTGGATCAGAAGCCATACCACGAGAGAAAAACGGTCCCTGAGGGGCAGGCGGAACAGCCACAACAGTCTGATCGGAAGCCACATCAGCTCCTTCATCAGCGCCATAGGACGCAGTGGAAACAAACATGGCGGGCAAGGCCATTAGGGCGATCCCAGTCATCAGTTTCTTACGCATTATCCTGTTCCTTTCACTCGGCCCCACAGTGGGACTTTATGGTCTACCTGACCCAATATTTACTCAATTAAGTGTCGTTATTGGTATCGGGAATATTCTTCAATCGAATGCCACGACGTTTGGCTTTTGGCCGCGGACGTGGGGTTGGTTTAGGCGTCTCGGGCTTTTTAGACACAGTCGTTTTCTTAACCGCAACTTTCTTGGCCGGAGCCTTCTTCACAACAACCTTCTTAGCTGTAGCCTTTTTCGTCACAGATTTCTTAGTCGTTGATTTTTTCACCGTGACTTTTTCCACTGGCGCTTTTTTCTCAAGTACCTTCTTCGCAGCAACCTTTTTCACAGGAGCTTTCTTTGCTTCCGGCTCTTTCTTGACCTCTTCAGCTTTGGCCTCTGGTTGAGGTTTTGGGGCTTGTACAGGTTTCGGCTCAGCCTTCACCTCAGGTTTGGGTTCCGGTTTCGGATCAACCTTGGGCGCAGAGTTCTGTTCCAGTTTAGGTTCAACTTTTGGTTCCGGCATGGGATCCGGTTTCGGCTCAGGCTTAGGTTCAACTTTTGGCGCCGGAGTTGGAGTGGGTGCTGGCGCTGGCGTGGGCACGGGTGCTGGTTCAACAGCTTTGCGTGCAAACATGCGACCAAAAGTGTCTTTCACAAACAGCATCACAAAGTACGGTAACGCCCGCAGGGCATAAAACGCCATAGAGAGTATCGGAACAATCTTCTTAAATATCTTCCAACGTCCAATCCATTGCACCAAGGTCACAACGGCGGTCCAGGCAAAGATACCGATCATCGCCGGGATCACCCAGAGCAATCTAATTTTACCGCCAGACTGCGCAGGTGCGGCTGCGGTCACGCCAACAACATTGGCTGGCTGATGAACTGCACATTCAAAGTCCGCTTCAATGCCTTTCACACCAGATGCACAGCCATAGACTTTCTTCGGATCAATGGTTGCGCATTTCAGCGGAATAACCACCAACGTCAACAAGGTTGAAACCATCACACCAAACATCAGCGAGATCGCCATGCCTTGGAAAATGGGGTCAGACAAAATCACACTGGAACCAGCCACCAAAGCAAGTGCCGTAATCATGATCGGACGCGTACGTGCACGACAAGCTTCGATTACAGCTTCGGTTACCGGCACGCCCTCTTCAACCAAGCGTTTAGAGAAGTCCGCTAGCAAAATCGAGTTTCGAACAATAATCCCCGCCAGCGCGATAAATCCAATCATCGACGTTGCCGTAAACTCAGCACCAAAAAGCCAGTGCCCTGGGATAATCCCAATCAAGGTCAACGGAATTGGCGCCATGATGATGGCGGGAAGTTTAAAGTTACCAAACTCCCACATCACCAGCATGTATATCAACACCAACGCCACACCAAACGCGAGCCCCATGTCGCGGAACGTTTCGTAAGTAACGGTCCACTCACCAGTCCACTCAAAGCCGCTTTTGAAGCTGCCTTCAGGCGGTGAGATATAGTTGGCTTCCAGCTTCACACCATCGGGGGTGACGTAATCTACCAAAAGGTCTTCAACTTCGAACATACCGTAAATTGGTGCAGCCAAACGGCCTGCGACTTCACCGGTCACGAATTCAACCGGACGCAAATCTTTGTGGAAGATCAGGTGATCTTGCTGCACACGTTCAAAGCGGCCCAATTCAGACAACGGGATCATAGAACCCGAAGTCGATGGGATCGGCAATTGACCCAAACGTGAGAACTGATCCCGCATAGAAATGGGAATTTGCATGACAATGTAGCGCGGCTCCAAGATGTTGCCGATTTTGACATCACCAAGCTTGTAGCTGCCCATCACCATTTCAAGCTGCATATTGATATCTTCTACCGAAACGCCGCGGCGGATGGCTTTTTCACGATCAACAATAAAGTGCCAAGCTTCAAACTGGTCTTGTATCAAGTTGTCTTCATCCACCACGTTGGTGGCTTCAGCGAACTTGGCGGTCAGGTCACGCGCCACTTGGCGGCGCGTTTCGGCATCAGGGCCGTAGACTTCGGCGACCATGGTTTGCAGTACAGGCGGTCCAGGTGGCATTTCAACCACTTGGATTTTGGCACCCAATTCTTTAGCCAGAGGCGTCAACATTTCACGTGCTGCAACAGCCAAGTCGTGAGAACTGCGTTCACGTTCAGATTTATCTAGCAATTGGATCTGGATATCACCCTGCCAACTTTCTTCACGCAGATAGTAGTGACGCACCAGACCGTTAAAGTTAAACGGCGAAGCAGTACCGGAATACGTTTGGATCGCGGTCACCTCAGGCAGCGTCAACAGCTTGTCCGTCATCGCTTGAATAACGTTGGCCGTCACAGGTAACGCCGTGCCTTCGGGCATATTCACGACAACGTTGAATTCAGGTTTATTGTCCAACGGCAGCATCTTCACCGTTACAGAGGTGGTGTAGAACAACGCAAAGCACGCAAACAAGATCCCCAGCATGGTGAGACGGAAAATCCGATACTTCACTTTGCTTTCGATCAGTGGGATCAAGGTTTTGCGGAAAAAACCATCCAGCCATTCCTGCTGCTTTTCTTCTTTCTTATGTGACTTCTTCAAGGAGTCCATAGAAGGACGAATGCGCATGGCCAGCCATGGCGTAAAGATAAACGCTGCAAACAGCGAGAAAATCATCGCCACAGAACCCAGAACCGGGATCGGTGCCATATAAGGCCCCATCATACCGGACACAAAGCCCATGGGCATCAGCGCCGCAATCACAGTGAAGGTCGCCAAGATGGTCGGGTTACCGACTTCGGCCACAGCGTCTACAGACGTTTCCGTATCCACATCACCCTTCATCAACCAGCGGCGATAGATGTTTTCAATCACAACAATGGCGTCATCCACCAAAATACCGATGGAGAAGATCAGCGCGAACAAGCTCACCCGGTCAATGGTGAAGCCCAAAATCCAGGCGGAGAACACCGTAACCAGGATCACCACCGGAATGACGATCAACACGACGACAGCAGCACGCACACCAAGGAAGATCCAAATCAAAGCCGTCACAGCCGCGGTTGCAACGAACAGCTTAAAGATTAATTCGTTCACTTTGTCGTTGGCCGTTTTGCCATAGTTCCGTGTAACCGAAACTTCGACGTTATCGGGTATGATGCGGCCTTTAAGATAATCCACCTGTGACAACACACCTTCGGCAACAGAAACACCGTTGCTGCCAACCTTTTTAGCAACCGCAATGGTCACGGCAGGCGCACCCACAGGGGCCAAAACTTCACCGGATTTATAAGCTGGCCCCGTAAAATATTGGACCAGGTCATCGGCCACTTCCGGGGCTTGGCTGACCATCGCTACATCGCGCACATAAACAGGTGAGCCATTATGTACACCGATAATCAGGCGTTCGACATCTTCAGGTTTGGTTAGAAAGGACCCAGTGTAGACTTGCAAGCTGTTGCCTGCACTCTCCACCATACCCGCATCGGTTTCAGAGTTCGCACTGGTGATGGTTTTTGCCAATTGGCCTACACTAACACCGTAACCCGCTAAGCGCTCAGGAAAGACTTCGACACGAAGTTCTTCGGCGCGACCACCAACAATAAAGCTTTGCGATGTATTGGGGACTTCTTTCAGACGCTGCATCACGTCCAAGGCCACCAAGCGCAGTGCGGCATCATCCACATCGTGGGACCACAGCGTCAATGTCACCACCGGAACATCATCAACACCTTTGGGCTTAACCAAAGGCTGAGATACACCCGGCGGGATTTTGTCCATGTTGGACATCAGCTTATCATAAAGCTTCACCAGGGACGTCTCTAAGACCTCACCCACGGTGAATTGCACAGTCACCATGCCGCCACCGTGACGGGCCACGGAATAAACGTGTTCAACGCCTGGAATCTCGCTCATCAAGCGTTCCAGCGGATCAATCGCCAAACTCGAGACTTGTTCAGCCGAAGCACCTGGATAGCTAAAGAATACATCCACCATCGGCACGGAAATTTGCGGGTCTTCTTGGCGCGGTGTGAACAACAAGCCCATGATGCCAATGGCAAGGCTCGCCAACAAAAGCAAGATCGACAACGGCGAATGGATGAACTCCTTCGCCATGCCGCCAGCAATTCCCAATGTGTGGGAAAGCTCGCGCTTTTGTTCAGAAGGTTTTTGTGGTTGGTCGCTCATGTGTGTTCCCCCGGCCCCCGTTACTTAGCCGAGCTCGACGACAAGCCAGCGGGCGGGTTCAAGATTACTTGCTCCCCACCTTCCAAACCTGCCAGAACACTCATGCGCCCATCGTCCAGGTTCACACCCAAACGCACCAAACGCAGCGAAATCGTTTCACCGTCTAAGACAAACACACTGGGGAAGCTACCACGCCATACCAAAGCATCACTGGGCACAACAGGTGCCGTGCGATACGCCGTAGATTGGTCAGGCACGCGGATTTCTGCATACATACCAGCACCACCGGGTGTGCCTTCGGGTAGATCAAGTTTAACCGTAACCGTATGACCGGAAGCATCCGCCATCGGGAAAATTTGAGCCACACGGGCCATGACTTCAGCACCGCGAACGTCTAAGCGTGCAGGCAACATCATGCCCTTTTCAAGGGATGACACCAAACGCACAGGAACTTCGACCTGCAAACGCAGGAATTTGGTGTAGGCATAGCGCAATAATTGCTGACCGGGCTGAACGGTATCGCCCTCTTCCACCAATTTTTGCGTAATAACGCCATCAAACGGTGCCAAAGTGCGCGTGTCGCGCAATTGTGCATCCAACGTTTCCAAGCGCGCATGCGATTGCGCCAATTGGCTTTGGGCTTGGTTCATACCGGAATAGCTGTTGTAGAGGTCTGCCTGACGTTCCACACCGGTATTGGAATTGCCAACCATGTTGGAAAAACCACGGGTGAAAAACTGATCAAACATCGTCGGCATACCCATGCCCGGCATTCCGGTCACAGAATTTGTACGCGGCGAGATCAATTCACGCGAATACTGCACTCGCGCATTTTGCATGCCAGCTTGGGCACTACCAATATCAGCCAAGGCCGCACGACGCTGTGCCTGAATGCTGTCGTCATCAATGGTGACGAGTAGTTCTTCTTTGGAGAAGTCATCGCCTTCAGCACCAGAAATAAACGTTACACGGCCCGGAGCCTGAGCTGACAAGTTGACTTCTTTGTACGGAACCACGGTCCCAGCCAAAGTCGTCATCTCACCAATTTGTTCCACCGTCACAGTGGCGGTCTTGAACTCAGCCGAGTGCGCAAAAGAGGTGAAGCCGAACGTTGCAGCGGTTAATACGCCCACAAGGGCCCCTCGCAACATTGTGTTCTTCTGTTTAAACTTCCGCGCCGACATTCCCCGACCTCCGAACTTTCTTCTATTTAAGCGCCCCCGGCACCTACAGTGCCGGGAATTAGCGCTATGATTGTTACGTTTTAAGCTTTTGACATTGCTGCGAAGCTTTTGACAAAGGGACCTGCCATGCGCGGGTCTTTGACCATTGCACCGTAGTCACCTTGTTCAAATTGCAGCTTGCGAGACGTGTAGGCCATACCCAAACCCATCATTCCTGGGGGTTTTTTCAGCCATTTTTCCCAATCACCTTGCTTGGCACGAATATCCCAGCTGAGTTCTTGACCATCATAAGCGCCACCAGATACAGCCTTGCCATTTTCAACGACCAACACCCCCGTCGGTGCAGCATCGCCGGAAAATCCATAAGCAATGGTTGATGTGAAGCCTATTTTTGCCAATTCGTCAGAAAGACCAGGTTCTGCATTCCAAATGTTTTGAAATGAAGCCATCCACTCTGCTGAAAACAGGTCTGCCATCGTTAAGTCTCCCCCAAAAAATTCTAAAAACAGCCCTAGCACACGCCAATTGGTAGATTTTCCCCATACGTGCACCACACAGGCTCGCGTAGCTTAAAACGTTAACACCCTATTAAGCAACCCCCATGCCAACATAAACGAATCGGACTAATCCCTTGTTATTGGGCCTTTATTAGCAAACACCGGAAATACATATTTCTTTTCTCTGCAACACCAATATTAGGTTTTTTTCATATAACAAGTTGATAATACTGAACTTTTTGCCCTGCAACAAGGCGCAACACTGTTGCGCAACACTTTTTTTCATGTCAGCATCAAGTGCAACATCACAAGCAACAGCCGAAAAGGCGATGGGGAGTAAAAAATGGGCATTATTGATCATCAACTCAACCTAACCGGGGCTCAACCCCTGTTTGAAACCTTGATCACCTGCATGTCGGACGGGATCTTAATTGCAGACGAAAATGGTCGCGTGCTGTGCCAAAACGACACCATTTGTAAAATGTTGGGCGAAGATGATAGCAAAGCCCTGAGCCGAACAACTCTTGATCGAATTTTCAATCTGGCCACCCAATCAAGCTGTGCCGCTGTTGCCTATGCACAACCGGGATCGCCTTTAGACAACTTTGTCCGTGTCCAAGAACAAATCGAAAGTGACCAAGGAACGCGAGATTTGGAATTGTATATGGGTACAGTTACCTTAGCTGATGAAAACCGTAACTTAAAAGTTGTTATTTCCCATGACTGTACGGATCAAAAGGCCGTCACGGGACATCCTGCATTTGAACAACAAGGTTTCATCACCAATGATCGTGAAATGCTGTCAATCCTATCACGCATGGAACAGATTGCGGACTCCCCTGCCCCCATCTTGTTGATGGGTGAATCTGGCACTGGTAAAACCCAGATTGCACGCATGATCCACGAACAAAGCCCACGTGCTGATAAGCCATTGGTCGAACTTAACTGCGCCGCTATCCCAGAACAACTCTTGGAATCCGAGCTCTTCGGTCATGTAAAGGGCGCGTTCACAGGGGCCACCCAAAAGCGAAAAGGGCGTTTCCAAGCCGCCCATGGTGGGACACTGTTGCTAGATGAGATCGGTGAAATCCCTTTACATCTGCAAGCCAAACTGTTGCGCGCAATCCAGGACCAGAAATTTGAGCCCGTTGGGTCAGATAAAACGGTCAAAGTTGATGTCCGGGTCATTTCCGCCACGAACCAAGATCTCAAGAAAATGGTCAACGAAGGTAATTTCCGCGCTGATTTGTTCTATCGCTTGGCTGTCGTGCCCATCAACATCCCACCGCTGCGTGACCGTGTGGGCGACATCCCATTGTTGTTGAAGCATTTTTGTTCAGACCTAACAGAACGTGGCTATCCCGACGACGTGGCCTGCACGCCCGAAGCCATGCGCATGATGATGGACTACAACTGGCCCGGTAATGTGCGTGAAATGATCAATGCCGTGGAACACGCCTATATCTGTGCAGTGGACAAAGCCGTTGTCCCCGAAAGCTTGCCCCAAGACATTCGCCATTTCACCGTTCCTGCGCCCTTCACCAACATTATTGATGTGCCATCATTGTATGGACGCCGCGTCGATGACATGCCCCAAGGTCAACCCCGAGGCAATGGTGAGGCCGAAGAAATTCGCCAAACCCTTCATGCCTGCAATGGCAATAAATCCGCCGCTGCCAAGGCCTTAGGCATTGATCGCACCACACTTTGGCGACGTATGCGTAAATTTGGCTTGGCATAAGGGCAAAGGCATATTAGCTTTCCCTCATGAATAAACACATTTTGCACATTTTGGTTCTGCTGACAGGCCTTAGCTTTGCCACGACGGCTAATGCTGGTCCTGGCTTGGGGCTCTATGGCAATTGGTGTGGTCCAGGCAATTCATTGGCCAGTGGTCCACCAATGGACCCACTGGACGAAGCCTGCATGCGTCATGACATTTGTTATGCGGAACTGGGTGTCGGAAACTGTGAATGTGATCTCAACTTCATGAACGAAATCCGCACCATCCCCTACCCTGGCGAAGAAACTTATGTCTTGGCCCGCGCCATGTATGACGCCCTGGCAATGACACCATGCGATGATCCAGCTGGCTGGGCCTTAAAACAAAGCTGGTTGTGGAGCGACATTGCCGATGATGCGGTTAGTGGCCGTGCCACACCGTTCGAAGTCCCCAAACGCTGGATGTATTTGTTCTCGCGCTCAAACCCGTATTACTGAGCTGCATCCGTTTTTTCAGCTTCCTTAGCTTCTTTCTTGCCAAGCATCTGACCAATTTTCTTAGCCTTCATCACTTCGCGGGCTTTGGCATACTTGTCATCTTCCCAAAACATGTAGCAACCGTTACACCCCAAGCCACAGCAAGCATCCAACCCCAACGCAGGTGTTTTACCCGTGTGCGCACGGCCCTTCAGAGTCGGACGTTCTTCGTTACCATCTCGCAAGCCGCGTTCTACATCCATGCTCATCAAGTTGCCTTGCAGTAAGGCTTGACGGTCTTCACTGAGCACAGCTTCGGTGCGACCAATGGAACATACGGGTAAGATTTTTTTCAAACACGCTAAGTCTTCGTTGTGAAACAACTCACCCGGAATGCGAATTGCACGGTCTTGTCCGGGGGAAGCTTTTTCCATCACTTCACCGTTCTTGGCGTTGACGAATTCGTATAAACGCAAGCGAATGGGTTCGATTTCAAACGGTGATAAAAACTCAATGACAGACCCAGGCTTTAGCGTATTGCGTAGGCTAAAGATGATGTCATCACCTTCCCAGCGCTCAACAACACCAGCATAGAGCCAACCACCAACGGTATCGGTGCGATCATAGTTGTGCGCAATGTTGGTCAAGCGACCATCGTGAAAACCCAGCGAATAACCACGGTTTTGCAGGGTATAGATTTCACGCAGGTATGGATCAGGTGTCCAGCTTTCGGGATCGGCATACCAATCATCAATCGCCAAACGATAGGCACGTGCAGTAACAGCAGCGTAGTATTCGCTTTTGTTGCGACCTTCGACTTTGAGGCTATCAACACCCAGCTTCAAATAATCATCCAGCTTTGGCATCAAACACAGATCTTTGGCATTCATGATGTAGGAACCACGGTCGTCTTCTTCGATTTTCATCAACTCACCCGGACGGAATTCTTCTTCCAAATAGAAATCGTAATCGTCTTTGTTGTCCGGCGTGATTGCAATTTCAGAACCATCTTTGGCACGCGCCATAACTTTGTAGTTCCAACGACAGCTTTGCGCACAGTTGCCTTGGTTTGCACCACGTTCCGCCAAGAAGTTGGACAACAGGCAACGACCTGAATAGGTCATACACATGGCGCCGTGAATGAAGGCTTCCAACTTGATGTCGGGGCATTTTTCACGAATTTCCACCAGCTCTTCAAAGCTGACTTCACGGGCCAAGACACACAGCTTCGCACCCATGCTTTCCCAGCTTTTCACCGTCAGCCATGAACAGGCATTGGCCTGGGTTGACACGTGAATATCCAGTTCAGGTGCATGTTCACGCAAAAAATGGAACACACCCTGGTCGGCTACGATTACACCATCGGGCTTGACCTTGCGGATGGTTTTGACAAATTCCGGCAGCTTTTCAATATCGCGATTGTGCGTAAACAGGTTCAGCGTCAGATAAATCCGCTTGCCATATTCGTGAACAAAACGCACCCCTTCCATCAGGTCTTCGAGCGCAAAATCCGATTGGGTCCGCAAAGACAAATCTGGTGTACCCGCATAAACAGCATCAGCGCCATACAAAATGGCGGTTTTCAGCTTCGAAAGAGATCCCGCAGGCATCAACAGTTCAGCGCGGTGTTTTGGGTCGTGTGGTGCATTGTTTTCAGTCATGCGCCCTATATATCCCTAAGGACGCCGAGTTTCCATGTCTGAATGATCACTTTTGTGTTTAAGCGCCATTGAGCATTTGCAGGGTATTGAGGTCGAAATGCATGTTCAGCAACGATGAGAGCCCACTGGAATCTTGGCGTTTGCGATCATCACGCCGACCAACCATGTCATACATCAGGTCTTCAGCAGACATATGACGGAACTGTTCAGGTTCATATCCATAAACACCATCTGTTTCCGACATGACCCGGTTTTTCATGCGTGAGAGTACCCAGTCTTGCATTCTATCTTTAATACGGCCTGTGATAGCATCCTCACTCATACCCAGTTCATCAGCTGATGCTTCTTTACTTTCGTGCATCAAGCCTGCGAACTTATCAAAGTCTTCCTGCCCCAAGCCATAGCGTTTGGCATTGAGCAATTGGACCTCATTGAGGACCACGTGGACCTGGTCAGTGACGGTGGCCATGGCGTTTTCTCCGTTGTCTTAAACCTAAACATTGCAATGATTATGCCGAACCTAGTGCATTGATTTACCATCACTCTATCATTTCAAAATCGGCAAATTCTGCCCCACTGGGCAAGTTATGCTTGCCAAGGCAGACAACACCCTTCACACCTATGGAACCTGATCAGAGGACCTTACATGAAGCCAATCGAAAAACGCGCCTTGGGCTTAAGCCTGTTTGCCAGCGTATTGGTTTCGACATCGTTTGTCGTCGTTAGCTCCATTGCGCCGATGATGGACAGCGCCGTACTGACATTTCTACGCTTCACCCTCGCTTCAATCTTGTTTGCGCCCATAGTCTATTGGAAGACCGGTCTGCCCCTGCCCAGCCTCAAGGATTTGGGACGCTACGCCATTATCAGCGCAGGCTTGGTTGGCTTCTTTTGGGGCATGTTTGAGAGCCTGCGCACGACAACGGCCTTAAACACCGCCACCATATTCACCCTGATGCCCGTCATGGGCGCAGGTCTTTCTGTCCTGTTTTTAGGGGAAAGACTGCCCAAGCGTTCCATTTTGGCCTTAGGTCTCGGCATGGTCGGTGCGGTTTGGGTCATTTTTCGCGGAAACCTTGCTGACCTTCAATCTGTTGAGCTCAATGATGGTGACACCATCTTTTTCTTCGCCACCATATCCATGAGCATCTATAGCGTTTCGATTAAACATCTTCACCGTGGTGAGCCTATGGTACAAATGACCTTTTGGATCATGGTCACAGGTAGTATATGGCTTGCCATTGTTGCCGCACCTAAGCTTCCTGACGTGTCCTGGATGGCACTACCAATCGAAATTATTTGGGGACTTTTTTACCTGGCATTTGTGACCACGGTCATCACATTCTTCATTTTTCAATGGAGCACCGTGGTTTTGGGTTCCACAAAGGTCATGTCATTCACATACCTAAACCCTGCATTGGTGTTGGTCGTGGGATTGTTTGCAGGACACGCACTGCCGCCCGTTTTGACGTACCCCGGCATCATCTTGACCGTCGGCGCGACATTGGTGTTGCAATTTGCCCCAAGCAAACAAGCTAAGCGAAACACTTAGGCGTTTTCAATTTCTTCACGGAGCATTTCCAACGTCAGCCACTGTTCTTCCGAAGCTAGCAGTTCATCAGATTTAGCTTCCAACAGTTTGGCGGTTTTGTTGAAAGTTTCACTGTCGCGCGCAAACAGGTCAGGATCGTTCATCTTCGCCTGAAGCACTTCAATCTCAGCACTAAGCTCTTCCATTTTACCTGGCAAGGTTTCCAGAGCATATTTTTCTTTGTAGGACAGTTTTAGCTTATCGTTTGACGGTTTGGGCGCTGTGGCTTTCTTGACCTTTTCAGGTTTGTCTTCAACCTTCACCGTTCCGCGTGCCTTAATGCCTTCGCCTCGCTGACTGACCATATCGGAATAGCCACCCGGATATTCACGCCAAGCCCCCTCACCACCACGGTCACTTTCGTTGATAACCACAGACGTTACCACACGGTCCAAGAAGTCACGATCGTGACTCACCAGAATAACGGTGCCGTCAAAGTCAGAGATCATCTCTTGCAACAGATCCAACGTTTCCAAATCCAAATCATTGGTGGGTTCATCCAGCACCAAGACATTGGCTGGCTGTGTCATGGCACGTGCCAACATCAAGCGTCCACGTTCCCCACCAGACAACGCAGCAACCGGCGTATTGGCTTGTTCCGGATTAAACAGAAAATCTTGCATATAGCCCATGACATGCTTTTGCTGTCCACCAACGGTGACACTATCGCCATGTTTTCCGGTCAACGTATCCACCACGGACCAATCAAGGTTCAGTTGATCGCGCATCTGATCCAAAGTCGCCAATTCAATTTTGGTGCCCATGTCGATGGTACCGCTGTCGGCTTCCAACTTGCCGATCAACATGTTCAACAATGTGGTCTTGCCAGCACCATTGGCACCAACAATGCCAAGGCGGTCGCCACGCATAACCTTTATAGAAAAGTTCTTGACGATGACGTTGTCGCCATAAGCTTTACAGATGTCTTCAGCCTCCACGACACGCTTACCCGATTGGCCGGTTTGAGACGTGGTAATTTTTACGCTTCCACCCAAGGCGCGCTGATCGCGGCGCTCTTGGCGCAAATCATTAAGGCGACGAAGTCGGCCCATATTGCGTTTGCGTCGCCCTGTGACACCCCGTTGCAACCAATGGAGCTCCCGCACAATCTTGCGATCCAGTTTGTGGCGATCCAGCTCCAGCTTTTCCACTGTCTCATCACGCCAGGTTTCAAAATGTGCAAAGGATTTTGGAAGTTTGTGGGTAACACCCTGGTAAATCCAGACAGTTGATTTGGAGACATTTTCCAAGAATCGACGATCATGGCTAATCACCACCAAGGCAGCGTTAAGGGAATTCAATTCTGCTTCCAGCCACTCGATGATGGGCAAATCCAAATGGTTGGTAGGCTCATCCAACAATAAGATATCAGGTTTGGGGGCCAAAGCGCGGGCCAGCGCGGCACGTCGTGCTTCACCACCAGACAAGGTTGATGGGGCTTCTTGACCAGACAGGCCTAAATCCGTCAGCAAAACCTGAGCACGATAGAGCTCATCATGTGGGCCCATGCCAGCTTCCACATATTCCAACGTGGTTTCAAAGCCTGCTAAATCCGGCTCTTGCGGCAAATAAGTGACGCCGATGCCCGTTTGCAGTACCCGCTCACCCTTATCCGGCTCAATCAAGCCCGCTGCAATTTTCAAAAATGTAGATTTTCCACAACCATTGCGACCGACCAAACACAGGCGTTCACCTTGTTCAATGATCAAATCCGCCCCTTCCAACAGGGGTGTTCCGCCAAATGTCAAATGAATGTCACGAAGGGTCAGTAAAGGTGCAGCCATGGGCCATGTGTGTAGCCTGTGCATTACGCTCAAGCAAACAAATTATGCACTTGTCTGTTCTGCTTTGGGGTCAACACAAACCACACAATTCCGTCCTTGTTTTTTGGCAGCATATAAACAACGGTCTGCTTGAACCAAATAATCATTGGCTTCAGCAACTTCTGTTGGCATCAGTGCCGCACAACCAGCCGAAACAGTCAGGTGGTCAGCCGCAAGATTGAAGTCATGCTTGATGCATAAACCCGAAATGCTTTGGCAAATCATATCTGCAAATTTACGACCATCCATTGCCGTTTCGTCACTGACAAGGACTGCAAACTCTTCCCCACCCACACGAAAAGCAAAATCACCTGGACGGCGACAGATATCTTTCAAGTGCTGGCCCAACTTCTGCAACACTTCATCACCGTAACCGTGACCGTAGTTGTCGTTGAGCAGCTTAAAGTGATCAACATCCAACAATATCAAAGTTAAACAGTGATCTTTGCGAAAAGCACGTTTGTATTCTTGGGACAAAATTTCATCAAAATGGCGACGGTTGTATAGCCCGGTGAGCTCGTCCGTAATGGCTTGATGGGCTAATTGTTGATTGGCCTCTTTAAGCTGTTTTTCGACCTTCATACGCGCAATGCGTTCACGCATTAAATCCAGAGTTCTGGATGACAGGTTGTTGTACATCTTCAACACCGTATCAATCAGAACACGCGCAGAGCCACTCATTTCATCTTGTGAAATCCGTTTTGCCTCTTCAAGGTTGGCCCCTTGCTCCAAGGCCCTGACAATAATGGCAAGTCGTTTATCACTGTCGATGATGTGAAAGGCCAGCCAACGGATCAAGAACATGACCACATGTTCGACCACCTCGGACAAAGACTTTTCACTCTGTTCTTCTTTAATAGCGAAGACTTTGGGCAAAAACGATGCATGTGATTCTTTGTGAAGGCTCACCAGTTCATCATCTGTCAGATGTTTACGCCATATCGCTTCTTCAGACTCAAAGTGATAGCTGGCATAGGCAGCCAGTTCATCGAAGACGCGGGTGATTTCGACTTCTTCATCACTGACAAGTGTAACGGTCAATTCGTTTAGAAGACGCACCAGCGTTTGGTGCTGGGTATCGATCGACTCAATTCCGGTGGCAAGATTATCATCCCACGGAAATACCTCGATCACGTCGAGTGGCATATTCATTGGCGTTCCCACATAACAACCAGTTGAAGGACGGACCGTATAGCACACTCCGAAATATAAAAAAATAGACCTAGCCTTCAAACATACGTGAATATGTCAATCGAAGCTTTTTACAACTGTTGCGACAGATTTTTTGACATGCGCACTTAAGCCCTGACCTAAGGAAAACACAGCCCCTTCTACACCAATCAATTCAAGTCGTCGGGGAAGTTCGCCAAGAACCCGTGCCATTTCTACCGCTTCGGCTACACCAAATTGGTGAGTCGAATGACGAAATAAGTTTGTTGGTAAGACAACTTCATGCGCATTAAAGCGTTGAATTGTACCGGCCTGTACCCCCGACTGGGTTGCGTCGATAATAATGACGTGACTTTGCCCTTCCCATAGGACCATCAGCTCCATCCCATCTCCGTCAAAAGCAATGGCTTCAATACCTTTTTCTATAAGCCCCGCCACCACCGCAGCACCAACGCCATCATCACCACGATGAGGATTGCCAATGCCGATGATCAGGGGAGCATCAGTCACGTTTGATCCTCAAATTCAAAAAATGGGTTGCACACGAAATACACGGATCATAATTACGGATGGTTTGTTCACACCGCCATTTCAAGCTTTCATCATCTAAGTTTAAGCTCTTTTCCACAACGCCCCGTAAATCCATCTCAATCTGTTTTTGATTTTGCGCCGTGGGCGGCACAATGTTGGCGCTGGTGATAAGGCCTTTTTTGTTGAGGCTATAGCTGTGATAGCAAATGCCGCGCGGTGCTTCGGTGCAGCCGTAGCCTGTGCCTTTACCCGATTTAATCTCAACACATGATGCATCTGGGCGTTGGTAAGCTTGGACAATGCGCAAAGCTTCCTCACAGGCATATAGGGTTTCAATCATACGCACGACTATGCTTTTGAAAGGATTGGTGACAACCTTACCCAATCCAGATTCTTTTGCCGTTTCTTGTGCCAACGGTGACAGTTGATCAAAGTTATTGTTGTAACGCGCAATGGGGCCAACCAAGTATGGGCCGCCTGGCGACACACCGTGCAGAGCATTGGAGTGAGCAACGTGTTCTTCACCAAAATGGTCCGTAAATTCAGATACAGCAATATCAAGGCCCCGATTGGATATTATCCTGCCTTCATGAATGGCATATTCATCTGGGTGGCGTAATGAGACACAGGTATAATCGTAATCAAAGTCGGGGAAATCAAATCCACCAAAAACCAAGGCCAATTCACGCGCTGTATCCACCGCCCACTTCAAGGGCTCAATCAATTCGCTCATGCGTTCAACCATAGGGGCCTTGAAAAATCCGCCAACTTTCAAATTTACGGGGTGAACAGCACGACCACCGACAACATCCAAGATATCATTGCCAATTTTTTTAAGGCGTAAAGCCTTCTTCACCAATTCCGGATTGGCTTTGGCAATTTGCATGGCATCGTCGAGGCCTAAAAAATCCGGTGCATGCAACATGGCGGCATGAAGCACATGGCTCTCAATCCATTCACCAGCATATATCAGACGGCGCAAATCACGGAGCGGTCCGGTAACCTGTACCCCCAATGCATCTTCCATAGCCTGACTGGCACTCATTTGATACGCAATGGGACAAATGCCGCAAATCCGTGATGTGATGTCTGGGGCTTCGGAAAAATCACGCCCTTCCAACAAGGCTTCAAAAAAACGCGGTGGCTCAAAGATACGGAATTTCAGGTCTTTGATTTCACCGTTTTGGATATGCAGATCAAGTGCGCCTTCACCTTCAACACGTGACAAGGCATCAACTTTAATCTTGCGTGATGTGGATTTAGCCATGACCATTCTCCACCTTGGCAAAGGCCGCTGCATTGAATGTGCGCAACACATCATGGCGCTGTTTTTTCGTCATTCCCAAATCAGACAGTTTTTCTGTTAAGGCTGGAACGTTGGGCAATTCTTTGGGACCAAAGCAACCGTAACAGCCACGGTCAATACTGGGACAAATATTGCCACACCCTGCATGACAAATGGGGCCTAAGCACGGTTGCCCCTTTGCGACCATCACACATACCGTACCGGACATTTTGCATTCCATGCACTGGCTGTGGTTTGGCAGGTTGGGTTTGCGTCCCACCAGTAAAGCACCCAAGGTTTCCAACAGCTGTCGCTTATCGATGGGACAGCCGCGCAATTCCAAATCCACCTTTACATGTTCTGCAATGGGGGTTGAGGTTTCCAGCGTATCGATAAATTCAGGATGGGCATAAACCGTGTTGATAAAATCATCCACATTGGCAAAATTCTTTAAAGATTGGATGCCACCTGCCGTGGCACATGCACCGATGGTAATCAAAACCTTTGATTGCTTGCGTACCTTCTGAATACGCTCAACTTCTTCCGGTGTGGTGACGGATCCCTCTACCAATGAAATATCATAGGGGCCTTTCAGTTTTGCCCGGGTGGCTTCCAAGAAATATGCAAAATCGACTTTATCGGCAACGGTCAACAATTCATCTTCGCAGTCCAGCAGGCTCAACTGACAACCGTCACAAGATGAAAACTTCCACACCGCAAGCTTTGGCTTTTTCATCACAGCCCCCTCACCTGCAACAGGCTTTCGATCCGTGCATACGAAAACACCGGACCGTCCTTGCACACAAAGTGGCCGCCAAACTGGCAATGTCCACAATGACCTATGGCACATTTCATATTACGTTCCATGGACACATAAATGTCTTCCTTGGACACCCCAATCTGGTTGAGTTCTTTGATGGTGAAACGCATCATAATTTCGGGACCACAGATCATCACCTTGGTGTGACGTGGGTCAAAGTTGGCCCGTCCGATCAAACGGGTCACCACACCGACGTTTCCGGCCCAATCGCGTCCGGCATGATCGACCGTAACATCCACATAGGTGTCCAATCGCCCACGCCATTTTTGAAGCTGATTCATATACAAGATGTCTTCGGGTGAACGCGCACCATATAAAATGACAAAGCGACCATATTTGCTGCGATTGGTGAGGATATGATCTATCGCTGGACGCAAAGGGGCCAAGCCAATACCACCGGCCACGATCACCACATCACTGCCTTCGGCCTCACCGACAGGCCAGCATGAGCCAAAGGGACCACGCACACCAACTTGGTCACCTTTTTTCATCTTCGACAATGCATTTGTGACCGCACCGACATCCCGAATGGTATGAACCAGACTTTCTGGCTCTGCGGGATCACCACTGATAGAAATAGGAACTTCGCCAACACCAAAGGCATAGAGCATATTGAACTGACCTGGCAAAAATTCGAACCCAGCCTTGCCTGGATCAAGTTCAATCGTGAACGTATCCGCCAACTCTTTACGCCGTACAGATATGCTCATCAATTCAGGAACCATAGGATCAGTTTTGGCTTTTGCCGACATAGCCTTACCCCTACTTCTTCGCATACATATCGGTAAGCTGTTGACGCGCACTGTAAAGGCGCTTTGCTATGACCGGCATAAAACGGCTGTAAAGCTCAAACCCCAGTGCATTGTCCTTCTTCAACTTCTTGCGCAAACAGGTGGCTTCCAAACTGGTGACACGGGTGAGTTCCGTTACACGAATGTCGTAAGACCACTCATAGGGGGGCACCATCCAAGACCACCCAAATACATCGCCATCGTGCAATGTTTCAATGATCAAACCATCCTGTCCGGGGGTGTGAAATTCCAAGGCGACACTGCCGGATCGAATGAAATAGAACCGTTCCGCCGGTTGGCCTTCTTTAGCGATCATATCGCCAACATCAAAGCATTCATTGCGTGCACAGCCTGCCAATGTTTTACGCGATGCATCATCCATTCCGTCAAAAAAGGGATGCTCTGCCAGCAATTTGTCGAGACCTTCAACTTTCACCATATCGTCTCTCCCTATTTCCCTTTTGCGAGGGCTTTAACCTCTTCTGTGATATCGATCCCCACCGGACACCACGTGATACAACGTCCACAACCGACACACCCGGATACGCCAAACTGGTCATGCCAATGGGTAAGCTTGTGACTGATCCATTGTCGGTAACGTTCTGCCCCATCACGACGGATTGATCCGCCGTGGATGTAGCTGAAGTCCAAAGTGAAGCAGCTATCCCATTGACGCCATCGTGATGCCGTATCCCCATCAAGGTTGGTTTCATCTGTGGTGGTGGAACAAAAGCATGTTGGGCAAACAAATGTGCAATTGCCACAATCCAAGCAGCGCTTGGCAACATCTTGCCAATGAGTACTCTCTTGGTTTCGCAATAAAATATCGGCGGTATTCGCAGGCATTGTCCGGTCTTGAGATTTTGCCGCTTTTTTCACCGCCTTTTTGGCCACCTTCAAATCAGTATCGTTGGCCTGAGACGTTTCCAGTTTTGCTAAAAACTCTTCACCACGGCTTGATCCCACCTCCACCACAAAACGGTGTCCGGCTTTGTCCGTAATTTCAGTTAGGGCTAAGTCATAGCCATCCTTGACATTCGGCCCTGTATTTTGCGACACACAAAAGCAAGTCCCACCAGACCGGCGACAGTTGAGCGCCACGATAAAGACCCGTTCTCGTCGTTCTTTATATGGTGTTGAAGCAAACTCACCATCAACAAAGACTTGGTCTTGAACCCCAAGTGCCGCCAACTCACAAGCCCGCACCCCAATGAAGGCATACTTGGGTGTGTCCATGCTGTCATCTATCACCAAGCCCTTAGGCGTCTTAGATGCAGACCAAAGCTTTTCTTTGGGTGGAAATAAGTATTGTTTCCAGGTGTGAGCCCCATGGGTAAAGTCAAAATATGCGGGGGTTTTTGCAGGTTTGAGCCTATACGTCCCAGGTGCTTGCTCTTCCACCACCCCCAAAGGGAGTTCATCCGCCCCGGTAAGTGGCAACAACTGAACGGCATCGTCCTCCAGCTTTGGCCCGATCACTTGATAACCCAAACCTGACAAAGCCTTAATCAGTCGGTCCAATTGATCGGCACCAATGATGACGGATTGTGGAGTCGTAAACTTGGTAGTCACTTCACCCCCCTTTTAACCTCTGCCTTTGGGGCGAGATTACACGCCGATTATATGATTTTAATGACAGGCGGTCTAATACATTAGCCTGCAAACGTATTGTGCTTTGGCACGAGCCCCTCTAGATTATTCTTATTCAAATCCAGGGGGGCAAACTTATATGAACAAAAGAACTTTAAGCAGCATTTTTGCAGCACTCATTCTGACCATGGTGTTGCCATCGCTCAGTTCGGCACACGATATCCAGCTTGCCGCGAAAGAAATCCGTAAAATGCCATTGGTGAGCGTCACGCCATCTATCTATGTCATTCACGGCATGCTGTCTTTGCCCACAAACGACAACGGGGCATTCGTCAACAATCCCGGCTTTGTCATTATGCCCGAAGGTGTCGTGGTTATTGATCCAGGCAGCAGCACCGATGCGGGTGAAATTTTGATGGAACACATCCGCAATGTTACCGACAAACCAGTTGTCGCGGTCATCAACACCCATGTGCACGGTGATCACTGGTTCGGCAATCACGCCGTCCGTAAGGCTTTCCCGGATGTCCCCATCTATGCACATGAAAAATCCATCCAGCGCTTGATCAATGGTGAAGACCAGGACTGGTTCAAACTCTTCACCCGACTGGCACCACAAGCTATGGCCAGCACGGAAATCGTGCGCCCCAATATGGGGCTAAAAGGCGGTGAAGCCTTGGACCTGGGTGGTGGCACCTTCAACATCATATACCCCGTCGAAAAGGCACATACGGATACGGATATCTTTATCGAAGTGCCCACTGAAAAGACCTTGTTCCTGGGCGACATTGTGATGAACCACCGCACGTTCGGAAGCCGCATGAACGAAAGCCTTTTTGCTGGCATTGAAGAAGCCACACGCATCGCATTGGATCGCCCCAACATCGAACACTACGTCCCCGGTCATGGCCCCGTTGGTGGCCGTGATATGGTCGAACATGCTTTGAAATTCGTTGCCACAATTCGGGCCTCTGTGAAAAAGCACTACGACGCGGGCGAGACGGACTTTGAAATGAAAGACAAAGTCTTGGCCAGTGTTGATGAATATAAAACTTGGTACGGATTTGATGAGCTAGGTCGGGCCATCAGCTATATTTACCTGGAAGCCGAAGCTCAAGATTTTGAATCTGAGTAAAAGCCTTAAATGCTTTCCCAAAATAAAGCTACTTTTAGCTGAATATGAGCAACTATTCAGGGGGGGGG
>JAPHSY010000077.1 GCA_026196495.1 Magnetovibrio sp.
ATCCGACCATCGCGCCCAATCAAATTCACATGACCACGCGCCCCTTTGGCGAGGTCTTGCAGGGATTGACCTTTGGAAATGAACAACACGTCACCGTCCAAATTTAAATCAACGAGTTCTCGTTGTCCTGTCAAGGCAGCCAGCGCAGTCGCATTGAGACCACGCACAGTTCCGCGCAACGAATAATCCGGCTGTTGTCCTGCACCGTTCACATGAGCCTGGGCATTGATACGGCCCCGCTGAAATTCAAATGAAAGCGGTTTAATCGTGAGGGTCTTGTCTGCAAGAGACGCTTTTGTTTTGACATCGGTAAACACCATGTCGTCATAACGGATTTTATCAGCCTCCAACACCAACTCAGCATCCACAACCCCCAAACCATCAAGAGAGATTTGTGTATTGCTAAAAACCGGGCTTTTTAGCGAAGAAGAGTTGGTCGATGAAGATAAGCCTGCCAAAGTGTTTACATTCAAAGTCTGGGACCGCAAATCAGCTATAACTTTCGGACGGATCTTGCCCAGTTGAATGCTGACAATCCCCTGCACATCATTGTCACCCAACTCAGCATCCAGGCCATTGAGGGTAATGCGGGTCCCCGCAACATCAATTTTAGAGCGCACAACAATGGGACTGACGGGTGGAAGGTTGACCCCGATCAGCTTCCCCAGCACACCCTCATTTGAGATTTCAGCATCCACGCGGGCATCTATGTAAACACCCCGTCCTGGGTGCTTCACCATCGCCACCAAATCAGCTGTGATATCAGGGCCAGAGATTTTCAAGTTTAGTGGAAAATCACCGCCTTCCGTCCCGACGATGTGCGCAAAAGATCCCATCTCAGCAGAGGCCTGCATCTCAACACCATTTACGGTGGCTTCTAAGATTCCCTTCATTTGGCTATCAAGGCTGTCAGCCGTGAAGTTTGCGTGGCTGAGTTCGGCCTCAAGCGACAATCCCGTTGCACCGTCTAAGTAGTGCACCTTTACATTTTGCAGATGCACATCTTGAACATTGGGGTTCAAAGCCAGTTTTTGTTTGGCTTGCGCCTGCCCCGATGCTGCTTGTTCCGTTTGGGGGGTAAACTCCCAATTGGCTAGACCTTTTCCATCTGTTTCCAAATAGAGTTCTACTCCATCAAGGATGATATACGTCACATCCAGACGGCGCGACAGCAATGCCAAGACGTCAATCTCTGCATCCAGGCGTTGCAGCTTCATCATGTTTGCCTGAGTTCCCCAAGGGGCATTGGCAAGCTGCACATTGGTCACACTCAGCTTAGGATTGAGCGACAACACCAAATCCAGATCACCGCCCAGGATAAAATCACGCCCCGTTGCCCGTTCCACCATGCGTTCCAACGGAGCTTTGAATTGGGCCGTGTCAACGTTTTTCAGCATCAATCCCATTGAGACCACTGCCGCTGCAATCAGCACCAATAATCCGCCTAATATTTTGGACCAAGTGCTCATAAACGTTTAACCTTCATCCAACAAAGCCGCCATCAACTCATCCGCTGTGCGCGCGACTGAAGACGCGCCTGCATCCATCAGTTCCTCCACATCATGATAGCCCCAGGCCACACCGATGGAACGCACACCTGCATTTTTTGCCATTTCAATATCATATGTCGTATCGCCGATCATGATGCTGTGTTGGCGATCACACCCGGCCTCATTCATAGCTTTAAACATCATATCCGGGTGCGGCTTACCATGCGCATGGTCTGCCGTTTGGTGGGTGACAAAGCGATCAAGAATATTGTGGTGACTGAGGGTGTTCACCAAACCACGGTGCGATTTCCCAGTAGCGATACCCATCAACCATCCGGCACCATCCAATTGGTCCAATACACTGACAATGCCGTCATAGAGTGGTTCGTGAACATCTCCGGCTTGGCGAAAGTTGAAAAAAGCGCTCTTGTAGGTTTCGCTCACCACTTTGGATAAGGCATGGTCAACCCCCGGTACCAAGCGTCGAATGGCGACTTCCAAGGGCAACCCCACCACCCGACGCACGGCTTCGGCACCGGGAAAGTCAAAACCATGATGATTAAAGGCCGCAACCATGGCTTGGACGATGGAATCTTGGCTATCCACCAATGTTCCATCACAATCGAACACGGCCAAACGAAGCGGGTTGTCAGTCATTCATTCTTCTTTCAAAGTGGGGCTGTAGAGTTTTTGTAATTTCAATGAGTCATTGAATAAGAATTGGGCACATGGCAGAAAAACGCAACCCTCCCCCAACGGATCCGCCACATCATTCTGCATCACCGGAAATCATCCCAAAATCTCACGCGCATCATATAGAAAGCCAGCGCTTACCGAGTTGGTTTGGGTTGGTGTTGGGCATTGTCCTCTTTACCATAATGCAAATATTGCCCGCTCCTCGTGGCATGAATGAGGCAGCCTGGGATGTGGCATCGATTGCCGTACTGATGGCAACTTGGTGGTTGACCGAAGCCATTCCTGTACCTGCCACCGCATTGGTGCCGTTGGCTTTGTTCCCACTGTTGGGATTAGGTACCATCAAAACCATCGCGGCCCCTTATGCCAATCCTCTGATTTTCCTTTTTTTGGGCGGTTTCTTGATCGCACTGGCGGTGGAACGATGGGGCCTGCACAAACGCATCGCTCTGGTCGTTTTGGCACGTGCCGGCACAAAACCGCGTCAACTCGTCGGCGCGTTTATGGTTACTGCAGCCGGTCTCAGCATGTGGATCAGCAACACCGCATCCACAGTCATGATGCTACCCATCGCCCTTTCAGTCATCGGCATTGTTGTGGCAGCAGGGGGAGGTGGTCGTGTTCAAGGCTTTGAGGGGAGCTCTTTTGCCAAAGCTTTGCTCATTTCCACAGCCTATGGTGCAAGCATGGGCGGCATCGCCACCATTGTCGGAACACCACCAAATGCACTTTTGGCCGGTTTTGCATCCGAAAATATCGGCATTGAAATTGGGTTCGCACAATGGATGGTTATTGGCATTCCGACGACCTTGATCATGTTGGCGCTAGGGTGGCTCATTTTAACCCGCATTGTGTTTCGCTTGGGCACCTACGATCTTCCCGGTGCTGCCATCGCCATTGCCGACGAACGTGAAGCCATGCATCCCTTGTCCAAGGCAGAGAAAATGGTTGGTGTCATCTTTACCCTCACCGCACTTTTGTGGATGACTCGCCCTCTTTTACAAAAATTAATACCAAGTCTTTCCGGCCTAACTGACGCAGGTATTGCTGTGAGTGCCGGGCTAATCTTATTTGCCATCCCCGTCAGCCTGAAAGATCGTGAATTCCTACTGAACTGGGACTGGGCCAAGCGTTTGCCCTGGGGGGTACTGATCTTGTTTGGTGGAGGGCTCAGCTTAGCGTCGCAAGTGGCAAGCAGCGGTTTGGCATCCTGGATTGGCGAAGCCATGACCGTCTTCAGTGGATTGCACCTTCTGCTCACCATTGTTTTGGTGACCGCCGTCATCGTATTTTTGACGGAAATGACATCCAATACCGCCACTACGGCAACATTTTTGCCCGTTATCGCCGCATTGGCCACCGCCATGGGGGCTGAACCTATGATATTATTGGTCCCTGCCGCCATGGGCGCATCTATGGCATTTATGATGCCTGTAGCGACACCACCCAACGCCATCGTCTTTGGGGGTGGGCAGCTCACCATCCCCGATATGGCACGCGCAGGATTCTTAGTTAATTTGGCAGCAATTGCTGTCATCACCGTGCTGGTGTGGTTCCTTGCGCCGGTGTTATTCATCAACTGATTCACTGTGTTTACACCATACAACCCTTTCAAATCTACCCGCATATATAGAAACAGATAACAATTAAATATCTGTGATTGCCTTGGATTTTCAATTTATTAGGCAACAAATTGACAAATAAGTATTGTAAAATATGGTAATAGGCAAAATGGACTAGTTTTCTTGACGGAGGCCTGCATGGCTACGACCCCAAATGTTCGTTCCAACTTATGGATGACAAAACGCTATGCCTTTGCACTTACGGCCATTGCTCTACTGGCCTGTTCAGCATTCGCAGCGTTAGAACTGGTCATTGTTCAGCAAGAAAGTACCGGTGCTGTAGTCAACATCAGTGGTCGCCAACGCATGTTGTCCCAACGCACAACCCTTTTTGTCCAACGCCTACTTCTCGCTAAAGACGCTACAGAATACCAGCAGTTCAAAGGAGAACTGTTGAAAGCCGTTGATCTTATTGAGAAATCTCACAAAGGACTGACACAAGGTGATGAGGAACTCGGCCTGCCCGATGTGATGAGTGAAACAGTACATCGCATGTACTTCGAAGGTGAAATGCCTTTGGACGAACACATGAAGTCATTTGTTTCAGCTTTACGTACAGTTCTCGCCACTGAATTCGGTTCATTGAGCCCAGATCTGCCGGAAATTGACTATATCCTATCGACGGCTCCCACCACCCTACTCAAATCCCTCGATAAAATGGTCTGGCAATACCAACACGAGGGTGAAGAGGTTATTGAGGTCCTGCACCGTTTGGAAGCTGGTGTTTTGATCCTTACCCTCCTCACCCTCATGCTTGAGGCCTTATTTATTTTCCGCCCAATGGTCAAACAGGTTGGTATCAATATTCGCCATCTTTCCGAAATTTCAGAAAAATTGAGCCGTGAAATAACAGAGAGAATGAGAGCCGAAGATCGATTGAGAGAGGCCAGAGACAAACTAGAGGAACGGGTAGAAGAGCGAACAATCGAACTGACCAGAGAGATTTCCCAACGCGAGATGGTTGAGTTTTCCCTCAGAGAAAGTGAACAACGCTTCCGATCTGTCACCGAAACCGCAAATGATGCCATCATCTCAGTGGATGAGGACGGAAACATCATCACATGGAACCGCGGCGCAAAATTAATTTTTGGATATGAAGAACATGAAGCCCTTGGCAACGCAGTCGAAATATTGATGCCTGAAGAATATAGGGCTCCTCACAAAGAAGGCATCAATAGGCTGAACACCGGAGGAGAACCTCATATCAAAAATCAGATTAGGGAATTTCAAGGTATTCACAAATCTGGACAGATATTCCCCCTAGAACTATCTATTTCCACCTGGAACCTGGAGGGGAAGCACTTCTACACCGGTATAATCCGCGATATCACGAAACGCAAAAAAAACGAGGCAAGCCTGCACAAAGCAAAAGAGCAAGCAGAGACAGCAACCAAAGCCAAAAGCGAATTCCTCGCAAACATGAGCCATGAACTGCGTACACCGTTGAATTCAATCATTGGCTTTTCAGAAATGATGCACTTTGGCATCAAGGGGCCGCTAAACGATAACTACACTGAGTATGCGGAACTCATCATGACAAGTGGCCGTTTGTTACTGGAGACCGTCAACAGCATCCTTGATTTGGCAAAAATTGAAGCCGGAAAACTCGATCTTGAAATTGCACCCGTTTTCATGGGCGATATCGTTGATGAAGTCATTACCCTTCTTCAAGTGCAAGCCAATAATAAAAGCGTTAAATTGCTCAATAATACCAATGAATTGCACCACCTAAATGTGGATCAAATTCGCATGAAACAAACACTCATCAACACCATTGGCAACGCCATTAAATTTACAGAAAAAGGAAGCGTAACGGTCAGCAATCACTGTGATGCTCAGGGACACCGGATCATTATTTCCGACACAGGGATCGGAATGACCCCCAAACAAGTAGAAGAAGCGATGAAGCCCTTTGGTCAGGTGCATGGAAATTCATTGGCCCGGCGCTTCCAAGGAACTGGCTTGGGGTTATCCATAAGCCACGAAATTATGAAACTCCATGGCGGTAACCTATCGGTTGAAAGTTCTGAGGGGCAAGGAACAAGCGTGATATTGTTCTTCCCACCAGACGCTGGCATCAATTATCCGCAAAGCATCAATAAGATCACAGTTCCGGGGTAAGTCCATCATGGCGCCCACCAACCAGATAAGGTTTGAGCAGCATATCTTCCTTGATGACGTGGTCGAGTAACCAAGCGCGCAGAAAGTCCGAAAGTTCCTCGATTTCGATATTTTTATGGGCGTCAATATCTTTGTGTTTTTCACGAACAGATTTAAGTAGCTCGTTGTGCGCATCGCGATGTGAACGACGGTGGGGGTAATGAACGGCATCCATAAGCATTTCTTCTCGCACGAAATGCTCATTGGCATACTTTTCCAGGCTGTTAAACGCCGGCCCGAGCATCTCATATTTTTTTTGTGAGATCACCAATTCGTAGGCGTTAATCAATTTGATAAGATGTCTATGATCGTTATCGATCATCTCATTTCCAATGGAAAGTTTGTCGGTCCATTCGATCGCCATAAACATCTCCTCATATAAAGAACGACAATCATTATCACAGTTTTCAAAGTGTCCGACCAGCAGTATACCCACAAAGGAAAAAGCCGCAGATGCCTTAACATCTGCGGCTTTTCAATGGGGGTGTCGCCAGGCCCTTTGCGGCCCACGCTCGGGGCCCGGCGACGAAATCCACGACCCCTATGGGGCGCCAGACAATGAGAGAGGCCGTGGAATTCTATTACTCAAAAGCACAATCTTGGGCCACATTAACGCGGCTCTCTTAGATTAGGTTTGCGACTGGGTCCCTCGCGGCCCACGCTTGGGACCCAGCTGCGAATTCCATGACCCCTATGGGGCGCCAGACAATGAGAGAGGCCACGGAAAACTTAAAACTCTATGTGCATCAATTGCATTTGATGCTGGCGTCATACTCCATCTCACGTTTGTACCATTCCGGTTCAATCCATAAGGATACCGGACGTTTCTTCATCACCTTGTTCTTCACCACAAATGACACTTTTTGCCCAGGTGCCAAACGAAGTCGACGTTCACCAATCAGCGACTTGTTGTCTGCGTGGTAAAGACGCAGGAAACCGGTACGCGGCCATTTGCCGCCACGGTTGGTAATCTTAAAAATGGCACCTTTGTCCGTGCAGGCACTGGTAATTTCCAGTTGAAGAAATGTCGGCGGTGTAACCGCAACCTCAGCCGAAACGCGGTTTCCCGCAGATTGTGCCTTTGCTAAACTGGTGCCCATAAAAGCCGCAGCAACCAAACCAACTGCGAAAATTCCGATGTTCTGGAATACCTTCATGTAAAATAAAACCTTAAAGTATGTTTATACGCCTTCTGGCACGTGATTTTTTGACCACGTCAGCGCCGAATCTAAATTTTGAGAGAGGTATCTCAAGTCTGTCTTCAGCGCCTATATTGAGGTTTAACACGCTGAAGCTGACATCTACCTGACAGCAGAAATTTTTACACCCTGAAAACACAAAAAAATCATGTTTTCAGTACGTTATAATAATTCTATGCAACTCGCCGCAGGCACAGGCCAAACGTTGCCCCACCACCAGGCGTGTCATTAACGCAAATACAGCCATTATGAGCATCTGCGACTCGGCGCACGATGGAAAGTCCCATCCCAGAACCGTTTCCGCGACGATCTGCACGGCGAAAACGCTCAAAGATTCGTTCCCGCTCTTCCACAGGAACGCCACATCCATGATCGATCACTTGGACCGTTGCGAAACCATCTGGGGCATTCTTTCGCCCTTGAGGCAGAACCTCAAGCGTGATGGTAGAGCCCCGTGATGAATATTTGATGGCATTTTCCACCAAATTTCGAAGTGCCAGCTCAATGGAAAAGGCGTTGGCGTTGACAAGAACCTCTTGATCCCCACCCAACACCTCGATGGTGCTGCCTTCTTTGATCACCAATGGGGCCATGTAAGTCGCAACGCTAGACACCACTTCAGACAAATCAACCTGATCGTCAGTCGTGACTTCAATACCGTCAATGTACGATTTTGCCATGACTTGATCGACAATGCGTGAAATACGATCAACATCTTCGCTGAGTTGTTTGGCCGTTTCAGGGTCATCTAGGGTATCAAGGTTGACCCGCATGATAGCCAATGGCGTTCGCAATTCATGGGCAACATCAGATGCAAATGAGGCCTGCTCCGCATGGCTTTGACGCAAACTTTGATCTTTGATCTGCAATTCACGTAACAAGCGCGATGCCAGCAGAAACAATAACAAAACAACCGCAAAACCAGCCAAACTGATCGAAACACCCACATGCGCCAACTGGACCTTGATCGGCAACTCAGAATCCACCCACCCAAGTAAGCCAAACAGTGGATATTCAAAATAAAATTCCCAAATGATGGATACCACAAGGGTTGCAGCTAAGCTCACAAATGCCATTATCGTCACAAGTTTTAACTGTGGCGTCATGCGCTTAGATATCCTTGCCGTCTGAGAGCAAATATCCAACCCCGCGCAGAGTATGGATGCTCACCGAAGCACCAGCCTGCGTAAGCCGTTTGCGCAAACGTGAAATATGCGCTTCTAGGGAGTTCGGGGATACCTCTTCATCAAACCCATAAAGCTTGCTTTCTAAGCCATCCTTGGGCACCACCTTATCCGCACGGCGCATCAGAATTTCCAACACCGCCATTTCTTTACGAGAAATTTTAATAATTTTGTTGGAGACCTGGACTTCACGAGCAATGGTGTCAAAAGACACATTGCCAGCTGTCAAACTAACGCCCAACACCCCGTCGGGACGACGCAGTAAGGCGCGTACCCGTGCGGCTAACTCTTCCACCGCGAAGGGTTTCAACATGTAATCATCGGCCCCTTTGTTTAAGCCTTTGACACGCTCATCAACCCCATCGCGGGCCGTCAACACCAAAACCGGCAATGAGCTACCTTCACCGCGTAAGCGCTGCAATAAATCCAGCCCATCCCCGTCGGGCAGGCCTAAATCCAAAATCAACAAATCATAGGGGGCCATTTCCAACGCTTCACTGGCGTCCGCAAGGGTACCCACCCCGTCTACCGCAAAGTCTTCTTTTTCAAGACCGCGACGCACAAGGCTAGAAAGCCGTAAATTATCTTCGACAAGCAGAATACGCATATGTCCTAGTCCGGCCATTCCGGTGCTCTGAAGTCTGGCTAGAACAACTTGAACGAATTTTTATGAATAATCAACGCATTGCCTTGCGCACATCCTGGGACGGAGCAACACAACGTCCACGGAAACTTTTTACATACGTCATTTTGCCACCAGGCAACATGACCTTAAGCGTATAATACATTGAATTATCAGGCTTTGGCGCAACCCGAAAAGAGCCTGTCTGACCACCCGTAAAACGCATTTTGCGTTCATGTAAAACTTCACCTGAACGCGCATCAAGTACACGAACATAACCGCGATCGGACCAGGACTTGCTTCCATTTTTAACGGAAAACAGGACATAACCATCAACACATGCGCCGCGCAATTCAATGGCTTGGCCTTTTGGAATCGCAGGTGGCACATAATTTAAAACAGGTGCTGTTCCCCCAGGCAAGGCTGCTACGAGTGGGTTCTGAACTTTACGGGGCGTATCTGCATTTGCTGGGTCTGCCACAAAAAACAAAACGGTCATCAACGCATAGCCCAAAAACCAAGTGCCCGCGCTGATGACCGAATGTGCCCACGAGGTCTGGGAGAGAGTTGCACATTGTGTGTGTGTGCTGTGGGCAGTGGTATGCATAGGGAGGTACTCCGTTCTTTTTATTAGGAGAACCAACGCAAAGCATATGCCAGCACAGCATACAAATTTACAATTTTTTATTTTCAGACACTTACGTCAATTTAATAAAGTTACGCATTACATTAAGATAGGCGGTATTTGCACATTAGGACTATAAGTGCTGAAAAAATTCGCAAAATGCAAATAAATCTGGAGCTTTAAATTTGGAGAATTTTACGAATGAGGACGCTTCAGCCTTGACCATCACTGAACGGCTGAGGGGCTGAAGGCACATCGAACCCCAGATAGCGCCATGTCTCTTCCATATGTTCGGGTAACGGCGCAATCAGTTCCAACTGCCCTCCACCGGGATGGGGGAAACGGATCGCCCGAGCGTGAAGGTGAAGCTTTTTGGCTTCCTCATACCCAGGCAAAAATGCCTCCTTACCACCGTACTTTCCATCACACAAAATCGGTGTTTCGATGGCCTGCATATGCACCCGCAATTGGTGGGTCCGTCCAGTGATGGGTTCCATCTCTACCCAGGTCGCACGACGCCCTGCCCTGTCGATGGTTTTAAACTCAGTAATCGCACGTTTACCTTCATATTCATCCACCACCATGCGTTCACCACTTTTGGCGTGAATCTTACCCAAGGGCAGTTCAATACGTCCCTCTTCACGTTCCGGCACACCGACGACAATCGCCCAGTAAGCTTTGCGAACGGCTTTGGTGCGAAAAGATGCAGTCAGCGCCTGAGCAGCCTTTTGCGTGCGCGCCAACACCAACAACCCCGAAGTGTCTTTGTCCAATCGGTGAACCAAACGTGGTTTGTCGGGATAATCGCCTTTGAGGGCTGAAAGCATCCCGTCCACATGACGCTTCATGCCACTGCCACCCTGCACAGCAAGACCGGCAGGCTTGTTCAGCACAATCACATGGTCATCTTGGTGCAAAACCCATGAACGGATGGCTTCTGCGTCTTCGCGGCTGAGACGCTCATCTTGCGGCTTTTGAGGGGCCTTGGCGTCCTTTTCCTTATCCAACGGCGGTACGCGCACACTTTGGCCCGTCTCAAGGCGTAATTTGGCTTCTTTGGTCTTTTTGCCGTCAACCTTGATCTCACCTTTGCGCAGCAATTTCTGCAAACGTCCAAAGCTCAGGCCCGGATAGTATTTTTTGAACCACTTATCGAGTCGCAAGCCATCATCTTCTGGCTTGACCTCGACGGTTTGAACGCCGGTCATCATATGTTCCTTAAGATAAGATCAGGCGGAAGACATACATGCCTGCGGCAAAGGCCGCCAGACAAATCAACACCGATCCCACAGCATATGCAGATGCACTAACCATTTGGCCGCGATCAATGAGATAATAGAGATCCATAGAAAAGGTCGAAAAGGTGGTGAAAGCGCCCAACATACCCACAACCACCATGGCCCTGACTCCTTCAGACGGTGACCAAGCCAAGGCTGATATCTCGATCACAGAACCCAGGATAAACGCCCCCAGCACATTGACGCTGAGCGTTCCCCAAGGAAACACCGTCCAGCCCCACAGATGTGCCATATGACCAACCGCCGACATGGTTACAAACCGCCCAACGGCCCCAATAGCACCGCCCAGGGCGACGAATAACAGCAATTGCGGGTTCATGCGTCACCCTCTTCTTCATCATGATCTGCGTTTATAGCATTTTGCGCTGCCGCCGCAGCCTCGTCTAGGTTGGGTTTAACGTTACGCTTGCTGCGCAGCTTATCCCAATAGGCCAGACGTTTTGAAATATCACGCTCAAAGCCCATTTCTTTGGGCCGATAGAACCGCGCACGCGCCATGTCATCAGGGAAGTAATTTTGCCCGGAAAAGCCATCTTGGGCATCATGGTCATAGTCATAGCCTGCGCCGTAACCTAATTCCCTCATCATCTTGGTCGGCGCGTTGAGGATATGTTTAGGCGGCATTAATGACCCGGTATCGCGTGCAGCCCGTTTTGCAGCCTTTTCCGCCATGTAAGCAGCATTGGATTTGGGTGCAGTGCCCAGGTAAATCACCAATTGCACTAAGGCCAATTCACCTTCGGGAGAGCCAAGGCGTTCGTAGGCCTGCCACGCATTGATCGCTTGGCTCAGTGCATTGGGATCGGCCAAGCCGATGTCTTCCACAGCAAACCGCGTCAAACGTCGGGCAATAAAGTGAGGGTCTTCCCCTCCATCCAGCATGCGCGCAAACCAATAGAGCGCCGCATCAGTGTCCGAGCCCCGAAGTGACTTATGCAAAGCCGATATCAGGTTGTAGTGCCCTTCTTGTGATTTGTCGTAGAGCGGCAGGCGCTTTTGCACCACCTGAGCCAAGTCTTCGGTATTGAGCTGCCTTTGACTTTCGGGCAATGCCAGAAGCTCTTCCGCCAAGTTGAGCAAATAACGCCCATCCCCATCCGCCATAGCTCGCAACGCCGCACGGGCATCCAAATCAATTGGTAACTGATTTCCAGTTAAGTCTTCAGCACGGATAAGTAACTCTTCCATGGCGTGGTCATTAAGACGGTTTAGGACCAGCACCTGGGTCCGCGATAGCAATGCTGCATTGAGCTCAAACGATGGGTTTTCGGTGGTCGCACCAACCAAAATCACTGTGCCATTTTCGACATAGGGTAAAAAACCGTCTTGCTGAGCCCGGTTAAAACGGTGGATTTCATCAATGAACAGCAGCGTTCCCTGCCCCGCTTCACGCCGATCCTTGGCACGGGCGAAAACCTTTTTCAAATCTGCCACACCGGAAAACACTGCTGACAACGGCTCGAAGTACAACTGTGTGTGCTGCGCCAGCAAGCGGGCAATGGTGGTCTTGCCGGTACCCGGTGGTCCCCACAAAATCAGGCTGGTCAAACGCCCTGCAGCCACCATACGCCCCAAAGGCGCACTTTCTGCCAGCAAATGGTCTTGGCCCACCACATCATCCAATGTGGCAGGTCTCAAGCGGTCTGCGAGGGGCCTGGGGGCCTGATCTTCAAACAGTGAGGTCATATCCCACCTTAGCGCCCCAATGAACGCCCTAGTTAACGAATAACAATATTGCTTTCCTTGCCGTCACGCTCAATGCGGATAATCCATGCCGTTGGCGTGCCGTTACTCAGCATACCCAGAAGATCACGCACTGTCTTGATCGGTTCACCGTTCAGATTCAGCACAATGTCACCACGCTCAAAGCCCAAGCGGGAGGCATTTCCCTTGCGGTCTATGGCCAAAATGATGACACCGGTTTTTTCATGCTCCAAACCCAATTCGTCGGCCAATTTGGGAGACAAATTGGCTGCAACAGCCCCCTGGAACGGATTACGTCCGCGCAGCAAGGTTTCATTGCGAGCCGGTTTTTCTGGTGGTGCTTCCAAGTTGATGGTCAGTTGCTTCTGTCCACCTCGACGCATCACACCCAGTCGGGCTGTGCCACGTGCATCCAGGGTCGCAACTTTGAAACGCAAATCCTGACCGTCACGAATTTCTTTACCGTTGATGGACAGCAACACATCACCAACCCCCAGCCCACTGCGTTCGGCAGGACCACCGGGATAGATGTTGGTGATCATCACGCCATAGGGTCTGGACATACCAAGGCTTTCGGCAATATCGGCACTAACGCCTTGACCTTTAGCTCCTAACCACGGACGCACCACGTTGCCACTGATCACCAAGCTGGTGACAACCCGCTCAACCATATTGGCAGGAATGGCAAAGCCAATGCCGTGCGAAGCCCCAGTTTTGGAGAAAATCGCCGTGTTCACACCAATAAGACGCCCTTGTACGTCAACCAATGCACCGCCAGAATTACCGGGATTAATAGCCGCATCGGTTTGAATGAAGGAATTCAAGTCCGAGATCGAAGACCGGCGTGCCAAAGCCGAAACAATGCCGCTGGTGACCGTTTGGCCCACACCAAAGGGGTTACCGATGGCCAGCACCAAATCCCCCACTTCAACTTTGTCGGAATCGCTCAAACGTAAAAACGGTAGCTGTTCATCGCGTAAATCCAAGCGCAATACGGCAATATCCGTGCGCTCATCCTTACCCAGTACCTTGGCATTGAATTCGCGGCGATCGTTTAGCACCACTTTGATTTCTTCCGCACCTTCCAAGACGTGATAATTCGTCACCACCAAACCGTCAGCACTGATGATCACGCCCGACCCCAGCGAGTTTTGCACTTTGCGTTTGGGGCCCGGAACCGCACGCAGAGCATTGTCCCCAAAGAAACGACGGAAAAATGGATCATCAAATAACGGCACACGGCGACTGGAACGCACCGTTTTGGCGGTGAAGATATTCACTACGGCCGGGGCTGTGTCTTTCACCAATGGCGCATAAGACAATATCACTTGGTTTTGGGTCGCTGGCACCGCTTTGGTTTGTGCAGTCGCCGTGGATAACGCAACGCCAATGACTGCGCTGCTCAAAATCAGTAAACGGAAGGCTTTAGCCAATAATATCTTCATGGAATCTCTGTTGGATTTCTTCAACCTGATCGCGTTGACGTTTGAGAGCATTAACACAGTCCAGATCGAACACATTGGGTGTTTTTTCATCAAGAAAGGTAAACGCTTCCTCATTTGTCCATGCCTTCTTATAAGGCCTCTCGCTGGTCAGTGCATCAAATACATCGGCAACAGAAACAATTCTAGCCTCAAGGGGAATATCTTTACCTTTGAGACCCTGCGGATAACCACTGCCGTCCATGGCTTCATGATGACATTGCACGATATTTTTGAGCATGGAGATTTTGGGCAAATGTTCCATTTGAAAGCCATCCACCATCTTTGAGATGATTTCGATGCCCTTTTCGACGTGTGTTTTCATAATGGCACGCTCTTCGTCGCTGAACGGCCCCGCTTTCAACAATATCTGATCGGGAATGGCAATCTTGCCAATGTCATGGAGCGAGGCGAAATGAAACATATATTCAATAAATTCATCGCTTAAGTTTTTCTCATCGGCCAAATCTAAAGCAATTAAGCGCGAAAAATTAGACATACGCATCAAATGGAAGCCCGTTTCTTCATCGCGATACTGACTGATTTCACGTGCCGTTTTCACTGCTGCCTGTAATGTACGAATGGCGTTGAATTCGGTAATACACAACAGCCCGATCAATTGCGCATAAACACTTAAGTTATGCACCGCTGAATCAGTGAAGTATCCGACCTCAGATGCATTGAAGAACACAAAACCAAAGAATTCGCCATTGTGAATAATCGGACTGGTGAAACTGGACTTATAATCTTGCTGAACAATTTTACGGGTATGGATAGACTTACTGTCCTTCAATACCGTCAGATCATTAATGACACGTGGCTTTTGGGAATCTGCAATGTCTTGGAGAGACTTCACCTTGGCCAGCTTGGCTTGGTAATGGTCCAGTGGACTTCCGTCATCCGATGAGTGGATGAATGTCTTGAGAACACCTGTGCCGCGATCATAAAGTGCAACCGCAATACGGTTGATGCTGGGCAACCAGCCTTTTACCTCATCATGTAACTCAGATAGCTTCCTATTAAAACTGTCCTGCTTTTTTGGAGGTTCGAACATATTTCACCCTCAAAGCCCGCTCAACTATTGACCACGAAAACCCCGTTCAACCATTTAGCACAAAAGACAAAAAAAGGGGCGAGCCCAAGGCTCACCCCTCTTATTAGTGCAACCGAGATGACTTATTCGTCGTCGGCAGCAGCAGCTTCAGCAGCAACGCGAGCCTTGTCAGCAGCGCCCTTGGCTTCAACATCGCGGTCTACCAGTTCAAGATAGCCCATCGGTGCAGCATCGCCGTGGCGGAAGCCACCTTTGAGAACGCGGGTGTAACCACCGGGACGTTCTTTGTAACGCTCTGCCAAAACGGTAAACAGCTTTTTCACAGCTTCGTCATCACGCAGGTAAGCAAAAGCTTGGCGACGGGCGTGAAGATCGCCACGTTTGCCCAAGGTGATCATTTTGTCCACGACAG
Source organism: Magnetovibrio sp. (assembly GCA_026196495.1). GTDB lineage: Bacteria > Pseudomonadota > Alphaproteobacteria > Rhodospirillales > Magnetovibrionaceae > Magnetovibrio. Next base: position 15,548 of record JAPHSY010000077.1, read on the forward strand.
AACGCATTTCCTTGGCTTTCGGCAGTGTGGTTTTCACTTGCTCGTGAATCAGCAGCGAAACCGCCAGATTTGAAAACATAGCTTTGCGGTGGCTATGGGTACGATTGAGTTTACGTAGACGTTTACCGTGACGCATGACGGCTTCTCCTATTTAAATCCTGCCCAAAACTTAGGTCAGATTGCAAATCCCACGCGCCCCGTCCCTTTTAAGGACGGGTACGATGGGTTGGACCAGTTTGGTCCTGATATTCAAGGAAGATCCCTTAATAGGGCTCTTCTAATCTCTTTGCCAGATCTTCGATGTTCTCAGGAGGCCAGTTGGGGATATCCATGCCCAAGTGCAGGCCCATCTGTGCCAGAACTTCTTTGATCTCGTTTAAAGATTTGCGGCCGAAGTTCGGCGTGCGTAACATATCGGCTTCGGTTTTTTGAACCAAATCGCCAATGTAGATGATGTTGTCGTTCTTGAGGCAGTTTGCAGAACGGACAGACAGTTCCAGTTCGTCGACCTTGCGCAGCAAGTTCTTGTTGAACGGAAGTTCGTCGCGAACCTCTTCCTCAGCAGTAGCAACTTCAGGTTCGTCAAAGTTAACGAACAAACGAAGCTGTTCTTGTAAGATGCGTGCAGCCAATGCAACAGCGTCTTCCGGGGTAACGGAACCGTTGGTGTGCACTTCAAGAGCCAATTTATCCAAGTCGGTTTCTTGTCCGACACGGGTGTTTTCGATCTTGTAGCTGACTTTGTTCACCGGAGAGAACACAGCATCAATGGGGATCAAGCCGATGGGTGGATCTTCCGGACGATTTACGGAAGCAGCTACATAGCCCTTACCGGTATCAACCGTGAATTCCATGTTAACCTTTTTGCCCTCGTCCAAGTGGAAGAGAACCAGATCAGGGTCCATGACTTCGATTTCAGAGCCCGTGTCGATCATACCAGCGGTAATTTCGCCGGGTTTTTCGACAGACAAGGTCATCTTTTTACGACCTTCGGAATGAACTTTCAGCCCCATCCCCTTAATGTTCAAGATGATGTCGGTGACATCTTCACGAACGCCTGGGATGGAAGAAAATTCATGCAAAACACCATCAACATGGATGGCTGTTACAGCACCACCACGAAGAGATGAAAGCAAAATACGACGAAGAGCGTTGCCCAATGTCAGACCGAAACCGCGTTCGAGCGGTTCAGCGACTACAACAGCAGAACGTGTGGCATCATGCCCACCTTCTACTTCAAGTTTCGTCGGTTTGATCAATTCCTGCCAATTTTTTTGAATCACAGCTGTGACCTCGCGCCTGCACGTTAAATGCATTAATGGGCCCCCTGCTAAACAGTACGAGAGCCCGAACCAATTTGGCGGCCCCGATGCGAACATCGGGGCCTGAAGAAAATAGCCCGCTACACGGGCTTGTCCGTTTAAACGCGACGGCGTTTACGCGGACGGCAACCGTTGTGTGGGATCGGCGTCACGTCGCGAATTGACGTGATGGTGAACCCAACTGCCTGCAAAGCGCGCAGAGCAGATTCGCGTCCAGAACCAGGGCCTTTAACTTCGACTTCAAGAGTCTGCATGCCGTGATCCTGAGCTTTCTTGCCCGCATCTTCCGCAGCCATTTGAGCAGCATACGGCGTAGATTTACGCGAGCCTTTGAAGCCTTGTGCACCTGCAGAAGACCAGGAAATAGCGTTACCCTGGGCATCTGTGATGGTGATCATGGTGTTGTTGAACGTAGCGTTCACGTGAGCGACGCCAGAAGCAATGTTCTTGCGCTCGCGGCGACGAGGACGCGCTGTAGCAGCTTTAGCCATAACTCAGCCCTTATTTCTTTTTGCCGGCAATAGGCTTTGCAGGGCCTTTGCGCGTGCGTGCGTTGGTGCTGGTACGCTGACCGCGTACCGGCAAACCGCGACGATGGCGAAGACCGCGATAGCAGCCAAGGTCCATCAGACGCTTAATGTTCATTGCGACTTCACGACGAAGATCACCTTCGACCTGGTAGTCGTTATCAATTGTCTCACGAATCTGGATGACTTCATCATCCGTCAATTCGTTGACGCGACGCTCAGCCGGAATACCGACTTTCGAGCAGATTTCCGCAGCCTTGGTGTTGCCAATGCCGTGGATGTAAGTAAGCGCAATCACAACCCGTTTGGAGGTCGGAATGTTAACGCCAGCGATTCGAGCCAAAGCCAGTACTCCTTAGCCTTTGGTTTTCAAAGGCTTCGCGTTGTCAGGTGTTATGAAAGAGGCGCGATTATAAGAAATCGCAGCCTCCTGTCAACACGAAGTCTATCAACCGATTATATTCTCTAGCGACGAGGTCACGACATCAATGTCCGCCATCCCGTCAACTTGTTTCAAAATACCCTGATCCCCGTAGAAATTGGAGATGGGCGCGGTTTGTTCATGGTATTGCGTCAAGCGGTTGCGCACGGTTTCTTCGTTGTCATCAGCGCGGCGGGTGAAATCAGTAGAACCGCACTTATCACAGACGCCGTCCGTGGCAGGTTTTTGGAACGAATCGTGGTAACCAGAACCGCATTTGGAGCACGTATAGCGGCCGCAAATCCGTTCCACCATGGCTTCGTCGTCCACCGTCAGTTCGATCACGTGATCCAACTGTAGGGACTTTTCAGCCAACATTTTGTTCAGCGCTTCTGCCTGGGGCACGGTGCGCGGGAAACCGTCGAGGATGAAACCGCCCTTGCAGTCATCCTGGTCGATGCGGTCAGAAATAATGCCGATGACTAGCTCGTCCGACACCAGACCGCCGGATTCCATAACTGCCTTGGCCTGCTGACCGATTTCGCTGCCGGAGGCAACGGCGGCACGCAGCATATCGCCAGTGGACAATTGCACGATGGAAAATTTGTCTTCCAAACGTTTAGACTGGGTACCCTTACCCGCACCCGGCGGGCCTAATAAAATCAAATTCATAACTTAGCTTCTCCCCCTTAGTTTTGCTTTCTTAATGAGCCCCTCATACTGGTGAGCCAGCATATGAGATTGGACTTGGGTAACCGTATCCAAAGTCACGGTTACAACAATCAACAGTGACGTACCACCGAAATAAAACGGTACTGCGTACTGTGACATTAAGATTTCAGGCAATAAACAGATAGCTGCAAGATACGCTGCACCAACAACGGTTAAGCGCGTCAACACTTTGTCCAAATACTCAGCGGTATTTTTACCTGGACGGATACCCGGCACAAAGCCACCGTACTTTTTCAAGTTATCGGCTGTATCCGAGGGATTGAAGACCACTGCAGTATAAAAGAATGCAAAGAACACAATAAGAGCGACATAGATTATGAGATAAGCCGGTTGGCCACGTCCCATCCATGCCGTCAACGTGGTCACCCATTCCGGCCCAGCACCAGCGGCACTGAAACCCAAAATGGTCACGGGGAGGCCCAAAATAGAACCCGCAAAAATCGGCGGGATAACACCCGAGGTATTGATTTTCAGGGGCAAATGAGAACTTTCACCACCGCTTACACGGTTGCCTTGTTGGCGTTTCGGGTACTGCACAATGATACGACGTTGAGCGCGTTCGACGAACACGATTACGAAGATCACGGCAACAGCCATAGCCAACAAGCCAATGATGAAAATAGTCGACAATGCACCGGTGCGGCCCAATTCCAAAGTACCGGCAATGGCACTTGGCAGATTGGCGACGATGCCAGCAAAGATGATCAAAGAGATCCCATTACCCACACCGCGCTGGGTGATTTGTTCACCCAACCACATCAAGAACATCGTACCACCCGTCAAGGTCACAACCGTGGTGAAACGGAAGAACCAACCTTGATCCAACACAGCAGCACCACTGGACATGCTTTCCAGACCAACGGAGATACCGTAAGCCTGCATGATCGTGATCAGCACTGTGAGGTAACGGGTGTATTGGTTAATTTTTTTACGCCCAGATTCGCCTTCTTTCTTCAGCTGCTCAAGATTGGGCGAAATCGCCGTCATCAATTGCATGATGATAGAAGCCGAAATGTACGGCATAATATTCAACGCAAAGATCGTCATACGCGATAGCGCACCACCGGTGAACATGTCGAACATGCCCAGCAAACCGCCAGCGTTTTGGCGGAAGATTTCTTCCAAAGCAACAGGATCAATACCCGGCAAGGGGATATACGTCCCCAAACGGTATACGATCAACGCACCCAGTGTGAACCAGATGCGTTTCTGAAGATCAGTGGCCTTTTGAAAGGCACCAAAATTCGAGTTGCGAGCCATTTTGTCGGCAGCAGAAGCCATGTTTAGTCGTCTCCGGCGCTACTCTATCGTTTATTCGGCGTCTTTAGTTTCGGCTTTAGCAGCCTTAACTTCGACGATGGTGATTTTGCCACCAGCTTTTTCGATCGCTTCTTGTGCAGCCTTAGATGCACCAGCAGCTTCGATGTTCAGCTTAGCTTTAATTTCACCACGAGCCAGGATGCGAATGCCGTCGTAACGACCTTTCAACAAACCTGCTTCACGCAAAGACGCTGCATTCACAACAGCCTTAACGTCGATTTTTTTGCTATCCACAAACTTTTGCAGATCGTCGAGATTATAAATCGCGAACTGTTTTGCAAAAATGTTGGTGAAACCGCGTTTTGGCAAACGACGGTACAGCGGCATTTGGCCACCCTCGAAACCGAGGAGAGAAACACCCGAACGGGATTTCTGGCCTTTTACACCACGTCCTGCCGTTTTGCCGGTACCGGAACCGATACCGCGGCCAACGCGCTTGCGGTCTTTAGTAGACCCAGCATTGTCGCTGATCTGATTGAGCTTCATAGTCTCTATCCCTATCACAAAGCGGCGTTAGCCAGCTTCCTCGACACGTATCAAGTGAGCAACCTTGTTGATCATGCCGCGCACAGACGGCGTATCTTCAAGTTCATTGGTACGGTGCATTTTGTTTAGGCCAAGACCTTTGAGGGTCTCGCGCTGATCCTTTGGACGGCCGATGGGGCTGCCCGTTTGGGTTACGGTGACAGTTGCTTTTTTCTTAGCAGCCATTGACCTTACTCCTTACCTTCGACGTCGCCACGGCGAGATACGATGTCGCTCACTTTAAGGCCACGACGTGCAGCAACACTGCGTGGAGACGCACAACGGTTCAGAGCGTCAAACGTCGCTTTGATCATATTGTGCGGGTTCGGGCTGCCGTTTGATTTACAAACAACGTCCTGGACACCCATGGTTTCGAAGATGGCACGCATTGGGCCACCTGCAATAACACCGGTACCAGCAGGAGCACTGCGTAAGATCACGCGACCGGCGCCGTAGCGACCTTCCACGTCATGGTGCAGCGTGCGACCTTCGCGCAGCGGGATGCGAACCATGTTCTTTTTCGCAGTATCCGTTGCTTTACGGATTGCTTCCGGAACCTCACGGGCTTTACCGGTACCAAAACCGACACGGCCTTTGCCATCACCGACGACGACCAGAGCAGCAAAAGAGAAGTTACGACCACCTTTTACAACTTTGGACACACGGTTAATGCCAACGAGACGATCGATCAGACCATCGTCTTCGCGATCACGGCGTTCGCCGCCACGTTGACGTTCACGCTTTTGAGCGGGTTGATTCATCATACTCTCCTTAGAACGCCAGACCGGCTTCGCGGGCTGCGTCAGCCAGAGCTTTCACCCGGCCGTGATAACGATATCCACCGCGGTCGAAGACCACGTCTTTAACACCAGCTTTAACAGCACGCTCTGCGACAAGCTTGCCGACCTCAACCGCAGCAGCGGTATCGGAACCAGCTTTGAGCTTGGATTTGAGATCCTTCTCAATACTGGAAGCAGCAGCCACAGTGTGACCTTTCAGATCATCAATGACCTGAGCGTAGATGTATTTGCCGGAACGGAAGACCGAAAGACGAGGACGTCCACCGGCCTTTTTAGCGAGTTGAGCGCGAGCACGTTGCTTGCGACGCTCAAAAAGTTTTTTCGCGTTTGCCATGGGTCCTTACCTACTTCTTCTTGCCTTCTTTACGCAGGATGAATTCATCTGCGTAACGAACACCTTTACCTTTGTAAGGCTCAGGCGGACGATAACCACGGATTTCAGAAGCGATCTGACCAACTTTTTGTTTGTCGGCGCCGGAAATATCAATCGTGGTTTGGTCCGGGCAGTTAACAGTGATGCCTTCAGGAATGGGGTAGACAACTTCATGGCTGAAGCCGAGCTGCAGCACGAGGTCTTTACCCTTCATTTGGGCACGATAACCAACACCGCTGATCAACAGCTTTTTAGTAAAGCCTTGGGACACACCTTCAACCAGATTACGGATGAGAGAGCGTGACATACCCCACATTTGACGGGCACGAGGTGCACCTTCACGGGGGTCGACTTTAACTTCATTGTCGTTAATAGAAACAACAACGTCGTCGACCAGATTAGCGGACAGCTCACCGAGCTTGCCCTTGGCGGTTACGGTCTGACCAGAAACTTCGACGCTTACGCCATCGGGGATCTGGACGGGGTTTTTACCGATACGAGACATATTCAGTATTCCCCCTTAGAAGACTTGGCAAAGAACTTCACCGCCCACGTTGGCTTCGCGAGCCTCGGCGTCAGACATGACGCCACGGGGGGTGGAGATGATTGAAATACCAAGACCGTTGTAGACCTTATTCAAGTCTTTGATCTTCGAATAAACACGACGGCCCGGTTTGGACACACGCGCGATTTCCTGAATGGCCGGAGAACCTTCATGGTACTTCAGCTCAATTTTCAGTTCGCGGATGCCTGGACGGCTTTCGCTTTCTTCGAAGCTGCGGATGAAACCTTCACGTTTGAGAACGTCAAGAACGTTTACACGCAGCTTGGATGCGGGCGCAACAATAGAGGACTTCTTAGCCATCTGACCATTGCGAATACGGGTCAGCATATCACCCAAAGGATCTGACATGGACATGTGTCTGTCTCCCCTTACCAGCTCGATTTGACAACGCCGGGGATTTGACCCGTCGATGCCAGATCACGCAGTGCGATGCGCGAGAGCTTAAATTTACGATAGTTACCGCGCGGACGACCAGACAGGCCACAACGCAAACGGATGCGGTTTTCGGCAGAGTTGCGCGGCAATTCAGCCAGCTTCAACTGAGCCTGAAAGCGTTCTTCCAAGGACAAGCTTTCGTCCGTGGTCATAGCTTTCAGCTTGGCACGCTTTGCAGCGTACTTTTTGACCAGACGTTCACGCTTAAGATTGCGTTCAATAGAGCTTTTCTTAGCCATTACGATTTGCCTCCTGCTTCGCCGGAAAACGGCATGTTGAGATGGCGAAGCAAAGCTTTTGCTTCTTCGTCAGTTTTCGCAGAAGTACAAATCACAATGTCCATGCCACGAACGCTATCAACTTTATCGTAGTCGATTTCGGGGAAGACGATCTGTTCCTTCAGGCCCATGGCGAAGTTACCATTGCCGTCGAAACCTTTGCCATTTACGCCGCGGAAGTCACGTACGCGCGGCAGCGCGATGTTGACCAAACGATCGTAAAATTCGTACATGCGGTCTTTGCGCAAGGTTACTTTTGCGCCAATCACTTGTCCGTCACGCAGCTTGAAGCCAGCGATGGATTTCGTAGATTTGGTTTTTACAGGTTTTTGGCCGGTGATCAGGGTCAAGTCAGAGACCGGACCTTCGATCTTTTTCTTGTCTTGAGCAGCTTCGCCAACACCCATGTTGAGCACGATCTTTTCGAGCTTCGGGATTTGCATCGGGTTCGCGTAGTTGAACTCTTCCTTCAGCGCCGGACGGACCTGTTCGGTGTACACTTCTTTCAAGCGTGCCATTATCTCGTCCCTTCCTTAGTCCAAGAGCTCGCCGGAGCGTTTTGCATAACGCACCTTGCGGCCATCGACGTCTTTAAAGCCAACACGGGTCGGCTTGTCGTCCTTGGGGTCAAGGTGTGCGATGTTGGAAAGATCAATAGCTGCTTCTTTCTCAACAATGCCGCCTTCGGACGTCTGGGTTGGGCGGGTGTGACGTTTTACAACGTTCACGCCTTGCACGATTGCACGGTTCTCGCTCGGCTCGATGCTTAGCACTTCGCCGGTTTTCCCTTTGGAGCGACCCGTGAGCACGACGACTTTATCGCCTTTTTTAATTTTGCTCGCCATCACAACACCTCAGGTGCAAGAGAAATAATTTTCATGTACTTCTTCGCGCGCAGCTCGCGGGTCACCGGGCCGAAGATACGGGTACCGATGGGCTCGCCTGCGTTGTTCAGAAGAACAGCTGCATTGCTGTCAAAACGGATGGTTTGGCCGTCAGGACGTTGGATGTCCTTAGCCGTGCGCACCACAACAGCGCGGTGCACATCACCCTTTTTAACACGACCACGTGGGATCGCTTCCTTTACGGAAACGACGATCACATCGCCGACAGAAGCATACTTACGTTTCGAACCGCCAAGCACCTTGATGCATTGCACCCGGCGTGCGCCCGAATTGTCAGCAACCTCCAGATTGGATTCTGCCTGAATCATGGGTTTATCCTTTTTTCCGTGTCACGGTCTCTGCTTGAAAGCTTTCGCGCTTTAAGCAGACTCAGTGACAACTTCCCAAGTCTTGCGCTTTGAAAGCGGACGGCATTCGCGGATGCGAACGATTTCGCCTGCTTTCACAGCGTTATTCTCGTCATGTGCAGCATACTTCTTAGATTTGCGCACGTATTTCTTATAGATCGGGTGCATAACGCGGCGTTCGACCAAAACAGTTACCGTTTTGTCTTGTTTGTCGCTTACCACTACGCCCTGAAGAACACGTTTAGGCATTCTCGTTCTCCTTACGACGCGGCGGCGCTGGTGCGCTCGCCGAGAATCGTTTTGATGCGCGCAATGTCCTTGCGGACTTGTGTCTTACGCGCGGTGTTTTCGAGTTGCCCGCTGGCGCCTTGGAAACGAAGGTTGAAGGACTCTTTACGCAAGTCGATCAGTTGCGCCTTGAGCTCATCGTCGCTCTTGGTGCGAATATCTGTCGCTTTCATCGTTTAGCCCTCCTCGCCGAAGCGGGTTACAAGTTTGGTGCTCACAGGCAACTTTGCAGCAGCCAGCTCAAAGGCGCGTTCAGCGACTTCGCGGGAAACACCGTCGATTTCGAACATGATGCGGCCGGGTTTCACGCGGCACGCCCAGTATTCCGGTGAACCCTTACCTTTACCCTGACGAACTTCGGCAGGTTTTTGGGAAACGGGAACATCCGGGAAGATACGGATCCATACACGACCGGCACGTTTCATGTGACGGGTCATGGCGCGACGTGCAGCTTCAATTTGACGTGCGGTCACGCGCTCCGGCGAAGTGGCTTTGAGGCCAAAAGAGCCGAAGTTGAGCGTAAATCCACCCTTGGCGTTGCCATGGATGCGGCCCTTATGGGCTTTACGGAACTTAGTACGTTTGGGGCTCAGCATTTTCTGCTATCCCTTACCTTATCGTTATTAATCAAAGCTTAGCGTTGCGGTTGCGACGCTTGAGCCTTCTTTTCAGTCGCCATCGGATCATGGGCAAGAATGTCGCCTTTATAGATCCAAACTTTGATCCCGCATACCCCATAAGTGGTGTGCGCAGAAGAAGTTGCGTAATCCACTTCGGCGCGCAGCGTGTGCAGCGGAACACGGCCTTCGCGATACCAAACGGTACGTGCGATTTCCGCGCCACCCAAACGGCCTGCGCAGTTGATACGGATACCTTCAGCGCCCATACGCATAGCCGATTGAACGGCACGCTTCAGAGCACGGCGGGTGGAAACACGGCGTTCGAGCTGCTGTGCAATGTTGTCAGCGACCAACTTGGCGTCGATTTCGGGCTTCCGAACTTCAACGATGTTGAGGCTAACGTCAGAGTTGGTCATACGAGCAACTTCTTTGCGCAGTTTTTCGATGTCGGCGCCTTTTTTACCGATCACAACACCCGGACGGGCGGAGTAAATGGTAACGCGGGCCTTTTTCGCCGGACGTTCGATGATGATCTTAGAAACACTGGCCTGTTTGAGTTTTTCGGTCAGGTATTCACGGATCTTGATGTCTTGGTGAAGCAGATCGGCGAAATTAGCGTCGGCGTACCAACGAGAATCCCATGTGCGGTTGATGCCCACACGGAAGCCGATCGGGTTAATCTTATGTCCCATTATGCGGTCTCCTCGCGTTCACGAACAATCAAACGCAGATTGCTAAACGGTTTTTGGATTTTACCAACGCGGCCACGTGCACGTGCTTTCCAACGTTTCATGACCATCGCGCGGCCAACGGTGGCTTCAGCGATATAAAGACGGTCAACGTCGAGCTGGTGGTTGTTTTCTGCGTTAGCAATTGCTGATTCCAGAAGCTTTTTGACGTCTCCAGCGATACGACGCTTAGAGAAAGTCAATTGGCCCAGAGCAGATTCGCAGCTTTTGCCACGGATCATACCACAAACCAAGTTGAGCTTTTGGGGGCTGATGCGAATCATTTTCGCAAAAGCCATTGCTTCGTTATCGGCCAATTGGCGCGCTAAGCTGCTCTTACCCATGATTAGCCTCTCTTCGCCTTCTTGTCCGCCAGATGACCCAAATAGGTACGGGTCGGCGAAAATTCACCAAACTTGTGACCAATCATGTCCTCGTTAACAATAACGGGAACAAACTTACGGCCGTTATAAACGCCGAAAGTGAGGCCGACAAACTGCGGCAAAATGGTGGAACGACGCGACCAGGTTTTGATGACCTGATTGCGGCCGGCGTCACGGGCTGCTTCTGCTTTCTTGAGCAGATAGCCGTCAACGAACGGACCTTTCCATACGGAACGCGGCACTGTGCCTCTCCTACTTACTTGCCATGACGACGGCGCATGATCATGCCGTCAGTCTTTTTGTTTTTACGGGTACGCTTGCCTTTGGTCGGTTTACCCCAAGGCGTAACGGGATGACGGCCACCTGCTGTGCGACCTTCACCACCACCGTGCGGGTGATCAACCGGGTTCATGGCAACACCACGTACACTCGGACGTTTGCCAAGCCAGCGACTACGGCCAGCTTTGCCAATTTTGATGTTCTGCTGATCAGGGTTGGACACGGCACCAATGGTGGCCATGCATTCACCGCGGATCAAACGCAGTTCACCGGACATCAAACGCAACTGAGCATAGCCTTGGTCTTTACCGACCAATTGGACATATGCACCAGCGCTACGTGCGATCTGGGCACCCTTGCCAGGTTTCATTTCCACATTGTGGATAATGGTACCAACAGGGATGTTTGCCAGCGGCAACGCGTTGCCCGGCTTGATGTCAACGTTGGTGCCAGCAACAACTTTGTCGCCTTCAGCCAAACGTTGAGGCGCAATGATGTACGCCTTTTCGCCGTCTTCATAGTTCACCAGAGCGATGAAGGCGGTACGGTTCGGATCGTATTCCAAACGTTCAACAGTGCCGACAACGCCGAACTTGTTGCGTTTGAAATCAATTACGCGATAGCGACGTTTGTGACCGCCACCGATACGACGTGCAGTGATACGTCCGGTGTTATTGCGGCCGCCGTTCTTGCGCAGACCTTCGGTCAGGCTTTTTTCCGGCTTACCTTTGTAAAGGTCAGAGCGATCAACAGTAACCAGGTTACGTTGGCTCGGCGTCGTCGGTTTATATTGTTTAAGTGCCATGTGTCAGATTCCTTAGACGCCAGTGGTCACATCAATGGAGTCACCATCGGCCAAAGTCACGATTGCTTTTTTCAAATCGTCACGTTTGCCACGGCGCCCACGGAAGGTTTTGGTCTTGCCCTTTTGGATCAGGGTATTGATACCCGTCACCTTAACTTTGAACAGACCTTCAATCGCTTCGCGGATCTCCGGCTTAGAAGCATCCATCGCAACTTCGAACGCCACTTGATTATGCTCGCTCAAAAGCGTCGCTTTCTCAGTGATGATCGGACGACGAATGACTTCGTACATACGTTCTTTGCTCACGCTCATTTCAAACGCTCCTGCAACTTAGCAACGGCGTCCTGGGTCAACACCAAGGTGTCATGACGCAGAATGTCGTATACGTTGGCGCCTTGGCTTGGCAGAACGTCAACACCAATGATGTTGCCTGCAGCCAGTGCAAAGTTTTGGTTTACTTCAGCGCCGTCGATGACCAGTGCAGAACCCCAACCGAGAACGGCCAGTTTCTTATTCAGGTCAGCCGTTTTCGGTGCCTTCAGTTCAGCCGTATCCACAACCACCAGCTTGCCTTCAGCTTGCTTAGCAGACAGTGCATTTTTCAAGGCCAATGCGCGAACCTTCTTCGGCAGTTTGTGCTCGTAAGAACGCTGGGTCGGACCGAATACGGTACCACCACCACGGTGTTGCGGTGCACGAGACGTACCTTGACGCGCGGAACCGGTGCCTTTTTGGTTGAACGGTTTTTTGCCACCACCAGAAACAGCAGAACGATTTTTTACAGCATGCGTACCAGCGCGGCGTTTCGCCAATTGCCAGTTCACAGCGCGTGCCAACAAGTCGGAACGAACTTCAAGACCGAAGATCGCATCGTCAAGTTCGACGCTACCGGACTTTTTGTTGTCGAGGCTGATTACATCGAGTTTCATTTACTTACTCCTCGCCTTCAGCGGCTGCTTCAGCTGCCGGAGCTTCTTCAGCCGGAGCTTCTTCAGCGCCACCCAACAATGCAGCCGGGAACGGAAGACCTTCAGGCATGTTCTTTTTCACAGCATCGCGAACCAGAACCCAGCCACCTTTGGAACCAGGCACGGAGCCTTTTACCAAGATCAGGCCGCGATCATCGTCGGTGCCGACAACTTCGAGATTCAACGTGGTCACACGCTCAGCACCCATGTGGCCAGCCATTTTCTTGCCTTTGAACACCTTACCAGGGTCTTGGCATTGGCCGGTGGAGCCGTGCGAACGGTGAGAGATAGATACACCGTGCGAAGCGCGCAGGCCGCCGAAGTTGTGACGTTTCATACCACCGGCAAAACCTTTACCGATGGAAGTGCCGGTCACATCGACGAACTGACCGTCAACGAAATGGCTAGCAGCAAGCGAAGCGCCTACGTCTACCATCGCATCAGCGGGAACGCGAAATTCAGCGAGTTTCTTTTTCGGTTCAACCTTGGCCTTTGCGAAGTGGCCGCGTTGGGCTTTCGTTTGGCGTTTGGCTTTGGCAGCGCCGACACCGAGTTGGAGAGCCGTGTAGCCATCCTTTTCTTCGGTCTTCTGCGCCACAACTTGGCAATTGTCCACTTTTAGCACGGTCACGGGTACGTGAGTGCCATCGTCTTTAAAGACGCGGGACATACCAACCTTTTGGGCTATTAATCCGGTACGCATTGGTCCCTTTCCTTAAGCCGTTTCTATTAAGGCTTAATGATTAAGTTAAAGTTTAATTTCAACGTCCACACCGGCAGCGAGGTCGAGCTTCATCAGCGCGTCCACGGTTTGCGGAGTGGGGTCAACGATGTCCAACACACGTTTGTGTGTACGGATTTCAAATTGCTCGCGAGACTTCTTATCAATGTGAGGGCCACGCAAGACAGTGAATTTTTCGATCCGGGTCGGCAGCGGAATCGGGCCACGAACTTCAGCGCCAGTGCGCTTCGCCGTATTTACGATTTCGCCCGCGGACTGGTCCAGTACGCGATGATCGAAGGCTTTAAGCCGGATGCGAATATTCTGGTGTTCCATGTTTTGAACCTATCAAATTGGAAGTCCCCGCCCATTTCTGGGCGGGGCTTTTCCGTAGATTAGTCGGTCACCTTGGAGACGACACCAGCACCAACGGTGCGGCCGCCTTCACGGATAGCGAAACGCAGACCTTCGTCCATAGCGATCGGGGCGATCAA
>JAPHSY010000065.1 GCA_026196495.1 Magnetovibrio sp.
TATTACATCAAGACCAACCAAGTGGGCCAAGGTGCGCACGTGTGTAATGCAGGTTTCATGGTGCGTGAAGACCAAAGGGGTCGGGGGTTGGGGCGTAAGCTTGGTGAACATGCATTGGACCAAGCCCGAATTTTGGGCTATCACGCCATGCAATTTAATTTTGTGGTGTCGAGTAATGCTGGTGCCATTAAACTGTGGCATGAACTTGGTTTTGAAACCGTTGGCCGTCTGGCTGAAGCCTATAAAGGGCCTGATGGGTACGCGGATGCGTTGGTGATGTATCGATTGTTGGGAAAGGTTCAATCATGAACCGTTTTAGCCTGATTGTGATGATGACTGTAGCTGTTTGGGGAAGTAATGCCCTGGCAGCCAAGGATACGTTCGCGCCGCCAACCAGTGAGGAAATCACAGAAGGTGTGGAGGTTATGGGCCATGCCGTGGAGCCCATGAGTGGACTTTTCGTGGTGCTGGATGATGTTAATGTGCGCGAAGGCCCCGGCACTGATTTCAAGCGCGTCGAGGGTTTGCAAGAAGGCATGCGGGTGCGTGCAGTGGGTAAGGTTATGGACAAGAAATGGATTGCCGTATCTTTGGACGGTGAAATCTTAGGCTTTGTCTATGCGCCTATGCTCAAGGCCGTCATTGATGGTGCGTTGGGAGAACAATTTTTTGGTTCTTACATGAGCCAAGACACACAGGAAGGCATCGCGTGTGACTATCGGTTCCGTTATGAGGGCAAGGTTGAGGTTGAAGGGGACAGTTTTTCAACGTCTGACTACGAAATCCGGTTTCGCTGTGCCAGTCAATTGGGAGCACGGATATTTTATGCCCATATGTTTTTGACGGAAGCCCCGGTGAAATCGAAGTCTGGGCAACATTTGATCGGTCTGGATGTGCGCTCTATCGGTGATGGTATGGAAGAATTTTTGTCCACCCGTTACCTTTATCAGCCCAAGGACGGGCAGATGACTTTTGAGGGGCACTCTCTCCCTCGTTATGCCGTTCCCCCCAAGACCCAAAGCTTTGAGACGGAAAGCATCAAAGACGCTTTGGTCCAAGCCTTAGAGGCCTCTATCACCAGTTGGACAGATGAGGCGTGGGGAAAACTGTTAAAAAAATCCGAGGATGATTAATTTCGCGGGTGTTTTCTACAAAATCTGCCTTGTCCATAAGTGGCATGAAAATGTCCCAATAACTCCCAGGTTTCTGGGTTGCGAAGCGGCCCATCGGGTGGTACGTTCCGGCCTTCATTTCTCTTGTGTTTTTCCCTTGTAAGGATGGCTATCCATGTCCCTCGATAAGGACACCGTGAACAAAATCGCTTATCTGGCACGCATGCGCGTTGCCGACGATAAATTGGAGCCCCTGGCTGGCGAATTGTCTTCCATTTTAGATTGGATTGAACAGCTCCAGGAACTGGACACCGATGGCGTTGAGCCGATGGCGTCTGTTTCAGATGTGACGCTGCCCCAGCGCAAAGACGTTGTGACCGATGGCAATTGCCAGACGGCGGTTTTGAAAAATGCCCCGGATAGTGAAGACGGCTTTTTCACGGTTCCCAAGGTGGTGGAATAGATTATGAGCAAACTAACGGAATTGAACATCGCCAGTGCGCGGGATGGTTTGAATAAAGGTGAGTTTTCTGCTGCTGAATTGGCGGAAGCGTACATCAAAGCCATGGAAGCGGGCCGTGAGCTTAACGCCTACATCACCGAAACCCCTGAAGTTGCGCTTGAACGCGCCCGCCAATCGGATGACCGTCGCGCCAAGGGTGATCATCTGGGTGCCATGGAAGGCATTCCCATTGCCATGAAGGATCTGTTCTGCACCGAAGGTGTTTTGACCACCGCGGGCAGCCACATTTTGGATGGCTTTGTGCCGCAATATGAATCCACCGTGTCTGCGAACCTGCGCAGCGCCGGTGCGGTTATGTTGGGCAAAGCCAACTTGGATGAATTCGCCATGGGTTCTGCCAACATCACATCGTATTACGGTCCGGTAAAAAACCCTTGGGGTGCCAAAGTCGGTAAAGACTTGGTTCCGGGTGGTAGCTCCGGCGGTTCTGCCGCAGCAGTTTCCGGCGGTTTGGCGATGGCGGCTACGGGCACCGATACGGGTGGTTCCATCCGTCAGCCTGCAAGCTTTTGTGGTATTGTCGGCATGAAACCGACCTATGGCCGGTGTTCGCGTTGGGGCACTGTTGCTTTTGCCAGCTCACTTGATCAAGCCGGGCCAATGACCCAAACGGTTCAAGATGCTGCGATCATGTTGGGTGCGATGGCTGGGCACGATCCCAAAGACAGCACTTCGGCCCCTATTGATCTTCCTGACTTTGAAGCCGCCATCACAGGCGACGTTTCCGGACTGACCATCGGTATTCCCAAGGAATACAAAATGGATGGTATGGACGCTGAAATCCAAGCCATGTGGGATCAAGGCATTGAATGGTTGAAAGCCAAAGGCTGCAACATCAAAGAAATCAGCTTGCCGCACACCAAGTATGCGCTGCCGACTTACTATATCGTTGCACCGGCCGAAGCGTCTGCCAACTTGGCCCGCTATGACGGAGTACGTTATGGCCTGCGTGTTCCGGGTGACAGCCTGGACGATATGTATATGAATACCCGTGGCGAAGGCTTTGGTGATGAAGTGAAACGCCGCATCTTGATTGGCACCTACGCTTTGTCTTCGGGCTACTACGATGCTTATTACATCAAAGCCCAAAAAGTCCGCACCTTGATCAGCAATGATTTCAAAGCGGCCTTTGAAGATGTTGATGCAATCTTGACCCCAACCGCACCTTCGGCTGCGTTCGGTATTGGTGAAAACCAAGACGACCCCGTGGCCATGTATTTGAACGATGTGTTCACGGTGCCCACCTCGCTGGCTGGTCTTCCGGGTATTTCCGTTCCCGCAGGTCTCAGCAAGTCTGGTCTGCCGCTGGGCTTGCAACTGGTGGGTCGTGCTTTTGATGAAGGCACGCTCTTGAATGTGGCTTCCGCGCTAGAGGACGCCGCCGCCTTCAACTTCAAACCAGGTGGGGAGGGCTGAGTCATGGGTTACGTGATCAAAGGCGAAACGTGCGACTGGGAAGTCGTCATCGGTTTGGAAGTTCACTGCCAAGTGATTTCTAAAGCTAAATTGTTCTCCGGCGCTGCGACGGATTTCGGTGCAGAACCCAACACACAAGTATCTTTGGTGGATGCGGCCATGCCCGGCATGTTGCCCGTCATCAACGAAGAATGCGTGCGCCAAGCCATTAAAACTGGTTTGGGTCTGAAAGCCCAGATCAACACTAAGTCAGTATTTGCACGCAAAAACTACTTCTATGCTGATTTGCCGCAAGGCTATCAAATTTCGCAAGCGGACCAACCGATTGTAGGTGCCGGTACCATCATCTTGGACATGCCGGATGGTACGTCACGTTCCGTTGGGATCGAACGTTTGCACTTGGAACAGGATGCGGGTAAATCGCTTCACGATCAAGACCCCAAGCGTTCATTTATCGATTTGAACCGTACGGGCGTTGCGTTGATGGAAATTGTGTCTGATCCAGACATGCGTTCACCGGAAGAGGTTGGCGCTTACTTGCGTAAATTGCGTTCCATCGTGCGCTACCTCGGCACGTGCGACGGCAATATGGATCAAGGTTCCATGCGGTGTGACGTAAACGTTTCGGTTCGCCCCGTTGGTTCTGATGAGCTACGCACACGTGCAGAAACCAAGAATGTGAACTCGGTTCGTTTTGCCATGCAAGCGATTGAGTATGAAGCCACACGCCAAGTTGAAATTTATGACAACGGTGGTGAAGTGGTTCAAGAAACCCGCTTGTTCGATGCATCTACGGGCACGACCCGTTCCATGCGTTCCAAAGAACACGCACATGATTATCGCTACTTCCCCGACCCCGATTTGTTGCCCTTGGTGTTCAGTGATGAGTTGGTGGAAGAAATCAAAGCGACTCTTCCGGAATTGCCGGATGAGCGCAAAGACCGTTACATTAATGACTTCGGTCTGTCGCCCTATGACGCTGGTGTGTTGGTTGCGGAAAAGGATACAGCATCTTATTTCGAAACTGTGGCCGAAGGTCGTGATGCGAAGATGGCGGCTAACTGGGTTATCAACAACTTGTTCGCCGTTCTGTCAGAAAAAGGCATTGGCATTACCGAAAGCCCGGTATCCGCTGACAACCTTGGCAAGCTGTTGGGGTTGATTACAGACGACACGATCTCAACCAAGATCGCCAAAGAGGTGTTCGAGATTATGGTTGAGAGCGGCGATGATCCTGAAAAGATCGTTGAAGAAAAAGGCCTCAAGCAAATCACTGATACGGGTGCTATCGAAGCTGCGGTTGATGCCGCAATCGAAGCTGGTGCCAAACAGGTTGAGCAATACAAAGGTGGCAACGAAAAAATCCTCGGCTGGTTTGTTGGCCAAGTGATGAAAGCCACCCAGGGTAAAGCCAACCCCGGTCAGGTGAACAAACTGTTGAAAGAAAAGCTAGACGCTTAAACGTCTGGCCCTTTCACAAAATTAAAAAGCCCGCTTCAGAAATGAGGCGGGCTTTTTTTTATTACTCCGTACCGTCGCTCCCACGAAGGTGGGAGCCTATGGGCCTCACGGCTTGTGTCGATCTCTGCTGGATTCCCGCCTGCGCGGGAATGACGATATCGTTCTTCGAAACCAGCGGTGAAAGCTACGCAATTCAAATGCGGCAATGCGCCCGATTGTTTTGAACACGGGTGGGAATGTGTAGAGGAGAACAGCGATTATCGATCCGAGCACAAGCAACCATTCCACGACCTCTTTCAGGCCATGCTGCTTAACTTGCTCAATGAGGAACGAAAGATGCTCCACTTAGACGGACTCCGGCTTAAAGTTTTAAACACTCTTTGCCGGGAGTGAATCCCATAAGGGAGCTTTAATAGTGGGGCATACCGTGCAAGGAGTTGTCAATTACTAAGTGTGCTTGATTCGTAACGAATCGAAATAACCATAGGGGGCTTTCTTTAAAAGGCCATTTAAGAGCCATTAAAAGGGGCATTTAAAGGTTTGCTAAAGAGAGACGCTTAATGAGCTAGAAATTATTTCGAGTGCTATTTTGTTTTGGTATCGCAATGATGCCTCCGATTCGCTCAACGGCTTTCATACACTTCCATTTCCTCAAGACTGTGTTACCGTTTACGAAAGGCATGTGAGTTTAGAGGAGGAATGCTTATGACTAAGATCACCACCATGATGTTCGTTGCCGTTCTTGGCACTGTGTTTTTGTTTGCCCCAGCTTTGGTTTCTGGGCCCGGTATGCTGGATGTAGGTGCGGCTTATGCCAAAGATCACAAAGACAAAATAAAAGAGATGAAAGACAAGTCTGACAAACAGCGTAAAAATGCTGAAGACCGTCAGAAGAAATCTCAAAAAGTGAATGCTGAAATGCAGGAGCTCAATGAAGAACACCAGAAAGAAATGCAGGAACTCAACGAAGAAATGCAAGCGGGTATGCGTGCAGCCAAGACATCCGAAGAACGTCGTGAGGTTCAGATGAAACACAAAGAGGCTTTGCAAAAGTTGCAAATGGAAACTCAGGAAAAGCGTAAAACTTTGATGGAGAAGATGCGCTAAGCTTTGTTGGTTTGAACTGAAAAGCCCGCCTCATGGATTTGAGGCGGGCTTTTGTTTGTGTTGAATTGATGGCTTATTTGCCCATCAAGCCCCCCAAAGCGTTGAGAGCGTTGCCGCCGGACCCAGAACCGGATGAGGTCGCGGCACAGGTGGTGACGATTTGTACTGCGCTGACACCAACACTTGTGGACAATGCGGCAGTACCTTGGCCTTCTTCTGCTGCTAAAAACGAAGTCATGGCAACAGCAGGGATTTGCACCACGGCTTGGTCCAGGGCGCAACCACACACCTGTGCGGTGTACCCTTCACCTGTGCACCAGCCGGTGAATTGTCCTTGGAGTTCGCTCGGATAACTATCCAGTGCGTGTGCCGTGGTTGAAAGCCCACCGATGATGATTGTGCTTAGTGTTAGTTTTTTGATAAATGACATACGAACATTCTCTCTAAATGAGGGGCATTATAGGCCGGGTATTGAAACGGATTTGGGGAATCGCATTTTAATTTTAGTGCCACGGTTTTCCGTGCTGATGATTTTGAGCTGTCCTCCCAACTCGGTAACAATGGAATTGACAATCGTTAGTCCTTGCCCCGTGCCAATATCACCGTGAGGTGAAACGGTGGTGTCGTTGGAAGATGTGACTTGTTCAATTTGGTCGCGGGTCATGCCCACACCAGAATCGCGAACCACCATGATGAAAGTGTTATCTTTGGGATCCACTTCGGTCTGGATCGCGACCTTGCCCCCCTTGGGCGTAAACTTGATGGCATTAGAAACCAAGTTCATCAAAGCTCGATACATATCTTGGGGATCGCCGGATAGTTCCGGGAAGTTGTCGTCCACTTCGGCGCTGAGTTCAATTTCACGTTCTTTGGCTTTGGCAGCAAACATATCATGGATTTCATCAACCAAATCGGTGACGTTTACAA
>JAPHSY010000081.1 GCA_026196495.1 Magnetovibrio sp.
CATAATAGCCAATCCCGAAGAAGGTGGTTCCGGAGAAGGTGATCCCATAGGTGGTCCCGGAGGAGAAGGTCCCGGAGGAGAAGGTCCCGGATCAGATGGTCCAGGAGTGGGACCTTATGTCGGTATGATTGTGATTGGCCCTGGCGGTCAAGCTATCACGTTCACAGGCACACAAGGGATCATTATCGGTCAAGGCGGTCAAACTTTTACGGGTAATCCGACAGATATTCAGGGTTTTGGAGTTGTCGGTGGATTGTATGGTGATAATTATCATCAAATCTATCACCCAGGAGCCGAAGGGCACTTTGGTCAGGTTGATCATCATGATCCAATTTTCGAGCGCGACCCACTTGAAGATCCTGAATTCAAAGAGGTTGATTTTGTGCAAACCATTGTGATGCCCGGCAATGGTGGGGTGTTTGCAGGTGGTTCAGCTTCAACCAATTACTATTTTGCTTGGCAAAATATCAAAGGTGCTCCGGGTGGTCATTATGTCCTCCAAGATGATACGGCTGCTGTGAACCAAATCTCTCTCGATGGCATGGTTGATGTTCAGTTCAAGGTCTCGGCTGTAACAAATACATCCGGCAATATTCAAGTGTATAAGGACTATTCCGGCTCTACCCAATTGGCGACAATTGATTATTCGGGTATTTCTCAGTTCTTGCTTTCCAACGTTGTTGTGGCGTCGTTGTCCGGAAACTCATTCGCCCAAGATGAAGGTGGTGACATCCTCAAATTATCGGGCCTGAATGCCGGTGAAATTGGATATGGCATTGCTGCCACGCACTCCGCTGACGTCATCAGTGTCTCCTATGGCAATGCCATTATCTTTGGTAATGATGGCGGCGACACGTTCAATGTTACGGCCACATCTGGTGGTGGTAAGTTGTTGGGTGGCAATGGTGCCGATACCTTCAACATCGACACTTTTACAGACGATTGGGACTTGATCGGCGGTGCGGATGCGTCTGCGGATGTCTTCGATTACGCAACGCTGACGGCGTCGGTCTATGCTTATTTCGTCGCCAATGGTACAACGGTTCGAGACAACAGTACTTCTTCGACTAAAAATATCCTCCATAATCTGGGCATGGATTCCCACGATACGTTCAAAGGAACGAGTGTGACGGATTACATTCATGTTTACGGTGGCAGCTACGGCACCATTGAGGGTGGCGATGGTGATGATGTCTTTCAAGTCAGTGCAGAGATGTTTTCGTCGTCGGCTTTCACTTCGTTGGATGGGGGATCTGGGTCAACCGGGGATTCCCTGACCGTGCTGGTTTCGGATTCGACGACCTTCGATCTGTCGAGTCATTCTGCCAAGTTCAGCAACATGAATACTGTGACGATCTCGGGCAGTACGTCATCTTCGTCGGGTATAAACGTTACGGGTCAGGCTTCCATTGGAACGACGTTTGACGGCAGTGGCTTTGCGGATACGATGACGGGCGGAAGCGCGGCTGACGTCTTCCAAGGTAACGCTGGGGCCGATACGATAACAAGTGGCGGCGGGGCTGACGTGTTCAAATACAACGCCTCTACGGAAGGCAACGACTTGCTTCAAGATTTCACAAGCGGTACGGACAAGTTTTATTTTGCGACCTCTGGCTTTAACGGTGCGAACAACGCCGGGAGTTTGGACACGGTCCATTTCGTATCGGGTGCAGGCGCCACCGCAGCAGATGCGAACGATTATTATATCTACGATACATCGTCGAAAATCCTCTTTTACGATGCCGATGGTAGCGGCTCTGGCAGTTCTCAAATTGCCATTGCGACACTTCAAAGTTCCAGTGATACGGTTGTGGCGTCTGATATCGTCATGGTATGATCGAGGAAACCATTGAAAAAAAGTGGATTCGCACACGAATCCGCCTTTTTTTGTGGCCTTTACCGCGCGCAAATATTAAAAACCATATGCAAAATGAATTGGTTACACTTTGTTAGGGATTGTCCTTTATTAACAGAGGGTAACTGATATATTGTGCCAGTTGGTGCCTTTAGGTGTTGTAGGGACAGCCGTGAATACTTTGAAAACGTTCAAAAGTGCGTTGCTCGGCAGCGTTGTGGCTTTTGGAGTATCCGCTCAGGCGGAGGCCGGACAGCTTTTGGATCAAGTGACCGAGTTGATGGCGACGCACGAACGTATTCGTGCGGCCGAAGCCGATGTGGCACAGGCCCGGGCCAATCTCGAAGTGTCCAGGGGGGGGTATTTCCCCACGGCCAGTACCACAGCCTTTTGGGGGCAGGAAAGCATCAGTACGCGCAATCCCGGCAGCACAGCAACTGAAAGCGTCTATATGGCGAAGGAAGTTGATCTTTCATTGACGCAAACGGTGTGGGACTTTGGCGCGACGGACGCGACCGTTGACAGCTCGAAGCTGACTGTGGACCAAACCCTTGCAACGTTGGAACAAACCCGCCAAGCGCTTCTTTTGGAAGCGTTGAGCGCTCAATTGAACTTGGCCAGTGCCAAGCGGGTCTTGGATCATCAAACCCGTTCTGAAGACAGCATCAAACGCCAAACGGAATTGGAAGACGCCCGGGTTCAGCGGGGCTCCGGTTTTTCCACGGATGTGTTGCAGGCCAAAACCCAATTGGCCGGTGCACAGGCCGCTCGTGTACGTGCACAAGGCGCACTCAAACAAGCATTCAACCGCTACCGCGCGGTGTTTGGCTTTATTCCAGAAAGCCTGAAGGATATGGAGGCGCCCAATTTGTCCGCGTTCGTTCTTCCCGACACGGAAGAGGATGTGGTCGAAACGTCGCTTTCGAAAAATCCGCAGGTCCACGCCCAAGCCATTGCAGCAGACATTGCAGATGTTGCCATCACCAGCAGCTTCACCAGTGGATACCGCCCAACCATTGATGCGATTGCGGAAACCAAGCACAAAAAAGACGTGTCCGGCACGGCGGGTAAGAAAAACGAAACGATGTTCAAGCTGGAAGCCACGTTCGATTTCACCTTTGGTGGGGTCGCCAAAAATACACTGCTGGCATCCAAACATGGCTACTCGGCAGCCGCAGGCCGCTTGAAAGACACACGCGATACCATTGAAGAGCAAGCCCGAAATGCTTGGCAAGCCCTGGAAACAGCGGAACTCAATGCCGACTTCCTGCGGAACCAAGCCAATATCGCCGCGGAATTTTTGGAATTGGCCCGCAAGGAACGCACCTTGGGGCAGCGTTCCTTGATCGACGTGTTGTCGGGTGAGACGTCTTTGATCAACGCCTTGGCTGCGGCAGATCGTGCTGAAACCGATGTTGCAATTGCAAAATTGACTTTGTTAAACGTTATGGGGCAATTGGATACTTCCGTGCTAAAGTAAGCGCTAACAGCGTCTTACGAGCAATGTTTCGGGAATCCTAAGTGCACGAACTCTTCATCCGTCTTAAGGCATACCCCGTCGTCACCTTTGAGTTGGCGGCGGCTTCTCTGTTTGCCAATATCTTGGCATTGGCATCCCCTTTGTTCGTGATCCAGGTGTTGAATCGTTACGTTTCGCATGGGGTTGATTCCACCTTGTTTACATTGACGGCGGGGGTGTTGATCGCCATCGCCTTTGAGGTTGCCTTTCGCCAAATTCGTTTGAACATTGCCAATGCCTTGTCTCGCCCGTTTGATCGCCTCAATGCGGATGCGACGTTTGAAATTTTGACAGGTGCGCGTGCTGATGTGTTGACGCGCATGTCGGCCGGACAGAAACGCCAAGCTGCGGCTGCCGTTGATTCCATCCAACAAGCCTACGCCGCACCCAACATGGCGGCTTATCTGGATTTGCCTTTTGCGTTGGTGTTCTTGGTTGCTTTGTTGATGCTCAGCGCCCCCCTGGCCGGAATTGCAGCCGTATTCGTGTTGGTCGTAATTCTTATGGGCTGGTTCGGTGTCAGGGGCATGAAACAACCGACCGAGGCTTTGCAAAATCAAATGGGGCAACGCCAGGGCCTGCTGGACAGTGCCATCATGGATGTCGACACGGTGCGGGCTTTTACCGCAGATCAATTTCTGCGCAGACGCTGGCAGCAAATGCAAGATGGCCTGGAAAACATTCGCAGTGTCATGTCATCACGCCAAGGGCGTTCGCAAAATTTAACCCAAGGTATTCAGGCGTTGATGTCCACCGCCATCATCGCCACGGGTGGTATGCTTGTGGTTGGTGGCAACTTGGATGTGGGGCTGTTGATTGGTGCCAACATTTTGGCCGCCCGAACTTTGGCCCCAATTATTCGCGTGACCCAGTCCGCCAGTGTCGTTGCCAATGCCAAAACGGGCCGCGCGACTTTAAACGCATTGATGAAGCTGCCGCGTGAAGCCACGACAGGCTCAGCACTTGGCAATTATAAGGGTGGGATAGAATTTAAAGATGTTGGCTTTGCTCACCAAGGTCAACCGACACCTCTGTTTGAATCGCTGACCTTGAAGCTGGAACCCGGGGCGCTGTTTGTTGTGGCTGGCGCCAACGGTGCCGGCAAAACCACGTTGGCGCGTCTTCTGGCGGGGTTGTTGAGCCCATCGCGGGGGCAAATCTTGGTCGATGGTGTCGATTTGGCCCAAACGGCCCCCCAGTGGTGGCGACGTCAGATTATCTATATGCCGCAAGAGCCCAGCTTTTTCAGTGGCACCGTGCGTGAAAACATCATGGCCTATAACCCAGATATGAGCGAAGCGGATCTTAACTCGATCATTCGTGATGCCGGTTTGGAAAAATTCTTTGCCACGTCCAAAGAAGGTTTCGATATGGCCTTGCGTAGTGGTGGACGCAATTTGCCGGTTGGCATTCGTCGACGCTTGGCTTTGGCACGGGCTTTGGCGTCCAATGGGCGGTTGGTGGTCTTGGATGAACCCCTTGAAGGCCTGGACGCCGAAGGTGCGCAACAAATTGGAAAGTTGATGAATGCGTTGAGCCAGCGTGGCTGCACCATCATTGCGCTCTCTCACGACCCCAACATCATCAAAGGTGCGGTGCACGTCTTGGATTTGAACGTCAAGCCGGTTCCGCGTTTGTTGCAAGTCAAAGGTGACGCTCAACAAGCGTTGCCTGCCGGGAAGGGGGGCGCATGAACACCAATAATAAGCCACCGGTAGATATTCGCACACAAACACACATGTTTTTGTTGACCCTCATCGGCGTGGTGAGCTTGTTTTTGATATGGTCGTTCGTGGGGCGTTTGGATGTCGTCAGCTTTGCCATAGGCGAAGTTGTTCCCTCATCCCAAGTCAAAACCGTACAGCACTTAGAAGGCGGCATCGTTGCCGATATCATGGTGCGCGAAGGTGATCGCGTCAAAGCCGGTCAGCCTTTGGTCACCTTGGAGGCCACCGCCAGTGGTGCCGATGTGCAAGAGCTGACGGTGCGAATTGCATCGCTGATTGCTGATGTGGCACGCTTGGAAGCCGAAGTTTCGGGGGGCGACATGGTTTTCCCTGAGGGTTTCGAAGCAGATAACCCGAACATGGCACGTCAAGCACGAGCCCTGTTTGATAACCGTCGGCTGCAATTTGAAAATGATATGGCTGGGCAATTATCTTTGATTGAGCAACGCCGCAATGAAGGGGCTGAAATCGATGCCCGCTTAGCCAATTCTCGTGAAAAATTAAAGTTGTTGAAAGAGCAAGTCGGCATCAGTGAAGAACTGCTCAAAGAAGACCTGACCAACCGCATGTTGCACCTGAACCTGTTGAAGGAAGTTGCAAATCTTGATGGTCTGATTTCTGAAGATAGTGCAGCTCTCAACCGTTTGGCGGCTGCCATCAATCAAGAACACATCAACAAGGATGGCATCGAAAACCGTTTCCGCATTGAAGCCCGCCAGGAACTGGATGAAAAACGCCGTTCCTTGGAGGAACTTACCAACCGTGTACGCAAGTTTGAAGACAGCTTCCAGCGTAGCGTTCTGACATCTCCGGTCGAAGGCGTGGTAATGAACTTGCATGTGGTGACCAAGGGCGGCGTTATTCAGCCCGGTGGCGCCGTGGTTGATGTGGTGCCTGTCGGCGATGCCATGGTGATTGAAGCGCAATTGCCGCCCCAAGATGTGGGCTACGTCAGTGTTGGCCAATCGGCACGGGTGCAGCTGGCCTCCGCAGATGGTGGGCGATTTGATCACCTGGATGGTGAAGTTTCACACATCAGCCCCGACACGGTGGAAACCAGCGATGGCCAGCCGTATTACAAGGTCCGCATCAAGACCGAGCGCGATTTCTTCCAATCTGGGGGTGAGAAATACCACTTGGTTCCCGGTGTACAGGTGATGTGTTCCATCGTCACGGGCTCTCGCTCCGTAATGGATTATATGGCCTCACCGTTTGTGGGTTCGTTCACCACGGCCCTTCAGGAACGTTGATCAACCCAGCTCAGCATCACCAACAAACGGGTTGGTGGCGCGTTCTTCACCGAAGGTCGATGCTGGACCGTGACCGGGGATGAAAGTGACATCATCACCCAACGGCCACAGCTTGGTGGTGATGGATGAAATTAAATCGGCGTGGTTGGAACGTTCAAAGTCGGTGCGTCCGATGGAGCCTTTGAACAACACGTCACCCACCTGTGCGATTTTCTCTTCCTCGTGAACAAAGACGATGTGTCCCGGTGTGTGACCGGGGGTGTGGTAAACGCTGAGGCTTTGGTTGCCAAAGCTCACCGTGTCGCCTTCTTCCAACCAACTGTTGCCGCTAACATCGCGACCGTCGGTGATGCCAAACTCTGGTCCGCGCTGGGTCACGGCAGTGGTGATGTATTCATCGTCTTTGTGCGGCCCGATGATCGGTGCACCTGTGTCGTCGGCCAAATCCATGGCGCCGCCGACGTGATCAAAGTGGCCGTGGGTGAGCAGGATTTTTTCAATTTTAATGCCCAAGCCATCAACCGCATCTTTCAACGCATCCACGTCCCCACCTGGGTCAATCACAACACCGGTCATGGTGTCTTCGTCCCACATAACAGTGCAGTTTTGTTGGAGGGGGGTAACGGGAATAACAGCGACTTTGAGGCTCATTCGATTAATCCAGATGTCTATATACTTAACAGGTCACAAGCAGACCTTTATAGCGAGCTTACACTGCGTGTGCTATCAGACTTTATATTTCGCAACACCCATAATACGAGACGACTTTGTTGCGCCCAGTTTCTTTGGCTTGATAGAGGGCTTGGTCGGACCATTCCATAATGTCTTCAAATCGGTCATCTTTTTGGCTGTGACAGGCAATGCCAAAACTGGCTGTGAAGGTTACATTGGCATTGCTTTTTTGGATGACGATTTCTGAGATGTTCTGGCGTAGTCGTGCAGCCAGGAGGCTGGCGTTTTCATGTGTGGTTTCCGGCAGGATAATTGCGAACTCTTCACCGCCAATTCGTCCAGCGACATCCGTTTCACGAACGGTCCGCAAGACCACTTTCGCCAATGCTTTTAAGGCTTCATCACCAATTTGGTGGCCGTATGTGTCGTTTATTTTTTTGAAGAAATCGATATCAAACAAAATAACGGCATAAATATGATTATGCCGAGTGGCCATTTTATGTATGGAATCGCTCTGTTCAAAAAATGCCAAACGATTGTTCATACCGGTAAGTGCGTCGGTTCGTGCCATGTCTTCCGCTGCATGCATGGCGATCCGCAGCTCATCGGTTCGCTTTTCCAGCAATTTCATGTTTTCCATGTATTTGCCCAACAGCGAAGATACAAATGCAAGCAACATGATCAAGGCCGTTACAACACCGATGCCCACAGCCAAAATGGTGGGAGCAAACCCGGGAATGTTTTCTTCAGGTGTCGCAATAGGAATGAAATAGGCGGCTTCCATGGCCACATAGTGCATTCCTGCAATTGAGCCCCCCATGAAC
>JAPHSY010000043.1 GCA_026196495.1 Magnetovibrio sp.
TTGATGTGAACCCGGATGCAGATGCACCGACGTTGACGGCTGAAGCGGCTTCTGGTTCCGAAGACACGGCGATTGATCTGAACATCTCGACAGGTGTCACGGATACAGATGGTTCTGAAAGCATCAGTTCCGTTGTGATCTCTGGTGTACCAAGCGGTGCAGAGCTTTCTGCAGGTACCGACAACGGTAACGGTACATGGACATTTGACGATCCTGCTGACCTTGATGGCCTGACGATTACGCCTGCTGACAACTATAACGGCACGTTCAACTTGTCAGTTACGACCAATGTGGTTGATGAAGCTACAGGTCTGCCGTCAGATTCATCGTCGGCAACGACTTTGATTGGTGTCACGGTTGCGCCTGTAGGCGATACTCCGGGTATCAGCATTGTCGGTAGTGGTTCTGGTGATGAAGATACCAACATCCCGGTTGGCATCACGGTCACGCCGGTTGGTGATGAAGTGGTAACGGAAGTCACCATCACGGGTGTTCCGGATGGTGCGACCTTGTCACTGGGTACGGACAATGGTGGCGGCAGCTGGACGATTTCAGGTGATGACCTGGATAGTTTGGGTGACCTGAGCATGACGCCGGAACTGCACTACAGCGGTACGCCGACGTTCTCCATCACGGCGACCACCGACGAAGGCGGTACGGTTTCTGTTGATGCGCCAATCAATGTGAATGCAGTCGCAGATACACCGAACCTGAGCCTTGAAATTGGCGAAGGGGTTGAAGGTACTACTGGTGAACCTGAAGATGTGACCATCACCAAAGATAATGCTACCGATACGGATAGCGGCTTTACGGTGACAGGACGTACTGTGGATGCCAATGGCAACCTGTCGGAAGCTTCGGCGGATAACATCAGTGATAACTCAAGCCCACTTGGCTTTGGTGTATCAGGTGGGGCCGCCACTGGCGCTGAAACAGAGCTGGGTTATTATGATGATGATACCAGCGAACAGTTGGTTGTTGATTTTGACCAAGAAGTCACATCTGTAGATGTGTCCTTTGCGTGGATGCACAGCGGCGAAACTGCACAATATGAAATCTATAGTGATGGTGTGAAGGTCGGTGAAGGTACGGTAGATGGTATTACTGACCAAATCGATCCAGCGGTTCAACTGACGGCTGACAATGGTGTCGCATTCGATCAAATTGTGTTCTCTGCACCTGATGATGGTGATGACTATCTGATCCACTCGATCGAATTCGAAGCTGTTCAAGGTGGTGATACGGTCACCGAATATCCGGTGGATATCACCACCAGCTTGGTGGACACTGATGGTTCCGAAACCCTATCGCTGGTTGTTTCCGGTGTGCCGAGCGGTGCAAGTTTGTCTGCCGGTACGGACAATGGTGATGGGTCTTGGACGGTTCCAACCGACAGCTTGGATGGTTTGACATTGAGTGTTCCTGACTCAGTGACAGAGGACTTCTCTTTGACAGCCACGGCAACGGCAACAGAACCGAATGGCGACACGGCTTCGGTCAGTGTTTCTGATACGGTTGAAATGCCGGATGCCCCTGAACCAACCGTTACCATTAATGGTACGGCTTCTGGTGATGAAGACACGGTTATTGAACTTGATATCTCAGCAACCAATGCAGAAAGCGTGACCATTTCTGGCCTCCCAACGGGTGCAAGCTTGTCGGCAGGTACGGACAATGGTGATGGTTCCTGGACATTTGACGATCCAGCAGACCTTGATGGTCTGACCATGACCCCGGGTGAACACTACAGCGGCACCACGGACTTAACCGTTACCGCTACGAATTCCTTGGGTGTTACGGACAGCTCGACGGGTAGTGTCGAGGTTGTCGGCGTTGCCGATGCCCCGAACCTAACGGTTGAATTGGGTGAAGGCGTTACCGTTGAATCTAGTGGCGAAACGCCAGAAGCGGAAACGGTCTTCTCTTCTGACTTTGATGCTTTCAATGGCTTCGTGCAAACAGCGGATGGATTTAGTACAAACTCCGATGCCATCGAAGTTTGGCAGTCAACAAATGGTCATACTGGTGATGGTTCGTTCATCGAACTCAACGATGATCTTTGCGATGTTTATGATGATGCTGTCAGCATTGATCGTGACTTCGATACGGTTGAGGGGCACACTTACACCTTGACGTTTGATTATTCGCCGCGGGCTGGTTATGACGAAAACGTCAACAGTATGGACATCAAGATTGACGGTGTAGTTGTGGACTCGCTCGCTCCGGATGGATCGAATAACTCCGACAACGAATGGCAAACTCATACCATCACGTTTGAGGGTACTGGTGAGCCAATGAACCTTGAATTCCTGTCTACAGGTGTTGCCCAAGCATATGGCCGCGGTATTCGTCTCGATAATATCGAGATGGAGCAAACGGCCCCGGCTGAAACTGAAACTACGACAACTTATGACTTGGATATTACGTCCAGTCTGGTTGATACGGATGGTTCTGAAACCCTCAGCATCACAGTTGGTGGTATTCCAGATGGTGCAAGCCTGACGGCGGGTACAGATAATGGTGATGGCACTTGGACTTTGTCAGCCAATGATTTGGATGGGTTGCAGGTTGAAGTGACTGGTGACGTTAGCGCAGATTTTGATCTGTCGGTAACGGCCACGGCTACAGAAGCCAATGGCGATACATCTTCAGTCAATCAAACGGTTACGGTTGATGTGCCAGAGGGTGTTCCTGATCCAACTGTATCGATTGATGCGACCAAATCTGGTGACGAAGACACAGCCATTCCGCTGGGTATCACCGTTGCCAATGCTGCAACAGTGACCATCGCGGGTGTGCCTTCCGGTGCGACTTTATCTGCCGGTACCGATAATGGCGATGGCTCTTGGACGTTGACGGCAGCCCAAGTTGACGGTGTGACTTTGACGGGTGATCAAGACTATAGTGGTACATTTGACCTCTCCGTTACAGCGACCAATTCCGAAGGGGCCACGGCATCCACAACAACGTCAGTTGAAGTTGTTGGCGTTGCTGATGCACCGACCTTATCAACGACTATTGGTGATGCCGTTGTCAGCGATGGCGACAGCAGTACTGACTATGATGTCGATGATTTCGGAGCAGGTGCTGGTGCCAATGCTGGTTCAGATGAGAAAGAGGATGATCTTTCCAAGTATGATGATGAATGGACCGGTGATAGCTCCAACAACGATGTCGATGGTGAGAAGGGCGATGACGTCCTCGCCGGTAAAGGCGGTGCCGATGACATTGAAGGTGGTAAAGGCGATGACCTCATCTTCGGTGGTGCTGGCGATGACAACCTCGAAGGTGATAGCGGTAACGACATTATCTTCGGCGGTTCCGGTAACAATGCGATCAAAGGTGGTTCTGGTGATGACTTCATCATCTCCGGTGACGGCGATGACGATATTCATGGTGGATCTGGCGATGATGTTATCTACGCTGGTGGTGGCATGAACGAAGTCGATGGCAGCTCTGGTACGGACACTATGGTGTTTACGGGATATCGTGAAGAATACCTCTTCACTGATATGGGTAACGATACCTATGTTGTTGAACACCTTAACGGTGGTGCCGATGGCGTTAATCTTGTTGATGATGTTGAAATCTTCCAATTCATGGATGGCCAGTTCGATCTAGATGATATGGAAGACAGCAACCCGAACACTGACGATACAACGGTAACGTATGATATAGACATCGATACAGGCCTCAGTGATACCGATGGTTCCGAAACGCTCAGTGATGTGACCGTTTCCGGTATTCCTGATGGTGCTACCTTCTCTGCCGGTACGGATAACGGTGATGGTTCCTGGACGATGACTTCCAACGATCTGAACGATTTGACGCTCACAGTTGATAGTTCTGTATCCGATGACTTCTCCATGACCATTTCGGTGACTTCAACCGAAGCCAATGGAGATGCAGCGACCAGCACTTCTGAACTGGATGTCGCCTTGCCTGATGGCTTTGGTTCTGATGACGGTGGCGATGGTGGCTCTAGCATTGTTGGCGATACGTCTGCCGATGCTTTGGATCCGTTGGCTGCAATGTTTGAGGATAACGATACACTGACCTTTGACGGTCAAGAGTACGATATCAGCTCACTCACCGATGGTGACACGACTGATAATTATGGTGGTGCTGCTCCGATCGGTAAGAAAGCAGAAAACGAAGACTACGATCCTGCCGACAACGACACGGGTGATGGTTACTCGTCCTCCGATGACGGCACAGGTGGTTCTGGTCCGGATATCGAATAGGCAGAATACCTATTGCAAACCCACGAAACGGCGGCTTTTTATGGCCGCCGTTTTCGTTTGATAAGGTGAATATGTTATAATTGTGAGCGGTCAGAGAAATCATTCTATCTGTGATTTTGGTCACAGTGTGCTTGGGGCGTCTGTGGTTCAATGGAGGAGATGCTAGGAGTAATGCTATGATGACTTATGAAGTGACCCTCTATAACGAAGCCGTGCGCCAGTGTGTTCGTCAAGGTGATCACCATCGTCAATTGAGTGATGATTGGGGTGATAGCCATTACATTGAAGTCGAAGCTGATGATGAGCAACGCGCATTAAGAAAGATTGAAATGCGCTATCCCAGCGAAGATGGTTTCGTCGTTGAAGGCATTACACTTATGTAAAAATGTCGACAGTCACCAGCCGCGCATGAGATTTTATGCGTGGTTTGCTATTGTCGTGAATGTGATGAGGCAAGTCAGCCTTAGAAAATCGTTTCGTTGTTATCAGACATATCTGGGCGTTCACGATAGTGCGCCCATTTTTCTTTGCCTTCACGATTTTCCAGATAATTGATCAAGGCCGATACGGGCTTGCGATCAAATTTAGACCCGGTATCGCTGAGCAAGATGTCGGATACTTTTTCAAACGACATCGCGTCGCGATATGCCCGGGCACTGACCATGCCAACAAAGGCATTGGCAACGGCTAAAATACGTGCAGATTCCAATATACCTTCTTCGGCCTTGCCCAATGGGCCATTGCCGTCCCAGGTTTCACCCATATCTCGGATGGTGTCGACAACAGGGCCCTCAAAGGTGACATCAGACAGCAAGTCAACACTGACCAAGTAGCTCGACATCAACGTTTGACGTTCTTCTGGTGTCAGGTCACCCGTCTTGGTGAGCAATTCAGGCGGAATGAAGATTTTACCCAAGTTCATCAGGCTGCCGGCAATATCGACGGTCTTGGCCGTGATCTCGTCTTCACCCATTTCTTCGGCAATGGCGCGTGCCACCTCAGCCACATGCGAAGAGTGATTGGCAGAGAATGGGTCGCGACGGTCAACCACACTGACAAGTGTATCGATGAGTTGACGCAACATCTTCTCACTGCGGCGACGTTCGCGGGTGAGTTCGGTAATGTCTTCCAAAATCATCAAGATGCCCGGTTCGTGATCGCGGTCACCACGCAGTGGGATGTGATCGGATTTGATCACCAACAGATCATCATCGTTATCATCGTCATCATCACCGAACGTGTTGATATGCATTTCACGACAGCTATCGCGGTCATTTGTTTCTTTGAAACGTTTGAGGATTTTATCGTTGATCTCTGCATAGACGGAAGCCTGAATTGGACCAATAACAGCCGCCATGGTTTTGCCCAGCATGTCTTCGGCTGGAATCCCAGCACCACGTGCTGCGGGCTCGTTGGCGTAGCTGTAGACCGTATCACCACCAACCGCGACGATACCTGCGGGCTGCGCATTTGAAATCAGGTTCATAAACTTTGATAGGTTCTCAAACCGTTCAGATGAGACCTTGAAATTCTGAGCCGCCTGGGTTGCCCGCAAGGATGAGCCATGACGCCACACCGCAAATACGGCAATGGTGACGCCGACAATGATCAAGATAAACACCGTGAGCAGGGTGGTCAGGCGCGTTTCGGTTTCTTCCAAGGCTTCGGCACGATTGATTTTCCGTACCAGAACCCAGGGTACACCAGATATAGGGCGAGATGACATGAGGACTTCTTCGCCCAAATAATCTCGTTTAATGGCAAACCCCCCGGGGTTTTCCAAGGCATAGGCACCAGCCAAATTTGGTGTGTCCAGAGCCAGTGAACGTTTCAAGGGCGGGGTGCCATCTGCCAGGGGGGAGAGATACTCTACCGTGATGCCTTGTTTGCGCACCAAATACGTTTCAGATGTTTCTGTCGTTTCGCCAGGTTGGACCAGCTTGGTGTACAGTTTTTCATCAACGATTTTCACACCGATGACGGCACCGATGCCTTTGGCGCCGCTGCCATCGTCTTGGATACCGTAAACGGGCAGAGCAAAGCCAATGGTTGGTAGGTTGGATGACCCTATATAGACGTCAATGACTGTCGGTTCGCCCTCAAGTGCCAACAGGGCTGCTTCTTTGAGGCGTCCGATCATTGGTGGCATGCCCGGTGAAGATGCGATAGGCAGGCCCTTAGCGTCCACTAGGCCCAAACCAGCAACGCCCGCACGTTCGATATTGGCAGATACGGCTGCGGCCTCTACAGGCGGTTTAAAACCCATGCGTTCAGCGGTTGCGGTCAAAATATTGCGCAGATATGTGGCTTCAGCTTCGCCACCACCACCGCCAAAGGGGTCTTCTTCATCTGCTCCCAATTTATTGCCGCCCAATTCGGCCATCATGGGGTCTTCTTCAGCGACGGCTGTGGGATTTTTAGCAGCGGCAATTTCGCTCATATACAGTTGTAATGAAGCATTTTCCGCCAAATCACGCATGGTCGAGAAATTTTGTTCGATCCAGTCATTGATCGCGGCAGAACGCGAATCGCCAACAATTCCCAACCGGATTTGCCATTCTTGGAGGGAGCGTGCGCGTTCATCTTCGACGAACTTAAAGGCACCAAATATAGATGCACCGACGGCGGACAGCATCAAAATGACACCAATGAAGACATACAAATTGAATGGTCGCTTCGCGTCTTTTTCTTTGGTTTCACCGTTTTGTTCGTCGTTGCTTTGCGGCGCGTCGTCGGACACGGTCATCTCCCCATGGGTAACTGGCTATAGTTCAATAATTCCAAGACTCTACCGATAATGAGCGATTCTGGCAAAGGGGAATATGGCTTTGCGTAGAGGCATTCGCCATATATATTGGAAGAAAGCTTGTTATCTTTATGATTGAAAGTTGCACAATGCCGTTTGTTGCGCCAGGACGTCGGTATCCTGCAGGGCCTTGGGGTGTTCTGATGAGTGCCTTTGTGTGCGCTATGTTGCTGATCCCTCATGGTGTGCAAGCCTCTGTAGAAAAAAGCTTTTTCAATACCAATGAGACAAAATCCACCAAAATGGAGACATTCAAAAAGTGGAATGGCGCCCTAGAGCGCTATACCAAGGAAAAAGCAGCCCTAAAAGCGGGTAAGTGCGGTGATAAGGAAATGAACAAGTGCAACTTTGAGAAATGGATTAATTTTCTCAAAGGCCTAAAAGATAAAAAACTTGTGATCCAAATCCGCGAAATCAACGATTACATGAATCGCGCCCCCTACATCACCGATCCGGTCAATTGGGGGAAAAAGGACTTTTGGGCGACGCCCGGTGAATTTATGTCTAAATTTGGTGATTGTGAGGATTATGCCATCGCCAAGTACATGTCATTGCGTTTATTGGGCTACAAAGAAGAAGATTTGCGTGTTGTGGCGGTGAAGGACCTAAACCTTAAAATTGGCCATGCGATTTTGGTGGTGTTTTACAAGGGCAAGCCTTACGTCCTGGACAATCAAATTAAACAAGTGATGCCTGCGGCAAAAATTAAGCACTATCTTCCGGTGTTTTCCATTAACCAAAAGGCTTGGTGGAAGCATATTCCAGCCAGCTAATTTTGTTAATTTACAATCTGTTAGTCCGTATTTCGTCGGTCTTGTTCGGACCTGCGCTCATCTTCGCGTCGTTCGCTTTCACTACGACGGTCTTCAGGTCCACGACGTTCGGGTTCCGCTGGTGCGTAGGCTTCGCGCCGATCCTCAGTACTTAAGCGACGTCCTTCGCTCTCGCGGCGGTCATTGCCTGTTCTCCGTGGTGCTTTGCGCCCATCAGCTATGTTTTTGTCCATAATTCTACCCCTTAATGGTTAATGTGGTTGCGTTGCAGCATATTATGGTGTGGGCCCATAACTTATCAATCTGTAAAACGGATGAGGGGCTATTATGGGTATATAGGTCTTAAGATTGGATTTCTCTGGCCTTTTTTGATGAAATCCCTATGTTCGCACGCAAGTTAACAAGGCCTTTGGGACACCCATGACACACCTCGTCAATTACATCGAAAATCGGCGTACTTTCGCTATCATCGCACACCCCGATGCGGGTAAAACCACGTTGACGGAAAAACTGCTGTTGTTCGGTGGTGCCATTCAGATGGCGGGTGCTGTGAAGGCCCGTGGTGATGCCCGCCGCGCGCGCTCTGATTGGATGAAGGTGGAGCAAGAACGCGGGATTTCCGTGGCCTCATCAGTGATGACTTTCGATTATGGGGAACAGACATTTAATCTGCTTGATACACCTGGTCATGAAGATTTTTCCGAAGATACTTACCGCACACTGACTGCTGTTGACAGTGCCGTTATGGTTTTGGATGGTGCAAAAGGTGTGGAAAGCCAAACCAAGAAACTGTTTGAAGTCTGCCGTTTGCGCGATATGCCGATTGCAACCTTCGTCAACAAAATGGATCGTGAAAGCCGCGAAACATTTGATATCCTTGATGAAATTGAACAAAATCTGGCTCTGGACGTTACCCCGGCAACATGGCCAATCGGCATGGGTCGTGAATTTTTAGGCTGTTATGACCTGATCAATGATCAACTGATTTTGATGGCGCGCTCTAAGGGTGAAACGGTGGGTGAGGGCGTTAAGGTGTCGGGCCTGGATGATCCGAAGTTGGATGAATTGTTGCCCGATCACGCGGCTGAGAAACTCCGTGAAGAGGTGGAGATGGCTCGCGGCTTGTGTCCGGAGTTTGATCATCAAGCTTATTTGGACGGCACAATGACCCCGGTGTTTTTTGGTTCAGCCGTGAATAACTTCGGTGTGCGTGAACTGTTGGAAGGCTTGGCTCGCTTTGCGCCCAGTCCTCGGCCACAAAAAAGCACTACACGTACAGTTGATCCGGCTGAAACCAAAGTCACGGGTGTGGTGTTCAAAATTCAAGCCAACATGGACCCCAAACACCGTGACCGCATTGCCTTCATGCGCATCAACTCCGGCCATTTTAAACGTGGTATGAAGTTGAAACACATGCGTTCGGGTAAAGTGATCAACCTGCACAATCCAGTGTTGTTTTTGGCCCAGGATCGTGAAGTTGCGGAAGAAGCCGTTGCCGGTGATATCATCGGCATTCCCAACCATGGAAACTTGCGTATCGGCGATACTTTGAGCGAGTCCGAAGATCTGCGCTACACAGGTGTCCCTACATTTGCACCAGAACACTTGCAAAAAGCGCGTCCCGAAGACCCACTTAAAGCCAAACATTTGGGCAAAGCCCTTCAGCAAATTGCAGAAGAGGGTGGTGCATGCGTGTTTAAACCGATGATTGGTGCTGATTGGGTGGTGGGCGTTGTTGGTCCTCTGCAATTCGAAGTTTTAGCAGATCGAATTCGCACGGAATTTGAAGTTCCGGTCCATTTTGAACAGACCGAACTTTATACGGCACGCTGGCTTGCCGCAGATGATGCAAACCAGATCAAATCATTTCAAGATGCTAATCGCGGTTCTATGGGGGAAGATCATGACGGTGACCCGGTCTACATGGCCCGTAACGCATGGCATTTGAATAAGGCAGAAGAAGACTTCCCTGATGTGAAGTTGCTGAAAACCAAAGAGCAGTCTTTGACATAATCGTTTGAAATGTAAGAGCATCCATGGATGCTAGTTCTTCCATCTTTAGTATGTTGTGGTAAGATATATGCCTCTTTAGTTGCGCGGGAAGGGGCAGTATCCATGGATAATGGTAGACACAATGGTACGGGCACAAAAACGCCTTTATTAAAGCCGACGGACCTAGAACTTCTGCGCATCAATGATCTTCTCATTGGCTTGGATGATGACGAATTTCACGTCTTTGCGGGACGTTGTGAATTTCGTGCGATTTCCAAAGGCGATGTGTTGGTTGAAAGCGGTGCTGATCAAAACGAAGTCTTCTTCATCATTCGTGGTGAGGTCCGGATTGTCCAAGATGATCAGGGTGTGAATGTCGTATACAGCAAAGTATCCGAAGGTGGCTGGTTCGGTGAGATTGCTGCTATTGATAAAGGTGTGCGCTCTGCCAATGCATTTGCATTGACCGATGGCATGGTTGCCGTTGCTGATCGGGCATTGTTTTTAAATCTGATATTGGAACACCGCCAAATTGCTGTACGCGTTTTGGAAAGCTTTGCGACGGTTGTGCGTTCTACGAATAGACGGCTATCAGAAGTCAGCTCTTTTTCTGGTGTGCAGCGTGTTTATTTGAAGTTGATTGAATTGGTAGATGAAACACCGACTAAGGCAGGGACATGGGTCATAACGGAAATGCCCAGTCACGAGCAACTTAGCGCCATGGCTTCAACGTCTAAAGAAACTGTGACACGTGCACTTTCACAATTGCAAAAGTCAGAAGTTGCTCGACGTAGCCCTGGGCAATTGGAAATCATCAATTTGCATCAAATGAAAAAAATGGCAACTGAGGTTTAAGCTGTTCACTTAAAGCGGATACCTGCTGTGTTTCCACTGGCAAGGTCGATAATCAGTGCCCTCATAAACGCATAATCTGTTTTGAGCCGGGTCATGGGTTCACCCAAATCAATTGAAAACAGTTCTGTGTATTCACCACCTTTGAATGTGATGATGTGTAAGACTGTGCGCAATGTATTGGGTATGATCAAGTCATCGATACCGTCACCATTGGCATCCAGAACAGTGGACAATTGTAGATCCACTGTGCCGATGACATGGTTGGAAAAACCAAAAGCGGAATGGACTTCGACCAACTGATCATCTTGCCATTTAACGACACGTAAGGTCCCGCCGATATGTGGGGTTTCGACATAGGCCAATTCATTTTTGCCATCGCCGTCAAAGTCACCCATATCAATAGGGTTGAGCCAGCGAAATGGTTTCCCTATGGGTTTGGTTTCAGCCAGTATTTTAAGCTGATTATCGCGCACACCTAAGATAACCAGCGCGGCACCTTGAGAGTTGCTAGATTTGACCACGATGATTTCGTCACGACCATCACTATCAATGTCTCTGAGTCGTGGATAGCGATCTTCAAATACAGATTCTGTTGGAAGTGTGAAGGTAAGGCGTTCCCCATTTTGCAGTTCAACCGCTATTGCACCTGCTTCGATATTGTCTCCCAAAACACCATGGGTATAACGCGTCGTAGGTGCACTGAGCCATGCTTTACGGATGTCTTGGCGTCCCTCGGCAACATTACCGTCTGGCAGCATATCGCGCACAGGCGCAACTTCGACCTCCATTGCCCAGGCACTCTGTTGAAAGAGTAAAAAGGCTAGAGCAATGGCGATTGAAAAATGCATACCATTATCCTTT
This sequence comes from Magnetovibrio sp., assembly GCA_026196495.1. Taxonomy (GTDB): domain Bacteria; phylum Pseudomonadota; class Alphaproteobacteria; order Rhodospirillales; family Magnetovibrionaceae; genus Magnetovibrio. The sequence continues at coordinate 11,532 of JAPHSY010000043.1, forward strand.
TGGTTTCACCATCACGCGTTGGGTCACATTGGTGACACCTTTGATATCCGTGACCACACGAATAGCTTTGTTAAGTTCATCTTTGCTGAGGGCACGACCGAAAAGGAACACATGACCGCCCAAAGAGCGCCAGCGGAAGTTGGTGACATTTACAGCTTTGGCATCCAGTAGCTGAGCATTGATTTTGGTTTCAATCACGGTGTCATCCACCAAGCCTTCGACCATGCCTTTTTCTTGTTCCACTTTAGGAATCACCAGCATCTCGTTGTAGAGCTTTTTGACACCACCAACGTTGCGGGCAATCTCGGTAGCTTGGGTTTTGAGTTTTTCTTCTTCCACAATTCCGGTGAGCATCACCACTTGTTCATAGACATCAATATTGACTGAAATAACATCCGTGCCCATGCCGTCAACAACGGCCGCGGTCATTTTTGTTTTGATCTCTGTGTCTTTGGCAATGTCGCCAGCACTGCGATCTTCAACAACCGCTTCTACAGCGCCCTTGACGTAAGACAGCGGGTTAAATTCAATGGCCTGAGCTGTGTAGGAGAATGACAGCGTGGCCAAAATGGCGGTGCTCAAAATAAGAGTGCGCATGGGAAAAATCCTAATGTTCGAATCAAAATTTGGTACTTATAGTGTGGGGATGTTGGTTCGATCTTGCAACATCAAAGCCCCCGCGGGGAGACGGGGGCTTTGGGCTGTGCGTTTAGGGAGGGGTTAAACGACACTTAGCATTTCTGCGACCAGAGGGTGGCGCACGACGTCTTTGTCTTGTAGACGAACCACACCAATATCATCCAAGGCTTCCAATTTTTGTGAAATATCGGCCAATCCAGACATACCGGGCAGTAAGTCTGACTGATCAGGGTCGCCTGTAACGACCATGGTGGAATGCCAACCCATACGGGTCAGAAGCATCTTGATCTGTGTGTAAGTGCAGTTTTGAGCTTCATCAATAACCACGAAGGCATTGTTAAGGGTGCGACCGCGCATAAAGCCGACGGGTGCTATTTCAATTTCGCCATTCTTCATCATGGTTTTGAGGCTACGCCCACCCATACGGTCGGTGAGACTGTCGAACAAGGGACGCAGATAAGGTGCAATTTTGTCTTCCATTTCACCGGGTAGGTAACCAAGGCTTTCACCGGCTTCGACGGCGGGGCGTGTCAGGACGATGCGTCCCACTTCGCCGCGCTCAAAGGATTCAACGGCTTTGGCAATGGCCAGGTAGGTCTTACCTGTGCCTGCTGGGCCTAAGGCCATGACCAAATTATAGTGGTCAATGGCATCCATCAGTTGTTTTTGACCTTCACTTCGGGGAGATACGTTTTTGACATATCGCTGATCGCGATTTTCTGCGGGATTACCATAACGGTTGTCATCGTTTTGCAAAGGATCCCAGTTACCGTCTCTCGGGTATAGGGCGTGGACGTCAGCAGAGGCTGCGGTGGACTGACGGCGGCGTGATTTCTTACCCATGGTACTCTCCGATATTTAAGGTTAGGCACAAACAACAAACGCCCCCAAATTGGGAGCGTTGCAAGGACGTGCGTAGGTGAATTTCGGTTGTAGCCGTAGTCGGTCGTAAAGGAGTAGCTGTTGTAGCGCCAGGGTCATGCAGACCGGGCGCCCCCGCAAGAGGTGGTGGACTTGTTTCGTGTCCTAAGCCATTTGCATTTGGCATTTGTATGTCTCTCCTTAAACGAATCGACTAACACCTGCATTTTAGCAAATGAGTCGTTAAAGAAAGTTTTCATTTTAATTATGCTTTGAATTTGTGCGCAATGTGCGCGCTGGCGCTTGCACCAAAAGAGCCGTCAGCAAGACAATGACAGAGCCCCCCCAAGCGATGGATGAAATACTTGTGCCCATATCCAACAACTCACCGGCTAGGACTGGTGCCAAGGCTGTGGAGACAACTGTTAAAGATGTGGTGAGGGATCGAATCACCCCCAAATAACGCACACCATATGTTTCGGCCCATGCTGCACTGATCAAAACGGTGCTGGCTCCTACGCTGAGGCCACCTAGGCCGTGATATAACGGTGCTGACCAAGTTTGATCAAATACGGCAATAACTATAAGCGCGAACGCTAATGGCAAGACAAAGACGGGAAGGATATAACCAGGCCCCTTGCGGTCCACCATCCACCCTGTGATCAAACTGGTGATTACGGTGCTGGCGGCAAACACTGGGAAACTTGCAGCCAACAGTTCAATGGTCCAGCCTTTGGACGATGCGATAGCGAGTTGGTGAAAGAAGACACCCGTCATAATGAACGGGCCCATAAGGGCCGCAGGAACGATGGTTTGAAAACGCCAATCTTTAAGCAAGTCGCGTTGAGACAGTGGGACTGTGTCTTCTTTTGTATCTTTTAGGTACTGTTCCAGTTTGGCATGGCGCACACCATGACCTTTGAGCAGCCATAGCAATAACGGCAAATGCAGCAGAGCAATATAAACAGCAAAACCGGCCCATGTTTGTTGCCATGTAAAACTAGATAACAGGATGACCAGTGCGGTTGGGAAAATCGATTCAGCAATGGGATAGCCCAAACCGACGAAGCTCATGGCGCGTCCTCTGGCAGCTTCAAAATAGCGTGCCATGCTCACCATCGCAGTATGACGCAGCAAACCCTGGCCGAACAGGCGTAGTCCAACAAACCCCAGTGCAATTATCCAAGGCCCCGGTGCAATGGCGAGTATGGCGCACGACAGGGCCAGTCCGATGAGGACGGTACTGGCAAAATAACGCAGATCAACTTTGTCGATTTGGCGCCCGGCCCACAAAATGATGGCGGCACTGACCAAGGTGGCCCCACCGTAAAGTCCGGCAAATTCACCATGGCTAAGGTTGTAATCCGCCCGAATATGATCACCAAATAGGGCAATGAAAAAGGTCTGCCCGAAGTTGCTGGCCAAGGTACAAGCAAGCCCAAACGCCAAAAAACGGCGGTTTTCAAGCAAGAAGGTGAACGTGTTCATCTGGCCTGAAGCGCCTAGTCGGCCTTGTGGGCGCAGTCCACACAAACCGGGGTCGCAGGGTCCATATCTAGGCGTTTGGATTGGATTTCTTCACCACAAGAAACGCAGTAGCCGTATTCGTCTTCGTCTAAGCGTCGAAGGGCGGCGTCGATTCTGGAGAGTTCCACTTCACGGCGCCGTTCTGTTTCCACCTGTATGGCCTGGTTTTGTAATGCATCCATGCGTGATAGGCGACCAACACTGGTTTGGTCCAGCACCACGATATCGCGTTCCTCGGCGCTAACTTCAGCGTCGTGGAGAAGTTCGTTGCGTTCAGTCTCTAGGCGTTGGCGGACGGTCTTGGGGTCAAAATCGTTCATAAGATCTATCAGCGCGTCTATCTATGTTATGGGTGAGAACTCAAGGACTTCTAGTTTACGACACTTCTTTAAGGGGGTGCAAACAACAAAATACCTTGGTTTTTGGTGGTTATATCACCACATAAAGTACGATGTGGAGACGAGGGGGCGGAATCTTTTTGCTAAAGGAGGTAAGCAAATATGTTTGTTAAAGGTATTTTAGATGAAAAAGGCAAAGACTTGATCACCATCGCAGAAAGCGAAACGGCACAGGCAGCAGCGAATTTGTTTAAGACTGAACGGATTGGCTTTGCTATTGTAACGGGTGATTCCAGCGCACATGTAGGCTCCGTTTCGGAGCGCGATATCGTTCAAGCGCTGGCCGATCATGGTGACTTATCTTCAACACCTGTAACTGAAATTATGACCCGCAATGTTGTAACGGTATGTCCGGATGATACCCTGGAAACTGTTCAGGAAATTATGACTGAACGGCGCACCCGCCATGTGATTGTCAAAGAAGGTGATAAAGTTGTTGGTGTTGTCAGTATTGGTGACTTGATCAAGCAAAGTTTGAATCAATGTCAGATTGATACTTCACAAATGCGTGATTATATCGGTGGAACGGGATACCAATAAGAACACAGTCCTGGACAATGAGGGCTTAGATACGCCATCTTGTGCGTAATCTTCACTGACCCCACGGGTGCTGTGTGTCTGGTTCTCAGAATTCTTCTTTCTTTCGCGATATTATCCTGGCATTTCATATCGCCCGGCGTGATTTGCGTGGCATCCTCAAAGGACGCTGGCGCACGTTGGCGCTGTTGGTTGCGGGGGTGTTTATTGGCGTTGGCTCCATTGCCCTAGTCGGGGCGGGAACGGAAGCATTACGCGATGGCGCGCGCAAGGGGGCGTTGGAATCCATTGGTGGCGATTTATCGTTTCGGTTGTTCCACCGGACACCATCTTCCGAAGAATTTTCTTTTATCTCACAATTTGGTCAAACCACGTTGAGTGCGGAGCTACGCCCCATGGCGCGTGCAGGTGATCAAACCACTTTGGTCGAATTGAAGGGGGTGGATGGGCAATATCCCCTTTATGGAACGATCACAACGGATGCTTCTTCCCCCCTGTCAGAGTTGTTGAAAAACGATGGTGCTGTGGCGGACGCTGCTTTGTTCGATCAACTGGGGCTAAGCGTTGGTGATGACCTCGTAATCGGCCAGAAAACGTATCACTTGCGCGCCAAGTTGCTCAATGAGCCAGACCGTGCATTCCGTGCGTTCACGCTGGGGCCTAGGGTGATGGTCTCCGTTCAATCACTTGCCGCTACTGGATTGGTGGAGCCGGGGGCAGAGGCCTATTTCTATACCCGTGTGAAAATATCCAAGGGTAAAGATGCCACCCAAGCCATGAAGCGTATTGATGAACGTTTTCCTCAATCAGGCTGGCGTATGGTCAATGCCCAAAGTGGTGTGCCTGGGGTTGAACGCACTTTGGCGATGGCGCATGTGTTGTTGTTGTTTATTGGTTTGGGCGTGATGTTGGTGGGCGGCGCCGGGATCAGCGGAGCCGTGCGGGCACACTTGGATGCAAAAATGGACACCATTGCCATTCTCAAAAGCGTTGGTACGCCCCCCAATGTCATCACCTTGGCATTGGGTATTGAGGTCTTGGGCGGTGCCGCCCTTGGGGCTTTGGTGGGGATTGGTTTGGGGGCATTGGGGCCTGTTCTGGCAGTTGGTGCGTTGGCGGACCAGCTTCCTTTCGACATCAATGGTGGGCCACTGTTTCAGCCGCTTGCGTCTGCATTTGTCTTTGGTTTATTGGTGGCAGTGTTATTTGCTTGGTGGCCGCTGATGCATGTGCGTACCGTAACCACGCGTGAGTTGTTGCGGGAACGCCTGGAGCCAAGTGCCTTCAGTCTCAATTGGAAGGGCTGGTTGGGTGTTGGCGTGATCGTTGTGATGATCTTAGGGGTGGTCTTTTGGTCTTCCCCCATGCCTGTGCTCAGCAGTGTGTTCTTGCTGGGTGGCTTGGTTTTGGCATTTATCTATTTCTTAGTGGGCAAAGGCTTGGCCGGGGCTGCACGCTGGATGTCGAAGCATTTGAACACACTCTCTGCCAGTCAACGCTTGGCTTTAGGCCACCTTCACCGCGCAGGATCACCAACCGGGCCTGTGGTGATGGCATTGGGCTTGAGTCTCACATTGTTGGTGGCCTTAGATGGAATTGAGCGTACCGCGGAACGTCATGTTGCGACCACGCTGCCATCCACAGCACCTGATTTGGTGTTGTTTTCCTTACCGCAAAACCGTGCCCAAGACTTAGAAATGTCGCTCCAGTCATGGGACGGGCTGGAAAGCATGCGCGTGTCGCCGTTCATTCATGCACGGATACAGTCCATTAAGGGTGTGCCTGTTCGGGACTTGAAAATACCGGGAGCTTTGAATTGGGTGGTGCGTGGAGATCGCGGTGTGTCTTATGTCTCTCAAATCCCAGAGGGCTCAACGCTTAGCAATGGAAAGTGGTGGTCGATAGAAGACCAAAGCCAAAGTTTGGTGTCCATTGATAGTGGTGTTGCGGACAAGCTGGGGCTGGCATTGGGAGATGAGATTACGCTCAACGTGTCCGGTGTTTCCGTGACCGGGAAGATTGTCAATTTCCGCACCATTGATTGGACTGGATTGAACTTGGACTTCCCCATTGTGACCAGCCCCGGGGCACTGGACACGGTACCGCATACCTTTGCCGCATCTCTCAAAGCCAAACCCGGCCGAACACAGGATTTGGAACGTTTAATGCGTGCGGAATTTTCTGAACTGCCATTGATCCAGGTTGATACGGTCTTGGCGGCACTCTCAACTGCCTTGGATGCCGTGATTGCCGGTTTGCGCGTGGCGGCATTGATGACAGGTGTGGCGGCTTTGGTGGTGATGGCCGGCAGTGTTTTGCAAAGCCTTAATCAACGCATGGATGAAGCTCTACTGTTCAAGGTATTGGGTGCGCGCCGTTCTCAGTTATTACACCAACTGGTGGTGGAGTTCTTGGTGTTGGGGGCGATGGTGTGTGCTGTATCCGCACCGTTGGGCTTAGCCATTGCGTCAGGCGTAGCGCAGGCTGCAGGATTACACGGTTGGCATGCAGATATTACGGCAGCGCTGCAACTGGCAGGAATTGCGATCTCTATTACGGTTGTGGTGGGATTGCTTGCCACCTGGGGAGCCTATGCAGCCGCCCCGTCGCGGTATTTGCGCAGACGGGGGCTCTGACCCTCTAATTTTGCTTTTTTCGGTTTCGTTTTCTTCGGCGGCTGTGGGCGGGCAAAGACCCATTCATCACCCTCGGATGCGCCCGGCTGAAAAACATAACCGCCCTCATTGAAGGTTTTGAGTTGTTCTGGGTTGGTTATTTTATTTTGAACCATCCAGCGCGCCATCATGCCACGTGCGCGTTTCACGAACAGGCTCATAGTTTTGATTTCGCCGTTGTCGCGAATTTCTTTGAAGTTGGGGGTGATCACACGCAGACCAGCAGCTTTCAGTTCATCTTCACGGGCTGCCTTGAAGTATTCTACACTGGCGAGACACACGACGGTTTTGGTTTTTTGCGATTTGGCCTGATCAATGATGGCTTGGGATAGATGTTGATCCCAGTATTCATAGAGGTTCTTGCCTTTGGGGTTTTTGAGCCGTGTACCCATGTCCAAACGGTGTGGGCGGATTAGGTCCAATGGGCGCAATTTGCCGTATAGGCCGTTTAAGATCACCAGATGGTCCTGGGCATAATCTAAGTCTTCAGCACTTAGGGTTTCGGCATCGAGCCCCACATACGTGTCGCCGGAAAACATCCAGCATGCAGGTTTGGCGTTGTCGGGGGTGTGGGGGAAGGCGAAAACGGAATAGTAGTCTTTCACCTGACCTGCTTGTTTTTCACTGATGTGCATCAGCTTTTCCATTTCAGATGTGTCCAGCTTGCCCGCAATGCCAGCCAAACGGGTGGCATCATCGGGGAAATCCGGTGTGGTCAGGCCCGTCATATCGCGATCCCAGTCCTTGAGGTTGAGGCGTTTGGCAGGGGAGATGACTGAAAGCATGGTAATTCCGTTTAGACTTGTTCAAAAGACTGTGACACGTTAGCAACCGATGGCAAATGAGCACAAGGATTCTTAAATATATGATCACCGTATATGGCATCAAAAACTGTGACACCGTCCGCAAAGCCCTGAAATGGCTGGAATCCCAAGGCATAGAACATACGTTTCACGACTTTCGCAAAGATGGTTTGGATGAAAAAACTGTGGCCTGTTGGGTTGATGCGCTGGGGTGGGAATCGGTCCTGAATAAACGCTCAGCCACTTGGAAACAGCTGAAGGATACGGATAAATCTGATATAGACGCCCTTAAAGCCATTGCCTTGATGGTGGCAAATCCGACCTTGGTCAAACGTCCAGTGTTTGAAGGTAAGGGGTTGATCTTAAATGGCTTTAATACGGATGTTCAGGCACGGTTCAGCTAAGGTTTATATATTACGTTAGTTTAACAAAGCGCAATCAGTGTAATTGCAATCTGGGATTTTAAATCTTATGATCCCGTGCTGTTGGAACCAAATGAAGAACCTTCGCAAGAAAAGGTCAATGGGCGCGGTTTCAGGTTTACGAAGTGGAATGTCGAGGGACACGAAAATATGATTTATCGCCGCACCTTTATGGCTGTTTTTCTGATCTGCGGATTGGCCCTGATGGGGATGCCTGTATCTGCAAATACCAATCAGGGCAGCAATCTTACAGCAGAGACTTTTATTGAAGGGTTGGCTGAGGAAGCCGTTGCGGCCTTAACGGACAAAAATGTAACACGTGATGAACGTATTGATCGCTTCCGTAAACTTCTGAAACATAATTTTGACGTCCCCGTCATTGGCAAATGGGTTTTGGGGCGCTACTGGCGTACAGCCTCAGATGCTGAAAAAGAAGAATATTTGCAATTGTTCGAAGAGTATGTGGTTGTCACGTACGTAGAACGTTTTGATCAGTATTCCGGCGAAAAAATTGATGTGGTGAAAACTGTTTCAGACCCCGGTAAAGATTCGTTGGTGTATTCTGAAATTAATCGCCCCACTGGTGGTGAGCCGATCCGTGTCAACTGGCGGGTGCGCAACAAATCCGATATCTACAAGATTATCGATGTGTTTGTTGAAGGTATTTCCATGAGCCAGTCGCAGCGCAAAGAATTTACCTCTGTCATTCGCTCCAACGGCGGCAAAGTCAGCGGTTTGATCGAGGTTCTGCGCAACAAGCTTGAAACCTTATCAAAGTAATCGACATTGACCATGTCCACAAAAGGCCACGAGGATGAAAACTTCCCCGTGGCCTCTTTTCTGTTGCCCAAGTGGTCGCGGCCCCATGTCTTGACTTTTTATGACTTTGTCCGTGGTGCAGATGATATTGCTGACGCTTTTGAGTTGAGCCCAGATCAAAAACGAGAACAGTTAACGGCACTCAGTGTAAGTCTTGAAGCTGGAGAAGGCGCGCTGGCGGCAAGCCTTGTTGAAACCGGTGTTCGCTCCATACATGCTCAAGACCTTCTCAAGGCGTTCCTGTGGGATGTTGACCACCCTCGAACTGATGATTGGGCTGCATTGATGGCCTATTGCCAACTATCAGCAGCCCCCGTTGGGCGTTATCTGATTGATTTGTTGGGGGGGATTGATGGTGAATACGCACCTTCGGATGCCTTATGTGCAGCGTTACAGGTATTGAACCACATTCAAGATATCAAAGATGACTTCAATCAGCTTGACCGTGTTTATGTGCCCTGTGACTGGATGCATGCTGAAGGTGTAGCTTTAGACGAGTTAACGGCCCCCCAATCAAGCCAAAATTTGCGGCGTGTGTTGGATCGTATGTTGGATGGTGTGGACGCCCTTTTGATTGAGGCCCAGCCGATGACAAAGACGATCAAATCCAGGTCTTTGGCCCGTGAGGCAGGCGGTATCCTTGCCATTGCTCGTGGGTTGAGTCACGAGCTGCGCCAACGCGACCCATTGACTGAACGGGTTGAGCTTTCAAAATATCAGATGTTGCCCCGGTTTGTCTGGGGTGCACTTTGGTCATGAGTGGTGTATCCATGAACACCATGAAACAACCAACTCCATCTTTGAGCCAACACCCGACGGCGGCGGGTAAGGCCGTGAAAAGCTCATTCTATTGGGCCATGCGTTTCATGCCATCTGAACGGCGTGAAGCCATGTACGTGGTGTATGCGTTTTGTCGTGAGGTTGATGACATTGCAGACGGCAATGACAGTGTTGAAAACAAGTTGGTACGATTGGCGCGTTGGCGCGAAGCCATTGACCAGATCTATACGGATGCAAAACCAGATCATGAAATGGCCAACTTAAAGTTGGTTGTGAACCAGTATGGCTTGAATAAAGCCGACTTGATTGCCGTAATTGATGGAATGGAAATGGACGCTAATACGACAGTCCGTATCGCTGATGAAGATACCTTTGATCTTTACATTGATCGGGTTGCTTGTGCTGTTGGGCGATTGTCGGATAAGGTTTTTGGAGTTACCGGACCGGATGCTGAGAAGCTTGCACATCATTTAGGACGGGGTCTTCAAATTACCAATATTTTACGCGATCTGGATGAAGATGCAGAACGCAGCAGGCTCTATCTGCCTTTGAGTATGCTGCAAGATGCTGGCATTGAAACGGATAAACTTGAAGACGTTTTGACACATCCCAATTTGCACACAGTCTTAGAGATGTTGGCAATACGTGCGCATGACCATTTTGGGAAAGCCCGTGATGCCTTATCACGTTTGGATAAAACAAAAACCAGACCAGCGCGAATGATGATGGCCGTTTATGAACGGGTGTTGAAACGTCTGGAAGCACGCGGTCTTGCCAATACTCAAACATCTGTGGCATTGCCCAAATGGATGAAATTGTGGTTGGCCGTTCGTCATGGATTGTTTTGATGACTGCCCATGTTCATGTTGTGGGCGCAGGCTTGGCGGGGCTATCTGCCGCAGTGCGGTTAGCTGACGCAGATGTTCAGGTTACGGTGCACGAAGGCGCTAAGTTTGCAGGTGGACGTTGTCGTAGTTTCTACGATGATGACCTAGAAGTCGTCATTGATAACGGTACCCACTTAATGCTAAGCGGCAATCGCGAAGTTCTGGATTACGCAGCACTTATAGGTGGGACAGAAAACTTACAATTTTCACCACGTGCAGCATTTGATTTTATGGACTTGTCGACAGGGCGGTCTTGGCAATTGGACCTTGGCATCGGACAAGGTGCTTTGTCCTTGGTGCCTTGGATGTTTGATAAAAGCCGACAGCCTCCTGGGTTCAGTATCTATCAGTTTGTAAAGGATGCGCAGCGCCTCAAACGCGGACACGGACAAAACGTGTCAGCCTGTCTTGATACCTCAACTGAATTGTTTCGAAATTTTTGGGAACCTATGTGTGTGGCTGTGCTCAACACTTCACCAGACCAAGGTGCAGCTGAATTGTTGTGGCGGGTGATTGAAAAAACGGTTCTAAAAGGCGGTGCCTTTGCGAGGCCCGTGTTAGCCTCAAATGGATTGGGTGCCGCATTGGTAGAACCGGCGTTGTCTTTCTTGCAAGACTGTGGGGCCATCATCAATACCAACCAACGCATACAAGGTTTAGAATTCAGTGGTGGCAAACTGAATACTTTGCGCTTTGCAGATGCTGGGGAGGTTCTTGGATCAGGTGATCGTGTGATCTTGGCTGTGTCGCATATCCATGCTTCAAAGTTGATTGATGGTTTAAAAATACCAATGGACAGTAACGCCATCTTAAATGTGCACTACAAATTGGATGAAGCCGTTGCAGTGCCACGTATGGTCGGCGTGGTGGGCGGTGCGTGTGAGTGGGTGCAACTCCGTGGCCAGGTAGCCTCTGTCACGGTAAGTAATGCCAATGCCTGGATGGAGCGTGATGCTGATTTGATTGCCCGCCAACTTTGGGATGAAGTGGTTCAGGTTGTGGGGCTGCAAGGTGATATACCCGTATACAAAATCATCAAAGAAAAGCGTGCCACGTTTGCTGCTATGCCAGAAGTCAATGCCCAGCGCCCATCAACTGGGACGGCCTATGAAAATTTGTATTTAGCTGGTGACTGGACCAACACTGGCCTGCCTGCGACCATAGAAGGTGCCGTAATGTCTGGACGCTTGGCGGCGGAAACGGTTCTGGAAGATTTAAACTAAGTCTTTTCGCGCAGCTCAGGCGGTAGTTTGAAGTGCATGTTTTCTTCGATACTGGTGAGCAGTTCGATAGAGGTGTCGCGCAGTTCCCCCAAACGGTCCAGTACACCTTGGACCAACACTTCAGGGGCGGAAGCACCCGCCGTGATGCCAACGGTTTTGACACCATCTAGCCAAGAAGGGTCCAGGGCGTCAGCATCATCAATCAAATAGCTGGGGACATTGCAGTCATCCCCAATTTCACGCAAGCGGTTGGAGTTGGAGCTGTTTTTACCGCCAATCACCAACACCAATTCAACATCTTCGTTTGCACACGCCATATCCCGCACCGCTTGTTGGCGGTTTTGCGTGGCGTAGCAGATATCGTTTAGTTCTGGTCCCTCAACTTGCGGGTAACGTGTTTTTAGGGCGGCGATGATGTCGCGGGTGTCATCAACACTAAGTGTCGTTTGCGTCACGAAAGCCATCGGCGTGTCAGCCGGGAGGGGTAAGGCCTCAACATCGGCGACAGTGCCCACCACGTGGGTTTCACCAGGAATGCGACCCAAGGTGCCTTCGACCTCCGCATGGCCTGCGTGGCCGATCAGCACCACCACGGAACCATTGTTGGAATGCTTTCGGCCTTGATGGTGGACTTTGGTGACCAAAGGACAAGCTGCATCAATATAGGGTAGGGCACGGCGGCGTGCTTCTTGCTCCACAGCATCTGATACACCGTGGGCACTGAAGATGGTGTGGGCTCCATCCGGAACTTCATCCAGCTCTTGTACAAAGATTGCACCGAGGCGCTTTAGCTCATCGACCACGAACTTGTTGTGCACGATTTCATGGCGCACATAGACCGGGGCCCCATATTTTTCCAATGCCTTCTTAACAATTGCGATGGCGCGATCGACTCCGGCACAAAAACCGCGGGGGTTGGCCAGAATAATGCGCAATGGGGCGGGCGATTGTGTGTTCAAAATGCGGTCTCTCCAATTCGGCGTTGTTAGGAACATACAGTCCTTTCAAGCTGCTGAAAAGGGCGGGAAACTCACATTTATGAGATTACAATCGATTCTATAACCATATGAAAAGTATGTGTTTTGGGGGTCGTACAGCATGATAACCCTTGACCCCGCTCAGGTATTGTGTATATTAGCATTATCGATGCCCAATTGGGGTCGAGGTTGTTCGTGTGCACCATGGTGGTGTTCATGAGCAAATGATCCAGTCGAAAAAGGCGGATCAGGCTTGTTTAGCCGTTTAAATGCCCTTGTGTTGCCATATTTTGCAGTTGATATCGGACTGTAGAGGGACTGAGGGAAACGTAGACAAGTTTTGTCAGGACTATTGCTTCCGAAGGAGGATAGCCATGTTGACGATAGATGTGATGATCGCGCTGCTGTTACTAGCGATACCTGCCGTTTTGGTGTTTTTCCCTTCATTGCAAGCAGATCTAAAGCCGATACGTGTTCGTGCGCACGATAAGTACGCGCAAAAACGCATTCACCGCCGCTGATCTGAAACGTTCTTACGTAATGCATATTTGTTGATTTGGGAGTATTGCTCGCCATGACCGCTACGAACCTACCTACTACAGTTACCGAACAAGGCTTAGCTCGTTATTTCAAAGAAGCCTGGTCTTATCCTGTGCTCAAAGCTGAGGAAGAACGTTCCTTGGCTGAAAAGTGGCGCGATGAAGGTGATGTTGATGCTGCGCACTCTTTGGTGACGTCGCACCTGCGCTTGGTGGTTAAGATTGCTATGGGCTATCGTGGTTACGGCCTTCCGGTCGCGGATTTGGTCTCTGAAGGCAATATTGGCTTGATGAAAGCTGTTAAGAAATTTGAACCGGAACGTGGCTTCCGCTTGTCCACCTACGCCATGTGGTGGATTAAAGCGTCGATCACTGAATACGTTCTGCGCTCTTGGTCTATGGTCAAAATGGGCACGGTGGCTGCACAAAAGAAACTGTTCTTCAGCCTGCGTCGCCATAAAAAGCGCCTTGGTATTCAAGACAATGGTGAGCTTAATCCGGATCAAGCAAAGTTGTTGTCCAAAGATTTGGACATCAAAGAAGACGATATCATCAATATGAACCGTCGCTTGGCGGCTAAGGATATGAGCCTCAATGCCCCTGTGGGCAGTGATGATGGGACAACCTTGGAACACCAAGACCTGCTGGAATACGAAGGTGCGTCACCCGAAGATGTTTATGCCGATGGTGAAGAACGTGGTCTGCACAACACCATGCTGCAAAGCGCTATCGAGCGGTTGGATGATCGTGAACGCTATATCTTCATTGAGCGTCGCCTCAAAGACGATCCGGTGACGTTGGAACAGTTGGGGCAACATTTTGGTGTATCGCGTGAGCGTGTGCGCCAATTGGAAGCACGTGCTTTTGCCAAAGTGCAAAAGGCCATGACCGGCGATATGGCTGAACGTGAACAAGCCGCAGAAGATGCCATGCTTGACGATGCTTCATTTATGCCAGCATAAAACGTTACATTGATTTCAAGAAATGGCGCGTTCTGAAATGAGCGCGCCGTTTTTTTGTTTGGCATACTCACCATCCGACCCATAATAAGCAGTATTATGGAATCGATGCCCAAACCAATCATTTTATTTTGTGACTTCGGCTTGCCCTACACCGGGCAGATGAAGGGGCGTTTGGTGGAAGAATTAGGGCCTGAGTGGTCCAATCATCCCTTGATCGATCTGTTTCATGATGTTCCGGCTCACGATATTCGAGCGGGCTCTGTTCTCTTGGCGGCACATGCTGATGATTTTCCACTGGGCAGTGTGTTTGTTTGTGTGGTTGATCCCGGTGTCGGTGGGAAGTTGCGTAAACCGGGTGTTGTTTATGCCGGTGGGAGGTGGTTCGTCGGACCTCTAAATGGCTTGTTTGAGCATGTGTGTCGTCGTTGGAGTGATGCCCAGGTCTTTGAGATTACGTGGGAGCCTCCATCTCTGTCAGCCAGCTTTCATGGCCGTGATTTGTTTTCTCCGGTCGCAGCAGGACTGGCTTTGGCAGGAGATGCCAGGATAGAAGGGCTCAAGCCCATAGATATGACTATCGTGCGTCATCGGGAGTTTGAAGATGATGTGTTTGAGGTCATTTATGCAGATGAATTTGGAAATCTCATAACCGGGATTCGTTGGCAAAGCATCAAAGATGGTGATTTGTTTGAGATAAAGGGCCAAATACTGCCCCGTGCCCGGACATTTTCGGATGTTGAACCGGGAAGCTTGTTTGTGTACCAAAATGCGGTAGGATTGGCGGAAATCTCCGCCAATATGGGTTGTGCAGGCGATATTTTGGGTGCTGGGATCGGTGCGTCCATAAAAATAACGGGACTGTGATGGCCATCACTTTCATTTACCCCCAAAAATACGTTACACTTCAGCCAGATGGCTTATATCGACATGTCAATAATCCGGCTATATTGGATTATGATGTGTCCATAAATGCGTATGTGCTACGAGGAACTAGATGTCGCTAAAGGTTAAATTTTGGGGTGTCCGCGGATCGATCGCGTGTCCGTCGGCTGACCATATTCGATATGGTGGGAACACCAGTTGCTTGGAAATCAAGGTTGGTGATCGCCGTTTGGTTATGGACGCTGGCACAGGCGTGCGTGGTCTGGGTAAGACATTTCTTGAAGATGACATTTCGCAAATTCATCTGTTGTTGACCCATACGCATTGGGACCATATCAATGGGTTCCCATTTTTTGTGCCGGCATATGATCCACGCCGTTCGATCCATATCATGGCCGGGCACTTGCGCGGTGGTGATGGTATTCAAAATGTCTTGGCAGCTCAAATGGACAACCCGATGTTCCCGGTGCCTTTGTCTGCGATGCAGGCCAAAATGCGTTTTGAAGATTTTGAAGCGGGGATGAGCTTCAACATTTATGATGATGTGCATGTGCGCACCTGTGCGTTGAATCACCCCAACGGTGCGACTGGGTATCGGATTGAACATGATGGCCATTCTATTTGCTACATTACCGATACAGAACATGTTCCAGGCAAATTGGATCAAAATATTCTTGGCCTAATCGATGGCGCTGACCTGGTGATCTATGACAGCACCTATACGGAAGAAGAATTCCCTGATCGTATCGGTTGGGGCCATTCAACCTGGAACGAAGGCGTGAGGCTGTGCCAAGAAGCCGGTGCGAAGTCCTTAGCTATTTTCCATCATGAGCCGGAACACGAAGACGATTTCATGGATCAACTGGAAAAAGACGCTCAGGCCGTCTGGGATAAGGCCTTCGTTGCCAAGGAAGGGATGGAACTGTCCTATGGTGACGACTAGGCTAATCATGTACCCTGATAAATGATTTAAGCCGCCTGCATAGTATGTCAGGCGGCTTAAAATTTGCTTTGCTCACTTTAGAAGCCCTGCTGGCGTTCTTCTGCTTCTAGAGCGTCCATATTTTCTTGGATACGTTGCTGTTCTTGATTTTCTTGCTCGGCCTCTTGAACGCGTTTTTGCGTTTCGTCTTGGCGGGCCTTTTCTTCCGCGCGCCGTTTGCGTTCCTCTTCAGCAATACGTTCATCAACCAACAGAGATATAAATGTTTCTTTGAGTTTGTTATCCATTGGGACCAACAAGATGGTCACACGGCGATTTTTGGCTTGGTTGACCTTGATTGGGTTGCCGTCAATATCGCGATTGGGAACCTTTGGGTGGGCATCTCCAAAGCCAACGGCTTTCAATTGGAAAGCATGGACGCCACCTGTAATCATTTGGCGAACAACGGCTGATGCACGCGCTGCTGACAGTTCCCAGTTTGATGGGAACATTTCTGTGTGAATGGGGTCATCGTCGGTGTGGCCTTCGATTTCAATGAGGAAGTACTTATAGACTTCATCTGTCAGAACTTCTGACCACTTAGCGAGAAGAGGAAGGGCCTCTTCTTTAATGAACGCAGTACCAGGCTTAAAGAAACCGGCGCTGCCTATTTCAATGGTGACGCCGCGGGTGTCTTTTTGGACTTCGACAATTTGTTCCATACCAGTTTGGAACACGATGTCTTCAATTTTGGTTTTGACTTCGGTGGTCGTCGTTTCTTTGGCCTCACCCAAACCAATTTCTTGTTGGATGCCGGACATTACTTCTTCAAATAATGGCAAATCAATTTTGGAAAAAGAGACCAGCATAACAAAGAACGCCATTAGAAGAGTAATGGCGTCAGCATAGGTGACAAGCCATTCTTCATCATCCGGTTCTTCGGTTATTGGTGGTGGTGGCACGAACGTGTCTCCCAATCAGGTGCGATTATCTCTTACGCGCCTTGTCGATGCTGAAGTGAATAGCTGGATCCAGATAGCTGTTCATTTTATCTTGGATATAGCGCGGGCTCTTACGGTCCGCCATTAAGATCAGGCCTTCGGCAACCAAGTAGTTGCGAAAACGCACAATTTGTTCACGTTGCATAATTTTGTTGGCAGCAGGGATGTAGACCAAGCGGGCAAATAAGACACCGTAAAGCGTGGTGATCAAAGCAATCGCTAAACCAGGCCCCAGTGCAGTTGGGTCGGCACCCATTTTGTCCAACATAATCACAAGACCAATCAAGGTTCCGATCATACCAAAAGCAGGGGAGGTGGATGCCATAAAGCGTAGAATATGGACCTGAACTGTATTCCGACCAAAGGTGGTTTCAATCAGGTTGGTCATAATGTCACGAACTTCTGCACCACTGTAGCCACTGACAACCATTTCCACACCAAATTGCATGAATTTGTCGCCTTTAACGGCCTTGGTTGCTTCTTTTTCAAGGGCTGGTGGACCACCTTTTTGAACCACGTAGGCCCAGCGGATCATGCGACCAACTTCGGCTTTTAGAATATCGCGACCAACTTTTGGAGTGACCAGGATGCGACCAATAAGGCGCAAAGATAGCAACACATAGCGCGGTTCGTACGAAACGAACGCTGCTGCCATGGTTCCACCAACAACAATAACAAAGCCGGAGCCACTGATGAAAATCCAGTAGTTATCTGTTTCCCATATGATCGCGCCTAAGAACATGCCGAATGCAATCAGCAACGAAAATACGGTGGATATAGACAGACCCATCGGGTTTTATCTCCCTCTGACCACTTTTATGGCCGTATGCCCCAAGTCGCAATTCTTACAACGCTAGAGGTTGAGAAAACGAAAACAATAAGCAATGCGAATCGCTCTAATTTGATTAAATCATACAGAAAGTTAGGTTTACAGGGAATTAAGCTACGCGATCAACGTTCGCGGAAGGCTTCATGCTTTAACTTCAACACTGGTTTGATCAAGTAGTCCATCACCGTTTTTTGACCGGTGTGAATGTCTACGGTGGCTTCCATGCCGGGCATGATTGGTAAGAAACCCTTGGTTTGTCCCAAGTGAGATTTTTCTGGTTGCACCACCACACGGAAGTAGGGCATGCCGTTTTCGTCCAATGAGCTATCAGCCGCAACCAAAATTACCTCGGCATCCAGACCGCCATAACGGGCAAAGTCGTAAGTTGTTATTTTCACCAAGGCCTTTTGACCTTCGGCCACATAACCACGGTCAGTGGGGTTAAGGCGGCTTTCAATGACCATGTTTTCGCCGGTGGGCACGATTTCCATAATGGGCTCACCAGGCTTGATGACATTGCCAATGTTGGTAAAGGCTAGATTGATGATGACGCCTTCAATGGGACTTTTGATTTCAGCCCGGACACCTTGCTCTTCAGCTTTTTTTAGTAACTCAGAAATGCGGCCAATGGATTGTTCTGTTTTGTTCAATTCGTCTTGTGCTTCACGGCGGAACCGGGTCTCAT
Organism: Magnetovibrio sp.; assembly: GCA_026196495.1. Taxonomy (GTDB): domain Bacteria; phylum Pseudomonadota; class Alphaproteobacteria; order Rhodospirillales; family Magnetovibrionaceae; genus Magnetovibrio. Next base: position 29,900 of record JAPHSY010000043.1, read on the forward strand.
CTTCTAGAAGTCGGCGTTCGGATTCAGATACCGCGGCGCGGGCACGTGGAATGCCCGCCTGAATGGATTGTAGTTCACCATTGAGAGTTTCAACTTCACTTTCCAACTGCAAGTGATCAACACGTGATGTGAGACCGTCTTTAAGTAGGTCTTCGGAAATTTTAAAACGTTCACGGGCGCTGGCTAGGTTGTTGCGCGATGCACGTAAGCGGGCTTCAAGTTCTTGAACTTCCAGTTTGCGCTGTTTGACCAATTCGTTCAGTACGGCTAAACCTGCGGCCAGTTGACGTTTGCGGGCGTCGAAAGCTTGACGTTGTGCGATTGCCTGGTCTGAAACTCGTGCTGCCACTTCTGCAGGGAAAACAGGTGTATCCAAACCATTGGCTTCCGCCGCCAAGCGAGCACGCGTTAGCAGCTCACTATCTAAGCGTACTTGCAATTCTTGAATGTTGGCGCCGCCTGAGCCCAAGTCCAATTGCATCAAGGTTTGACCTTCAGAAACCACATCGCCTTCTTTGATAAACAAATCCTGGATAATTCCGCCTTCTAAGTGCTGAATGACTTTAGATTTGCCCAGGGGAATAACCTCACCGGGGGCAACGGCCACTTCATCCAATTTGGAAAAATTCGACCAAATAACACCAAACACAATCAACGCCATCACCGGCCATGCAGCATTACGCCATGTCGGCACAGGGTGCGCCGTCATTAAGGAGTCCAGCGGGTTGGGGTGAGCCTGGTCAGGCATAAACTATTCTCCGACAGAACCGGGACCACGGGGCGTTGGGACCGAACGTGAACGTGCACCGGAACCGCGACCTTGCTGTCCTTTACGTGGGGTCACAGTTGCCACAGTGCTACCCTCTGCCCAAGCTTTAAGGATTTTTTCTGTGCTGGGGCGCAAGTTAGAACCTACATTTACAGTGCTTTCATCAACACTTTCACCTTTTTGTGAAGAGCTTGTTTGGTTCTCTTCAAAGCTGGGTAGGGATGTTTGTGTGCGAGGCCCCCGTAGAGATGGTGTTGCTGCGCCGATTTTCTCAGAGGTTTTCGATACCGTCGGTTTTTTCGGGGCCAAAAGGGGAGATGTTTTCGTCCCTTTAGTACCTACCCGTGGTGTGGCACTGGCCTTTACAGCCGAACGTGTTTTGGGCTGATCAACATCAATCGCGGTAGAAGACCCGCGCAAGGACGGCAAGCTACGAGGATCTTTACGCGATGCTGTTGGCAAAGGACGTTGTGTCGGAACAATGGGTTGTTTAGCTTGCGCTGTGGGGCGTGCCACTTTGGCTTTTGGTGTCGCGGTTGCCTTGACTTGCGCAGCCCTTGGCGTTGCAGCACCTTTAGGTGTTGCTTTACCTTGAGGCTTTGCAGATTTGCTTTTTGCCAGCTTATCCAAGCCATCCATGGGTGCAGGTGATTTGGCAGCAGGCTTTGGTGTCGCTGTTGATTGTGCTTTGGCGGCTTGCGGGGTTGGACCATCCGGTTTCTTTTGGTTTGGAGTTGGTGCGCCCTTGCCGCCACCGGGGGCACCTTTGGGCTTGTCAGGGCCATTTCCGTCATTTTTGGGAGCTGTTTTTTTCGGGGCTGGTCCCTTGCCACCAAACAAGCGGGGCAGGACTTCACTGGCTTCACCAGCCAGGGCCAGTTTGCCACGATCCAAAGCGTAAAGATAATCGCAAGACGACAGCATGGTTGGGCTGTGGCTAACAATAATCACGGTACGGGTCTTGGAAATTTCAACTAAGGTGTTTTTCAATTCTGTTTCGGCATGACGGTCTAAGCTTGATGATGGTTCATCCAACAGCACGACAGGTGGGTCGCCGACCAATGCGCGGGCAACCGCAATACGTTGGCGTTGTCCACCCGACAGACGACCACCGGCTTCACCAATTTCAGTGGCGTAACCGTCAGGTAGGTCAATGATAAAGTGGTGTACGCCTGCTTCGGTTGCGGCTTTGATGACATCTTCATCGGTGGCGTTTGGCATACGGGCCGTAATATTGTCGCGCACTGTGCCTGCGAATAGGACGCTTTCTTGAGGTACATAACCCAGCCAATCGGCGAGTTCGGAGCGGGTGAACTGTGCCATGTCGGCCCCATCCAATGTGACACGGCCTTTTTGCGGTTGGTATAGGCCTTGGATGATTTTCAATAATGTTGTTTTACCCGAACCATTGCGCCCTACCAGGGCATGAATGCCACCGGGTTTGATGTCTACGGTTACACCGGCAACAACGGGCGCTAAGTCTTCGGAATAAGAGAAGACAACGTTTTCAACGCTTAATGCGCCTTTGGGGCGATCCAGTTGAACTTCGCTCTCTTCACGCTCAGAACTGTTGGCAAAAACAGTACCCAAACGTTCTGTGGCTTGCATGAAGCCCGAATACATCCGCCAAGTGCCGACCAACTGATTCATTGGGCCGACGATTTTACCGGACAACATGTTGGTTGCGATCAGCGCACCAATGGTGAGGTTTTGATCAATGATGGCCAAAGCACCGACAGTTGTTAGACAGAGTGACGTCACCAACCCCAAGGAAGCACCAAGGTTCGAGAAACTGTCGGTTTTTGAACCACGGTTGATGGCGCTTTCGATGTTTTCAGCGTGTTTTTCTTCCCACACGGGCTCCATAGAACGATCTAGTGCCAATGCCTTAATGGTGGTGCGCCCGGAAATCATCTCGGCGATGAGGGAATCACGTGTTTGTGTGGATTTGCGCTCTTGGCCGCTTGCATCGGACATAACATTTGCGGAACGCCATGCTACAAACATGAACACTGGCAACATAATTAACAAAACCCAGGCAACCGGGGCGGCGATCACGAATATCAAAACCAAGAACAAGATGGCAAAGGGCAAGTCAGCAACCAGCAATGCGGTTGAACCCGAAAGGGTGTTGCGCACCACATCTACGTCGCGAAATAGCGAAGACCAGTACGCAGATGGCTGGGCTTCTAAGTTTTGCATGGGCAGGCGCATAATTTTGCGGAATAAACGCCGACCAAGGTCAACATCGACGCGCAACGCCACGGTTTGAAGAATGCGGGCGCGTGACTGACGCAATATATAGTCAAATGCAATGACCAGGAACATGCCGACCACCAGCCCTTGTAAAGTGCTGATGCCATTGTTGTTCACCACGCGGTTATAGACCTGCATGGTGAAAACGGGCACGGCCAGGGCCAGAATATTGACAAAGAAAGACATGGCCACGACTTCCCGGAAGACGGGTGTCATGGGCTTCATGAAGGGCCTTAGCCAACTTCTGGCCGACTGATCTGTCGACTGTTCCAAACCGGTTTCTCCGCTCAAGCGCTTGTTAATAAAGCCGTTTCTTGGCTGGTGTGTGCGCGCGGACTGATGTTGGGCCAATACATAAGTCCATGAGTATCATCAATAATATGGGTTAACGTCTGGTAAAGGAACAGCCCGATTCGAAATTTATTTTTTGTGTGATTCCAATGTGTTCTGGGAAGACTCTGGAACTTCAGTTTATACTGGTTCTGAAAGGGCAATTTGTGGAGTCAAGGGCTGAGTTTCTCAACACAATATATTGATTCTTCTTGACCATGTGCGCTGTGGAATTGTCTAGTGATGACAAGGCGCTAATTCAAGAATGCACTTGCCATACCAGTGTGTGCATTTGGGCATCAATTCGGGGCTGTGGGATAATCAACAATGAAATCATTTCTGGGATCAGTGTTTCGTCTCGATCGTATGATCGGCCTTGGCATGCTCATATCATTATTGTTTGTTTCTTTTCTTGATCCTTTCCCCGTGGAATTCCTGCGTGAGAAAAGTTTCGATATATATCAAAAGATGAAACCGCGCCCGTTGCCAGCGGCAAAAGACCGCATGGTCACCATTATTGATATTGATGAACGTAGCCTGCAAGAAATTGGTCAGTGGCCATGGTCGCGTAAAACAGTCGCCCAAATGCTGGTAAATCTGCACAATATGGGTGTCGGTGTGACTGCATTTGATATTGTCTTCTCCGAACCGGACCGCATGAATCCGGCCGGAGTTGTTGAATCTCTTGCCGGGTTAGACGAGGATGTCCGTAATCAAATCCTCAAGTTGGAAAGTAACGACGAGATCTTGAGCCGAGTGGTGAGCCAAGCCAACGTGGTGTTGGGGCAAGCGGGTTACTGGGACCAAATCCCCAACAAGGCGGGTAAGCCGTTTAAGAAATCTGTCGCTGTACGCAAAATAGGTAAAGGTACTCCCGACCCCCAAGACTTCTTAAACGATGTTCCAACCTTAATTCGGAACCTGCCAGTGCTTGAAAAAGGCACAAAGGGCGTGGGGATGTTCTCGCTCAATCCCTCTTTAGATGGGATTATTCGTGAAATTCCGTTGGTGACAAAGCATGATGGAGATCTCTATCCCGCTCTTTCTGTCGAAGCTATTCGTGTGGGTTTTGGTTTGTCGACCTTAATGACAGAAGTTGACCCCTTAGGCATTAGTGCCATCGGCATTGCACCAAAACGAGTGGTAAAGCCCAAGGGATTAAAAATTCCCACGAATGAACGCGGCATGGTGCGCCCTTACTTCGCTCATCATGACAAAAGCCTATATGTATCGGCTTTGGATGTGTTGAATTATCCGAACATGACACCGGAAGACCAAGAAAAGCTCAAAAGTAAGATCGTAGGTAAAATTGCGTTTGTCGGCACGTCAGCCGTTGGGCTGTTGGATATTCGGTCTACACCTTTGGATCCATTGATCCCGGGTGTGGAAGTTCATGCCCAGATGATTGAAAATGCCATTGCCATTGATCGTGGTCTGGGGGCCATTGTTTCGGCAGATTATTTCCTTTCACGTCCTCAATGGACCAAAGGCGTTGAATTGGTGCTGATGGCGTTGGGTGGTCTGTTGATGGTTATTGTGGTGCCAATGTTGGGGGCAACGCGTTCTCTCATTGTGTTTTTGATCTTAGGTAGCGGGGCCATTGGTGGGTCGTGGTACCAGTTCTCAGAAGCACGTGTGTTGTTGGATGCGACCTTTGGGGTGATCTCAACCTTCTTGTTGTATTCGACATTGACGTATATGAATTTCACGCGTGAAGAAGCCGCGAAGAGACAAACCCGTGATGCATTTTCTAAATACCTATCGCCCGATATGGTCAATGTGGTTGCTGAAAACCCTGATCAATTGAAATTGGGTGGACAAAAACGTGAAATGACTTTGCTGTTCTGTGACGTGCGGGGCTTTACCACAATTTCAGAGCAATTCGATGCCGAAGGTCTAACCAAACTGATCAATAAACTTTTGACGCCGCTGACCAATGTTATTTTGGCGCGACAAGGTACTGTTGATAAATACATGGGTGATTGCATCATGGCGTTTTGGAATGCCCCGCTGGATGATGCTGAGCATGCTAAGCACGGTTGTGTTTCGGCCTTGAAGATGCTCGAAGAAATGGAGCCATTGAATGATCGTTTGGAACAAGAAGCCATCGCAGAGGGGCGTAAACACATTCCATTGAAAGTTGGCCTGGGTCTTAACACTGGTGAATGTGTTGTTGGCAACATGGGTTCTGACCAGCGTTTTGATTACTCAGTTTTGGGTGATGCGGTGAACTTGGCATCACGTCTGGAAGGGCAATCAAAAACTTACGGTGTGCGCATCGTTATTGGTGAAAGCACCCTTAAGCTGGTTCCCTCTATGGCAACCATTGAGCTTGATCTCATCAAAGTGAAGGGTAAAACCGAAGCTGTGCGCATCTTTGCTTTGTTGGGTTATGATGAGATGGCATCAACCCCAGACTTCGTTGCCTTCAAGGCCAAGGTCGATGAAATGCTGAAGAAGTATCGTAGCCAAGATTGGGATGGCGCCCGCAAGGCCAACGCCGAAGCCCGCGCTATGCACGGTCAGTTTGATATCGATGACACCTTTTTCGACCTCTACGAAGATCGCATTAAAGAAGGCGAAACCAATCCTCCGGGAGAAGGATGGGATGGTGTGTTTGTGGCCACAACGAAGTAGGTTCCAGATCTTTAATTTGGTCCCATTCTGGAATGGGTGAATACGCATTATGCTTCCGTTGCGTTCTCATGAGGTAATGTGAAGCTAAATCGGGCGCCGCCGTGTGGTATGTTTGTTGCCTCAATGATGCCGCCATGGCGTTCGATCATTTCTTTGCAAAGCGGAAGCCCCAGCCCGGTGCCGCGCTCACCTTCTGTCCCCAGTGTTGAGACCTTTTCATCAATACGAAAGAGTTTAGAGATCACGTATTCGTCCAAACCGATGCCGTTGTCCGTGACGTGTATCGTCGTGTGTATTGCATTTGTTTCTGAACAGATGTTGATCTGTCCATTGTGATTAACAAATTTGATGGCGTTGGCGATAAGATTACGCATCACTGTTTTGATCATGTTGGAATCTGCATGGATATTTATGTCGTCAACTGTGTTGGAAATTTTGACATCCTTTTCTCTGGCAGAGTAAGACAGAGATGTAATTGTTTCATCGACAAGGTCATGCGCATTGAATGTAGTTTTGTTAATGCTGCCTTTGTTCATTTGATCGTTCGACCATTCCAGTAGGCCTTGCAAAAGTTCAAAGAAGTGTTCGCCAACATCATTCACGTGCCCGGCAAATTTTTTCAATTGGTCGCGATCATGGGTGTCGACATAACGTTCTATCATCCGGGTCATGCCCAGTAGTGTTGTAAATGGGCTACGCAAGTCGTGAGCAATGATTGAGAAGAAACGATTTTTGACGGTAACTTCATGAGATAGCTGTTTGTTCAAATTATGCAAATCACGGGTGCGTTGATCTACTAAACATTCCAATCGACGCGTGACCAAAGTGAATGCACCAAACAACATTAATTCTAAGACTATAAAACCAAAAACACCGTAAAGAATGCTGACCCATTGTTGTCGTTTGAGGTCACTGAGTTGTTGGGTTGCATCGTTCCAAATTAATACGGTGCCTATGTCTTTGCGTTGTGAATACTTTTGACCCAAGAAATCACGCAAAGGGAAGAATGTAGCTGCGATTGTCTGGTCGCCCAGTTGAACCATGAGAGGCGTGTACAATTCTGGGAGAAAATTTTTATCAAATGAAACTTGTTTCAGAATTTCGTCAACGCCTGTGCGTGAAGTGGCTTCGATAACACAGTTACAGTTTTGTTTGACCTCTCCAAAAACTTTCTTGATAGCTTCTGGCCACATAGCTTGTTCAATGTGGTCCCGGTTCAACAATATGGTATATGCGGTGCCCAAACTGGCATCCAGTATTTCAATAATTTTGGAAAATGACGTGCCAGCTTCTAATGCGCCAGTGTGAATTTTTTCACCAGTTCCGGGGTTTGTCGCGAACATTGGTACGACACCGCGCAGACCTGAATAAACACGTCCCGTTTCAAATCCGGTTTGGGGTTGTTTTGTTTCGTTGGTAGCGACGATTGTGTGTCGAACATTGTCCATGTTATCGCCATACTTAGTTGCACGATGAACGCGCAGATAACTGGTTGAGCCCGGCCCTATGTGAAAGTGGAGTTGGCGAATGCGGAACTCTTTTGATGCAGCCAGCCAACTCTCCCCGATTTCATCAAATAATTTTTGCCGCCAATAGTGTGCTTGTTCTTTCCCTGGACCTCCACCCTCGGCAGTAACGGATTTAACACCGTTATAAAACAAGTTTTGAATTTTAGGATTTTTGGCATACAGAGAGGCGACCATTAACAAGTCGCTATAAGTCTGATTCATGGCAACATTTAATGTTGAGATGTTTTGCTCGGCTTCGGCTTTCAGATTGGCTTCAAAGTTTTCATGAGAAAAATGATAGTTAATCAAAATAAAAACAAAATCGATAAGCGCAATCAGGACGCTAAGCGTCAACAGCACAATTTTCTTATTCATATACTTACAACCTAGTGTAAGGGCCGCAGTGCAAATGGTAGAGGCTTATCGATAATATTGCAAAGTGTTATGCACACTTATGTATTCATGTGATTTTGTAAAAAAACAATATATATATCAATCCACTACGGGATCAACGCAAGGTTGTTTGTTGGCGTTAAAAGCAGCTGATTAGCTATATTAGGTATTATCGAGTTTCCACTCAGTTCTGGGGAAGTGACACGTGTAACCATGGGGATTTCGCAACAAATAATCCTGATGCTCCGGTTCGGCTTCCCAGAAATCCCCAACCGGGGATACCTTTGTTACAATTGGACCTGGCCATTGTTGTGAGGCGTCGCATTTCATGATGATGTCGTGCGCCGTGACGTACTGTTCATTATTGACGTAAAAAATTTCAGAACGATACGATGGCCCAATATCGTTACCTTGGCGGTCATGGGTGGTGGGATCATGGATTTGAAAGAAGTACGCCAGGATGTCAGCGTAGCTCACCACGTCAGGGTCAAACAAGACCTCGATGGCTTCGGCATGGTTGCCATGATTGGGGTAAGTGGCATTGGGGATTTCACCACCGGTGTAGCCTACACGGGTGTCTTTGACGCCGGGGAGCTTGCGATAAAGCTCCTGCATGCCCCAAAAACATCCCCCAGCTAAGACGGCGCGTTCCTTCATTTCTGACATTTTTCTAGGCTCTTGTTTTGTTTAAGCATCTAGATTGGATATCAGCACGATGATGTGTCTATTCAAGGGATGGATGGGTCAGGTTGCATTGGCAACAATCTGATCGACATCAGCCGCAAACGTAATTGGGTCAATAGGCTTGTCGATAAAGCCTGCAGCACCACATTCTTTAGCTTTGGTTTTCCACAAATCATCTGTGCGGGCCGACATCAGAATAACTTTCATACCGGACATTCGTGCACTTTCTTTGATCATCTCACAGAGCTCTAACCCGGTGAGTTCTGCCATCATTAAATCGGTTATGAGCACATCAGGCGGGTCAGATTTGAGCAGGGGAACGATGGGTGCGCCTGCCGGTGAAGTGGTGACGTTGTGACCATCTTGTTCCAAGGCCAAGTATAATATTTCCAGTAAGTCCGGGTCGTCATCAACCAATACGATTTTCATTGTTTCCACCCTCATTGATTGTTGTTGTAATTATACAGCTTTTTATTCTAACTGAGGTCTTCAAGGCATTTGTTTGAGAAATTTTGATGAAGACTTGCTTAATTGCCACGTAAGACAACGAACACTTCCTCCAAGTTTACAGACTTTATTCGCAGGCACAGGGATGACCGTTTTTGTGGTGTGGCGACGAATGGTGCGCATGGCTTTGTCACTGGCTGCGTTGCTGAAATGTGGCATATAAATATAATTGTTGGTAACGGTTGCGTTTACATTGATGCCGCAGGCACTGCCTTCTTCATCGAAATCCCAAGCGGCTTCGATTTCGACAATCTTGATCCCTGGGAAGGCAGCGTGTAATTCCTTTAAGACCTGAGAGCGAAAGGGTTCATCATAACGGTTGATGAACAGCGTATTGTTTTCAACGAACATTGCCATTCCATCGCTGTGGGCAAGGATGTCATCATCCGGTGGCAAAATAGCAACTTCTTTAGCATTGAGAAGGCGCTTCAACACCTGAGTACCTTTTGCTTTGGATAAAGAATTGTCAGTGAGAAACCGCGTGGTCGTAATGACACGTCCTGCATAGTTGTCGACGATGTTGCCGCCGTCCAGGATATAGCCTGTTCGTGGATGGCTTACACTGAACAGTTCTGTGAAATCATTGAAACCATCTTGCATATAATCGGCTTCACTTTGATCACCCTCAAAAGAAGCAGGGGTATAGCGAAACTGAATAGGGTTGTAAGGGTTGATTGTCGTGTAATCGCGTACCCAAATATGCGGCAAATAGGCATCGATTAAAATGTTAGAGGGGACTCGACCTTGAAAGTACTTTCGGGTCTCATGATCAACCACAATACGCACATCGTCATGCCCCAATACGGCGTTCGCATAAGCAATATCAAAATCAATAATGTCTTGAAAGATATCTGCGTAAAACGGATCGTCGTAGGTGTCACCAATCGATGGTGCGGCAATGACGATCATGTGTTTACCGTTTGGTGTCTTTGAGGGCGATGCCGCAAAGCTATCAGATAATGCGGCTCCGCTTAATGCGAGCCCAAAAACCAATAATATTAAGGCTGATCGCATTGGATAAATCCTGCTGTTGAATGAACAGTGCTTATTTTGATTTCATCACCCAGACACCGTTCCAATCTTCAGGCTGTTCCGCTTTCAGGTGTTCGCAACGCTCAATGTAGGTTTCCGATAAGGCATCAGCCGGATTGGCTTTGAGGACGTCGTTAAATGAAGTGATCGCTTTATCCCAAGCCCCAGCGGTGTAGTGCTTACGCCCTTCGGTGAAATACCCAACCCCATCCATTAAGTTGGGAAAGGTTTCATCGCTGTGATAGTCCAACACTTCATAAACGCGTACAGGTTCGGTTTTGCCTTTAACGATCACGTCGTCAATATCGCGCATACGATATGTGCCTTTGAGTTTCTTCTGCGTGTATTCCGAAATTAGGATGTGTGCGTGATATTGCTTACATGCACTTTCCAAACGTGCGGCGAGGTTCACGCCATCACCGATCATGGTGTAGTCCATACGTTTCGGGCTGCCGATGTTACCGGACACAATGCTATCGGTGTTCAGTCCCATGCCGTGATCGATGGTCATCAGGCCTTTTTCTTTGCGCGTTTCGTTATAGTCGGCCAGACGCGTCATCATGGCGATGGCCGCACGCAAGCCGCGGTCTTCATCGTCGTCATGTGCCATGGGTATGCCAAAGGCGGCCATAATCGCATCGCCGATGAATTTGTCGAGCATGCCGCCTTCGCTGGTGATGCAATCCACCATAATTTCAAAGTATTCGTTCAGTAACGCCACCGTGCCTTGGGCGCCCAATTCTTCGGTGATGGTGGTGAAGCTGCGCACATCAGAAAACAACACGGTTGCCGTAGTATCCAAGCCGCCCATCATGTCGTTTTCGCCACCGGACATCATCTGGTCGGCCAGTGCCGGGTCCATATAGCGGCTCATGGTCGACTTCATGCGTTTTTCAGAAGATATATCTTCGATCATAACCATGGAGCCAAGCTTCTCACCCTCGGGTGAGATGAGCGGCAAAATGGTGACGTTGGCTGAGGTCTTTTCTTCGCCAAATTTCAGCTCTGCATCCATGAAGATATCAGGTTCTTCAGACTCGCTAACCTTGGCGATCTTGTCGTTAACCCAGTTGTTTTCTTCGACAAAGAATTCTTCGGCCGTTTTGCCGATAACATCATCTTCGCCTTCCAACTGCATGATGCGATAGCCTGCCGCATTGCAAGTGACGATCTTGCCGTCTTCGTTGGTCGTTACTACAGCGTTTGACATACTTTCCAGCATGCTTTCGTTGTAGTTTTTCATGTTCTGGACGTCGCTAAACAGCTTGGCGTTTTCCAAACCGATGGAGATCTGCGCTGTAAATGCCTTTAGACGTTGTTCGTCTTCATCGGTGAACGGTCCGCCTTTTTTGTTCAAGACCTGGGTAACGCCAATGCACTTGCCTTCTTTGTTGACCACAGGTGTGCACAAGATGGATCGCGTGAAGAAACCGGTTTGTTTATCAAATGCAGGGTTAAAGCGCAGGTCGGCATAAGCATAGGGAATGTTGATGGTCTTTGCCGATGTGAACACCGTGCCCGCAATGCCCAAATGATTGGGGAAGCGAATTTCGGTGGCATCCAATCCGGCACCGACCATGGACCACAAATCATTGGTCTTGTCATCGTTCAAGAACAGGGTCGAGCGTTCCGCGTTCAACATGCGTGTGGCTTCGCCCATGACCTTGGCAAGCAATGCGTTCAAGTTGATTTCCGATGTAACATCGGAAACCACATCCAAAAATTCCATTTCTTGGCTGCGTTTCTTTTGCATGCGTTCGACAAACTCGGTGCTTTGTAGGGCGACCGCAGCCTGGGTGGCAATGTCTTGTAGAAAATCCAGATCTTCTTCATTGAACAGAACGTGCTTATCGCCATCATCCTTTTTGTTCAGGGCTTGGACCACGCCGATGATCTGGCCTTTGACCGTTTTGATGGGGGCACACAAAATGGAGCGCGTGCGAAAACCGGTTTGTTCATCAATGGATTTGTTGAAACGGGGGTCTTCGTGAGCATCTTCGATGATGGCACCCTTGCCGCTGGAGAAAACCCAGCCGGCAATACCACTATCATTCAAAATACGAATTTCGCGGATGTTGGTGCCTTGGGCAACGCGGGTGTACAGCTCCCCGGTTTCCATGTCGTTCAGGAACAAAGATGATCGTTCTGCGTTGGTTTCGCGGGTGACGATATCGACCAGTTCGCGTAACACTTCGTCCAGTGTTTCGAACCCAGCCATATGGCGCGAAATTTCCAACAGCATGTCGGCACGCTGCAGGCGATGAATTTCTGCTTCGCTCAGCTGAGTTACATCGCGCTTTTTAACAGGGGGGATAACTTTTTGGGCAACGGCCTTTTTCACAGTGGTGGTGGCGCGCTTTTGGGCAGGTGCTGGCTTTTTGCCAACATTGATTTCCAGCTTCGGCTGGTTCGTTCCGTTCTGGGACGATGATGTATCGGCCATAATTTCCCTCTGGCTTTACGCCGTTTCTTTTTTCAACTCATCAATCTCATCGCGTAGAGCTTGAATGGTCAAATGTAATTGTTTGTTTTCGTCACGGGCTTCGCGTCTCAACTGCTCGAGCTGGTCTTCATATTGGAATTTGACCTCGTCGGTTTCATCGCGGATCGCCTGAACTGTTTTTTGTAACTGAGACGATTCATCCTTACCGTCTTTGATGGCGCCGTGAACGGCTTCATCTTTGTCAAAGCGCAGGCTTTCCAGTTCATCACGCAGGGCACCAGCGGTGGCACGAAGCTGTTGTATTTCTTGGTTTGCTTCAGAAACCGCAGCGGCAACGGCTTCGTCTTTTTCAAAACGCACACGTTCCATTTCGTCACGCAATGCCTGAATGGTGTCCTTCAGGTGACGGATTTCCGTCTGCGCGACGAGCATGTCGTCTTGCTCTTTAATTACGGTGCCCATGATCGTCCCACAATTCTTGTGTTTATTAGGAAATGATTTAACGACAAATCCTTATATTTCGCAAGGTTAAGGCGTTCTAAACTAGAAAATATGACGAACAGATTGTGGGGGAAGTGTCCAAATAAGATAAATCTGGACAAAAGAATGGCCCCGGATGTCAGTCTTGGGAGACTGGGCTGCATCACAGGGCCTATTCTTGCCGCTTGAGGAAGGGTGCGGACTTTGGCAGTCGGGTCGTCAGGTGGTGTTATCGTTGTTGCAATTGCCCGGCTTGTGCTTTCACACGCACCACTTGGGGCTGATGCGCATATTTCGCATCGCGATTGGCGAAATGCAGCGCGGCTTTTTGTGCCATCAACTGGGCACGCGCTTTTTCTGGAGAAGGCGTGATCCAATTGTCAGCGGCCAAGGCGTCCTGTGGGCTGAGTAAGCTCAGCATCAAGGCAACCGTTGCTGCGACGATAACAATCCCGTTCTGGGCAATCGTAAATATCTTTCTGATATCAGTCATTTGAACTCTCCTGTTTGGATGTGTTCGTTGTTGCAGTAAGTCTTTTTTACTGCGTTGATGACGACACGGCTGTGCGCTCCGTCACACCTGGAAAGATTTTATTAACCATAATGAGGCGCAGAAAACGTATGTTTTGGGGCTAGCTGGGTAGGGAAATTTGTTTTTTCAACCACTTGCGGCCTAAATCAGAATTGGTTAGGCCATCGGCCAAAGCGGCAACAATTTCGATATTTTCTACACCATACCCAGAATCTACCAGTCCGGCATAAATCCCATAGCCGATGGCGTTCGCGGCCAGGTGTTGCGGCTCATGCATCGGCACTCCATTTTCCATGCGGCTGGAATACGCCTGTTTACACGCCTTAACGTTGACGGAGACCACAGCGCGACAGCTCAAGGGCCGTACAGAATGGATCGAACAGCTGCCATCTTTGAGCAGTGGGCAGGGTAGGCGCATTTGGGCACGTTCTTCATCAGATTTCCCCCGGGTGAAGGCATCCGTGTTTTTCACCTTGTGTCTGAGAGCCAGAATAGCCTCTTCATCCCAATTCTCACGGATATGGTTCAACACCAGCAATATCTCGGGTGGAGAGGCCGTCAGGCGGATGTGACAGCAATAGGGGCAGTTTGCTTGGCAAGCGATGGCGGCAGGGGGCGGTAAAACCTCTGACACGGCCGCTATGGTCTGCTCAGCGCGATCCAAGGCCCGCTCCGCCATCCGTAACACCCGTTTCAGCGATTGGGGCTTTTTCAGCGCACGTGCAGTCTCCCCCTGTTGAGCCAGTGTGGCGCGGGTGAGGATGTCTTGAAGTGCTGGATTATCGGTGACGGTCATGGCTCAGCATCGCTTGGAGGAGCAGGGCTGGCAAGTGTTAATTAATGCAACTGGAAGAGAGTTTTTTGAGGTTTTATATAGTATTTAACAAGGGCCAAACAACCAAAAGGTTGGGACCTTGTAACATGATTTGACAGGCATGTCAATAGTTGATATAAAAGAGGCGGAATTGCAAAGCAATTCCGCCTCAAATGGGTGATGGGCCAGAATGATCCAGAGCCCTCTTTTGGAGGCTGGAATTATGGCTCATTACCTATGCAAGGATCACCATATCTCTAGCCTCTTATCATTTCAATTCCAGATTATCTGGATGAAAGTAGAGTCAGATATGGCTACCGCCAAAAAGCAAAGTTCCACCAAAGTTTCATCGCTTGCATCAAAAGTGTTGAGTGGATCAAAGAAACCAACAGCTAAAGAAGTGAAAACATTAGCTGCCTCTGTATTGTCGCAGGATGAGGTTAAAGGGCCTCGTAAAAAGTAATTATATTTTATCTGAGATAGATATTTTTCAGATTGAAATGGAAAGCCTCCCTCGGGAGGCTTTTTTTTGAAGGAAGCAAACAAAAAAGGACGCCGCGATTGCGACGTCCTTTTGTTTTGGTCCTGGGTGGCCGGGCTTGTCTGTGGTGGTGTCCCTCCCCCAAAGATGCCCGGGGACAGTTTTCAATCTAAAGAGCTATATGCCCTTAAGAGCAACCTGTCGTGCCACCGCAGGTGTCGCACTTCAGGCAGGTGCCATTACGCACCAACGTGAAGTTTCCACATTCGGGGCAGCTATCCCCTTCGTAACCGCGCATACGGGCTTCGCGTACGCGCTCCATGTGAATGTCCACGGTTTCAACCAATGTGCTTTCCACGTTCATGGTGCCGCCTGCGGTGCTTTCTTGCATGCCGCCGGAAACTGATTGTGGAACGCTGGCTGTCGCACCGCCGCCTGCTGCTGCAACCGCTTGGGTCGCTTCTGCTGCTGCGGGAACGGGCTTGGATTTCGTATCCGAAGCGCCGCCTTTGATGACGGTGAGTTTTTGTGAACGCACGAAACCTTGTGAGGTCAGTTTTTCAACCGCGGTGATGGCTTCTTCCATGGTGTCCATGTTGCTTTCGTCATGACCTTTACCCATCGCATCGGGCATCAGATCTGCAGGTTTGGCGTGGGCCAAATCACTGCGGGACAAGTAAGACACAGCCAATTCGCGGAAGATGTAATCCAGGATGGATGTGGCCATCTTGATGGTGTCGTTGCCTTCGACCAAGCCGGATGGCTCAAAACGGGTAAAGGTGAACGCTTCAACGAATTCTTCCAGTGGAACGCCGTATTGCAAGCCAATGGAAATGGCGATGGCGAAGTTGTTCATCAAGGAACGGAATGCCGCGCCTTCTTTGTGCATATCGATGAAGACCTCACCGATGCGACCATCATCATATTCACCAGTGCGCAGGTAGACCTTGTGTCCGCCAACGATGGCTTTTTGGGTGTAACCTTTGCGACGATCAGGCAGCTTTTCACGATCGATCAAACGTTCAATAACACGTTCGGTGATGATTTCGGCGCGTGCTGCGGTTGCAGCGTTGTCGTTGTAAGCTTCTGACAAGCTTTCTTCGTCATCGTCCAGGTTGTCATCGATCAAGGAAGCTTGCAACGGCTGGCTAAGTTTGGAGCCATCACGGTACAACGCGTTGGCTTTCAGGCCCAGTTGCCAAGACAACATGTACGCGTCTTTGCAA
>JAPHSY010000048.1 GCA_026196495.1 Magnetovibrio sp.
ATACCCAAGAACCAGGGACAAAAAACCGCGACCAACTCAGTGCCCAACCAGTCAAAACCAGTGAAGCGTTGTTCGTCGCGACAGGCCGGTTTTTAGGCCGATGCTGAGTGCAAGTCAAACCCTTTTTTTCATATTTTTGAAACAAACAACGATCTTTTAAGAAAATGGCGGATATGCTTGATTTCTGAAGACGATTTTGGCACAAGAAGGACCTGGATATGGACAAAGTGACGAAAAAAATAAACCGTCTCTGAAAAAAAATTTAAACCACCGTATCCCAATAAGGGTGGCACAAGCCGCCCATGCTCTTTTAAGGAGATAATAAGCGCATGATGTTGAGGGGAATGGCCGTTGCAACGGTTCTGATAAGCGTTGCGATTCTGAATATTGAATACTCCAATGGTGCTGGTGCACAGCCAACACCAACTGTTGAGTACCCCCAAACCGCCAAACCAATGACGCCACCGCAAACCGATATGCGTTTGGGTACGGCGCCGTTTTCTTTGGGCAACCCATCTACAGCCACCGCGTTGGATGATCTGCAAGACACACGCGTGGCTGCTCTGTCCACCATTGTGCCAGAACTTGCTGAAGTCCAACCAGAGCCCGTCGTCCCTTCTGTATATAAGACTGCAATCAAGATTAAATCAGGCGACACCTTATCCAAGGCGTTGCGGCGTTCTGGTGCAAAGCCGGGTGATGCCGAAGCCGCGATCCGTGCCCTCAAAGGTCACTATGACCCGCGCAAACTCAAAGCCGGTCAAACAATATATGTGAACTATGCCCCAACCACGGGCACACCCAAAGACCCAAAGCACACAGATCAATTTGCCGGTTTCGAAGTACCGTTGGATTACGCCAATCGCGTTGCAGTGGCTCCAGCCCCAGAAGGTGGCTTCAAAGCCCACCTATTTGAACGCGATCTAAAAACCGAACAGGTCCGTGCCGAAGGTGTTATTGACTGGAGCCTATTTAAAGCAGGATCAGACGCAGGCGTCCCCGCCATCACTATGGCTGAGCTGGTTCGTGCTTTTTCATGGGACGTCGATTTTCAACGCGACATCCGCAAGAATGACCGTTTTGAAGTGATGTATGAACGCAAGCTGGATGAAGCAGGAGAGGTCGTTCACAACGGCAAGATTCTCTATGCCGCATTGGAGCTGTCTGGGGATCGCAAACCAATCTACTTGCACACCTTAAAAGACGGCCGCACCGATTATTTCGATGACAATGGTCAAAGCGCCAAAAAAGCATTGATGCGCACACCTATCGATGGCGCCCGCTTATCATCTCACTTTGGCAAACGCCGCCACCCAATCCTGGGCTACACCAAAAAGCACTCTGGCACCGATTTCGCTGCACCGCCGGGTACACCTATATATGCCGCTGGTGATGGCGTGATCGAATTGGCTGGCTGGAAAGGTGGTTATGGCAAGTATGTCCGCATCCGTCATAACTCCGAATATTCCACGGCCTATGCCCATATGAAGGCCATCAAACGCGGCATGGGTAAAGGCAAGCGCGTCAAACAAGGCCAAGTCATTGGCTATGTAGGCACCACGGGGCGTTCTACCGGCCCCCACCTGCACTATGAAATCATGCGCAGGGGGACCAAAGTTAACCCCATGCGTGTGAAGATGCCTTCAGGGCAAAAACTCAAGGGTGATGAACTAAAACGCTTTGTTGCCAGCCGTGATGAACTCAAGGTCCAATGGGCCAGCTTGACCGTTTCAGGACCACAACTGGCACAACGCTGATCTTAATTTACCATATTATATGAGCGTCCTTTTCATACACTATTATTCATCCTAAACTATCACATCAAATATTTAGATGTGCATATACGCAGGGTGGTCATCCCTGCAATGGAGAGATTGGTCTATGTTCACCATTAAGCAGAAAATCTTAGGTATCGGTGTTATATCTGTATTATCCCTAGTGATCCTTTCTGGCATTTCCTTTTATTCTGGAAGCAAGGTTTCATCAGCCTCAGCATTAAACGAAACGCGACAAGAGCAAATTCGCAACGTCAATGAAATGCGTCGCGCAACGCTTGAAATCATGCTTGCTGCTATGGATACCTTGGTAGACAAAGCTGAAGGCACCATCATGCCGGAACGCAAACAATTGATGCAAACCAACATCAAGTTCTTGCGTGAACGTGTTCAGCAGTTAATTGCAGATTCCGATACAGCTGAAGAACGTAAAATTGCTGAGGGGCTCGGCAATATGATCAATGGCCTCGAAAAAGGCGTGTTGGTTGATATGCAAGCCTTGCTCGAAAGTAATGCATCAGATGAAGAATTTGGTGCACTTGATGATGTCTTAGATGCCAATGGCATCGGTCTAGATGAAGAACTCGGCCTATTTGCCGCTTCGGTTGCAGAAGAAGTTGCCGAAGCCACAGAGGACATGCACGGTGCACTGTCACTATCAAAGACCCTGACCACGGTTGCTGCTGTTGCTTCAATTGGTTTGTTGGGCTTTATGCTGTTTACCATTGGTCGTTCAATCACATCATCATTGTCCAACATGACCGGTGCAATGCTGACCTTGGCCGAGGGTGATAAAACCGTGACTATTCCTGCGACTGGCCAAACAGATGAAATTGGTCAGATGGCAGATGCCGTTCAGGTCTTTAAAGACAATATGATCAAAGCCGAACAACTGGCTGAAGAACAAGCCCAAGAACAGCGTATGCGTGAAGAACGCGCTCACCGCATCGAGAACATGACCCATGAGTTTGATAGCTCAGTGGGGGGCATGCTGGGTCTGGTTTCTTCCGCTTCGACCGAACTACAATCAACCGCTCAAACCATGAGCTCCACGGCCGATCAAACCAGCCAGCAAGCTTCCAATGTGGCTGCAGCGGCAGAACAAGCATCGGCCAATGTTCAAACAGTAGCCAGCGCTGCGGAAGAGCTTTCCAGCTCTATTTCTGAAATCTCACGCCAAGTTGCTCAATCAACCCAAGTTGCAGGTACTGCCGTTTCTGAAGTTGACGGCGCTAATGATAAGGTTCAAGGCTTGGCCTCTGCTGCCAACAAAATCGGTGAGGTTGTGGCACTGATCACCGACATTGCAGATCAAACCAACCTGTTGGCGCTGAATGCAACAATTGAGGCCGCCCGTGCCGGTGAAGCGGGTAAAGGCTTCGCCGTTGTTGCTTCGGAAGTTAAAAACTTAGCTAACCAAACCGCGAAAGCTACGGAAGAAATCTCCAGTCAGATTGGTGGTATTCAAGGGGCAACCCAAGATGCCGTATCCGCCATTGGCTCCATTGGTGGCATCATCAATCAGATTAATGAGATCTCTTCCACCATCGCGGCGGCTGTTGAAGAACAAGGTGCAGCAACCCAAGAAATCGCCCGCAATGTTGAACAAGCTTCTAGCGGCACGGCAGAAGTCAGTTCCAACATTACCTTGGTGACGCAAGCAGCTTCGGAAACCGGAGCATCGTCCAACGAAGTTCTAGGCGCATCCAGCGAACTCAGCCAGCAAGCTGAGACACTACGGACTAAGGTGGATAAGTTTATTTCTGATATTAAACAAGCTTAAGCACGCAATCCAATCAACTTCATCAAAGGGAGCTTCGGCTCCCTTTTTTGTTGCTTGGATTACTCATCACAAATGGCGTGCAAGGCTTTCCAATGCTCCGTCGTTAAGACAGGTTTAGTATTTGGCACAACTCGAACATCACGTGCCTTTTGCGCTCGTTCATCACTGGCAGGATGTGTTGCTAAAAAATCTGGCAGCCCAAAACTATTTTTTTGTTCCAATTGATGAAGTCGCGCAAAAAATGCGGCAAAACCATCTGTGGAAATACCTGCACTGTGCATGGTCTGAAGTGCGGCATCATCAGCTTCAGCTTCGGCTTCACGTGTATAAGAGGTTGACATCAAAATTGATGAAATGCCGCTCAACGATCCCCCGCCAAACATCATGTCTGAAATAATTTGCAGGCCATAGCTGCGCACCATGCCATGCATGGGATGACGGAAATCGACATGGGCCATTTCATGGGCTAAGACGCCTGCAACCTCTTCAGGCGTTTCGGCCTTTTCCAACAATCCACGAAACAGAAAAATATTCCCGCCGGGCAGGGCTATTGCATTGACCATATCAACATCCAGGACCCGCACGTTATAGGCATAAGAACCAGAGGTATGTTTGGATAGTTTTTGCACCATCTCATCCAATGCGAAGTACCCTTCACGAGATTTGCAAATACTGCGCTTATCGTTAACGCCAACAACATTAACGATGGCATCAGCAGCATTGTTGCCCAATTTAGTTTCAAACGAGTACGGCACCATGGCAACGATCGCTTGTGTCAGTAAAGGTGTTGAGAAATAGATCCCTGCAATCACAGCTATGGTGGATGCTACGGCCAGCACCATACCGTGGCGAACTTTTTTTTGTTGGTCCAACATTCCAGGCGCACGGTCTTTCAGTGCACGAAAGGCCGCCGGATTGGAAAAGGCCAAGCGGGCTTCGCTGTCTTTTTTGGCGATCCGCACCCAATCTTTAGCGCGATCGCCCAGTTCGATGTCATGAAACGGCCAGCTTTCCAGGACCGAGCCGTTCTCAGAGATGATCATCAAAGCCGTGGCACTGAGCTGCACATGCACCTGGTGGGCAACAGCCTTTCGGCCATCGTAGTACTTGGCTGAAAACGAAACCGGATCAGATTGCGCCGACATCGAAGGCATCCGCCAATCCCTCCCCGCGCGTGGGCTTGCCCAGCTCGCTTTGCATGAGGTCTGAGAAATCACCATCACCGGACAAACCGACACGGTTTTCGACAAAGTTTAGATAACGCCGATACACAAACGGGGACGCCAAACCCAATGAGAACAGCATGATCAAAACATTGCCAACACTGAGCCCCGCAAAACCCACACCTGTAATTGCGCTGGTGAAATTGTGGTCTACAAATTTTGTGGAAGAGACAAAATGGCTGTAAGCTTTTCCCCGATACCATAAGAAGATAGCTGCGCCTGGGATCATGAGCCCATACCCCACCAAACCCAGCAAGAGGATCGAGCTGGGGTCTTCTGGTTGTGTGGCAAACATTGCCTCGGCGGTTGCGCCGAAGATTGTGACCACAGCGACGAAGTAGACAATCGTACCAAACCAAGCCACGATAAACGGACCATACAATTTTTTGGTTTGCGGCGTGAACTCCGGCTGCTGATCTCCGACCCAGGTGTGCTTCATTTCGTATTTGCGCAAACGCACGCTACACCACGGCCAGGCCAAACCGAAGGTCATGGCCGACAAAAAACTGCACCCCATCATCAACAAGCTATAGCCGATGGCAGAACCGGTTTGGTTCCCATAAATGCCGCGCCAATGCGTGCGGGTCAGGCGATAGCGCCGCGCGCGAAAAATAGCAATGCCTATCAAAAAGACGATCAAGATCGATTGCGTGAACTGGATCGTGGCCAACACGTCCGGTCGGTCGAGATAAAAGTTCTGCAAAAAGCCGACGACAAAAAAGAACGGCAGCAAGATCACGAAGAACACAAACAAAAAGCCCAAGAACAACTCTTTGCCCGTGCCGGTGTATTCCAGCCGGTCGCCCATAACCTCCACATGCCCCCAGAGGTATTGGCGCAATCGCGTTTTGCCCCAAAACCGATAAATGCCGAGGGTCAAAATTGTTAAGACCAAATTGGTCAGCACAATCTTGAACATTGGGCCCAGTTCGGTGTGATTTTTTATTAATCCCCGTGTTTGTGGCACTGGGCTGGTGAGCTCAATGGGTTGTTCCGGTGTGATATCTAAACTCATTATTCCGCCCCCCGGCTAAAGAAACCTGCAAACAATGCATGCGCGTACATTAACAAACCTCTCTACCTTGGCAAGTTATTCAATCCATCTTGCCTTTTGATGCGGCTCGCCTTACTTCAAAGGCACACGTTTTGATTCCGGGATATTCCACCATGACCACGTCCATTTCCGTCACACTTTCTCACCAAGACATCGGCCACGGTGATCCTGTTTTAATTCTTCATGGCTTGTTTGGATCTAAACGCAACTGGGGGGCGATCGCCAAAAAGCTCAGTGCCCATCACCGAGTCATCAGTCTAGATTTGCGCAATCATGGTGACAGCCCATGGGTAGACGGCATGGATTATCGCGATTTGTCTGGCGATGTAGCGGCATTCATCAAGCTCCATAGCCTTGGACCCTGCACCGTCATCGGCCATTCCATGGGTGGAAAGACAGCGATGGTTTTGGCACTGACACATCCGGAATTGGTTAAGCGCCTGATCGTGGTCGACATCGCCCCGGTGGAACGTGAAACCGGCTTCAATTCCTACATCGAAGCCATGGCCGCCGTACCCTTGGCCGAATGCGACAACCGTGCCGATGTCGAGGCACACCTGAGCGACGTTGTGAGCAACAAAATGGTACGTAGTTTCTTGGTTCAGAACGTGATGCGAGGAGGGAACGGGTTCGAGTGGCGCATCAACCTTGCGGCTTTAGACGCAGGTATGGATGACATAGCTGATTTCCCGGAGCCAAAGGGATGCCATAGTTTCAAGGCCCCCACCCTGTTTGTCGCCGGGGCCGCATCCGATTACATCCAACCCCACCATCTCAGCGACATTGAACGCCTATTTCCCAAAGCCAATGTCACCCATATTCCAAATGCCGGGCATTGGCTCCACGCCGAAGCGCCAGATGTGTTTTTGAAGGAAGTGATCGAATTCCTCAAGCCATTTTGATATGAGGCCCAAAACCAAGCTCAGATCTAATCCAAATAGGCACTAAAATAGGCGAAACATCTAGTCCCCATAAGAGAAGCGGACTATATACAATCATTCTAATGTAACTATCCTTATAGATACAGGGCGCCACCCTGATTCTGAAGGATTTCCTCTGGTGTCTACCAATCACATCTTGGGCGCAATTGATTTTATTTCTGCGCAAAAATATGAAAACGCCATCCATTTGTGGCGCATGTACATGCGATTTAGGGAATACTGCACATCTCATTGTGGCAAAGCTGGTATGAGTGCATCGACACAACGCTGCGGAAGTTGCCTCAGCGATAATCTACTCTACACCGCCCAACAGGAAAAAATGGGATTGGGTGCAAACGACAACATCTACACCGCCAGCTCAACCGATTTGGACCGCTGGCTCAATACGCAATGATAGGGCTGAAGCCTTAAGCCTCATTACCCAAACAGCATTTTTTATATTTTTTTCCGGAACCGCAAGGACATGGGTCATTGCGACCAATTTTGATCTCAGTTTCCTCCAACGAAGTGGGAATAACCACACCCGCAGCACGCTTGGCACCATAAAGTAAAACAATCGCTTCTGGGATCAGGTCAGGTGCCACAGAAAGCAATTGAGCATCGATTTCCATCGGCATTTCTTGTTCTTCTTCGGGAACACTGCCCAATTCACACAAACGCATCAGCGTGAATATGGCTTGTGCGGCTTCATCACCGCCAATATCGCCAAACTGATGCCAGGCTTCCGGACGGATCGCCATGGCGCGCAAAAACCCACCAGCCCATGTGTGCCAGACCACCTTTTCGTTGTCATCGACGTCGTAAATAGGGCTGTAGACGCCTTGGTCCAAGCGGTTCAGGACTTGCTTGTAACGCGCCATCACCAAGCCATTGACGGCTTGGATCTGTTCAACGTTTTGAACTTTAAGGCCCGTTTCACCCCACACTTGGCGCATCCATTCGGCAGGCACCACCACGGCGGGACAGCAAATCATACCTGCCAAGAACCCGTCCAGCTCGCTTAACGTCATGGCTTCTTCCGAAACCATATCCGAGCCCAAAAAGCCGTCCAACAGTTCCAAGTGTTCCGATAGTCCGCTCATAAGTACCCCAAAATATTTATTATTTACGCCGCCCACGCCCCCACATTTTCGCCGTTGATGGTCAGACCTTCGGACCCGGCAGAGACGGTAACGGTATCGCCGTCTTTGACTTTGCCTTCCAAGATCATACCTGCGAGTGGGTTTTGCAGTGCACGTTGAATAACACGTTTTAAGGGGCGAGCGCCATAGACGGGATCGTAGCCTTGATCCGCCAACCATGCACGCGCGGCACCATCCAATTCCATAGTGATCTTTTTGTCATCCAGCAATTGATACAGGCGCTCCAGTTGGATATCGACAATGCCGTCCATGTGTTCGCGAAACAGACGGTGGAATAGGATGACTTCATCCAGACGGTTCAAGAATTCCGGGCGGAATGATGCTCGAACGATCTCCATCACCGGTTCACGCAGTTCCGAGCTATCGTGCCCGTCTTGTTGGTTGGCGAGAATTTCACCACCCAGGTTTGACGTCAGAACAATGAGGGTGTTGCGGAAATCAACCGTACGGCCCTGCCCATCCGTCAAGCGACCATCATCCAAGACTTGGAGCATGACGTTGAACACATCCGGGTGGGCTTTTTCCACCTCATCAAACAAGATGACTTGGTAAGGACGGCGGCGCACGGCTTCGGTCAACGCACCACCTTCGTCATATCCGACATAACCCGGCGGGGCACCGATCAAACGTGCGACGGCATGCTTTTCCATATATTCGGACATGTCGATGCGCAGCAATGCGCTATCGTCATCAAACATAAATTCGGCCAAAGCTTTGGTGAGTTCCGTCTTGCCCACACCCGTGGGGCCTAAGAACAAGAACGACCCGATAGGACGGTTTTGGTCTTGGATACCCGCACGCGCACGGCGCACGGCATGGGACACGGCGGTTAGTGCTTCTTCTTGACCGATCACGCGTTGGCGCAGGCCTTCTTCCATATGCACCAGCTTTTCGCGTTCCGATCCAAGCATCTTGTCCACCGGAATCCCCGTCCAACGTGACACCACTTGGGCGATGTGCTCATCGGTGACGGCTTCGTCCAACATGCGATGGTTTTCTGCATCTTCAGCAGTGGCGAGTTGCTCTTCCAACGATGGGATCAGTTCGTATTGAAGCTTACCCACGTCTTCATATTTGCCTTCACGCATGGCACGTTCCAAGTCCATGCGGGCCTGTTCCAATTGTTCTTTCAGATTGGTGGCCCCGGCCAAGGCATTTTTTTCACTTTCCCACTCTGCCGTGAGGGCACCAGATTTACCTTCCAAGTCTGCCAGCTCAGATTCCAACGTGACCATGCGTTTTTTGGACGCATCATCGTCTTCTTTCTTGATGGCTTCGCGTTCGATTTTCAGTTGGATGATCTTGCGGTCCAGTTCATCCAATTCATCCGGTTTGGAATCCACCTGCATGCGCACACGCGATGATGCCTCGTCCATCAAATCGATGGCTTTATCGGGTAAAAAACGATCAGTGATGTAACGATTTGACAACGTGGCGGCTGAAATCAGGGCGCCATCATGAATCCGTACACCGTGGTGCAGTTCGTATTTTTCTTTGATACCGCGCAAAATAGAAATGGTGTCTTCCACCGTCGGTTCCGACACAAATACAGGTTGGAAACGCCGCGCCAAGGCAGCGTCTTTTTCCACATGTTTGCGATATTCATCCAACGTCGTCGCACCCACGCAGTGCAATTCACCCCTTGCCAAGGCAGGTTTGATCAAGTTGGAGGCATCCATAGAGCCTTCCGCGGCACCAGCCCCCACCAAGGTATGCATTTCATCGATGAACAAGATGATTTGTCCAGCCGCAGCTTCCACGTCTTTAAGTACGGCCTTCAGACGTTCTTCAAACTCGCCACGGAATTTGGCACCAGCAACCAATGCACCGAGGTCCAAAACCATCAGCGTTTTGGTTTTGAGGTTTTCCGGTACATCACCTTGGATGATGCGATGGGCCAAGCCTTCAATAATGGCGGTTTTACCAACACCGGGTTCACCGATTAGGACCGGATTGTTTTTGGTACGACGGCTGAGAACCTGAATGGTACGACGAATTTCTTCGTCTCGCCCGATCACAGGGTCAATTTTGCCTTCAGCAGCAGCAGCCGTCAGATCACGTGCATATTTCTTCAAGGCATCGTATTGGTCTTCGGCAGTTGCGGTATCAGCAGTGCGGCCTTTGCGAATGTTTTCAATGGCACCGTTGAGCTTTTGCGGTGTCACGCCAGCATCTTCGGTCAAGATTTTCTGCGCGTCAGTTCCGGCAGCCAGCGCCAAAGCCAACAGAATCTTTTCCACGGTGACAAAACTATCACCAGATTTTTCCGCGACTTGTTCAGCTTGCTCCATAACACGCGCCAGTTCTTGGGACAGATAAATCTGGCCTGCACCGGCACCTTCAACTTTTGGCAAGGCTTTCAGTGCTTTTTCAGAAGCTTTCAAAGCTTTCTTGGCATTACCACCTGCAGCATTTATGAGGTTTGCACAAAGGCCTTCTTTATCCTCCAACAACACGTGGAGGATGTGGTTCGGCAGCAATTGTTGGTGAGAACGACGCTGTGCCAAAGTTTGCGCTGCCTGCATAAAACCTTTTGAGCGTTCAGAGTATTTTTCAAAATCCATGGGTCCACATTCCTTGTTGGCGACAATCGTATTTGGTCCCAATTTAAGCGGCAACCAACGCTGATTTCGCGGTTTGCGGTGTTAAAACCTTATTCTTCGCATGGATATGGCGCAATATCTATACGTCGCAAGCCTTGCTGTGCTTAAATATGACACCATTGGGGAGAAAATGAACATGCACATAGACCAAATTTTGCGTTATCCCGTCAAAAGTCTATCGGTTGAAACGCTCAACCACTGTACTTTGAGCCCAGGTCAAGGCCTGCCGTTCGATCGCAAATGGGCATTGGCTCGCCCAGGTAGTGAAGCCAGCACTTCCAATAATTGGCATCCAAAATCCAACTTTCTGGTCCTCGCCAACGAAAAAAATATGGCCATGGTGAAATCTCACTTTGACGAGATAACCAATCGCCTCACCTTTGAAGCCCCAGGTGACCTTCACGGCGAAGGTAAAATGGACACAGACGAAGGTCGCAATGCTATAGCGGGAGGAATCGCCAAGCATCTTGGTTTGGATGATACTGGCACACCCATACTGAAAGAGGCTCAAGATATCGGCTACTTCGATACCACCGACGGCCCTGTGTCATTGCTGAACATGGAATCCGTTCGTGCCGTCGAAAAACTGCTGAGCAAAAAACTAGACCCATTACGATTTCGCATGAACTTAATTATGGAAGGCGTAGAAGCCTGGGCCGAGACCAGTTGGATCGGCAAACAAATCAAAATCGGTGATGCGGTCTTGGAAACAACAAAAGAAACCGGACGCTGCATCACAACCCACATCAATCCCACAACGGGAGAGATAGACATTAAAGTCATGCATGCTTTAAAAGATCACTTCGGCCACACCAACATGGGTGTCTATGCCAAGGTGATCAAAGGCGGAACAATTTCTGCTGGTGACGCCATAACTATCTCTGGCTAGAAAATTGTTTAGAATTGACGGATTTATAAATGCAAAACATCCTTGCGAAGGGCTATGAACTTCATCGTGCAGGAAGGCACAAACAAGCCCTTCAACATTATAAATCTGCATTGAAACAAGCTCCTAAGAATTCTGATGCATTAATGTTGATGGGTATCTTGCAATATGAACTGGGCAAACACGCCCAAGCTGTTCAATATTTGTCTAAGGCCTTAAAGCAATCTCCAAACAACGCCGCCATATATTATAATTTGGGCTTAGCCTATCAATCTCAAAATAGGCTATCTGATGCCGCTAACGTCTATGCCAAAGCCAATAAGTTGGAACCAAACAACCCCAGCACCTTGTTTTGTTTAGGATCTACTTTGGTTAAATTGGGAGATGCAGAACTTGGCGTTTCGTATCTACGCCAAGCGCAACCGGCAATGCCTGACAATCCAGAATTATCTCTCTGGTTGGGTATTGGTCTACAAATAAATGGGGATTTGGACAACGCTATAATAGCATTGAGAAAGGTTTTGGAACGCGAACCAGATTCCGTTCCAGCCATGTGTGCGTTGGCGGAAATGCCTGCCACTTATGTTCGTCCCATTGATGCACTTACTTATGTTCAAAAAGCTTATGCTCTGGCACCAAATGCACCTAGAGTCATGTTGAGATATGCAACATTTCTGGAAAAACAAAACAAGCTCGACGAAGCCAAAGCTTTGTTCCAGGGTGTCCTGAATGTATCAACTGATTTTGTCTTAGCAGAAATTGGTCTAGCCAAAATTGATCTTGCTCAGAAAAAACCTGAGAATGCGATACAACGACTTAATGGCATCCTTAAAAAGGATGTTTCTACAGAAATGCGTAGTGAAGCCTTAGGGGTGTTGTGCAAGGCTCAAGCTCGATTAAAACAATATAATGCGGCCTTTGAAACAATGTCCATCAAGGGCGCAATGGTTAGCGAATTACCACAATTCAATCATTTAAACAAAAAAGTCATAGAGACAATTTTCCAGAAAACTCATGCATGGTTTGACTCAGGAACACAGAACCTAACGCTTCCGAACACTGCTTCCAATATCACAACCCCAATATTCTTTATTGGCTTTCCGCGATCAGGGACAACACTGATGGAAATGATGCTGGCCTCTCACCCTGCATTGCAAACATCGGCCGAACTTCCTGCACTTGGCACCGTTCTGGAATACGCAAACAAAACATTAAACAAAAGCATCAATTATCCACATGGTTTAAATACTCTTAGCGATGATGAGCTTTCAAAATTGCGAGCATTGTATTGGAACACTTTCGAAGGCGAGCTTGAATTCGATCCCTGTGATAAAACTGTCGTCGATAAGAACCCTATCAATATTTTGTACCTTCCATTGGTCAGGGTATTATTTCCTCAAGCTAAAATCATTTTTGCTTTACGTGACCCCCGTGACGTTTGCATCAGCAACATGATGCAGAATTTTGCATTGAATATTTTTATGATGCATATGACAGATATGGAATCTACAGCTCAACTGTATGCAGACAGCATGAAACTGTATCGTCATTCTGTGGAAGCCTTAGATCTATCCGTACATGAATATCGCTATGAGGACCTCATTGACGATTATGATAAAACCATAAACAACATTTTTAGCTACCTGGGATTATCATTGGACGAAAGCGTCTCAAACTATCAAGACACAGCACGTAACAGCCTCATCTCAACGCCCAGCTATGCGGATGTGTCCAAAGGTCTCAACCGTAGAGCCATCGGCCAATGGAAAAGTTACACCCATCTCATGCCTAAGGCATTGGACATCCTAGCCGATGATGTCAAACGATATGGCTATGAAGAGATAAAATAAAAAAAGGCCCCGTGATGACGGGGCCTTTTGAATTTTTGTAGATTTAATGCCTTTAAACAGTGACAACTTCACTCACTGTTTCCGCTTCATCTGCCTCATCCGCTTCATCTGCCTTTGACGACGCATTCAAAACTTCGACTTCAGCTTCTGGTGCAGGAGTTTTCTCTTCAGTTTGGGCTGTTTTTTGCGTTTCTTCATTTGCAGCAGCAGCCTCAGCAGCTAGCGTTGCTTCATTTTTTTGCTGTGCAGTGCGTCCACGCCCACGCCCACGTTGAGGACGCTCTTTGCGTTCAGGGCGTTCTTGACGCTCTGGGCGCTCTTGACGCTCTGGGCGTTGAGGACGTTCAGAGCCTTCACCGTCCGCTTGCTCCCCATTGCGATCCGATTTGTTGTGATCACCTTTTTGATCACCATCTTGATCAACATTGACAATCCGATAATAGTGTTCTGCAAACTGCAAGTAAGCTTCTGCCTTCACACGATCACCGCCCGACTGAGCATCGCGTGCCAATTGCAGGTATTTATCCAAAACCTGCTGGGCTGTACCACGGACTTTTACATCTGGGCCATTGCTTTCAAACGATTGATTGCGGTTGTTGCGGCGATGACCGTTGTTGTTACCACGGCCTCGTGAACGTCTTTGGTTTTGACCTTGTTTCATGGTGTCATTTTTATAGTTGTACTGAAAAAAACGAAGCCCTTCCGTCCGAAATTGCCGGACGCATACCGAAATCAAATTTCCACACCCCTAAGTGCAGAGACATACGGTAACGTTGGAAGGATTGGATGCGTTTCTATCGGCAGCTTTTAAAATTTAAAGCTGCGGAAATGAGGCCTCATCCAGCCATCTGTTATCCATAACCCTAGTCGTATTGGGGCCGTATTCCAACCCCTTTTTTTACTCATTTTGCATAAAATTAAGCTGAATATTGTAAAAACCTTAGGTTTTGCACCCAATCACAGCGCGGGGTATACCACCAAGATCATTTCGGGTTTCAAGAACCCGGAATCCTGCACGTTCCAAAATACCTGCAACATCTCCGGCCTGATCGATTCCCACTTCAAAACCAACCACCCCACCGGGCGATATCAAGCTGTTCAATCCATCGGTAATTCTACGGTAGGCATCCAAACCATCATCCCCACCCACCAATGCCGACATAGGCTCATAATCACGTACATCAACGTCTAAATTCGCAATATCAGCTTGCGGAATATAGGGTGGGTTGGAAACAACAACATCGAATGGCTCAGACCAAACATCCGTCCACTCCGATTGTTCCCAATCGTTTTTAACAAATGAAGCCCGCACATCAAGCTTGTGGGATTGAGCATTATCCAGGGCCACAGCCAAAGCTTTATCGCTGACATCAACACCAACACCTTGGGCGTCACCCCACTCACTCAGCAATGCCAATAAGATGCAACCTGTCCCTGTGCCCAAATCTAAAATACGTTTAGGTGGAGGTGAAACATTTTCCAATACAGCCTCAACCAATGTTTCGGTATCTGGCCGCGGGGTTAAAGTATCCCCTGTCACCTTAAATATCATAGACCAAAATTCACGTTGTCCAAGAATGTGGGACATCGGCACTCGATGGCTACGCTGTCCAACAATATCACTCAAAAGTTTACTTTGTTGAGATGTCAGTGTGTTGTCACGATCTGCCAACACCCGTTCGGGCCCGCCGCCCAAAACAAAACCCAACAACATTCGTGTTTCCATGACGGGTTCATCAATGTTTGCAGCTTTCAAAACGGGCACGCAGACACGTTGGGCTTCGCCCACGGTAAGGTTTTCAAATGTTAGATGATCGCTCACGCCAACTCAGCCAAGCGTGCGGCTTGATCTTCTGCAGTTAGAGCATCGACCAGTTCATTCAAGTCACCTTCCAACACACGATCCAATTTGTGGAGCGTCAGATTGATACGGTGATCGGTGATGCGACCTTGAGGAAAGTTATAGGTGCGGATACGTTCCGAACGATCACCTGATCCCACTTGGCCTTTGCGTGATTCTGAACGTTCACGGTCCAACTCTTGACGCTGATGGTCATACAGCTTGGCCCGCAACATGGTCATGGCTTTTTCTTTGTTCTTGTGCTGAGAACGACCATCTTGGCACTGCACCACAATGCCTGATGGTTCGTGAACAATGCGCACAGCACTGTCGGTGGTGTTGACGTGCTGCCCACCTGCACCTTGGGCACGGTAAGTATCGATGCGCAAATCTTCGGTTCGCACTTGAATATCGACATCCTCGGCTTCCGGCAATACGGCAACGGTCGCGGCAGAGGTATGAATGCGCCCTCCCGATTCCGTTTCTGGCACACGTTGCACACGGTGCACACCACTTTCAAATTTCAATTTTGCAAAGACCGCACGACCAGAAATTTCCGCCATGGCTTCTTTGTAACCACCGATGCCTGTTTCATTGACATCCATGAGCTCAAACTTCCAACCTTGAGCTTCGGCAAATCGCTGATACATGCGCATCAAATCTGCGGCAAACAATGCGGCCTCATCACCACCCGTCCCTGCACGCACCTCTAAGATTGCATTTTTGTCATCGGCTTCATCTTTGGGCAGCAACATCACTTGAACTTGGCGTTCCAAATCCGGCAATTGGCTTTTCAGCTCTTGCACTTCGGCTTGAGCCAGTTCGCGCATTTCGGGGTCGTCACCGGCATCGGCCAACAAACTTTGTGCATCGTTTAAATCTTCGCGCACTTTATCAAGAGCATTGATGGCCTCGACAATGGGACCAAGGTCCGAGTACTCCTTCGACATTTTTTGAATGTCGTCGGCACTCAAGTCCCCTGTGGACATCAACGCACTGAGTTCTTCGTGTCGATCTTGGACACGTTTGAGATTTTCTTCAAGTGACACGATTAGTTCTCATTTTCTTCATTAAGGTTGAACAAACGCTCCATGGCGAATTCCAACCGGGCCCAGGCGGCTTCGTCATCAGCAGCAATACGGCGCATGGCTTCCGATGGGTCGTGCAACAAGCGCCCAACCAACAAACGGGTTGCTTTTTCAGCGTCACCATTTGCATCTTCTAGGGCTTTCTTCTGGGCTATTTCAAATTTGGTACGCAAGCGTGTCAATGCCGGAACGGCTGCACGCTCCGCACGGGTTTGCAAGAAACTTTGGACTTCTTCTTTAATGATTTCATCCGCACGAGCGGCTTCTTGTTCACGACCGGCACGACCTTTCAGGGCGACTTGCTCCAAATCACCAAGACCATACACAAACGCATCATCCAAAGTTTCCACTTGGGCTTCGACATCCCCCGGCACACCAGCATCAACGATAAACATTGGCTGATAACGCCGCGCCTTCAAAGCTTTTTTCACAGGGTCCGCTGTGAGGCTAAAACGTCGGGTGCCAACCGCAGTTAAAACGATATCGCTTTCAGCCAAAAGCTGTTCAAAATTTTCAAAGTCTGCCACATGAGCATTAAGGTCTCGTGCCAATGCATCAGCTCGACCCTTGCGAGGATGAGTCACTGTCAAACCGGACAGCCCCATTTCCAACAAATCACTCGCAATCATTTCACCCATGTCACCAGTGCCCACCAAAAGTGCTTTGCAGCGGCTCAGATCACCAAACAGATCACGCGCGATTTGCACCGCACTGGCAGCCATGCTCACCGGGCCTTCACCGATTTTGGTTTCAGTGCGCACCCGCTTGGCTGTGGCATATGATGCCTGCATCCAGGTTTCCAGCTCCGCACGGACGTGGTCGGTTTCCACCGCCTGGCGATGGGCGTGTTTAACTTGGCCCAAAACCTGGGGTTCCCCCACCATCAAGCTATCCAGAGAAGCTGTGACCCGGAATATGTGCTCAACGGCGGCTTCATCGGTCAGGGTGTAAGTTTGTTCTTGAAGTTCTTCGACCGTACATTCGCCTTCACGCGCCAAGGTTTCCAATGCAACTTTTTGAAAGGTGGCTAAATCTTGGCTGATACCGATGACCTCCACCCGATCACAGGTGGACAATAGGATGACTTGCCCCAAGCCTTGATCTGACATGTCTTCCAGCAAAGCAGGTACGCGCGGATCTTCAACAAAGATGCGGTCACGCATCATCATGGTCGAGGAGCGATGGTTCGCTCCAACCACAATAGGTCGGCCTTTGGGAAGTTCAGCTTCGCTCATGCACCACCATAACGTTTTTTGACGTAGTCTTCGACCATCTGTTGAAATTGACCGGACAAGTCATTGCCTTTCAAAGTCGTAGCCTTCTCACCATCGATAAACACCGGAACCGAAGGTGCTTCACCCGTACCCGGTAAAGAAATACCAATATTGGCCTGCTTGCTTTCACCAGGACCATTGACGATACATCCCATGACCGCCAGTTTCATATCTTCTGCACCAGGGTACAAAACACTCCATTCCGGCATTCGCCTTCGCACATACCCCTGAATGTCTTGTGCCAGTTCCTGGAATAATGTTGATGTGGTTCGACCACAGCCCGGACATGCTATCACTTGCGGGGCAAAATTGCGCAGATGCAGGCTTTGTAATATTTCTTGAGACACACGAACTTCACGATCTCGCGCGGCACCCGGTTCCGGCGTCAAGGAAACACGGATGGTATCACCAATGCCTTGGGTCAATAAAACTGACAATGCAGCGGTCGATGCAACGACCCCCTTGTCCCCCATACCGGCTTCGGTCAAGCCCAGATGCAGGGCATAATTGGAACGTTGAGCCAGCAAGCGATATACATTGATCAGCTCCGGCACTTCGCTAACTTTGCACGAAATCACAATGCGATCAGCACCCAAGCCCAATTCTTCTGCCCGTGCGGCACTGTCCAAGGCTGAGCGCACCAAAGCTTCACGGGTGATATCTTCAGGAGGCAAAGGATTGGCGAGCTTGGCATTTTCATCCATCAACTCTTGCGCCAAATCTTGATCAAGACTGCCCCAATTCACACCAATGCGCACGGCTTTATCCAGCTTAGCCGCCAGCTCGATCATGGCGCTGAATTGCTGGTCACGTTTTTCACGAAACCCGACATTGCCAGGATTGATACGAAACTTTGCTAAGGCTTCTGCACAGGCAGGATTGTCCATTAGCAATTTGTGGCCGATGTAATGAAAATCCCCCACCAGCGGAACATCAACACCTTGAGCCAAAAGTTTCTCACGAATGTGCGGCACAGCTTTGGCTGCTTCATCACGGTCCACGGTCAAACGTACCAATTCGGACCCAGCCGCAGCCAGCTCCGCAACCTGTTTGACCGTACTTTCAACATTGGCTGTATCCGTATTGGTCATGGATTGCACGACAATGGGATAAGCACCGCCCATTTTCACGCCGTCAATATCGACAACCGTGGTTTTATGGCGTTGTAGCGTTGATGGATTGAACGTGGCGAGCATATGGGTGTTCCTGAAAAAGCCTTCTCAATACGGGCTATATAACGCGCCCGGCCTGTTTTCAAAAGCAATGATCAGCTGTCAAACCCAAGCGAAACGCTTTGTGATTACGTGAAAACAGCTATTGCTCTGCACCAGCAGCGTTTTTCAGTTTCTCAGCATCCAATTCAACATCGCGTTTAACTTCGCCAATGCGACCAATGGGGTCCAGCAACTTGCCATCCACCCACAATTCCAAGGCCCCGGCATTGCCGGTCATCAGCAACAAACCACTGCGGTTGGGAACCTGGTATTCTTCACCTTTGCTCAACAAGCGCATAAACAACAAACGATCAGACACGTCATCACGAACCGAAATCCAGCTATTCGACTTGCCACGTAATGTGATCCGGCTGGGGCCATCATTAACACGCTCCTGCGGTGTTACCGAAGCGACTTCTGTAGCTGCTTCAGGCTCAGGTTCAGCTTCTGGCTCTTCGGTGGACGCGACTTGTGGCTCAGTTACATTTGTGTCGCCTGTAGGTTCGGCGGCTTCTATCTCTTGTTCAGCGGGTTGTTGTGACGTTTCTGGCGAAACCTCAGCATTCATAGCTTCAGTGACAGGTTCGGCGGTTTCTTCAATGGCCTCTTCAGCCACTTCCTGAATTTTTTCCTCAGCAGCCTCTTCAACCGTTTCTTCAACCATCGGCATTCCAGAAGCAGCCTCTGTCATTTCTGCGGCTGCTTCGGGTTCTGGCTCAGCCATCGTTACAGGTTCAGGCTCGACTTCTCGTTCCGGCTCACTGGTGGCAGCAGACTCTTCAACAGTGGGGGCTTCAGTTTCTACAACGGGGGCAGGTTCAGCTTTCATTTTCGCGGGTTTGGCAGCCATATGTTCCGGCACGGGTTCAACACGGGCCACTTCAATATCGGATTGGCTGGAATGCCAATACCAAACCCCATAAGCAACACCCGCAATGATCACACCCAGACCTAACACCGCACCACCAGGCACCCCACCTTCGGATATGGGCTTGGGGAACGTCAGGTCGCTACGATGATTAACCCCGGACGCCTCATCTTTGTAACGACGCACCATTTCTTCGCCGTCCAAGTGCAAATGTTCAGCAAAACTGCGTACAAAGCCAATGGCATAGGCCGCACCAGGTAAATCCTCATGGCGGGCATCTTCAATGGCTTCTAGATACTTCTGACTGATGCGCAAGGCACGAGCCACTTCGGCAATATCCAACCCGGCCGCTTGGCGGGTTTGGCGCAACAAAGCACCAACACTGATTTGGGCAGAGTTTTTATCTTCTTCCGTCGAAGTGGTTTGGCTATCGGTCACGCGTTAAATCCTTGGGCCAAAGTCATGGGGGCCAGAGCCAGGGCATCAAATTCGCCCCAAATACGATACGTATTCTGCCCGAAGCGCCAGAAATTGCAAGGACTTGCGCGCCATAGCCCCCTTAAACCTTAATGCCATGATCCTTAGCAAAGTCGCGCAGGCGCGGACGAATTGTGACATAGGGCTTGGACAAGGTCGAATGAACGAATTGCGCCACTTGACGTTCCGACATAGTACGCACCATTTCCTTCACCGGACCGATGGCTGGTGGTGACATGGATAGACGGCGAAAACCAATACCAATCAAGGCCATGGCGTCCAGTGGACGCCCCGCAGCTTCACCACAGATGCTGACAGGTACACCCGCCTGATCACAACGATCACGGATCGATTTCAGGAACCCCAAAGCAAATGGTGACAAAATATCATAGCGATCAGAAACGTGCGGATTGCCCCGGTCCGTCGCGTACAAAAATTGCATCAAATCGTTCGAGCCAATGGAAATGAAATCCACCAAGGGAATCAGTTTATCCATTTGCAGTGCCAGCGCCGGAACCTCCAGCATTACGCCCGCATGAACATTTTCGGGTGCAATACCACCACGTTCTTTAACGCGGTCCAATTCACGTTGCAAAAGCTTCTTGGCTTCTATGAACTCATCGACTTCAGCCACCATTGGAAACATGACACGAATGTCACGACCACGGGCGGCCAAAATCAAAGCCCGCAATTGCTGGCGCAAAATTGCCGGACGATCTAGACAAATGCGAATCGCACGCCAGCCCATCGCGGGATTTTCTTCATCCAATTCATCCCAATACGGCAAAACTTTGTCGCCACCCACGTCCACGGTACGAAATACCACAGGTTTGCCATCGGCACGATCCAACACCTTTTCATAAAGCTGGCGTTGTGCTTCCACATCGGGAAATTGGGCACGAACCATAAACGGAACCTCGGTACGATACAGCCCAACACCATCGGCGCCAGTTTCATCAATCTGTTCAAAATCAAATAACAAGCCTGCATTGATATTCAGGCTAATATCGATGCCATCCAGGGTTTTGGCAGGCAAGTCTTTCAACTGTGCATACTGGGCCTTGATCTTTTCTTGATCTTTACGGGTTTCATGAAAAGCTTGCTGAACGTCTTCACCCGGACGGATCAAAACTTGGGCATTATCGCTATCAACGATAATGGCTTCACCATGATCAATCTTGGTCAAAACATCGCGCACTTGGCCCATTACCGGAATATCCATGGCACGTGCAACGATGGCCACGTGAGAGGTGGCAGAACCTTCTTCCAACACCAAACCACGCAAGCGGGTGTGGTCGTAATCCAGCAGTTCCGCCGGGCCCATATTGCGCGCCACCAAAATCATGTGTTCCGGTAGATGCGCACCGTCAGCACCCGCTTTGCCCATCAAATGCAGCATCAAACGGTTGGACAGATCATCCAAGTCATGGATACGTTCGCGCAGATAAGAATCGGTTGCTGCTCCCAAACGGGCCCGCATTTCATTTTTAACTTTGAGAACAGCAGCTTCAGCCGTCAAACCTGATTTGACAGCTTCTTCGGTGCGCCTCAACCAACCTGCATCTTCAGCGACCAAGCGGAACGCTTCCAGCACGTCTTCATGTTCACCACCGTCAACCGCATTCAGTGGGCTTTGGCTCAGCAGTTTGTCTAGATGCCCCAACATGGAACTGAACGCTTCATGCAAGCGTTCCATTTCTTCGTCAGGGTCTTCAGCAACCAAATTGTCGATATCGAAGCTGGGCTCATGCAGAACCGCTTTACCGATGCCCAGCCCGCCGGAATAGACCGTACCTTCCAAACGCAACGGTTTTAAAGCTATACCGTCGGCAGGCATCAGTTCATGACGACCGATCAGTTCGCCACCAACCACCAACTCCGCCAACACCATGGCAATGGTTTGCAGTGTTTCAGTTTCTTCTTCGGTATATTTGCGTTCCGTTTTGTTCTGAACAGCTATGACACCGATAACGCGCCCAGCACGCAAAATCGGCACACCTAAGAATGCGTGGTAATCCTCTTCCGCTGTTTCTGGACGAAATGCAAAACTAGGGTGGGATTTCGCATCCGACAATGACAAAGGATTGGCATGGGCGGCAATGTCACCAATCAAGCCCTCACCAACACGCAAGCGGGTGTAATGAACAGCATCAGAGCTCAAGCCGTGGGTGGCAAACAGTTCCAACACATCACCAGCGCGGCGCACGTAGATTGAGCACACTTCGGTAACAAGGTCGGCTGCAATAATTCCGGTGATTTTGTCCAAGCGCGACTGCGCGGTGCCTTCGCCCGCCATAACGTCGCGTACTCGAGACAACAGTCTACGAGGCGCAGTGATATGAGTGGCCGAGTTCATGGCCAGTCCCCACTTCCCTTACGAGTTAGCGCCCCCGCGCTTCAAGAGCCCCTACGGCTTGGTCCATCAAATCGGCGAAAATATCCGCCATTGGCTGTTCACTTTTGACCGTACCGACAATTTGGCCCGCCATCAATGATCCACCTTCAACGTCGCCATCGATAACCGCACGTTTCAAGGCCCCTGCCCAGAAATGTTCGATTTCCAATTGTGCTTCTTGCTGATCCAGTTCGCCCGCATTGTGCTTTTCAATCACTTTGCGCTGCATTTCCATAAATTCATCGGTGCCTTTGTTGGTGATCGCACGCACCGGGATCACCGGGAAGCGTGGATCGATTTGCACGGTTGGGATGGCATCCCGCGCAGAAGCCCGGATAAAGGCCTTCTTGAAATTTTCGTGAGCGATGCTTTCGGTCGCACACACCAAGCGCGTGCCTAACTGTACGCCAGCAGCACCAACTTCAAGGTAGCTCACAATGGTTTCACCACGACCAATACCGCCTGCAACAAATATGGGAACATCGGTGATATGAGGCAAAATTTCTTGCGCCAAGACAGATGTGGATACAGGGCCAATATGACCACCGGCTTCGGAACCTTCAATCACCAACGCATCGGCACCATTACGCACCAAACGCTTTGCCAGTACCAGTGCGGGTGCAAAACAGATCACCTTTGCACCACCTTCTTTGATTTTTTTGATTGATGCGCCCGATGGCAAACCACCCGCCAACACAACGTGCGTGACTTTGAGTTCAAGGCAAACATCAATCAGTTCATCCAAATCTGGATGCATGGTGATCAAGTTCACACCAAACGGCTTGTCCGTCATAGCTGCCGTTTCAGTGATTTCAGTGCGCAACAAATCCGGTGTCATAGCACCGCATGCAATCACACCAAAGCCACCGGCATTTGAAATGGCCGCAACCAAGTGCCGTTCAGACACCCAGGACATGGCACCACCCAAAATGGCATATTCAGTACCCAAAAATTCCCGGCCCCTGGCCCATAGTTGGTCAAGGTGCTGTTTCGCAGAAGTGGTCATGTGCAGTCCCGTCAAATCTCAGGTCTAAAAAGCTTGGGCTTATTCTTCTTCGGCATCCAGGCCGTACGCGGTGTGCAAAGCACGAATGGCAAGTTCCGTATATTCTTCAGCAATCAACACACTGACTTTGATTTCCGAGGTGGAAATCACTTGAATGTTGATGCTTTTGTCAGCCAAAGCTTGGAACATACGTTGAGCGACACCGGCGTGTGAGCGCATACCCACACCAATAACAGAAATCTTTGCAACGTCTGGATCAGCCAGCAAATCTTTGTACCCGACTTCGCTGGTGTGAGATTTCACCACTTCCACAGCGCGTTCCATGTCCGTATTGGGCACGGTGAAGGTCATGTCGGTTGATTTGCCATCATCTGACACGTTTTGAACAATCATGTCCACATTGATAGAGGCTTCAGCCAACGGACCAAAGATTTTGGCGGCGATGCCGGGATGATCGGCAACACCGACCAAAGTGATTTTTGCTTCGTCGCGGCTGTATGCCACACCACTGATGAGTTCTTGTTCCACGATCTCGTCCTCGTCTACAACCAGGGTACCTTCTTCATCCGAGAAGGATGAGCGCACTTGCAGGCGCACTCCATGTTTCATTGCCACCTCGACGGAGCGGGTCTGCAAGACCTTGGCCCCCAGAGATGCCATTTCCAGCATTTCTTCAAAGGTGATTTTTTCAAGTTTACGGGCTTTCGACACGATCCGAGGGTCGGTGGTGTAAACCCCGTCCACATCCGTGTAGATATCGCAGCGATCCGCTTCCAGTGCCGCCGCCAACGCAACAGCAGAGGTGTCCGACCCACCGCGGCCCAATGTGGTTACACGATTGTCGGGTCCCACACCTTGGAAGCCGGGAACCACGGCAACTTCGCCAGAGGCGAGGCGTTTTTTGACCTCTTCCCCATCGATACCCAAGATCCGCGCTTTGCCATGGGCACTGTCAGTACTGACCGGCATTTGCCAGCCCAACCACGAACGTGCAGGCACGCCGAGGTCTTGCAACGCCAGAGCCAACAAACCAGATGTTACCTGTTCACCTGATGAGACCACCACGTCGTATTCGCGGGTGTCATAAAGCGGGGTGATGGAGGTCACATAGTCCACCAACTGGTTGGTTACACCGGACATGGCGGAAACCACCACGGCAACTTGGTTGCCAGCGTCCACTTCGCGTTTTACGCGCTTGGCGACATTTTGGATGCGTTCAACATCACCCACAGATGTGCCGCCGAATTTTTGTACGATAAGAGCCATGTAGCGTCTAAAGCCTGTAAAATTCGATACCTATTACCCGTTCCTTGAAAAACGCCGAACAAAACACTGGAAAAGCACTGGAAACGAAGCCAGATTCAGCTTAAACACTGCCTTCGGCAAGAGCGGGCGCGTATACATACTCAATATGCCCCCATGTCGCAAGTCTACCTGGACGCTGAAAGCGTTAAAAATCCTGATTTGAAAAGGCTTATGAGCCATGGCTGAGACCGCAAACAGCACCGTCAATCCCGAAGAAATCGCCCGCTTCACGGCTATGGCCGATGCGTGGTGGGACCCGGCAGGCAAGTTTCGCCCTCTTCACCAGCTCAACCCAGCACGCATTGAATTCATCGTATCCAACGTTTGTAACTACTTAGGGCTTGATAAAACGGCTGAGCAACCGTTTAAAGGACTCGACATTTTGGATGTGGGCTGTGGCGGTGGTCTGCTGTCGGAACCC
>JAPHSY010000014.1 GCA_026196495.1 Magnetovibrio sp.
CCTGACTGTCACGTGCCGAAAACCTGGACACACAAAGTTATGCGCAAAATCCGCGCCAGCAACGAACTCTATCACCACTTCTTAGGTACCATTGACACCCGTGAAAAATACGAAGGCAAACGTCTTCAATTAGCCAAGAACGTATGGAAAGAAATGCAAGATACGGATTCACGTGAATGCCGTAACTGCCATAGCTTTGAATATATGGACTTCGTGGAACAGGAAAAACGCTCCCACAAAGGACACCAGCAAGCAATCGATGAAAACATGACCTGTATTGATTGCCATAAGGGCATTGCCCATGAACTCCCTGCTGGGATTGTCGGTTTGGACGGCGTACCCAATATGGGGAACTAGTTCCCCCCTGGTTCCTCTCTCTATACTGCCGGGTGTGCATGCATCCGGCAGTTTTTTTTATTTCTGTTTTAAAACGTCATCAAATGTTTTTGAAATCTCTGAAAAAGCTTTTTCAACAGATGTTGCCTCTTGGCAGATGGCGCGGTCATGCCAACACTTCAGACGTTTACCCTGTTCAATATTGATACAAGGGGAACAGCTCAGCGGCTCATGAAAAACCAAATGCCCCACTCCGACGGGGCCATACAGAACCGGCGTTTCCGGCCCAAAGAAGCCTACAACAGGAACTCCCGTCGCAGCTGCAACGTGTAAGGGGCCTGAATCGTTACTGATCACCAAGTTGCTTTCACGACACAATTGGGTCATAGAGACCAGGTCTAACTCACCTGCAGAGTTGATGGCATGACCACCCTGGGACACCGCCTGATCAACCACGGCTTGAACATAGACGCGTTCAGATGGTGCACCGATAAAAATACAAGGAATCTCATATTTCATGCTGAGACGTGCCGCCAAAGCAGCAAAACTTTTCGGATCCCAGCGCCGTTCATAGGCCAACTCACCAGCATTGACATTGATTACGACATAACGCCCATCCGTCTTGTCGATAAAAGGCTGGACCTTGTCTGTTATGGCATCCGGTATATTGAGCATAGGCTGTACAATATTGCCGCTGTGACAATAACCATAGGGTTCCAGCAAGCTGAGAAAATTGCGTTTCACGTGCCAGTAGCT
The DNA here is from genome assembly GCA_026196495.1 of Magnetovibrio sp. GTDB lineage: Bacteria > Pseudomonadota > Alphaproteobacteria > Rhodospirillales > Magnetovibrionaceae > Magnetovibrio. The sequence goes on from JAPHSY010000014.1 coordinate 1,093, forward strand.
GTTAAACGGCACACGATGACTGTGCAATCCACCACGATAAATACCCGATGCATGATAACCAATGCGGACAGGGGCCCAACTGGCCAACGCCACCACAGCAGAAGCACGGGTATAGAACTCCAAATCGATCAAAACATCATAATGCCCCCGAAAAGCACGCCACAGGGTCCCCACATAAGCCCCAATGGCTGCCACAACGTTACCACCCAAATCCACATAATGGGTTTGATCGATATCTTCGATCATATCCATCACAACGCGATTGCTTGATAACGTCAGCAAGTGAATTTCCGCATTGGGGAACTTCTTTTTGGCTTGGCGAAAGAACGGAGTGGCCAGTACCAAGCTACCAATACCAAAAAACTTGACCACCAGAACCTTTTTGACATGATCGGGGTTCATATTTTGAGGTTTTGGGATTAGTTTGGCGGGCCCGTGCAGTAATGCACAGATCATGGTGCCAAATAACTTTTCCACGTGCTGGAGCGATGCCAAGCTCACGCCGGTCCTCTTTCGAGGTTGATTTGATGAATTCGACACGCCGCGCGATGCTCCTTAATCCTCCGGGACAAGAGACTTATATCCGGGATTATTACTGTAGCAAACTATCGCGTACAGGCTACACCTTCCCGCCCATTGATTTACTTCACACCGGGGCTCAATTTGGTCGTGCAGGCTGGACCTGCGAAGCCATTGACGCCATTGTTGAAAAACTCAGCATTGAACAATGCCTCCAGGCCATTGAAAAAGCACAGCCAGACGTAATTTTCACCTTGGTGGGTGCCGTTAGTGTCGATGAAGATGCGGAGTTTTTGAAAAGCATACGTCAACGTCTTCCCAACATCCCCATCATTGGAAGTGGTGACGTCTTACGCGAACATGCGCACCAGTGGATCGAAGCCAACCTTATTGACGCTGCGGCCTTGGACTTTTCTTCCGAATCAAGTGTACGCTACGCTGAAGGTGAACGTACAGATCTAGTTGATCTGGTGTACCGCGACGGCGACACCATTGTTGAGGGTCCCACCAGCGTTGGTAAATCGTTTGCTATTGGTTTACCCCCGCATGAACTGTTTAAACCTTTTGCCTATCGCTTTCCGTTTGCCACCCGCACACCATTTGCCAGTGTGCTGACAGATTATGGATGCCCCTATCGCTGTTCATTTTGTGTCATGGCACAGCTGCATTATCACGCCCGCCCCATGGACGAGGTTGCCCAAGAATTTACGCACTTACAATCTCTGGGCATTCGCGAATTTGCCCTTTGGGATCAAACCTTTGCCGTATCCAAACCCCGCGCACTGCAATTTTTAGATATCTTACCCACAGACCAAGACCGCTTTGGCTGGACCTGCTTCACACGACCGGATTGTATTGATGTCGAGCTGGCCCAGGCCATGGCCACGAAAGGCTGTCATACGGTGATCATGGGTGTGGAAACAGCAAAAGCTGATACATTGGAGGCTATTCAAAAAGATTTTTCAACCACTGAAATGAAATCGGCCTTTACCGCATGCCGTCAAGTTGGGATAGAAACCGTTGCCACCGTGATCGTCGGCCTACCTGGCGAAAGCGAAAAGGATATCAACGCCACGATTGATTTTGTCTGCCATCTCGATCCCGATTATGTTTCCGTTCATACCGCCATTCCTCGCGCAGGTACCGCTTTGCGCCGCCAAATGGTTGACCAGGGACTGGTTAGCGAAGAGCTGGCAAATATGGACCAAAGTGGTGAAGCCACCGTTTTGTCCAGTGATACGCTTAGCCCCGAAGATATTTTGCGCCTCCGCAAACGCTTTAATTTGCGTTTTTATCTGCGTCCAAAATTCTTGTTACGCACCATATGGCGTAATCTCATGAAGCCCCAAAAACTTTTGGAACAAGTGCGCCAGGGCTTAAACCTGATCGCACGCAACACCTAATTCACGGTATATATGTGTGCAACAGGCTTGATGTCTCTTGCACACATATATAACCATTTGAAAATCCTCTTAAATTATCGCCCACATAAAAACCCACACTAATGGGTAGACATTTGCGCCCCATGCGTTTATGCTGCGCTGCAATATCCAGGGCTGTTTTACAGCGTTGGGGGACTGACGAGAATGCTTCATGAATTTGCAGATTGATCTGTTATTCGGGAAGCCTTGAACAGTGAAGATAGAGAAAGCGGACCTCCCCATGACCACGCCCACCTCGACCTTCGATCTCGACGCCATATCCAGCATCAGCACAAAAATTGATGTCACTGGCACGTCACATTCGACCCCCATCCTTAAGCTCAAAACTGCCCTAAACCGCGCTTCAGACAAGGATGTTTTTGGTGTTCAGGTCAGCGACAAATCAATGGAGCCCAATATCCGTGATTTTTGCAACGGCACCGGAAACGTCTATATCGGCGTTCAAAAGTTTGACGATTATGATGTGCATTACGTCCAAAAGCGCACCATAGAATGCCAGCGCTGTTCCAATATTCGCGCTGTAACCATGGGTATAATTGTGGCTGGTGTCTTAACCTACACCGCACCACAGGTGCTCACATCCAACCCTTCTGGGTTGGTCACACTTTTATTCATTGGAGCACTCGCGGCCTTACCGCCTGTGTGTTTCAATTTGTATGGCGCCTCAAAGAAAGCCATGCACAAATCAAACGTCACCATGCGTTTGGAAGCAGCTGAATAAGCTGTATGACTGAATTAGGGTTTAGTTTCTGAACCCTAGACAAGACACCCCTGTGGGCGCCCTCCTCCGATCAAGTTGGTGCTGCACACGACTACAAAGAAGCCAGTTAAGTGCTTCAGTGCACCGTCGGGGTTTTCTTGTCATTGTGATCATCGGATACGGATGCCAATTTCTCCCCCTCGGCGTCTGTGTCCGATGATTGCGTTTTGGAAGATACGCCGGGCTTTTCACCCTTGACCGTCCTATCGCCCAGAATTGTGCGTTCCTTTGGAAAATGCACAACAACCGTAGTGCCATGACCAATACGGGAACGAATATCCAGCGTGCCGCCATGGGCTTCAACCAAGCTTTTCGACAATGGCAATCCTAAACCCGTACCTTCATAACGTCTAGATAGCCGACTATCCACTTGGCCAAATTGTGATAACGCCTTTTCAATCCCTTGATCATCCATACCAATCCCACTGTCTTCCACTTCAAAGCGCAAGCCGCCATCGGGAGACAACAATATATTGAGATTAACTTGTCCATCTTCCGGGGTGAATTTCACGGCATTCGTCAACAGGTTCAACAACACCTGTTTCACCCGACGCTCATCCGCCAGCAGATCTGGAATGTCTTTCTCCACATGATGAAACAATTTTACCTGAGCTTCATTTGCGCGATGCTGAACCAGTTTCAGGCAGGACGTTGCCACTGTTTTCATTTCCAAGGGCTCTGGGCGCAATACAAGCTTGCCGGCTTCAATCGCAGATACATCCAAAATATCATTAATCAATTCCAGCAGGTGTTGACCACTGGCATGAATGTCACGGACATAATCAACGTATCGATCATTGCCAAGTGAACCAAAGACACCACTCAACATGGAATCTGAAAATCCGATAATAGCGTTTAAAGGTGTGCGCAGTTCATGTGACATATTGGCCATCAATTCCGATTTTGCTCGGCTAGCCAATTGTGCCTGTTTGGTGGCTTCACGCATTTGGATATCAGCCTGTTTACGCATGGTGATATCTTCATGGGTAGCAACAAAATGTGTAATCCGACCATTTTCATCCTTAACTGGGGCAATGGTGGCGTAGGCCCAAAACTCGGTACCGTCTTTTCGCATATCCTTGATTTCACCACGCCACTCTTGTCCCGATTTTAGTTTGGCCCACATATCATTATGAACAAAATGGGGCGTATCCGGTGATTTCAGCAACCGCGGATTACGGCCCAAAACATCTTCTTTGCTATAACCTGTGACTTCGACAAACTTTTCGTTGACGTAGTTAATGTCACCTTGGAAATCAGTGATAAACACCATGGATGGGCTTTGTTCCATTGCGGATGACAAAATACGCAACTGGTTTTCAGCTAAGGCAACCTTACGTTTGGCTTCAACCACTTCTGTCACATCGGATGTTACACCCCGATAACCCTGAAAAGTCCCCTGGTCGTCAAAAACAGGCTTGCCACTGACACGGATAGTCGCTTGCTGACCGGTTGCCGATTTGCGCAAATACTGAAAATCACGAAATGGTCTGTGATTGCGCAAATCATCCATATGTGATTCCCATTTATCCACATCATCAGTATCTGCCGCGCTTTCCATGCGCGTCCGGCCAATGATGCTTGTCATTGCTTCGTCACCAAATAATTCACGGCCCTCTGATACGTAAGTAAAACGCAAATCAGGTCCCATTTCCCACAGCCAGTCGGCTCCCGCCTCTGCAATATCACGAAGTCGATGCTCACTTTGTTCAAGCTTTTCTTCAGCCGTTTTGCGCACTTCAATTTCATTACGCATGGCTTTCGTGCGTTCTAACACCCGGTCTTCCAGGTCATTGTTGAGCATTCGAAGCTCTTCGTAGGAACGAAACAGTTTGCCCTGCATATCATTCAATGATTCTGCAAGTTGATCCATCTCATCCCGGCGCCCTGCAAAATGCCCGCGGTCCAAATTCAATGGCTCCACTGGAAGCGTCAAATCAATCCGCTGAGCAAACGCTGCCATCACATCCAAATGACGGGTTAAAGTCCAATACACCAGGGCAAACATAAACACCGCCACCAAAAAGGTTTTGATGGCGTTAGACACCAAAATAAGGCCAACCCGATCCCAGGCCCGGTTGTAAACATCTTCCAAGCTGGCGACCACTTCCAGCTCACCAATTTTTAAATTGGTGCTGCGGAATGTGTAATGCAGTGGGTAAACTTTGCGGATTTTGTTTTTGTCAACGGGCGCCCCGGCCTCAGCCAGCACACCCCCATTATCATCGCGTACCATGGCATAGCGAAAATCCGGGAACTCAATAATACCGCTGACCAACAGATCCAACCGCCCTGTGTCCGATTCCCAAACGTTTTCAGCAATGCTATCTATGTAACTACGCTCAACCTGCACAAAACGCGACTGAATGGCACCCGTATCGCGCCCATATTCCGACCACAACTGCACAGCCGTGGTCACCAAGGTGATCAGCGAGCTGAACACGATCATCAGCTTGATCAGTTTCCAGGCAATTCTGTTGGGGTGCATTATTCCGTGCATCAATATAGTTACCAACAATCCAAATTATTTACTTTTATCATTCAATACCGTGAGCGACTTGTCATATATAGCTTGATATGTTCCATCTGCTTTCATGGCCCGTAAAACTTTTGCTAAAGGCTGTGCTAGTTTTGCATGTTTTTTGTGGACATACATATACATATCCACGGATGCCAGGGGGGGCTCATGTACTTTAACGATTAAGCCAGAACTATGAGCATTATACAAACCCTGCCAACGTTCATACAAAGCCACATCAATCCGCTGCTTGTTAAGCATCGCAAACATTTGCTGCGGATCACGCACTGTGGCTTTCGGTTGATTGGAGGGTAAGTTTCTTTCAAATATCACCCAGCCGTTAATGTATCCGACCATGTAGGGCTTCAAACTCTCCCATGTCTCACTGCGCAGGTCCAATCCTCTGGAATACGCTACAAAATCGTTCACAATTAAACGTTCTTGGACGCGCACGAGGTTGGGGAAATTCGCCTCTAGGCCCTTAATGCGCATCGCCACGCCATCATCAACCCCATCGTTCGCATTGATCAAAGCCCGTGCAGATGCATCATATTTTTCCACCCGCGCCTTGAGGCCAAGACGCTTAAACGCCTCAGCAATCACAAGATCCTGAAATCCTTGCTGATCATCCGTGACATAAGGTGCGCTCGTACTGGTGTTGAACACATATGTATGCTCACTGGAAAATGCAATATTTGCATGCAACCACAAGCCGACAAGTATGGCTGTGGAGAACCATGTCCTCATTGAAATCAAATTCGACCCCTTTCAGACATCTCAAATTAAAAATGCCTTACTGATCAACGCCACATCTCCTCCACTCACATCCAAGAGAGTGCGCCATGCCCGTAAACTACACATATGTGACGATATCACCTGGGGGGGGCTTGCATACTATTGCACATTAGAACAATTTTACAAAGCGGCAGATTTAAGATTCAAATTAGAGATATTGTTGGTGTTGGTAGACCAAACGTTGACAGGTTAAGCGCTCAAGACCACATTAACCCCACGGCAAAAGATGCCTTTTGGATCTTTTGTCCGGTGCCCGACCTAGGGACCTATTGTCGATTTTGAACGCCCACACGCACTCGCTCACAGAGGAGATAGCGCTATGTCTCGTAGTATTGCCTTCAACAGCCCCTTTTTACTGGGATTTGATCACCTCGAACAGATGCTGGATCGCGCCGCCAAAGCATCCAACGAAGGCTACCCACCCTACAACATCGAACAAACCGGCGAAAACTGCCTGCGCATCACGCTGGCTGTGGCAGGTTTTTCTATGGATGATCTTTCCGTCACGGTTGAAGACAATCAGTTGGTTGTACGTGGGCGCCCCTCAGAAGACGACAAAGAGCGCATCTACATTCACCGCGGCATTGGTAAGCGCCAATTCCACCGCAGCTTCGTATTGGCTGAAGGTATTGAAATCAACGGTGCGCACTTGGACAGTGGCCTACTTCATGTCGATTTAGAACGCCCCGTACACGAACCGGAAGTGCGTACAATCAAAATCCAAAACACCGCCAAGGATACAGCCCAGGCGACAAAGACCATTGATCTGGATGCCGAAAAAGTTTGAGCCAACCAAGAACTCTTAACTGAGTCTTAGGGAAAAGGGCGTCTACTTAAGGGATCAAGGCCAACACGGAGCATGGACAAATGAACCGCTATCCGAGCCAAAGCTATACAGCACCCGAACTTGAAACCGGACAAAACTGGTCCACCCATTTCGATCTTGCCTCTTGGGGGATCGAAGATGTGGCCTATGTCAAACCCATAAACGTAGATGGCGAACCGGCATACGGCATTTTTGCCGCTGACGGGACTGAGCTCACCACGGTCGAAAACCGCGATGAAGCCATCGTCACCATTCGTCAAAACGAATTGGAAGCCCACAGCGTACACTAGCGTTTGATACATACGTAACTGCGCGGTGCATGCTGGTGTGCCCAACGGGCTGTAAGCGCCCCTTCAATTCTTATCCCACCCTAAGCATGGAAGTCTTTAGCCGTGACTGATTTGCGGGAACTCAGCTCAAAACGCAAGAAGGCCCACACCAAACTTTTGGAGTTGGATTCCAAAGTTTACAAAGCCTTTTTGGACATGGAAGGCGCTGCATTTGGCGATGGTGCATTATCAAAAATGCACAAAGAACTGATTGCCATCGGCATTTCTATTGTTATCAATTGTGAAAGCTGTATGCAGTGGCACATTGAACAAGCTGCCAAATCTGGTGCGACTGAGAACCAAGTTTTGGAAGCCATTGAAGTCGGTATTGAAATGGGTGGCGGTCCTGCAACAGCTCACGCTCGGTTTGCCCTTGATGTCATGGCTGAGGTATTTGGCTAACCCACAAAAAAAGCATGCGCCCAAAGCACATGCTTTTTTTGAAATTCCCGTGTGTGCGGGAACCTCCCCCGAAAATTGGTAAGACCTTCGTTTAAGCTGCTTGCGAGGCGCTTGATTGGGTTAGCAATGCATACAGCGCATCAGCATCTTCGGTGCCGCGCAGTTTTTCGCACACACCTGCATCACGCAACAAGCGCGACACCCGGGCCAACGCTTTAAGATGATCTGCCCCCGCCGTTTCCGGTGCCAGCAGCAAAAATACCAAATCAACAGGTTGCTCATCAATTGCGTGGAAGTCGATGGGCGTTTCCAAGCGCGCAAACAAGCCGTGCAAACGATCCAAGGTGGCCAATTTCCCGTGTGGAATGGCGATACCATTGCCCACACCTGTGGTGCCGAGGCGCTCACGCTCCATCAGCACGTCAAAGATCGCACGTTCGTGCTGACCTGTGACTTCGGCGGCCCGTTTGGACAGTTCCTGTAGCGCTTGTTTCTTGCTAGATACCTTTAAATTGGCATCCAAGCCTTCCAGCGTGATCAGGTCACTGATTTCCATATCGATTCCTTCAAGCCTTTATGCGTCTATAACGCGTTTAGCTCGCGGCTTCGCCCGTTTGTGGATCAACCCAACCCACATTGCCGTCCTGGCGACGATAAACCACGTTTAAACCACCGTGGCCACCGTTCTTGAAGACAACAACCGGAAGGTTGCCCAAATCCAAGCGCATGACAGCTTCGCTAACGCTCATGGTGGAGATTTCGTGCGGCATTTCCGCAACAATTGCGGGATGATGCTCTTCGTGAACTTCTTCTTCTTCGGTTTGACCGAGAATAGAGTATTGCGCTTGTGTCACATCGCCTGTGGAGGCAGCATGGTGGTTCACCAATTTGCGGTGATAGCGGCGCAATTGCTTGGAAATGCGTTCCATCGCGGCATCCAGAGCCGGATAAGCGTCACCCGCTTCGCCTTGGCCATGCACGTTAACACCACGGCCCGCATGAACCGTAATGTCGGCGTGGAAGCCGCTTTGAACTTTGGAAAAGACCACATTTGCGTCAAGCGCACGGTCAAAATACTTGCTAACGGCGGCAGAGAGGGAATCTTCGGTATGGGTGCGGAGCGCATCGCCCACGTCCATCTGTTTCCCCTTAACGGTGATGTCCATTGAAAAGCAGATCCTTAAAGCATTCTTTATTAGGGTTAGGGCCTGCGCAAATCGCTACACACGCCACCAATCAATCCTGTCGGTTATATCTTAATATACCATTTGGTTTACCCAAAAAGCATGGCCGAAATCGACCCGGGCACGTCATTATAACAAATACCCGAAGAGGACCGGAAATTAGTTCTCAACATCAGTTAAGTCAAGGGGGGAGTCTGCTTTGTGATCCAAGACCTTGATCAATGCACATGACCAATCGAGCATATTTTCAGTTTACAAACGCGACGTTTTCTCACGCCGACGTTGCACAGAAGATGGAATCCCTAATGAATCTCTATACTTAGCAACAGTTCGGCGCGCAACTTCAATATCTTCGGCCTTAAGAATCGATACAATTTTGTCATCTGAGAGAACCTTTTTCGGATCTTCAGCATCCACCAAATCTTTAATGCGCTGGCGCACGGCTTCAGAAGAATGACCATCACCACCACCCGAACCGCCGACAGACGACGTAAAGAAGTACTTCAATTCGAAAATACCGCGCGGCGTGGCAATATATTTGTTCGATGTCACCCGCGACACCGTGCTTTCGTGCATTTCAATAACATCAGCAATATCACGCAACACCAATGGCCTCAGTGCTGACACACCTTGACGGAAAAAACCATCTTGTTGGCGTACCAATTCACTAGATACCTTCATAATTGTCGTGGCGCGTTGGTGCAGCGATTTGACCAACCAATTGGCGGTTTGCAGACAATCTTGGATATAGCGCTTATCATCTTCCGTTTTCGTGCCTTTGGAAATTTCAGCATAATAGGTGTTGTTGACCAACACCCGGGGCAAGGTTTCGGTATTGAGCTCAACAATCCAACCGCCGTCAGGGCCGGAACGCATCAACACATCGGGAATCACTGGCTGGGCCACATCGTGGTTGAACGCGCTGCCCGGACGCGGGTCCAAGGCACGAATTTCTGCAACCATATCTTGGATATCTTCCTCATCGACATTACAGGCTTTCATCAACCCTTTCAGATCCCGTTTCGCCAACAAATCAAGATTTGCGATGAACGTCTGCATGATGGGGTCCAGGCGACCCAGTTCTTTCAACTGAAGGCTCAGACATTCCGCCAAATCACGAGCAAACAAACCTGCCGGTTCGACGGTTTGCAACACACCCAAGACAGCTTCAACATCTTCGATCTCACAGCCCAGACGCTCACACAGGCTTTCCAGGCTGCCTTGGATATAGCCCGCTTCATCCAACATATCGATCAGGTGGGCACCGATCAGTTTATCCATGGGCGTGACCACCAACATCCCCAATTCCGTGAGTAGATGTTCACGCATGGATTCCTCATTGGCTAAAGTCTGTTCAATCCCGGGAAGATCTTCACCACCATATGAACTGCTGCTGGTTTGACCCCAATTGTCATAAGTGCCTTCGCCCCCCGCCGGAGCATCCGCAACACTGTTGTTGGTCCAATCGTTATCCACGTCTTGATCCATCGATTGGCCACCGTCAATATTTTCGCCCGTTTCTGCACTCCGGCTTAGTGTTTCAGCCGTATCCGAACCTTGTCGTTCAATCACTTCAGATTGCGGCAATGCATCCGAGGCCACCTCATTGACGCCTTCATCACGGACCTCGCCCGCTTCACCAAGACCGGGCTCGACCCGCTCCAAAAGCGGATTTTGCTCCAATTCCTGCTCGACATAGGCTGTGAGTTCCATGTTCGTCAGTTGCAACAGCTTAATAGCTTGTTGCAACTGCGGCGTCATCACCAGGGATTGAGATTGGCGCAAATCAAGGCGAGGACTCAGAACCATGTTGGGTTCTCCTGCACCTGATTGCGGTCTTGAGACATGATGATCATGGGCCGTTACATGCTGAAACTGTCGCCCAGGTAAACCCGGCGCACATCTGCATTACCAACAATATCTGCGGGCGTGCCATCCATCAACATCATGCCGTTATGAATGATATAGGCACGATCGATCACGTCCAACGTTTCACGCACATTGTGATCCGTGATCAGCACGCCAATGCCACGATCTTTCAAGTGGCTGACTAGGTCACGAATATCACCCACTGCAATGGGATCGATGCCGGCGAAAGGCTCATCCAACAAAACGAAGTGTGGGTTCGAGGCCAAACACCGTGCAATTTCCACACGGCGGCGCTCCCCACCCGACAGCGCTAGCGACGGCGTGCGGCGCAAATGAGTGATGGAAAATTCAGCCAACAAACTGTCCAGCATGGCTTCGCGGGCATCACGCTTGGGCTCCACCACTTCCAAAACGGAACGAATATTTTCTTCAACACTAAGGCCGCGAAAAATCGAAGCTTCTTGGGGCAAGTAACCAATGCCCAGTCGCGCGCGGCGATACATGGGCAAATTGGTAATTTCTTCGCCATCCAATACAATCCGGCCATAATCGGGCTGAACCAAGCCGGTGATCATGTAAAAACATGTGGTCTTACCAGCGCCGTTGGGGCCCAGCAGGCCCACAGCCTCACCCCGCTGGATGGTCATGGATACATCATTAACGACCGGACGTTTTTTGTAACGTTTCCCCAAGGTCTGCGCCACCAGCCCACGCGCAGATACCTTATCGGCGTCGGCGACCACTTTGAGGTTGGGCTGGCCCTGATCTTTTTGCGTTGGGGTCATATTCCGTCTTGCGTCCTTTGTTACACCGCGCCTTTGACGTCACGGCCCCAAACGGGAGAAGAACGTAGGCGGTGGTCTAATTTCGATCCTTAGGAGACAACACCCCGCGGATTCGTCCCGGGGCTGCTTTGGCCGCACCCCCAGTTGTACCCTTCACCGAGCCTTCAGCACCCTCACAACTGTTGAGACGGCTGATGCCCGTATTCAAATCAATATCAGCGCTACAGCCATTAATTTCGTTCGCGCCGCGCTTGATTTTAACCGAACCTGTCAGGCGAGCAAGTCCAGTTGGCACATTATATGCACCACGGTCAGAAAATACCTGTTCGCGGGCTGTGTCAATGCGAACGTTGTCAAAGGCTTCAATAAGTTGCACCTCTGTCTTGCCATCGGCCCCCTTTGCAAAGTGGGCCGTCAAGACATCTGCGCGGATACGTTTATCGGTACGTGCCGCCTGGGCACCCCCACGCGCCACAGCCAAATTGCGCTTGTCCCAAAATTCGAGCTGACCGTTGGCAATGATCACATCCCCACCTGAGATCAATTTCACAGGATCACCATCTTTCAACACCATCACGGACCGCTCCACATCGTAAACAGCATGTCCACCTGTAGCCACGCGACCAGGAGAGCGAATTTCAACATGTCCGATGGCATCCAATCGCACAATTTCGGTGCCTTGCTCCCCACCTTCGCGGTAATGCGCCCGCAATTCATCCGCATCAATTGTCATATTGCCCTGGGTTGCTTTGGCAGGTCCGGAAGCAATGAAAACTTTTTCATCTTGGCGCCATTCGATACCGCCTGCCGCATCAATGCCGATGGGTTGATCGTTTGTGCCATTGGACAGGTTCAGCCCCTGAGCCGATACCGCCGAAATACCAAGCCCAAGATAGAACCCAAAAGTTGCGAGAATAATCCCACCCAATACACGCCTCATTGGGATGCTCCATTTTGATCTGTGTCGCCACCCGAACTTTGTGCCGGGTACAATTTCAACTTTGCTGGGCCGGAGAAGAAGATCACCCGTCCCTTATCAATCAGTTTTAAACCATTGGAATTCATTTCCCCAAATGGTCCATGGCCTGCCACCGGTGTTTTGCTTTCCGCCACGCTTGTGCGCAAATTCAGCACCAATTGATCGGTGGAAATTTCGTAACCCGTATCATGAAACAGGTTCACGCCGCCTTCCAACTCCAGAAGCTGGGCGTTTTCAAAGTAACGTCCATTATCCGCGGTCAGAACCAACCAAGTGCCATCATCCAAGGTTAAATCAGCCTTGGGCATTTCCATCTTCACCAAACCATCCGTATCGGTATCAATCCGAGCCATATCAGCGGTGATGGAATAGGGCTGCAATTTTTCATCAGTACCCATAAACCGGGCATTGTCCACACCCGGTTGTGCCGTCCCAGACAAACGCACAGAAGAAAAAGCAATCCGGAAGGTGTCTTCACTTTTGAGCCGCGGCCAAATGACAATCAACGCCACCAAGCCCAAAGCCAAAAATGGAAGCAAGAACTTCATCCAACGGACAAACCGGGAATAACTGCCACCCTGACGCGCGCGACGCTGATCTTCTGCACCGCCTCCACCCACCAAATTTGCGGCCAGGGGCGTGCCTTTAAGCACACCTTCGGGTGCGGTGCCGGATTCCGTTTCATTGGGTCCGGAACCGCCAATCATTACGCCACACCTGCACGCAAACAGTCATGGATGTGAACAATGCCCACGGGCTTACCCGCCTCGACACAGAACAACGATGTAATCTTACGTTCGTTCATCACCGCCAAAGCCTCACTGGCAATTTGCGATGGTTGCACCGAAACACAGCCCTTGGTCATCACATCAGCAGCAATTTGATTGACCAAATCAGCACTCATGTGACGGCGTAAATCACCATCGGTGATCACACCTGCCAAAGCACCATCGTCATCAATGACACCGACCACACCGAAACTTTTTTGAGACATCTCTATCAATGCATCGGACATGGGTGTGTTGGCTTCAATCAATGGGAGCTGGTCATCTGTATGCATCAAATCACCAACTTTTAACAAGCGTTGGCCCAGCTTGCCACCTGGATGGTATTTGTGAAAATCTTGCGCGGTGAAGCCTTTGCGTTCCAGCAAGCACACCGCCAACGCATCACCCAAAGCCAACATCACAGTGGTAGATGTTGTCGGTGCCAAGCCCATTGGACAGGCTTCCGGGCTATCGGGAATAACCAGTGCAACATCGGACGCTTCGGCTAGGGTCGAGTCGGGACGTCGGGTCATGCCGATCAGGCCAATGCGGTGACGCCGGGTAAAGGCAACAATATCGGAAAGCTCAGCCGTTTCACCGGAATTGCTCAGCGCAATGACAACATCATCACTTTGGATCATACCCAAGTCACCGTGGCTGGCTTCACCGGGATGGACAAAAAAGGCCGGTTGTCCGGTGGATGCCATGGTCGCGGCAATCTTATTGCCAACGTGGCCGCTCTTGCCCATACCCGTGACCACAACGCGGCCGGTGGCTCCATCAATCAAGTCCAATGCGGCACTAAACGGGCCGTCCAAGCTGTCGGCCAATGTTTCCAACGCATCTGCTTCGGTCTTGAGAACACGACGTGCAGATTCTAAATCGGCATTGGTTGAACTTATGGTATCGGTTTGCGCCATAGCGGGCGGTTTCCTTATCGCTTTTCGCGAATTAAAAAGCCGGGCTTATTTGTGAGCAAAAATATCGTGCTCTGCCCAACCCAAAATATCTAAATCCGTGCGCGTGTGCAGGAAGTCAAAGCACTTCTGAGCCAGGTCCGTGCGGCCTTCACGCGCCAACATCTCAATTAATTTTGCACGGACCTCGTGTAAATACAAAACATCCGTGGCAGCGTAAACCAATTGCTCTTCGGTGAGCTCATCTTGGCCCCAATCGGAAGACTGCTGTTCCTTGGAAATATCCACACCCGCAAGTTCACGACAAACATGTTTATAGCCATGATGATCGGTGTAGGTGCGCACCAGTTTAGAGGCAATCTTGGTACAAAATACCGGACTGGTATGAATCCCTAAGTTATGCTTCAGGCTCATCACATCAAAGCGAGCAAAGTGGAAAATCTTAACAATAGCTTTGTCTTCAAACAAACGCTTGAGGTTCGGGGCTTCAGTTTGGCCAATTTCAATTTGCACCAAATGGCACACACCATCACCGCCAGAAAGTTGGACCAAGCACAAACGATCACGCACATGACTGAGCCCCATGGCTTCACAATCAACGGCAATGGCATCTTGAAACACAAGGCCATCGGGCAAATCATTTTTATGAAGGTGAATTTCCGGGTTCGTCATTACCGGGTTTTGCATATGCAAGGCCTTTCCGTTTGTTAACGGTGAGCCGTATTACCGCTACTGAAAACGGCCCCCCATACTTATTCGTGCTTAATTTATAATACGACTTTAAAGCATTGAGAGGATGGTGCCCAGGAGAAGACTCGAACTTCCACGGCCTTGCGGCCACAGGTACCTGAAACCTGCGCGTCTACCAATTCCGCCACCTGGGCATAAACACCACCAACCCAGCAGGTCAGCAACGTCCGGCGCATGAACTAAAGGGCTGAGACGTCTATGTCAACTGGATATCGGGTCCTATACGTTTTTTTCCAGAACCAGGGCATAAACCATCGTCTAACCCTATCAAAAAAACGCGCTGCGGCCGTAAATTGAGGCCATTCCACACAAAATTGGAAAAAACCGACGAAAAGTACCATTTTTACACCATTTCGTGCTTGCTGTTCGCGCCCAGAGAGACGAATATCAGCCGAGAATTAGACACCTAATTATTAGGCCCCATATTGTACACCCAGGGAGGACACCATGGCGGGACGTTTGGTCACGGTTTTCGGCGGAAACGGATTTGTTGGTCGGCACATTGTGCAAAGATTGGCGAACCAAGGAGATCGCGTGCGCATCGCATGTCGCGACCCAGAAGCCGCAATTATCCTCAAACCCTTGGGCAATCCGGGTCAAATCCTACCGGTGAAAGCCAACCTCACCAACACAGCCGAAGTCGGAGCTGCCGTTGAAGGCGCCGATGTGGTTATCAATTGTGTTGGTTTGTTAGCATCCAGTGGCCGCAACACCTTTGAACGCATCCATGTCGAAGGCGCGGCCAATGCTGCAAAGGCTGCGAAGGCGGCTGGGGCGAAAGCGTTTGTGCAAATTTCAGCCCTGGGCGCCGATGCCGACAGCCCTTCTGAGTATGCAAGAACCAAAGCCGCAGGTGAAAAAGCCGTTCTGGAGGCATTCCCCGAAGCCGTTATTTTGCGCCCATCCATCATCATTGGGCCAGAAGACGGGTTCTTGAATATGTTCGCCAAGCTATCGCGTTGGAGCCCCATCGTGCCGATCTTGGGCACACCATTGTTACCAAAGTTTGCCATGGAACCCGGCCAGGACACCCATTGGCACTTCCCCAACTTCAGCTTTGAAGCTTTTGGCGGCACCAAGTTCCAACCGATCTTTGTCGGTGATGTTGCCCAAGCTGCTGTAAACGCTATCGACAACGCCGATGCCCAGGGCAAAGTGTTTGAACTGGCCGGACCGCGTGTGTTGAGCTCACGCCGATTGATGCGCATTATGCTGAAAGTAACCCAGCGCAATCGCATCTTGGTGCCATTCCCACTACCACTGGCATCCATCGCCGGTTTCTTTGCCGAATTTATCCCCGGCAAGCCCCTAACCCGGGATCAGGTCAAACTGCTGAAATCCGACAATGTGCTTAGCGGTGAAAACCCGACCATTGATGCCTTGGGCGTGACCCCGGTAGATATCGAATCGGTACTGCCGAGCTACCTCAACACCTACAAGCCGCCTTCTGGGCGCCGCGTGCGCATGACCGAAGTTTAATTTCACCAAAAATTGAAGAAAAGCCGCCCTGTAAAAAGGGCGGCTTTTTTGTGTCCACATGTAACCAATTGCTCATTTGGGCGAATATTCTAATAGCTCTCACTACGTTGGAATTTGCATGTCTAATTTCCCCAAAGGGTTAACATCTCTTGGAGCCATAACAGGTGGAGTGCTGGCATCGTCTTGCTGCATCTTACCGCTGGTTTTGGTCAGCATCGGCGCGGGCGGTGCTTGGGTTGCCAATTTGACGGCTCTGGCCCCTTATCAGCCAATATTTTTGACACTCGCGGCCATTTCCATTGGTGGTGGAATTTGGTTGGCACGCCGTGCTCGCAACCAATCATGCGCTATAGATGGAGCTTGCGCGCAATCCTTCACCAAAAAACGTTACGTCATTGGGCTTTGGCTCGGGGGAATTTTGGCTGTCATAGCTGTCATCATTAACGCCCTAGCACCCTTTCTGTACTGAGAGACGTCCCATGAAAAAAACACTTTGCATTTTAGCATTAGCCCTAAGCATCACGGCCCAGCCTGCTTTAGCAGATGAGAAACGCATCACCTTGGATGTTAGGAACATGACTTGTGCGCTATGTCCCTTTACCGTCTCAACTGCGATTAAGTCTGTTAAGGGCGTCCACAATGTTGATGTCGATTTTGACGCCAAAACCGCCACGGTCATATTTGACGACAGTATTACGAATGCCGATACTGTCGCCCAAGCCTCTACACATGCTGGGTATCCAGCAAAACAGCGTATGTGATAACACCAAAATGAATGATGGCATTAAACTGACCTCAACCATCACCTGCCCCGAATGCGGGCATGTAGAAACAGAAACCATGCCCACGGACGCATGTCAGTATTTCTATGACTGCAAAGGTTGTGGCGTGGTGCTTAAACCGTTGCCTGGTGATTGTTGTGTGTATTGCTCTTACGCAGACATACCCTGCCCGCCCATTCAGGACGGCAATGCTTGTTGTTCTGGAAAAGATAAATAGTCGACATTGTTAGGATTTATGAGCTGGTGCCGTTGTTGAGGCCACGTGCTGCGGCAACAATCAGTTCACCGTATTCACGCAAAAACACCGAACCGCGGACTGTGCGCTGAATCAGAACGGAACGACGGTCTTCGTCATCAACCTTACGGCGCACCAATTCCATATCGCTCAGACGATCAATCGCCCGTGTGATGGCGGGTTTTGACACTTTCAAAGTATCCGCCAAACCACGAACGGTATGTGGCGGGGGGGTTAAATAAACGGTCAACAACAAAGCCATCTGACGTGCCGTCAAGTCGGGCGCATCCAGACGAACGCTGCTGACAATAGAGCGACGCCACAAATCCAAGGCATCCAATTCTGACAATTCGATGGTCATGGTGATGACGTACCCTCTTGGCTTTTGACCCTTAAGCCCTGCTTAAGCGCCGATTCGTTACGATAGCGGTCTATTTGTACCTGAGCGAACGGAAAGGAGCAACCCCCGTTTACGGCGCGTAACGGTTTTTCAAGGCTTCAAACACAGCCCGCATAGACATGGCCTCTCCACCTTCGGGTTTGCCCGCAGACCCACTAAGGTTCCACCCCATCAAATCGATATGAGCCCAAGAAATATCTTTCCCGACAAAAGCTTCTAGGAACAACGCCGCCATGATGGCACCGCCATAGGGGCCATCCGTATCATTCTTCAGGTCCGCAATTTTGCTTTTGGTTTTCTTTTTATAGGGCTGATGCAATGGCAATGGCCAGACTGGGTCTGCGGCCTGAGTACCCCCATGTAAAATCCCTTCCGCCAATTGATTGTCATTGCTGAACAAAGCCGGAATGTCCGTGCCCAAAGCCACCCGCGCAGCCCCCGTGAGGGTCGCAAAGTCCAAGATCACATCGGGGTTGTCTTCCGAAGCCAAAGCCAAGGCATCCGCCAAGATCACCCGACCTTCGGCATCGGTGTTGCCAATTTCAATACTGAGGCCTTTGCGAGATGCAATCACATCTTGGGGGCGCATAGACCCAGCCGACACCGAATTTTCAACCGCCGCAATGATCACCCGTAGGCGCACATCCAAATTGGCGGCCATAACCATGGAAGCCACACCCAAAGCATGGGCCGCCCCCCCCATATCCTTTTTCATCAACCCCATTGATCCACCCAGCTTGATGTTCAGTCCGCCTGTGTCAAAGGTCACCCCCTTGCCCACCAAGGTTACTTTCGGCGCATCTTCACGGCCCCAGGTGAATTCGGCCAAGCGCGGCGCACGATTTTCTTCGGCACCACGACCCACAGCATAAACGGCTGGGAAGTTTTCACGGATTAGGTCCACACCGACCACCTCGGCATAGGCGGCACCGGACGCTTCGGCCAAATCTTTGGCTGCCTGGGTCAGTTCCGC
>JAPHSY010000024.1 GCA_026196495.1 Magnetovibrio sp.
CGAGATTTCCATCGGGGGCTTGTTGGTGGTGACAGGCATCGCAATCTTCACCGGGTCATTGGCGGAAGTCTCAATTTGGATCTTGGAAACATTCCCGAGCATTGCTGAAATTGGTTAATTTATGCTGATATCCCTATGGTTGTTACCATGAGTTGTATGTGTGTGCTTGTATACTAAGGTATGCAGTCTGCACGTTTATCTAACACTTTTGAACCATTTGACATACCTTTACGCAAGTGCAACAGCGTATTGTACAGGGTATTCTATTTAAGTCATCAGCGGGTTTTTCCCCCTTAACAAGCCGCTGATGACCGTTCCTCCCCTGGAACAGACACTAAAGCTCAAGGATATAAATAATAAGAAGAATACCTCCGACGCCCCATCTCTTCCCCCTGACTGTAGCATAGGGCGTAAGACTAAAAACAAAGCGGAGTTCCTTCCTCCCCCCGCTCGGAACTCCGCTTTTTTTGTGCCTCTATTAGAGTGGATTACATCAAGTGTTGTTTGAAAAAAGCTGCTGTGCGTTGCCAAGCCAGTTCGGCATCTGCTTCGTCATAACGGGAACCTGTGGGGTTGGCGAAGGCGTGATTGGCTTCGTACCAATGCACCGTCAGCTCTGTTTTGCCTGCGGCCATCATAGCTTTTTCAAAGCCACCGACCATATCGGCATTGATGTTTTTGTCCAAGGTGCCGAAATGTCCCAAAACCGGGCTCTTTAAGGTTGCAAGTTCCTCAGCCGATTTGTTGACGCGACCATAATAGATGATGGTGGCGTCAACAGGTGTCGCAATTGAAGTGTTTAATGACCAGCCACCACCAAAGCACCAGCCAATGGTACCGACTTTACCTGTGCTATCCTTGTGATTTTTGAGCCAATCAACCCAACTGACCATTTGCTCGGTTCCGTCATTGATGTCCAGGGCTTTCATCAGCTTCATCGCACCTTGACGATCTGTTGCATACTGGCCCCGATACATGTCAACGGCGACGGCGATGTATCCCATCTTGGCAAATTCTGCTGCTACCGATTTGATTTGATCGTTCAACCCCCACCACTCATGAATTAATAGCACAGTTGGTGCGGGTAATGTGGCCGGCATAGCGATATAGCCCATCGCTTTTTTACCACTGGGCATATCTATGGATACAGGCTCAGTGGCGTTGTGCCCAGCCGCTTTGGCAAGCTCTGGATACGCAAGGACTGTTGCCAATGGGAGTGCTGCCACTCCTTTGATGAAGGACCGACGTTGGTCGTCTGTTACTTCCGGCAAAGGTTTATTTGATGGTGTATAGCCACAACTGATTTCGTCACACATTTTAGGGCCTCCTATATGTATGTGCTGTGTTACAGGTCTGTGGGCAGGTTCTCTGGAAGACTATCGGCATAGAGATCGTAGTGAACTCCCTTTTCTTCCAATTTTTCGGCAATCTTGCCCAGCCATCGTTGGAAATTGGGTTCTGTTTGATAGCCATTGGTTTTGGCGTAATGCAGCAAAAAGTAGAAATGAAATGGCTTGAAGTATCCGGGAATACGAACAACCTCTGCCGTATGTCCCGGTTGCCCGCCAACTTCTTTCATAGTTTTTGGGAAAAACTGCAGTGTTGGGGTAAACATAACCCGCCATTTGTTTGCGAGTTCTTTTTCTGACAGGACTTCACCGTCAAAATCGGTGACTTCCCGGTCCCCCCATAGATTGAGCTGAATAACCATAAAGTCGCTTTCTATGGTTTTAACAACTTGGGGAATACGCAAATTCACTTCATGCATGCGTTTACAGTATGGGCAACCACGTTGTTCCCAAACGATCATCAGGCGTTTGCCTGCGGCTTGGGCTTCCGCCAAATCCTCATTGAGGTCAAGGAAGCTGTTGTGAAACCAGGGCTGGATAAACATACCATCTTCGCCCATTTCAGCAGGTGGCAACAGTTTTTCAGCAGCTTGGCTTCCCTGGGGAGCAAAGCCTAGAAATACCAACATTAAACTTGCGCCAAAAGCACGTAATATAAACGAAGACAACGTCATAGAAACAACTCCCCATGTTGCTTATTGTGTATTTATGTTCCTGCTATATCGGGATTTAGGAGGTGGTTATCAAGCCATTATGGTTTCAAATCCACCCACCCAGACAGACGTCGTTCAACAAGTTCCACCAAACCTGCACGGGTCCAACCGACCCCATCAATCAAGGCTTCATCAGTTTTATTGATGGCATCCAATGTGTTGCCACAGGCGATAAATTCCACCTCATAAATGAGCATGCTTTCAATCCGTTTGCGCACAGGGGAATCTTTTAAAACTGCCCAAATACCTGGACCATATGCAACCACTGCCAATTTGACGTAATCGGTTCCATAGGCCTTTTGAATGTTCATGACATTATTAAGGACTGTGTTGACACGCTTTTCATCTTTTTCATTTAACGAAAGTACCACTAGACGGGGATTATCAAAGTCTGGTTCTGGTTCTGCCATCGTTGTTGCGTGTGCGATTTGGCTAATGCTGAACAGGGCCATCACGGCGACCAATAAGACTTTTACAGCTTGTTTCATGGTTGGGTCCTCAAATAATTGATTAATCCCAGCTTACAGCCTAACACCTAACAACTAAATCCAAATTCTCTGATGTGATGGAATAAGTCATTTTGCATCGCAGCATTTGGGCTGTGATGAACGATTTGAATTCCCTAATCTTTTTTTATCCAGTTTGAATCTTGACATTTTGCTAATATAAGATGTATCTAATAAAGAAAATGGTTATAAGGATTATCCCATCGTGGAGCTTAAACTCGAAGAAATGGAAGGCAATGCACAGGCTGCCAGCGAACTGCTGAAAGCTATGAGCAACCAAACACGCCTGATGATACTGTGCCAATTACTGCATGGTGAAAAAACTGCGGGTGAGTTGGATTCCTTAACAAGTTTAAGTCAATCCGCTTTGTCTCAGCACTTGGCGGTGTTACGTGATCATGGCTTGGTAAGCACGCGTCGCGAATCCCAAAATATTTTTTACTCTATTGATGGCGACAAACCCAAAGCCATTATTGAAGTCCTCTACCAGCTGTTCAACAGCGGCAATGCCAGCTGCGCTTAGCACTGCTGCAATTCTATTTTTAAAATCAATTTGTACTGAGCATACTTTGTCATGCTATGGTGAAGCTGATGATGATATCGTCGGTGGTGCCAGCACCTGATGATTATCAAGTATATATGCGGCCCGAATTCGTTTTTCGGGCCTTTTTTTGTGCAGGAAATTATAGCGAAGCAGTTCTTGAACATTCTTGTCCTGCGCCTCACATATTTAAATGCGTTCTTACTGGACCATAGGAATCCCTATACCCAATGACTATTCAGAAAATACAAGGCTTTAACTTTAAGTCATTGGGTACACTCTTACTCTTGGCGTGGACTGTAGTTGTCGGCAGTTCTCTGGTGTGGAACGTCCATCAAAATGATGAACAAACCGAAGCGCTGGCTTTGCGTGAAGCCTTAACAATTTTCAACAAAGACCAAGGTTTTCGCCTATGGGGAACGCGCCACGGGGGCGTCTATGTTCCTGCCACGGAGGAGACCCCCCCGTCCCCATATATGGCCCACATTCCAGAACGTGACATTATAACACCTTCTGGAGTGAAACTGACGCTGCTCAATCCGGCCTATATGCTGCGTCAAATGATGGAAGATTTTGCGAGTCTTTATGGTGTGCGGGGACGGATTACCGGGCTCATTCAATTGCGCCCCCAAAATGCCCCCGATGATTGGGAGACCCATGCACTTAAACTTCTGAAAGCGGACTCAAAGTTGAAAGAAGTCAGTGAGATTAGCGATATTGATGGGGCACCGTACATTCGCTTTATGCGTCCAATGTATATGAAACCTGGCTGTGAAAAGTGTCACGGTCATTTGGGCTATAAACTTGGTGATTTCCGCGGCGGTGTCAGCGTTGCCTTACCGATGACGCCCTATATCAACCAACGTGACGACCAAAACTTTGTGTTAGCTGAATCGCATGGTGTGATTTGGTTGATTGGTTCATTAGCCCTTTGGGGTGGAGGCCGCCGAATTTCTGCCAGTTTTGCACAAACCCGAAAAGCGGAAGCCGAAGTTCGCGCCTTAAACTGGGAGCTAGAAAGACGTGTTGAAGAACGAACGTACGAGCTGACAGAAAAATCAAAACGTCTATCGACAACCATTAGCAATGCCGCAGACGGTATAATCGTGATTGATACAGATGGTAAAATCGATACGTTTAATGAAGCTGCAAGTCGTATCTTTGGCTATGCCGAAGAAGAATGTATTGGTAAGCCCATTACAATGCTGATGCCTGAACCCCATGCCACCATGCATCAGAGTTACATCAACAATCATATGAATACAGGCCATACGCACGTTATCGGCCATGGGCGTGAAGTTGAAGCACGACGTAAAGATGGTACGACATTTCCCGTCTATCTTGCTGTGAGTAAGTTACAAATTGGCAACAAGGTCCTGTTTAGTGGGATTTGTCGTGACCTAACACAAACCAAACAGGTTGAAAAAGATTTGCGTGAAGCTAAAGGCTTGGCTGAACAAGCAAACCGTGCCAAATCGGAGTTTTTGGCTTCGATGAGCCATGAACTCCGCACCCCGTTGAATGGCATTATTGGATTTTCACAACTGTTGCAGTTTGACCCCAGTGAGCCGTTGACAGGCAAGCAAAATCAATACGCATCTCTGATCACCACAGCAGGACAGCATCTTCTAAGTCTTATTAACGATATTTTGGATTTAAGCCGTATCGAAACCGAAGGCTTTTCCATGTCAATTGAAACCATAAATCCAACGCACGCAATAGAAAGCTGTCTGACCTTGATTGCACCTGTGGGCGAAAAGCATGATGTGGAGTTTGCCTATGAAAAACTGGAAGCTCCCCTGCCCCTTGTGTATGCAGACGAGGTTAGGTTTAAGCAGGTTTTGATGAATTTGCTGTCAAATGGTGCGAAATATAATCGCAAGGGTGGATGCGTGATTTTGCGAGCCGAAACCCTTGGTGATAAAGTTCGTTTTTATATCATTGACGATGGTTACGGTATTGCCTTGGAAAAACAAGAACAATTGTTCGAACCGTTTAACCGATTGGGGCAAGAAGCCGGTACGATTGAGGGCTCTGGCATTGGATTGACTGTCACGCGCAAATTATTGCATCGCATGAATGGTGAAATTGGCTTTAAAAGTGTGCCTGACCTGGGGTCTACGTTCTGGTTTGAGGTCCCAATCAGCAGTGACACGGAAAGCTATCAAGACGATAGTGTTGATGAAACACTGAGTGATTTAAATCCGCCTTCTGAGCCCAAGAAAGTGCTCTACATCGAAGACAACAACCACAACAGACAGTTGGTCCAGGAACTTTTGGCACCTTATGAAAATATAGAATATCACACGTCATTAACTGGGGAAGACGGTATCATGAAAGCCGAAGAGATTAGCCCAGATTTAGTTTTGATGGATATTGATTTACCCGGTATTGATGGCTTTGAAACCCTAAGAAGATTAAAGGCAAGCGAAACAACGCAAAATATTCCTGTGATCGCAGTCAGCGCAAACGCCCTGCCCCGCGATATTCGCAAAGGCAGCAAAGCGCAGTTTGAAAAATATCTAACCAAGCCCTTGGACGTCCGCCGTGCCTTGAAAACCATTTTCCATGTCCTCAAGCACAAATCGGATGCTTAAGATCAGCGGATGATCATCACGGAATTGTATGCATTTTGGATGACGTTTTGGGCAACTGAGCCAACAAAAAAACGCTCAATACCGCCTTTGCCGCCATCGGCAACAACAATGAGTGAATAATCGGGGCCAGCCTCAATAATCTCATTCTCAGGCTCACCAACACGAACAATCTTATCAACGACATCCAGCTCAAGCTCTGTGAGCATATTGCTCGCGTTGTCGACGATCTTTTGCCCTTTTTCTTGGCTTTCCACATCCGGTACCACAGTCAACAAACTGATGGGGCAATCACACAACGAAGCGATATAAGCTTCTTTAGTCAGCATTTCATTTGCTAAGTCAGAACCATCTGTACATACCAAATGACCGTGACCAATTTCCAAATCACGGGCAATTAACACTGAACACGGCGCATGAGTCGCAATTTTATCCGCAATGGCAGGATCCAGTATGCCACGAATCGGATTGGAACCTTTTTTGTCCCAACGTGCGGCGGCACCCATGATAATCAGATCGTAGTGACCCAGCTCCCATTGGTCCAAGATACCCGTGGTGATGTCGCGGGCAACCTTCAGTTTCAGAACGATCTTTTTGCCAGATTTGGCGGTGTAATCGATCTTGTTATCACCCAAACTGGTACCGGCAATGTCCGTGTGGAAGGCTTTTTCATCCCAATCATCTTTGAGATTGCCCAATTCCATCAAAAGATTGCGACCCTTTTTCAGATACGTAATGCCTGGAAGCTCTAAGCCCCACTCCAACATGTTGCCGCGCGCAACATCCATTTGCAGTCCACCAGAACGCAATCCTTGGTCTACTGGACGCACATAGCACAGGACAATATCGACATCTTCACCCTTAGCCATTTTGGCAGCATAACGGACCCCACGGTAGGACTCGTCAGACCCATCAATGCACACCAAGATGCGAAAACGCGACTGGTGAGGCTTTTCCGGGTCGTTGATGTCTTGTTCGTCAACATCGTTGTTCATGCGTGTATTCCCCTGACCACGATCACTGCCATTATCTTTATCTGACATGACACGTTAACCCCCAAGCATCGGCCAGTAAATAGCTGCTGCACCCAACATGATAATTGTCGACATTACAGCCATTTTCCAGCCCACATTCAAAAAGTCGGTGGTTTTGAGATAACCCGACGCATAAACAATGGTGCAAGCAGGAGTGCCAACAACCGTAAGGTACGCAAATGCCGATGATACGGCGGTGATAAAGCCAATGACGATGGGGCTTTCACCTGCGGCTGTTGCCAAGTTCAACACAATCGGACCCAACACAGCCACAGCAGCACCATTGGACATGGTGTTGGTGACACCCGTTGTTAACACGGATACAGCAGCCCAAAGTCCGATACCTTCATCCATACCCAGTGGAGACAGCATGGTTAGGAAGCTGTTGGCAACCCAGGCTGCGGCGCCGGTGTCTTTCATTTGCACACCAAGTGAAATGGCCGCAGCATAAAGCAACACAACACCCCAGTTAACGCCAGAGTTCACGTCAGGCCAAGCCACAAGTCCCGCCACCAAGAATGCAGCAGCCCCCAAAATTGCAATGGTTCCCATGCCGTAATCTGCGGAGGCAAATATCCATCCCAACAAGACCAGGAAGAAGATTAATATTGCCACCCAGTCGGAGGATTTCATGGGCCCTTGCTTTTCCACTTGTGTACGTAGCTTCACAACAGCCCGCGACAAGTCTTTGAATTCAGGGCGGAAAGTGACGAGCAAAATGATGGTAACGAATGGCACCTGAAGCAAGAACATCGGGTATGCGTACATCATCCACTTTACGTAATCGATGAGGTACTTAAACGTATCTGGGTTGGATGGATCGTAGAAAAATTCCTTCCAATAACCGATCATGATGGCATTACGTGCGCCACCTGACGGCGTGCCAATACCGGCCACCGAACAGCCATAAGAAATAGAAAACAACAAGACAGCTGCAAGATTTCGGACTTTTTTGGGATCGTCAGAAGTTAGCTGAATAAGTGTGATCCCAACCGGCAACATCATGGCTGCAACCGTGTGTTCACCCACGAATGAGGCCAGAAGGCCCGAAACCAACGTAATACCAAAAGCAATTCGTGATGTTTTGGTCCCGGTCATCCGTACCAATATCCAAGCAATCCGGGTATCCAGTTTCTGCTTGACCACGGCAACGGCGAGCATCAATGAGCCCATGATAAACAGCACACTATCGCTCATCAGTGATTTGGCGACAATTTTACTGTCGATGCCCATCAGCATCACTTGGCCGATAACAATCAGAAGCGCCACAGTAGGAAGCGGTACTGGTTCTGTAACAAACAAAATGGTGGCGACCACACTCATGGTCAGGATGATCATACCCTGCTGATTAAGACCTTCAGGAATGGGCAGCTGAAGCATACCTATACCGACTGCCATGGCTATGAAAAACCATCGCTTTTCCCAGAAATAGAGGTAGTTACTTCGTTTTCGAAGGCCCGCAATTGGTTTAACAAGTTTGAGGGCCCCACGCTTGGCGAGGGAACGTTTAGAGCCAGGCGTTGTGGCCCCTGTTTCTCCATCTGACATGTCAGCTGCCTGTTATCGGTGAAACCGACGACATAAAATTGCGCGGCAAAGGACCGCGCGTCCGCCAGTCTCGTATATGAATCTGATTTATATTTCATTTCGTTTATATAATGTTTTGTACATTAAAACAACTAAATAGAGACGGTATACGACAGATTATTAGGCATATGCAGCAGACCTTACCGTATCGTCATCTGATAAAAATTGCTGCTTTTGGGCCAAAGCAGCAAGAATGTTCCGTATGCATATGGCAATTTCCTAATATGCAGTGTAGATTACGTCTCCATTTCGAAAATTAAGTGATTCGACCTCCCCTCATAAACGATTTTCTGCTGCGGGCCTACGCAGCAACATCCATTGTTGAATAAGGTAGACTATGTCATGTCGTTTTTAAGCAATTTGTCATTGAAGAAAATAATTGCGGCCGTTGTCTTTCTTGCATTTGGCTTATATTTCGCCACCGTCGTGCCCACCATTGCGATTGCCTGGGTTAGCGGAATTTTGCTGCTGACCATTTATCTTTTTGCTTTCGAAATATTTGACGTCGATGTTGCTGCGATAACCATCATGGTGATGTTGGGACTGACTTCCATACTTGCGCCGCTTATGGGGCTGGATCAGGGATTGGTTTCAACGGATGCATTGTTTAACGGTTTTGCGTCCAATGCCGTGATGTCCATTATCGCAGTGATGATCATTGGTGCGGGACTGGACAAGACAGGCATCATGACCAAGGTGGCTGCCTTTATTCTCAAAGTTGGTGGATCTACAGAAAGCCGCATCATCCCAATCATTTCCAGTACTGTCGGTGTGATTTCTTCTTTCATGCAGAACGTTGGCGCTGCGGCCCTGTTCTTACCCGTGGTATCGCGTATTTCGGCGCGTACAGGGCTTCCCTTATCACGGTTGTTAATGCCCATGGGCTTTTGTGCCATTCTCGGCGGTACCATTACCATGGTTGGTTCTAGCCCGTTGATCTTGCTCAACGATCTGATCCTCACGTCCAACAAAGTGTTGCCCGCTGATCAACAGATGGAAACATGGACGTTGTTCTCTGTAACGCCTGTTGGCCTCGCCCTGGTTGGAACGGGTATCCTTTACTTTGTCATCGCAGGGCGCTTTGTTCTGCCTGCCAGCAAGGGTGAAGATGGCGACGTCGTTGATGAGCACGAATATCTCGATACGACCTATGGCATTGACTACAACCTCTATGAAATCACGGTCACCCCCGACAGCCGACTGGTTGGCAAAAATATGGATGAGGTTGAGGCCGATCACCCCTTCCGCGTTGTGGCTGTTCGCAGCAACAAAGACGGTTTTCGCGTCGGTGCCTTGGGTGTTGATCGCGATGTTGTGATCGAAGAAGGCGACGTTCTTGCCGCAGTGATTGGTACGGACGTTTTCGAATTTGTCCGCACAGCTGCCAGAGCAAAAATCAGGTCGACGCTCAGGACATTCAGCGAACGTATGGCCCCAACCAAGGCCGGCATTGCCGAGATTGTTATTCCGCCGGGATCAAACCTAATCGGCAAAAGTGCGCGCGATATTTGGATGCGCAAAACCACCGGCCTTTCCTTGTTGGCCATCAACCGTGGCGGTGAAACCATCGCCCGCGAAGGTGGCGGCGTGCGCGATGTGCCGTTCATGTCCGGTGATGCTTTGGTGGTACACACCACATGGGCCGATCTTGCTCATTTGCAACGCAACCCCAACTTCTTGATCATGACCACCGAATTTCCACACGAAGAAGAGCGTCCGAACAAGGTCGGTCCGGCGTTGCTGTTCTTCCTTATCGCGCTTTCCATGATCCTATTCACCGACTTGCGCCTTTCCGTTGCCTTGATGACCGGGGCCATGGGCATGGTTCTTTCCCGTGTGTTGAGCATTGATGAAGCTTACCGCGCCGTCAGTTGGAAAACGGTGTTCTTGTTGGCCAGCTTAATCCCCTTAGGCTTGGCGGTGGAAACCAGCGGTACCGCCGCTTACATCGCCGAACGAACGCTCAATTTGCTAGGCGGCATGCCGACTTGGGGCATACAGGCGGCAGTCGCCGTGCTTGCGACGTTCTTCACCCTGGTGATGTCGAACGTGGGTGCCACGGTCTTGCTGGTTCCACTGGCGGTTAATATCGCCATTGGGGCTGGGGCGGACCCGGCACTTTTTGCGTTGACTGTTGCCATCGCCACGTCCAACTCGTTTTTGATCCCGACCCACCAGGTTAACGCCTTGATCATGGGACCGGGTGGATATCGGGTGCCCGACTTTATGAAAGCGGGCGGCATTATGACAGTTCTGTTTCTAGTCGTTTCATTGACGGTGCTGAACCTGATTTTCTAGAGAGCGACTATCCTTAAAGAAAAAAGCCGCTGGAGATTTTCAGCGGCTTTTTTTGATCTTTGCAGATGTATGAAGCTAGCCTTTAGCTAATGCGTGAATTCCTGCGACTTATTCATAATCAAGGGCAGAATCGTTATCTTCGAGTTCTGCTAGTGACCGCCAGGCTTTGAGGACTTCTGGAAGTACTTGTTCAAATTTATTGAGAGCCGTGATGACGTCATCAGATGGAAATGCAATTTCGTCCACGTGTTCAACGTTCAATATGCAATCTTCACCGTTTAGAGTGGCATGAAAATCTTGGTGGGACACAAACATGGAACCGTCTGCTTGGACACGCATCGTTGGACCATAGATTAGGACTTCAGCCCCGGATGTTAGTTTTGCTGCAATGGGCTTGGGAAACAAACGATACATAAAATTACCTTTGAAATTTGAGGGCTCGGTGCTGATAGAACTTTATTAATCCCCTATATGCGTTGATTTAAAACGATGCTGCAATGAGAGTTAAGGCAAAGGGAACAAAAAAGCCCGCACAGATGAACTGTACGGGCTTTCTTCAATGAATTGAGTATGTATTAGCCTTCGTAGGCGTTGCGGATTGCGTTGATGGTGGAAACGTAGTCATCACCTTTAAAGACAGCTGAACCAGCTACCAGGCACGTTGCACCAGCGTCTACGACAGACTTAGCTGTGTCTTTGTTCACGCCGCCGTCCACTTGGATATCGATAGGCATGTCGCCGATCATGTCTTTCACTTGGCGGATTTTGTTCAAAGCAGCCGGGATGAAGCTTTGGCCACCAAAGCCCGGATTCACACTCATGATCAGGACCATGTCCAGTTGATCAATAACATTTTCTAAGACATTGACTGGAGTGTGGGGGTTGAGTGACACACCTGCTTTTTTGCCCAAGTCTTTGATGACTTGGATAGAGCGATCCAAGTGCTTGTCGGCTTCGGCGTGCACGACGATTTGGTCGGCACCGGCTTTGGCGTAATCTTCCAAGTACGGCTGCGCAGGATCGATCATCAAGTGCACATCGAAGAACTTCTCGGTCCAAGAACGAATGCAGGAAATAACCGGCGGACCAAAAGTCAGATTGGGTACAAAGTGACCATCCATCACATCAATGTGAATCCAGTCAGCACCAGCTTCATCTACAGCTTTGACTTCTTCGCCCAAGCGCGCAAAGTCTGCGGATAGAATACTGGGAGCGATTTTGACGCGATCGGTCATATGGTGTGCCTCCGATAAATAACGTGTTCTCAGTCCCGTTGCTTCAGGACCCTAAAAATTAGAAAGCCCTCGCCAATGACAAATGTCAATGTCGAGGGCTTTCCGGGTGGTTCCAGGATAGGTGCGAGCGGACCTCCCCAGGTTTACTCGTCGCCCAGAACCTCCGCGACTGTATTCAAAACGCAAAATCAAGGTGAAAAAAGGGCTAGTCGAAGTCCCCTACCCGTTTGGATTTTGCGTACCTAACGATTGATACTTTTGTATTCCGCTTTCCTAATAAAGTCAATTAAACAAACCTGAAAAATCCATATATTTAAGGGCTTTCAAGCAAATTCCAACCCATTAGGGTAGCAGCCCACTGCCCATTTAAATGGCCTTTACTTGGTCAGTGCCATAAATAACTGGGGTAGTTTTTCTGGAAGCCTCTCTACATTGTCGATGACCGTGTATTGATTCCCAAAAATGGTGCCAATGTAGTCGTCGGCCTTCTTATCCAAGTTGATGCAGTACGTATAAATCCCATCCCGATCGAGCTCTTGAACCGCTTTGCGGGTGTCTTCGATCAGGTGTTGCTCATCATCCACGTCAATATCGGACGGTTCACCATCAGTGAGGATCAGCATCAGTTTTTTATCTGATTTACGCTGCGCTAAAGTGTTTGCGGCGTGACGCATTGCGGCCCCCATGCGGGTCGAGTAACCAGCTTCGACGGCCCCCAAACGCCCTTTCACATCATCGTTCCAGTTTTCAGAATAACCTTTGATGTGTTGGTAACGCACTTCATGGCGGGTGTTCGATGAAAAACCAGCAATCGCCAATTCATCACCCAGCTTGTCCACAGCCCAGCCCAACAAAGACACAGCTTCTTGACTGATTTCCAAAATGGTTTGGGAGCTACCTTTGGGAATGTCGTTGATGGATTGCGATAAATCCAATAGCAACATCACCGAGATGTCACGGCCATCGTGACGATGGGACATGTTGATGCGCGGGTCCGGTTGGGCACCTGCTTTGAAATCGATTAAGGACCGAATGGCTACGTCCAAATCCAGTTCAGTACCCTCTTCTTGATATCGAATCCGCACGTAGTTTTGCGGCTTCAACATATCCAGGATTTGTTTGAGGCGTTTGGCCAAAGCCGCGTGCTTAGATAGTAAGCCATCGACCACACTGGCAGGGCCCGATGGGTGTAAGCCTTCATACAGGCTGACCCAATCAGGACGGTAGCTTTTGGACTGATAATCCCATTCTGGATAATGGCGCGGCGGTAGGCCTTGTTGTTCTTCTTCTTCTTTGGACTGTGCTTCGCGTTTGTTCTCTTCGTACATTTCCTCTTCATCGCCCAACTCGTGGTACTTCCACATATGGCGGTTGTCGTCACGGTAATCGACTTCGGTGTCCGCAAAGTAGATGTTTGCCGACTGGTCTTCTTGACGACGGGTGCGGGCAATAAATGAAATGGCTAGATTGGCGACGTCTTGGGTGGAGTTCTTGTCGCTTTTCATCAATTCATGAAAGCGGTCCACATATTCCAACACGTCCGGGTTTTCGTATGGATGGTCGGGATCTAGCACAGCATAGGAAAACATCGCCAAACGGTGACGAATGCATGATTCCACCTTTGGGTTGCAATCGTCTTCAATGGGCTTGGGGTGCAGCGCCTGATAAATATGACGCAAACCGGGGTATTCCTGCATGGTCAGGTATTCGACCCGTGTGTCTTCAAAAATTTCCGCAGCTACACGCTGAAAGGGGCTGAAGTTGTCGGCAAAAATGGCTGAGGTCCAGCGCCGATGTGCGGCCATGTGGGCCAATAATGCGCGATAACGGTCGGTGCCTTTGACACGAATACCGATCGAATGATGTTCGTAGTCGTCATAAACGTCCGGCACGCGCAGTCCAAGCTGATCGAAATACGGCATTGGCTTGCGCATCTCGTCATAACCCAACGAGTACGGTACGAACTGGGCATGGTGTTCGGACCACAAGCCCTTCATATACATACCCATTTTGCGTTCAACGTCGGCAAACAATGTACCATGGCGTTCGCGCTGTAAAATTGCTTTCGAATCAGCAGATTGCAGAGAGAAATAATCTTTTTGGCGTTCTGGATGGGTGACATAGTGCTTCACACCATAATCAACCCAGTTTTTAAGGCCTTCCATAGACAACTGACTGAGCAGATATGGGACATTGTTGAGCATATTTTCTAAGCCAGGGCTCGGAATGGTTTGGTGAAAGCCATGGGTCGAGCGTGTGGTGTTTTCCATCATCTCGAACACCAGCTCAACATACTGGTCGAACAGTTCTTTCGAACCTAAACGCCGTGCGGCTTCGGCCAGAGTCTGCAAAAAACCTAAAATGCCTTTGCCGTTGGGGGTGCGTGACATTTTCCACACCGATTGGGCAATTTCTTCGATGACCTCTTCACCCAAACGCTGGGCGATTGTGGGCATTTTCTCCAAGAAAACGTGAACGGGGTCATAACCGCGCCCGATCATGCAGATCAGCGACGCGCCTTCCAGCAAATGCTTCACACCTTCAGGACTGAGACGCACAACTGCGTCTTCCATACAGCCCTCGAACGCGGTATCCAATTGCTCAAACCCGCAGGTGAGCATTTCGCGCAGTTCGTTCAGTTCGTCTTGGCTAAGAGCCATATCGACGGCCCCTTCCTACCCAGTTTAATCAACCAAATGTGGCGTCGATGGAATGCTTCAGCGTGGCTGAAATGTCCGCGTCGTCCGTAATTGGGGCGACCAAGGCCATGCGACATGCCTGGTTGGGGTTGATGCCCTGTTTGATCAAACGGGCTGCATAAACCAGCAAACGGGTGGAAATACCTTCGTCTAGGCCGTGGCCTTTGAGATTGCGTGCCGTTTCGCCGACTTTGACCAAATTCGCGGCGACATCCTCATCACAGCCCGTTTCCTTGGCGATAATGTCCGTTTCGACTTTGCCTTCAGCGTAGTCAAAATTAAGACCGGAGAAACGCTGTTTGGTGGACTGTTTCAAGTCCTTCATCAGGCTTTGATAACCTGGGTTATAGCTGATCACCAATTGGAAATCTTCGTGGGCGTTGACCAGTTCACCCTTTTTGTCCAACGGTAGCGTGCGGCGGTGATCGGTCAACGGGTGAATAACAACCGTTGTGTCTTGGCGGGCTTCGACCACCTCGTCGAGGTAACAAATCGCACCAATGCGTGCAGCAACGGTCAAGGGACCATCCAGCCAGCGGGTGCCGTTAGCATCCAGCAAATAGCGACCAACCAAGTCGGATGCCGTCATGTCTTCATTACAAGCCACCGTAATCAGGGGCTTTTTCAGCTTCCAAGCCATATATTCAATAAACCGCGATTTACCACATCCCGTGGGGCCCTTGACCATTACAGGAAGGCGTTCTTGGTACGCGGCTTCGTACAGTTCGACCTCGTTGGAAACGGATTGGTAGAACGGTTCAGCATTGACCATGTACTGCTGCGGATCGTGCTCATTGGCAGACATAACTTAGAATCCTTAAAAACTATAAATATAGAGACAAAACAGCCGGGAGCAGCTTAACACCACCCCCGGCTACTTGTTTCAGGCAATTGCCGGGGTGCTTATTTGTGCACGCCCAGTTTTTCGCGCCAGCCCGGGAACAATGCGTCTGCATCGTGCTCGAAGCTTTCGAAAGCGCGAGCAAACTCTTTGTGCTCTTTCGCCCACTCGATCGGATCTGCACCAGCTTTCCAGCACTCGTATGCTTGGCGTAGAGAAATTGCACCAGCAGCCGGGCTGTCGATGTGGCCATAAGAACCACCACCGGAGGTGTTGATCAAGTTGGCATGGCCGAGGTTTTCGAAGAAACCAGGCAGACGCAGAGCGTTCATACCACCGGAGATAATCGGGGTGGTCGGCTTCATGCCTTCCCATTCCTGATGGAAGTGAGGCCCGTCAGCGCTGTCACGTTCGATCATGTACGCAATGTTCTTATCGGAAGCTTCACCTTCCATTTTGCCGAAGCCCATGGTGCCTACGTGGATACCAGAAGCACCTTGCAGACGGGACATTTTGGCCAGAACGAATGCGGTGTAACCGCGTTTTGCGGACGGTGACGTTACTGCACCGTGACCGGCACGGTGATAGTGCAGGTATTGACCGGCGAAGTTACGACGTGCGGTGGTAACCATGCCTGGGCCGCCAACATAACCGTCAACCAAGAATGCAACTTTGTCAGCATCCGGGCCAAAGGTTTCGAGGATGAACTCACCGCGGTGCAACATTTCATAGTGATCATCAGCGGTGATGTTTGCTGAGAACAATTTAGCTTCACCGGTTTCGTCCATGGCGCGCTTCATGGCGTCATAAACAAGCGGGTAAACTTTGTTTGCCGGGCAGAATACTTGGTTGCCTTGGGGCTCATCGTTTTTGATGAAGTCGCCACCGAGCCAGAATTGGTAAGCAGCATCAGCAAACGGTTGCGGACGCAGGCCCAGTTTCGGCTTGATAATGGTACCAGCGATGTAACCACCGTCTTTGACCGGACGGCCAAGGATGCGCCATAGATCGGAAATGTCCTTGGACGGACCGTCGAACAAACGCAGGTATTTAGGCGGAACGTAGAAATCTTCCATTTTCGCGTATGCGATATCGCCCATGCCTTGGTTGTTACCAATGCACAGCGTCAGGAAGGAAACCAACATTGCACGGCCGTCAATCATGTTGCGGTCGAACAGGTCGATCGGGTAAGCGATCTTCATCAGTTCGTCGGCTTCGTCGATGTGATAAACCAGAGCGTCAACACCTTTGGTGAAGTCATCAGTGGTGGATACTTCAACGTTGGTACCGGTGGAGCTTTCTGCAGCAAAGTGAGCAGCAGCTTCCAAGTAGCCATAGCCTTCAGCAGGTTTCATGCGATATGCAACAAGAACGTGATTGCCGCCATCATAGAGCTCTTGTTCTTTAAGGCTCAGGTCAGCATAACGAGTTGTTTGATCTAACAATGCCATTTGTGAATACTCCCTGTATCTTTCTTTTGGCTTTGTGATGCGCCTCAGCGCCAAAGCACCAACAGCATCAATCATTTAAATATGTGGAGAGCCCCCCAAAACAGGTGCTTTCCAATTGGCGGTAACTATAAGGTTTGGACACACATAACAAAACTCATTTATCTTGATGGTCTGCATAAGTTTTGCTTATAATAATGCCCTAGCGCATTGAAACCATGTTTATATAAGCATTTTAAAAGGTTGCTGCGACATGCATGTGACATTACGACAGTTAGAAGCCTTTGCCGCCGTTTCACGGCACCTAAGCTTTACCCGTGCGGCGGAAGAATTAAATCTTACACAGCCTGCAGTTTCTATGCAGATCAAACAGTTGGAAGGCCAAGTCGGGCAATCTTTGTTTGAGCACATGGGCAAAAAAATCTTTCTGACTGAAGCGGGCCGTGAAGTTCGCCAATATGCACGCAATGTCTTACAGCAAGTTGATGACATGGAAGCGGGACTCGCCAGCCTCAAAGGTCTAGAGCGTGGTAGCCTGAGTATTTCGGTGGCAACAACCGCCCACTACTTTGCACCAAAGCTTTTGAGCATTTTTTGTGAACGCTATCCCGGTGTGAATGTAAAGTTGGATGTGACCAATCGCGAATCGCTGGTGAGCCAGCTCGAAAATAACACTGTCGATATGGTCATTATGGGGCGTCCCCCAGAAGAAGTAGATGTGGAAGCCGGAATCTTTATGGAGAATCCGTTGGTCATGATTGCTCCCGCAGATCACCCTTTCACGCGAGAACGTTCCATTCAGCTCAAACGATTAGAAAATGAAACTTTTTTGGTGCGTGAAGAAGGCTCTGGTACCCGTAAAGCCATGGAGGTATTTTTCGAACAGCATGGCATCAATATGTCGACGGGTATGGAGGTCAGTTCTGACGAAGCCATCAAACGGAGCGTTCAAGCGGGCTTAGGATTGGGCATTATGAGCCGTGATGCAGTTCAGAATGAGCTTCAGTTAAATCACCTAAGCATCCCTGATATATTGCATTTTCCGATTATGCGACATTGGTATGTGATGCATCGTAAAGGCAAACGTCTGTCACCTATTGGTCAAGTCTTCAAAGATTTCTTGTTAGAAGAAGCTGCAGTAATCCTCAACAAAGAGACGGTTGCAAAAACTGCTCCTGAGACGGCAATTCCAAAGCAAGAAACTGCTTATAATGGACCCAAAACGGACGCCTTTGCGCAAGAAAGGCCCGCTTATGCCCCGGCAAAACCAACAACTGTATTGATTGGTGCCGATGGCAAACCTATCCCGCCAGCCCCCAGAAAATAGATATTAAGCTGAGCCATAGGCACCTTAAAAGGGGTGGCTGTCTTTAGGGAGTATGTCCTCCATCCATGCAACTATATGTATCCATACAGGTTGATCATGGTTGGTGTTCATGTATTTATGGAGCCGTGATATGGGAAAAATACATTGAAATATTTAAATATTTTGACAATTGGTGATTATTGGGGGGCATATGAATAAATTGGCTTTAACGGCGGGGATTGGGGCAGCTTGGGCTGGAATCAGCATTGGCGGCTATTTTGTTGTCGAACACCAAGTCTACGACACCATAGAAACAACGTTTGAAACCATTCATGAGATTGCGCCAGCAATATCCTCTGCCAGTTTTGAGACCATGGATATCGACCTCCTCAACGACAAGGTGGTGATAAAAAATTCAAAGTTTCAATTTGATGCAGGGGAATTTGCCAAACGCCAGCCAATGTTTGGGTTGGATATGGAAGTATCCGGTGTGGGTGAACAAACCCAAGAAACCATCATCATCACTGGAGTTTGGGATCTTGTATTTGGTGCGAAGGAAATTTCAGCAC
Source organism: Magnetovibrio sp. (assembly GCA_026196495.1). Lineage (GTDB taxonomy): Bacteria > Pseudomonadota > Alphaproteobacteria > Rhodospirillales > Magnetovibrionaceae > Magnetovibrio. The sequence goes on from JAPHSY010000024.1 coordinate 18,721, forward strand.
TGAGCATTGAAAATGCTCAGTTCACTGGGGAAACCGTATCGATTACCAAAACCAAAAGAGATGGCAAACCAATCGATGAAAAGCAAACCATTCAATACAGTGGCGGCTTTGCCTCGGGTGAAGTGCTCAATTTTGATATTTCCAGCATGGGGGAAGCCGTTACGATGGCGCCCTTCGGTGTTCAGATCGGTCAATATGTTGCCCATGACATTAAGATGAACGTTGATGTGAAGATTGAGAAACCAAAATATGAAGATGGAGATCTTAGAGCCTTTACGGACTGGACACAGAACATTGAGACTCATGCGGATATCTCAATTTCTGAAATGTCCGGACAAGGCATCACGTCGGCAGCAATTGAGGCAATCCATTACAATGACATAGCAATGGCTATGTCATTCCCCCTGCTCGACGAAAAATCGTTCAAATCCACAATCGGCCATATTGGGATTGAGGATTTAAAGTTTGAGGGCAATGTCCCGACTCAAATGAAATTCAAAGTATCTGAATTCGTTGTTGACCCGAATGATCCTGAAGCTATGGGGTTAATGGCGGCGTTTGGAATTGATGAGCTGAATTTTAATTTTGAACTGGGGTATAATACGAATACGGCTGATAATTCCCTTAAAATTAGCCCGATATTGTTTGGGCTCAAAAATGCAGGGACTATTGACCTGAATATCGGTTTGATCGGTGTTCCTGATTATAGTGTGTTTGAGCGGTTACAAGAGCTTGAAGCCATGCCTCAAGAGACACTTGAACAAGCCTTTGCCATCCAACAAAAAACCAATGAGCTTATGAAAAATGCGTTTCAAGAGCTTGCTTTGGAAACGGTTTCCGTTGGATATTCTGATGCGGGTGTGTTGAAAAAGTTCTTAGGCATGCAGGCGTTGCAAATGAAGGCCGAACCAGAGCAACTGGCGAATATGTTTTCCCGCCAAGGTGCCATGATTTTGGAAGCCACACACGGCGTAGACAAAGCCGAAGAAGCTCAAAAAATCTTGGCACGTTTCCTGACCGATCCAGATACGTTGCGGGTCAAGCTTCAGGCAAAATCCCCAATCAAAGTATTTGATTTGGTTGAACAAATTGACGCCCAAGGCCCCATAGCGCTTCAAGCCTTTGATCTTATAATCCATCAAGGGGAAGCGGCTCAAGCCCATTAAATTGAAATTCAAACACACAAAAACAGGGCAGTCTTTGAGGACTGCCCTGTTTGTTTTTATAGCTTAGAATTGCGGGCCTCGGTCATGCCTTTGATGTGTATTTTAATGTGCGTCCATCTTTGGGTTTGGTTTCTTCATCCCTGGTGAATGAATAGCCATTTTGAAACAGTGTTTCAAAGGCCTTAACAACCTCGGGATCAAAGTGGTGACCATTGCCCTTTTTGATGATTTGACGGGCCTTTTCAATTCCCAGTGCAGGTCGGTATGGGCGATGGCACGTTACAGAATCAATAACGTCAGCGACGGAGACAATACGCGATTCCAACAAGATGTCGTCTTTAGTCAGGCCTTTGGGGTAACCGGAACCGTCTAAACGTTCGTGATGCTCGACAACAATACGTTTGATGGGCTCGAATTCCAATGATTCCAAGATCTCGTAGCCCGTTTTAGGGTGTTCTTGGATGATGGAATATTCTGCAGATGTTAATTTTGATGGTTTCGTGAGGATGTCGGCAGGTACGCCTATTTTCCCAATATCATGAATGAGCGCCCCCAAATGCAAGATATTCAACCTATCTTCCGTTAGTCCCATTTCTTTGCCGATGGCAACGGATATTTTGGCAACCGCTTGTTGGTGGCCCGCAGTATAAGGGTCACGGTGTTCAAGAGTCCGTGACAACGATGATATTGTACCCAAGAGCACATTTTCCAATTTACATTGGAGCTTATCACGTTCCTGCACTGTACGATCAATTTCTGATATTCCGTCCACACTGCGAAAAGTATATGCAAGGTGCTTGGCGAGCATATTGAACATACTCAACTCAAACTTATGAAAATCATTTCGTTTTGTACTGTAGACACGCATTACGGCAACGACACGGCCAGAGACCAAAATGGGTACGGCAATGGTTGATCTGATGCCATAAGCTGAAACTTTGTTATACCAGTTTGTATCCAATCGGCTGTTCATCACTTGTGTCTTATGTGAACGAATGGCCATACCTGTGAGGTTTGTCCCTGATGACCTGGCCCCCCACCCAACATAGCTTCCCTCTATGTATCCAGTGGCGGCACCAGCAGATGCAACAATATTCACTTTTTTATCTGAACCATCATCTGGCATGCCCACCCAGACCAAATTGAAATTCGGGCATTGCGCCAATCTGTTGCAGGTATGGTAAAAGATGCTGATTACATCGCTGCATCCCATAATTCTATCGTCGATCTCGTTGACGACGGACAATGCCATCGTTGCTCTTTTTGCACTGATGGCAAACTTCTTGGATTCGGTTGCTTTGGTGATGACGGATTGTTGGAGTTTTTCGTGCAAAATGTTGAAGATATACAGCACAAGCCCCAAGAAAATCACACTCTCAATAAGGAAACCTAGTGGTGTTTTGTGATCATCGTGCAACTGAAAAAAGTGCAATATGGCATATACAACAACCACGCCACCAAGCATGGCGATGCCATAAGATTTTTTCATCAGTAACTTTGATATTGTTTTGCCGGATGCCTGTTTTATCTTTTTCTGCGGTAACCTTTGGGCATGGGTCTGGTACATGATCACTACTCCTCACAAGAGCAAAAAGTTGCAGGTTCCCCCCTACTTACGTGATCGTCTGGCGTACTTTTGATTCGCTCTAATGAAGAGCAGGGCATAGGTGAATGCAATTTTAGCATGTAATTTAATTGGGTACTTCAAAAACCTATTTCAATATTAATTGAACGCCATTTTTACAAACAATAAATGTAGGTAATGTGTATGAAAAAGGGCGATCCAATGGACCGCCCTTTTTGTTAGATGATTGTGCTTCGATCTTAGTTGACCTTGGCATCCAGCTCGCCAGCTGCATATTTCTCGAACATAACTTCGAGGGACTGGACTTTGATTTTGGATGCCATGCCTGCGGAACCGAAAGCTTCGTAACGGTTTTTGCAGATCTCGGTCATGCCTTTGGTGGCCTCGGCCAAGAATTTGCGCGGATCAAAGTTTGCCGGGTTGTCATGCAAGTGACGACGGATGGAACCCGTAGACGCCATACGCAAGTCAGTGTCGATGTTAACTTTACGTACACCAGACTTGATGCCTTCGACAACTTCGTCCACTGGAACACCGTAGGTTTGGGCCATATCACCACCGAAGTCATTGATGATTTTCAGCCAATCTTGCGGCACAGCGGAAGAACCGTGCATAACCAAGTGAACAGACGGGATACGTGCGTGGATTTCTTTGACACGGTCAATGCGCAGAACTTTGCCGGTAGGTTCAGCGGTGAATTTATAAGCACCGTGGGATGTGCCGATGGCGATTGCCAGCGCATCCACGTTGGTTTTCTTCACGAAATCAGCAGCTTCGTCCGGATCGGTCAACATTTGATCCATTTCAAGCTTGCCTTCAGCGCCTTGGCCATCTTCTTCACCGGCTTCACCGGTTTCCAAAGACCCCAAGCAGCCCAATTCGCCTTCAACAGAAACGCCACAAGCGTGGGCCATGTCGACAACTTGGCGTGTTGTGGCAACGTTGTATTCATAGGAAGACGGGGTTTTGCCGTCGGCTTCCAAAGAACCGTCCATCATCACTGAGCTAAAGCCAGATTGAATGGAACGCTGACACACGTCCGGGGATGCGCCGTGATCTTGGTGCATGCAAACCGGAATGTGCGGATAGGCTTCAATAGCCGCTGAAATCAGGTGACGCAGGAAAACTTCACCAGCATAACCGCGGGCGCCTGCGGAACCTTGCAGGATCACAGGGCTGTCGACAGCGTCGGCAGCTTCCATGATGGCTTTCACCTGTTCCATGTTGTTGACGTTAAACGCAGGCAGGCCATAGCCGTTTTCTGCTGCGTGGTCGAGAAGCTGGCGCATAGTTACGAGGGCCATAAATCTCTACTCCCTTTTTAATTATTGGTTCAATCACACACGTTGAGACTTTGATTACAGGCGCGCTTTGGCTTCTGCAACTACATTCTCTGCGGTGATACCGAAGTGTTTATACAATTCACCAGCCGGAGCCGATGCGCCAAAGCCTGTCATACCGACAAAGCCGCCATCGGAACCGATGTATTTGTCCCAACCGAAACGCATAGCGGCTTCAACGCCGACCTTGGCAGTGCCTTCACCTAAGACGGAGGCTTTGTAAGCATCGTCTTGTGCGTCGAACAATTCCCAGCACGGCATGGAGACAACCGCAGTCGGGATACCTTCGCCTTGCAAGGTATCACGTGCTGCCATGGCAATCTCAACTTCTGAGCCGGTTGCCATCAATGTGACTTTGCGATCTCCACCTTCGGCATCGGCCAAGACGTAAGCGCCTTTCGCCGATAGGTTTTCGTCGGTGTGTTCAGTGCGCAACGTCGGCAGACCTTGACGGGTCAAAACCAAGCCAGACGGGGTCTTTTCAGATGCCACGGCAACAGCCCAACATTCAGCCGTTTCGATAACATCGCACGGACGCATGGTGTTGAGGTTCGGAACCGAACGCAGCATTGCCAGCGTTTCTACCGGTTGGTGGGTCGGGCCGTCTTCGCCCAAGCCGATGGAATCGTGGGTCAAAACATATGCTGTACGAATTTCCATCAGTGCAGCAAGGCGCATTGCTGGGATCATATAGTTGGCAAATACTGCAAACGTACCACCATAAGGAATGAAGCCGCCGTGCAAGGTCATACCGTTCATCACCGCACCCATAGCATGCTCACGCACACCGTAGTGGATGTAGCGGCCAGAGAAATCTGTGTTGAGCACAGATTCCGTTGACGGGGTTTTGGTCAACACGGAACCGGTCAAGTCAGCGGAACCGCCGATCATTTCCGGAATGGCTTCGGTTAAGACAGCCAAGGTCTTGCCAGAAGACTGACGCGTCGCCAGTTTCGGAGCTTCCGCTGACATTTCCTTTTTGAAGTTGTTCAGCGCATCCATCCAGCCTGCGGGCAGCGTGCCGTTATATGTACGGTTGAATTCAGCTTTGGTTGCATCATCCAGCGTATTCAAGCGGCCTTCCCAAGCTTCACGGTCGGCAGAGTTCTTGGCCATGGCGGAACGCCAAGCTTCCAGAACGTTTTGCGGAATTTCGAACGCACCGTAGTGCCAGCCGAGACCTTCACGCATACCTTTGATTTCTTCTTCGCCCAGCGGTGCACCGTGGGTGTCGTGGGTGCCAGCTTTGGTCGGCGCGCCATAACCGATGGTGGTTTTGCACGCGATCAAGGTCGGCTTGTCGGAGTTACGCGCTTTTTCGATAGCCGCTTCGATTTCAGCCGGGTTGTGGCCATCAATCTTAATCGTATTCCATTGGGAAGCCTCGAAACGAGCGCACTGATCATCTGACAGGGTTAGGTTGGTGTTACCGTCAATGCAGATTTCGTTGTCGTCCCACATCACAATCAGCTTGTTCAGCTTCAGGTGACCGGCCATAGAGATAGCTTCTTGAGAAATACCTTCCATCAAGCAACCGTCGCCTGCGATGACGTAGGTGTAGTGATCGGAAATGTCATCGCCGTAGCGCGCCGCTTGCATTTTTTCAGCCAACGCCATACCGACGGCGGTGGTGATACCTTGGCCAAGCGGGCCTGTGGTGGTTTCGATGCCGTCAATGTGGCCGTATTCAGGGTGACCTGCGGTCTTCGCACCCATTTGACGGAAGTTTTTCAGATCATCCAAGGTGATGTCTTCTACACCGCTGAGATACAGCAAGGAATACATCAGCATTGAGCCGTGGCCAGCTGACAGGACAAAACGATCACGGTCCGCCCAGTTGGTGTGGTGCGGGTCGAACTTCATGAATTTGGTGTACAGAACCGTTGCAACGTCGGCCATGCCCATAGGCATACCTGGGTGCCCTGAGTTAGCGGCTTGTACCGCGTCGACGGACAAGAAACGGATAGCATTGGCCATTTCGTTATGGGTTGCGGTCATTGGATTATTCCTCCCGTGTTGGGTTTTTTGTTCTTAAATCAAATTGCGTGGTGGCCAAGGGCAGCCTTGACCATGTGATAGGTGATCAGCAGCTCAGACAGAGCCAAAGGATGGCTAAGCGCTGTGTGGTTTTGTGAATCACGGAACTTTCCGACATTGTCACGCAAGTGCTGCGCTTCGGGGATCAAGTTCCAAAGTAAATCTTCAACGGCCTTGGCACGTTTGTCCGACAGGTCGCCATGGATGTCCAAGACATCAACAGGTTTGCCGTCAATGTCGCGGGCGAGTTCCAAACGAAAGCCTTTCTTAGCTGCGTCCAGCACCGGGGTTAAATCCGGGTGCGGCAGCGTTGGGCGCAAGGTATGGCGGACATTCAAATGTGCGCCTGTTTCGTCGTGATTGGTTTCCGGCGGGTAGAACGACACCACCATATCCGCAAAGGTACGCTGCGGCATAATGTGATTGAGGCTATCGTCCACACGCTTGTCCAAAATCTCATAGACACGATCTTCGGAATAGCCGCGCCTTTGGGTGTCACGCTGCATTTTCCATTTCACCCGCAGCGCTTCTTCAGGCTCTAAGAAGATTTTGACGTCATAACAATCACGCATTTCGCGGGTTGCATACCCCATAAGGCCTTCAAGGATGATGTATTCTTTGGGTTCGACATACTTACATTGCGAAAAGGTGCCGCTAACGTGATCGTAGGTGGGCTTAAGGATCGGTTGGCCTTCGCGCAGCAATCCAATATGTTGTTCTAAGATATTGATGTGATTGGCGTCTGGGTTCAAAGCCGTAATGCCGAGTTTGGCACGTTCTGCTCTATCAAACTTATGGTAATCGTCAGTGCAGATGCTCACAACACGATCTTCACCAAGGATCTCGGCGATACCTTCGGCAATGGTACTCTTGCCTGACGCGCTGTCGCCGACAATGCCCAGAATAATCGGACGTGTGATACGTTTGAACGGCATTGGGAGGTCTCTCTAAGTATCTTGGTCTAAGTCGTGCCAACTGGTCAGCAGTTGGCGGGTGGTTTTGTTGGAGCCGGAAATCAGCAGTGATTGTGTGCGCTCAGATGCGCCTTCGCGTTCAACACCTTCAAACAGCAATCCAGTGGTGATCCCCGTTGCAGTGAAGTGAACGTTGTCTGATTTCACAAGATCGTTAATCCCCATCCATTTGGTGGTATCCAGTCCAGCCTTGGCTACTGCCGCTTTTTCGGTGGTGAGTTGAGGGTCAATACGCATCAGCAGCTCACCGCCCAAGGCCCGCACAGCTACTGCTGATAGCATGCCTTCGCGGGTGCCGCCTGTGCCCATCAAGGCATCAATGCCACTGTCGGGCATAGCCGCCATCAAACCACCTGCAACGTCACCTGCGGGATAGAGCGCAACCCGTGCGCCAGCGTTGTGGATTTGGTGAACCAGCTCACGATGGCGTGGTTTTTCCAGTACGAACACGGTGAGTTCGGATACGGGTTTGTTCAGAACGGAAGAAAGCTGACCCAGCTTGACCTGTGTCGGGGCCGTTGGATCGATTTTGCCGCGGGCAGCAGCGGGGGCAGCAAATTTTTCCATGTAAAAGGATGGGCCCGGATTAAACAGTGCACCTTCTGGGGCCAGTGCCATAACAGCCATGGCATTTGTCATGCCGCGCGCTAGATAGGAAGTGCCTTCAATGGGATCGACAACGATATCAAATTTGGTATCGCCGTCATTTCCGCGGTTGAGCTTATAACCTGTGGGGAGGCCGTCAGCTTCACCGCCTTCTTCACCAATAATGACCTGACCCGAAATCGCAAGTTTATCCAACTCGGCGCGCATAGCGGCAATGGCTGTACTGGTGGTGTTGGAACGCGTGCCCCGCCCCACCTGTGCGGCACCCGCGCGCGCTGCAGCCTCTGTGACGCGGCACAGGGCGTAAACAAACATCTGATCATCACAGCCGGATACGGCTAAAGTCATTGTAGATCCGATCTTAAAACATTGAGGGAAATAGCCCCGCCTAGAGAAGCAATGAGGCCAATCCCACCCATTCGGGTTTTGGTACGTCACTATGAAACCCTGTGAGGGGAAAGAAGCAAACACCCGGGTGGGGAGCGGTCTCGTGTCTTTTGGGTGGTATTTACCCTACCCGCAAGGACGGGCACACATAAGTACTATCTGTTTTAGATTATTATGATATTGAAATTACAGAGTTTTAGGCATTTCCACTGGCGTTGAGGTAGCAAGCCACCGCTTGGGCACGATTTTTGACTTCCAGCTTGCCATAAAGGTTTTTGAGGTGAAATTTAACGGTATTGAGCGAAATGGTGAGATCGCCGGCAATCTGTTGATTGGTCCGACCACGTGCCAACGACGCCAAAAGTTCTTGTTCACGGGCAGTCAAACCGGAAAATGGATCTGAGCCAGAACGGGACAAGTCCATAAATGGAAAGACCATACGGCCTTCAGATACCGCCAATACGGTTTCCGCCAAAACATTGGATGCATCGCACTTGGAACAGAAGCCTGCACCACCAAAACGCATCACTTGGCGCGGAATGTCCGGCGCAGTGTTGCCTGTAAACACAATGATGCGCGGCGGTGTTTCAGTTTTCTGTAGGGACTGAAGAACGCCTTGGCCATTTAAATACGGCATATTCCAACCAATGATGCCAACATCAAAGCTGAGACGATCTACCGCTTCCATAAAGCGTTCACCATCTGCTGCGGTTGCAACTAGATTGAAGCGATCATCTTGGTCAAACATCTGCACGAGTCCAGATAAGATCAATGGTGACTTATCAGCGACCACGACCTCTATGGGGTATTTATCTTCTGTATTCACTTCACTCACGTTTCGCTCCTCGTCTTGTTGAAGAAGCATGACGCCTGCCCCCCTAATCTTTTCCCCAGGGCACGCCCAAACGGGTAGGTATTTTCCTGATTATCCGCTTTGTATTTAAAATGTAAAGACCAATACCTACCCGCAGTGCAGCAATTCGTACAAGCTACTGAATTAAATTAATTATTATAACAGAAAAACGTAATATAAAGACTACCCAATCGGGCATCGCTGCAGCGCAACATAGCAAAAAGGTATAATTGTTGGATAACCCACCCACAGATTTTGGTCGATTCTTAACGCTAAACTGGGTCTGGGTAGGTAATTCCCCACCCTTGTTCTACACACAAAAACGCAAAAATTAACAAAAAAAGCCCCTGCCTATACGGTCCTAAGACCGATAGACAGGGGCTCCCCCCCCGGGTTAAACAGTTTTGACGTTTCTACTTACGCTTGGGCAGCGTTTGCAGTTTGGCTAAAACGTCTTTGATGTTGGCAGGCGTCATCGTGGCCTGCCACGCGGGCATTTCATCACCAGGATGGCCATGTAAGATTTTATGTAAAGCTTGCCATGGTTTATCGGTGGCCACGCGACCAATGGCTGGCATGGTGCGAATGGCCCGCCCCTCTTCCCCATGACAGGTTGCGCATAGGGTTAAATAGTATTGGGTGCTGCGGTCCGGGTTGCCACGTGCCTCACGGGTGCGAGCATCGATATACTCATTCATATCAACCTGGCCCCGGCTCACAAACACTGCAAGATCGTAAAAATCGGCATAGTTCAACTTGTGATCCAAGTTGTGTACGTCGTCTTTAAGAACTTTGATAATGGTAGCTGGGTGTGAGCCAATCATGTTGCGGATACCGCGGACACCATGAGCTCCTTTGTAGTCCCAACCATGACATTCTATACACCGCCAAGTGCTGGAATTAGCCTCGATCTCTTTGCCTTTGGGAAAAGCTTTATGCTTGTCTTTAGGGTAGTTGGTGTCGATTTCGGCTGCCCAATCATCATAAAGCTTACCACCACGTGCAATGGAATAGAGTGTGTCACGTGACGGCAGAGCTTGTACATAAGCCAAAGTTGTCAATGTGGTATTGACGTCAAAAGCACGTAGCGCCGGCATGTCGTCCCCAGGGTGGCCATTAAGCATCTTGTGCAGGGCTTGCCACGGGTCATTTCGCGCTGCATCACCCAAGGGCGGGATGGTCTCCATCATGCGGCCATCGCCACCATGACAATTAACGCAGATGGTTGAATAGTAAGGCGACGACGGTTGCGCTTTGGCCATGGCCCTGCCAGTTGTGCGATCAATAACACGATCCATCGGCACCAAACCGATGCTGACAAAATTGGCAATGTCTTCCATAGCTTGGTCGTCAAAGACATCTAAGTAGGCATGCTGGGGTTCTTTGAGTTTGGCCTTGATTTTGTTGGGGGCCGTTCCAATCATTCCGGCAATGCCTTTGATCCCCGTGAAGTTATCACCTTTGGCAAAGTTGCCTTTGTCGCCAAGATAATCCCATCCATGACAGGTTACACAGCGCCATGTTTCAAGTGGTTGGTCGGCAAGGCGTCCTTCATCGGGATACAAAGGATGGGGCTTCTTAGGGGGTTTCACCGCTAATTCGCGAATCCAATTGTCGTAAAGACGACCGCCAGCGGCCACAGAAGCCACCATTTTTTGGTCTTCTTGCGAACGGATTTGTTCTTTTTCCTGGGCATGACTGGGCATAATAGACAAAGTCAGTGCTGTTACCACGACTGCAGTGCCAACCAGGGTGCTCTTTATTGAGCCAGTGTTCGTTAAGGCTTTGATCATAAGGGCCTCTTATCGAATCGTTATTAAGAATGAGCTGGACGTTATTCGTTTTTACTTAATAGTCCGAGCCTTGGGGCATTTCGTGAACCACACCTTTGTGGCACTGGATACAGTGACCACCATCTTTTTGTGCTTCTTCGTGCTTGCGACGTGCACGACGACCTTGTTCATCAATCAACATATCGTCGAAATCATGGCAGTTACGGCACTCACGTGATTGGCGATTTTCCATTTTTGCCCAAACACGTTTTGCCATCACCAAGCGTTGTGATTCAAATTGCTCTTTGCTGTCAATTGTGCCGAGAATTTCATGCAACACATCCTTATAAGCCAAGATCTTTGCGATCAGTTTGTCAGGATAATTGCTGGGTACATGACAATCGGGACAGCCTGCTTGGACACCAACGGTGTTTTTGTAGTGAAAGCTCTTTTTGTATTCTTCATACGGATGTGTCATGGAGTGACAGCTGATGCAAAATTCTTGGGTGTTGGTGAAGCCAACGGCTTCAACAAATACGACAAGGAAAATTGCAGTTGCAACCACACCACCGAGCACACCGCTCCATAAAGTGATGGGTTTTTTCAGCAGATTTAAAATTTTCTTCACGTTTACAAGCTCCCAGAATAAAGCTCGCACGACCCATTCTTCTTTCGGAGGTGCGCCTGTGCTGTTTTGGTCTATTTATACACGCAGTTCCACCCATCTGCGCGTTTACACCCGTCGGCTTTATTGCCAATTCTAAGGTGTTCAACAGTCAAAGGTCCCCGCCCCCTTCGGGGAACGGGGACCTTGTCGTGTTGTCTTCAAAGACTGAGAGGATATCCTCTCACCTTGGGATTAACCCCAGGTGTCTTTGCAGATGTTGTTGTACCAGCTGTAAGCAAACTCAACCTCACGGCGGCGCATCTCAGCGGAAGCGTCACCCGGGGTCAAGCCACCGGCACCCTTAACACCAGCAATGATGTCTTTCTCTTTGTTGTAACGGTATACCGCAGCAACAGAGAAGCCATAATCATCACCAGCAATAGAGTAGCAAGTGTTCACATAGGACGGTGTGCCAACCGGTTTGCCAGCCATCATGTTGATGATAGCTGCGGCGCACACTTTACCTTGTGAGTTAGCTGAATAGCCAGATTTCGGCATTTTGGTTGCTACAGAAGCGTCACCAAGAACGTGGATGCCTTTGTGCACTTTTGATTCAAAAGTGGTTTTGTCGACATCACACCAGCCTTTAGCGTTGGTCAGACCAGCGATAGAAGCAACAACACCTGCTGTTTGCGCCGGAATGAAGTTGATGACATCGAATTTTTCTTTGCCACCAGCCAACGTTTCAACTGTCATAGAACCAGCATCGATACTTTCGATACCACCAGTCGAAGCAGCAGAACGCCACTCAATCAGTGAGTTGTCGGTCTCATAACCGTAGAGGTTTTTCCAAGCGCCTGTAAACAGACCCATTTTGGAGAATTTGTCTTTACGGTCAATGATAACGACTTTGGACTTCTTCTTATGTTTTTGGAAGTAGTCCGCAACCAAGCTAGCGCGTTCGTACGGCCCAGGAGGGCAGCGGAACGGGTTAGGCGGAGCAACAATACAGAAAGTACCACCGTCCGGCATGGCTTCCAACTGCTTGCGCAACAGAGCCGTTTGCGGGCCAGCTTTCCAAGCATGAGGAATCTTGTCGAACATGCTTTCAGTAGCACCATTAATGCCGTCAAGTTTGAAGTCAATACCCGGTGCAACAACACAAGCGTCGTAGCCGAAGGTAGAACCACCAGCGGTTTTGACTTTTTTGGCTCCTGCATCGATACCAGCAGCGGTGTCTTTTACAATTTTGACACCCATGCTTTTGAGACCATCGAACGTTTGTTCGATTTGGCTCATTTTGCGATGACCACCCAGAACTTCATTCGACATGAAGCAAGTGTGGTAGCTGGCTTTCGGTTCGATCAAAGTAACGTCAAGGGCAGAGTTGCCCAACTTCAGGTAACGGGCCGTGGTTGCACCAGCGACACCGCCGCCAATAACAACAACCTTACCAGCAGCTGCGTTAGCAATGGTCGGGGCTGCGAGGGTTGCGCCTGCTGCAACAGCGGCACCACCTGTCGTTTTCAGAAAATTACGACGATTCATTTTGCTCATAATTTCTTTCCCCCTTACTTACGGCTAGCATAGAAGTTGAGAACAGCATTCGTACCGTCATCTCCATGCTTTTCCATCAGATCAGCAAGAGCGCGTTTCTTTTTACGCTTTTCCTTATCCGACATGTTCGGGTTGTTGTCGATGCTACGTGAACCGGATTTGAAATCCATCAGGTTGTTTTTCAGATACGGCATCATTTGACCGGCAAGAATAGGATAGTCTTCAGCTGCGAAGCCTTCCTTTTCATGGCAGCTTTCGCACAGGTCTTTAGCAATTGCTTTGCCTTTGCCTGCAGCGCCACTGTCGGTGTTTTGCATTGCTACGCGTTCGAACTTTTTACCAGCAAAGAAGCCAGCAATTTTTTCAACTTCAGCCTCGGTGTAGCCCTTGGCGATACGTTGCATAATTGAAGACTTACGGTTTGTGCCTTCACTATATGCTTTCATTGATTCGACAAGATATTGTTTGTTCATGCCTGCAATGGTTGGCGCGGCCGGACCTTGGCTTACGCCGTCCGGGCCATGACAGCCGTTACAGGTATTCGCCAGCATGCTGGCTTCTGCGTCGCTTGCTTGTGCGCTGGAGACCCCGATTAGGCCAAACAGTACACCCGCAGCGAGAGCATAGGTCATTGATTTATGCACAATGAGTCCTCCCACTCGTTAGGTTTATACGCGTTTTTGATAACACACTCATTTGTGTCGGGGAAAGGGAAAAAAACAAAGTATATCAATGTACTTTACAACCTTGTAATGTCTTATATAAGCAGACAAATTGATTTAATATGGAGAAATATAATTACTACGCATATATAACGTATTGGTAATATTGCAGTACAGCAAGTGAATGATACTATGGGGTTGAGCACTGTATGGTAGTGTCAAATTATCGACAATATTGTCAAATTATTGCACCGCAAACATGCTCTTAAAAGGCTTGCAATTGCCTAAACTTTACCTGAAGGTTGTTGAAATGTGACTTGAGGGAGATCAATTTTTTCCCAAAGTTTTTTTTGAGACAATAAAAAGTGATAACCATGATCCGTATTTTGCTCGCTATTTTCTTACCTTTTGTTCTCTTTTTTACAATTGGACGCCCCATCGCAGCGATTATCTGTTTGATTCTACAGTTTATCTTCATTGGTGGAGCTGTGTTTACAGGTGGAATGAGCCTTGGTGCAGCCTGGATTCCCTCTGTATGGGCGATCGTTGCCTTAATGAAGTACAAATCCGCTGATGAAGGCTAAGTCATAAGCATGGCATCCACTCCTCGAATACCTGTCTTAAAGCTTGTCATTTGGTGCTTGGTCATTGGATTGTTGTTGTCATTCTTTAACGCAACACCAGAAGGCGTTTACGCATGGGCAGGCGAAACCGGCAAAGCTGTGTTTGAATGGTTTTGGGAATTTGGCCAAAACATTGGCCCTTATGTCCTTATGGGGGCTATGTTGGTTCTTCCCATTTGGGGCATTAGTTATCTATGGAAATGGTTTAAGGCACGCTGATAACCGGATGATTTTAAAGTTACACGGCGATCAGGTTATGAGGTCTGCTCCACTGTTCAAAGTGATCACGTATGTGATTGGCAAGTTCGGCCGCTGCTTCGTTTGCACCACTGGCTGATGTGTACAAATTGATGCAAAACTCCGGTAATTCCGGCATCCCTTCTTTGAGCCCCAGGATTTGAACAGTATTTGGGACTGTCGATTCCAATAAAGCTGTAATTCCCAAATCTGCGCTCATCATGGCCACAGTGGCATCCATATTGCGTGTAACCAAGTGAGACCAGTTGATACCAGCCTTATCTAACGCACGCAGCATAGGGCTTCTAAACATACAGTTTTCATGAACGGTGATGATTGAAACGGGATCGCTGCGATGAGCCGAACCATCAATTCCCCCAACCCAAACCAAAGCATTCTTGGTCAACAATTCTGCTCCTTTGGGTGTGTGGTTTTCCGTAGTTAGGGTCAAATCAATGGTCCCCGCCGCCAAGCGGTTTTTCAAATCTTCGGATGTGGTCAATTCCAATTCGACATTGACCTTCGGATAAGCATTGGCAAAGCTCTTTAAAATCGGACCAATGAATGGAAAGACAATATCGTAAGGAACACCGAGGCGAACAACACCCGAAAATTCTGGTGCCGTCATTGCCGTGAAAACCTCGTCATTGAGACCAATGATTTTTTGCGCTGGTCGCAACAACCGCTCCCCATCAATAGTTGTTTCCAACTTCCCGCTTGATCGATCAAACAGTTGTTTTTGAAACAATTCTTCCAGTCGCTTGATGCGCTGGCTAACGGCCCCCTGGGTCACATTCAGACGTCTTGCCGCCGCAGTCATAGATCCGCTTTCAGCCACAGCCACGTACGCACGTAGAAGTGCAACATCAATGTCACGAGTAAGATTGATCTTTGTATTAGCACTCATAATAATGATCATTATGAACATTCGATATGCTAATGGCAAGTTTTGCGGCACATTGACGCCATCAGATACACAACCTTAACCCCAAACCGGGAGACACGATCATGAACACCACTGTATCATCCGTATGTTGCCGTCATGCTGCTCAAGCCCCGGTGTGGGTTAAGACGGCTCAAAATTTGTTTCAAAATCTTGAAAAAACATTGTGCTGGAGCTGCAAAGCCATCCGCGTACAACAACAACGAAACCAACTGGCGAAACTCTCTATAGAGCAGCTTGAAGACATTGGCCTAAGCCAGGAGCAAGCACAAATCGAAGCCAAACGGGCATTTTGGGATCTGCCTTAAGGCCCCCTACCCTAACGTCTGCGCATCCACCTCCGAATGCGCATAATAAAAGCCGCCGGATCGTATCTCCGGCGGCTTTTATCGTTTTACAGAAAATTTACCGACGATCGAGCATTTCGCGCAGGATTGGGGTCAAAATCAATTCCATTGCAAAGCCCATTTTTCCGCCTGGTACCACAATGGTGTTACGGCGCGACATAAAGGAATGTGGAATCATTTGCAGCAAGTACGGGAAGTTAACCCCGCCTGGAATGTCTTCAGGACGGCGAAAACGGATGACGATAACGCTTTCGTCCGGTGTCGGGATATCACGAGCAATGATCGGATCGGATGTATCGACCACAGGAACTCGTTGGAAGTTGATATCCGTGTGTTGGAATTGCGGCACAATATAATGCACGTAGTCGTTCATACGGCGCATGATGGTGTCCATCACGGCTTCGGATGAGTAGCCACGTTGTGACGTATCACGATGGATTTTTTGAATCCATTCCAGGTTAATCACCGGAACAACGCCAATTTTTAAATCAACATGGCTGGGCATATCGACTTCGTCGTTTTTCACTGCACCGTGGAGACCTTCGTAGAACATCAAATCAGTTCCAGATGGAATGTCTTCCCATGGGGTGAATTGGCCTGGTACGAGACCGTCATAGGGGGCTGCTTCTTCATCAGAGTGCAGATACAAACGGCGTTTACCACCACCTGTTTCACCATATGTTTTAAACAGATCAGCAAGTAAGCCGAATTCATTCGCTTCGGGGCCGAAGTGAGAGAAGTTGTTGTTCCCTTCAGATTCTGCTTTGGCCACTTGTTCCTTCATCGATACGCGGTCATAGCGGTGGAAGCTGTCGCCTTCAATAACGGCGGGGGTCAAGCCTTCACGACGGAACATGTGCTCGAAAGCATCCTTGACTGTACTGGTGCCAGCACCGGATGAGCCGGTCACAGCGATAATCGGATGTTTTTTGGACACAGTTGGAATCCTTCCCTGTTGGATCACAATTTGTTGTGCGCTGCCCTTGGTGAGCATTTTGTTATGCGCGAAATTAAGTCGGAATCGGACGACGAATCCGATTACCAAAGATGTACAAATTTCAGATCAAATCGAATGAAATGCGCCGCAAAGCCTTCAAATCATTCAACCTAGCCTGGGGGAGGTCTCTATTTAGACAACATGTAACAATATGATGCCTGAAGTAAAAATGCTGTAAAATCAATATCTTCAGCGTCTAAACAACAACATTTTTTTAGTGGGTTTTTGACGGGGTGTCAATGCTTCTATTAGATTTTATTGATATAAGAGCCCCAATGAGGGCAATGCACTGGCCGCAAATTAATAAGCGTTCAATTTTTTGACTGGGAGATGTGTTCAGCTTTCTGCGGGCATCTCGTAAATGTCCACCTCACCACCGATATCAACCTGATCCATGACCACAATGTCTTGTGCTGTGAAGTTCTCACCGGCAACGCCATTGTACAAGGCATACAAAACGGTTCCGACACACAGCTGAACGTCTTGCAGTGCTTCTTCGTCGAGATCGTCATAATTCCTGAAGCAATACGCTAGTCTCTCAATCGATTCATCAAACACCTGCCTGAAGTTCCCGCTGGCCTTCTTTTTGAAGAACTGCTCGACCTCATCATCCGTGAGTGTGACATGGCCGCCATCATACTCATTGTCCAAAATCTCATCAGTTACTTTGGTGTGGCGTATGCAGTAGTGAAGTGTTGGCATTTCCGGCTCCGTAGCCATCTGGTGTCATTTGAGTATTACAGGGATCAATATGCAGACTGAGGTAGCCTGTGTGTGTTTACAATAGCAAGGCTATTCGAGATATCAAAGACTTAGTGGGGAAATGGGGTGGCTGATGGGATTTGAACCCACGGCCTCCGGCATCACAAGCCGGCGCTCTAACCAACTGAGCTACAGCCACCATATATCCGGGCAACGCCCGAAGTCGCCCTTATCTAGACGGAACGTTCACGCTCGTCAAGCACCCCTTTTCAATTGCGTGTCCGCAAAGCGGGAAAGTGTACGATTGCGGTGGTACCAACGCCCAATTGACTCTCAATTTTAAGAGTACCGCCGTGCAATTTGACCAGTTCATTTGTGAGCGGCAATCCAAGCCCTGTGCCTTCTATTTCTGGAGCAAGGTGAGAATTTGTGCGGCCAAAGGGTTCCATCGCGGATGCGATTCCATCTTCGTCCATCCCCACACCTGTGTCTGTTATTCGAAAAATAAGACTGCGTTCAAATTGCTCAACTACCATGGATACCGAACCACCTTTGGGGGTGTATTTAATCGCGTTTGTGAGCAAATTGAGCAAAATCTGTATCAAGCGGCGCTTATCCGCAAATAGTTTCAACAGGCCGTCGGGAACCACAGCCGTGAGTTCAATTTTATCTTCTTTGGCAAGCGGCATAACATGAGCAATGGAATCTTCGGCCACTTCTGTGATGTCGAGGGTGCGTTCATGCAATTCCATTTTGCCAGCCTCAATTGCGGACAAATCAAGAATATCATTTATCAATTCAAGAAGGTGTGAGCCCGCAGAATGGATGTTGGTGATGTATTCTCGATAGCTTTCATTTTCAATTGGTCCCATGATTTCGTGTCGAATACTATCCGAAAACCCAATGATTGCATTTAATGGCGTGCGCAGCTCATGGGACATGTTGGCTAAGAAATCTGATTTAGCTTGATTGGCAACATCGGCTTGCTCTTTGGCTGCAACGAACTCGCGCGTGCGTGTTTCAACCATATCTTCAAGTTGCTGGCGTTCTTTATCCAACGTTTCTTGGGTTTTTTGCCGCTCTTTTACTTCGTGTTCCAGTTGTTGGTTTTTCACTTCCAATTCAGCACTGCGGTCAAGTGCAATGTTTTCCAACTTCTTTTGTTGCTGCACCATTGAATTTGCTGATTTTGCAATACCTTCGAGTTCGGCATAAGCCAACCTATCGATATCTATGGATACATTTTTGGTAACAGCTTCATTGAAGAAGTTTGAAACCAATGTGAAGTCGTCTTCAAGGGATACAGATATACGTTTGGTGAAGATAATATAAGCGAAGATCAGAGCAAGCAGCACAAAGGCTGAACGTAAAATATTATTAACCAAACGTTTGTTAAGTGAGACTTTGCGTGACGTTAACTCAGCTTCTAAATCATCAAGCATAACCCCGGCACCAATGTACCAATCAAACCCTTCAATGGCTTCTACATAGCTAAGTTTCGGACGAGGTGGACCTCCTGAAAAACCAGGGATGTAATAAGTAACATATCCTCCTTCTCCCTTTGCTGCCGCGATGAGTTCTTGGACAATTTTGACCCCATTGACATCGGTGACATCAATCATGTTTTTGCCTTTGGCCGGCCCCACCAAAGACACGCCATTTAATTGTCCTGCGAACAAGTAATTTCCAACCCCGGCCGTTGAGGTTGAAATACGTTGTAAAAGCTTACTTTTGGCACTGTCTTCAATATCATCAACGAATTGGCCAACACCAATTACCCACCCCAAAGGCTTAAATAGGCGTACATGGGCTATTCTGGATTGGGGGATGCCATTTTGCTTGGGATCAGGCCATTGAAAGGTTAAGGCCCCTTCCCCCAGAGTATTAGCGGCCGTTATTATTGTTTCTGCAGCATCACGAATGATCGTGTTTGCATTTTGATTTAGGTTGCGGCCTTCCATTTGGGGTTGTCGGGCAGATAGAATCAAAGTCCCATCTAAAGTGGTGATGAAATAGCGTTCTTCGCCCTGGTTAAGCTTAATGGAGCGAAGTGCTTCACGAATGGCGACTTCGATTTCGGCACGACTGTGTGTAGGACTGAGAGCTTCATACATATTTTGCGCGATTAACAAAGCATCTGCCGTGTATCGCGATAAAGATAATGTTGCCTGTTCTTTTGCATTAAAACGATTGATGCGCACATAGTCAGCCATATCTGAGATGATTGATTTTAAGTAGGCTTTCTTCTCGTTTGTCCGGGTTTGGCTATACAAGTCTAGCTCACGCGTGAGGGAGCGGTAATCTTGATAGGCCCAAAGTGCTCCTATGAACACAATGGCAAGTAAGGCAAGCGTGGCCATGCGTGCGGGCACAGTTGTTGAGATTTTGGGCTTGATGGTCAAATTATATCCTTGTTAGCGTGGGCCATGTAGTGATTGAACCTCGAACATACTTTATGCGCAAGTTTGTCTTGCCTATGCACTGTGTGTTTAACGAAAAAAAATACTAGCTATCAAGCCAGCTCGCCACACTGCACAATAATTGTGCAGGTGAGTAATTATTAGTCACACTCAATTGACCTTTTGGCGCCTAACTGGCAAGCCAAAACACACTTAAGATATTGTTACTGTTTGATAATTTATCTACAGAGTAAGTTGGCATGCAGTGTGCTAAATAGGCTGCAAGCCGAGAACCCAAAATATTATCTTGGTCTTAGAGACAGTGGTCGTGATATGCATTCAATGTTTGCGGCCAAACGGAGAATAAAGCGCGATGAAAAAAATCGAAGCCATCATCAAACCTTTTAAATTGGACGAAGTGAAAGATGCCCTTCACGAAGTGGGGCTACAAGGTATCACTGTCGTTGAAGCAAAGGGTTTCGGTCGTCAAAAAGGCCATACAGAGCTCTATCGCGGTGCAGAATACGTCGTTGACTTCCTGCCTAAGGTCAAACTTGAGGTCGTTTTGGAAGACTCACTCGTAGAACGCGCTGTGGAAGCCATTCAGCAAGCAGCCCATACGGGTCGAATTGGTGATGGTAAAATCTTCATTTCACCCGTAGAACAAGCAATCCGAGTTCGCACTGGCGAAACCGGGGCAGACGCTATTTAATCGGGAAATTTTAAGAATTCCGGTCTCGTCCATTTGGTGACAACGGGACTGGCTAAACCTTCAAACCACTATCCATCGAGGAAGAAAAATATGTCTTTGGATCTGAAAACCGCCGATGACGTCATCCAGTACGTCAAAGACGAAAATATTGACTACATCGACCTGCGTTTCACCGACCCGCGCGGCAAATGGCAACACTTGACCATGTGTTCCGAGTTTGTCGACAACGACGCATTCGAAGACGGCATCATGTTTGACGGTTCTTCCATCGAAGGCTGGAAAGCGATCAACGAATCCGACATGGCTCTGATCCCTGACGCGACCACCGCTGTTATGGATCCGTTCTCTGCTCAGCCGCAAATGATCTTGTTCTGCGACATCCGCGAGCCGTCCACCGGCCAAGGCTACAACCGTGACCCGCGTTCTTGCGCAAAGCGTGCTGAAGCTTACTTGAAGTCCACCGGCATCGGTGACACTGCATACGTTGGTCCGGAACTCGAATTCTTCGTATTTGACGATGTTCGCTTCGACGTTGAAATGAACCGTTGCTTCTACGAATTTGACAGTGACGAAGGTCCTTACGTCACCGGCAAAATCATGGAAGAAAGCAACATGGGTCACCGTCCGACCGTTAAAGGCGGCTACTTCCCAGTTCCTCCGGTAGATTCTGCACACGATCTGCGTGCCGAAATGGTTACCGTGATGAAAGAAATGGGCCTGTCCATGGACAAGCACCATCACGAAGTTGCTCCTTCCCAACATGAATTGGGCATGACCTTCAACACCTTGGTTCGCGCAGCTGACGATATCCAAATCAACAAGTACTGCACGCACATGACCGCTCACACCTATGGCAAAACGGCGACCTTCATGCCGAAGCCTGTTGCAGGTGATAACGGTTCTGGCATGCACACGCACCAATCCATCTGGAAAGATGGTAAGCCTTTGTTTGCTGGTAACGGCTATGCAGACCTGTCTGACGAAGCCCTGTACTACATTGGCGGCATCATCAAGCACGCTAAAGCCATCAATGCTTTCTCTAACGCTTCCACCAACTCTTACAAGCGTTTGATCCCTGGCTTTGAAGCTCCGGTTCTGTTGGCATACTCTGCTCGTAACCGTTCCGCATCTTGCCGTATCCCGTTTGCGACCAACCCGAAAGGCAAGCGCGTTGAAATCCGTTTCCCGGATCCGACCGCAAACCCATACTTGGCGTTCACCGCCTTGATGATGGCCGGCCTCGACGGTATCGAAAACAAAATCCACCCGGGCGATGCTATGGACAAGAACCTCTACGACTTGCCTGCTGAAGAGCTGGCCGAGGTTCCGACCGTTGCTGGTTCTTTGCGTGAAGCGCTTGAAGCACTTGATGCTGACCGCGAATTCCTCACCAAAGGTGGCGTGATGGATGACGACATGATCGACGGCTATCTCGAACTGAAGTGGGAAGAAGTTTATAACTTCGAACACACCCCGCACCCGGTTGAATTCAAAATGTACTACAGCTGCTAATCAGCTCAGTTCTTTTGAACCAAACGAAAGGCCCCGAGGACTTAACCTCGGGGCCTTTTTCGTGGTTCAACTGATCGGATTTTGATCCATAAAATCTTTACTTATTTTGTGTAATAATTGATCTGTTGGATTTGGGCTCCGAATTGGACTGGTTGAATGTGTGCCTAATGCACCCTATCACCCTTCCAGTTTTGGTTGATATTTTGCACGCACAGGATCATTGTTTCATATCTCAAAAAACTTCAGATACTCCGAACAACTGGAATTCGCCTGGAATAAGCAGTTTGCTTGGTTGTTTTCGAGCCATAGAAATGTTCAAGTACTGTTTGTTAGAATTTATATAATGATCAAGTGGGTTCCTTATGGGCAAAGTGCTTTTCATCCAAACACAGAAATATGCTTATCCTGGCCTGTATTATTTATGTGGTGCATTAAAGGAAGCCGGACACGAGTATCAAGTCATTCACGCTTTAAAGCTGGAAGAAGCTGCTTCTGTCATTGATGAATTTCAGCCAGATTTAATTGGCTATTCCTGTATGACGGGGGCGCACAAAGCAATTTTAGAATTGTCCTCTGAAATCAAAGCGAAATACCCCAATGTACCGATTGTTTTGGGGGGCATTCACCCCACCCTTTACCCCGATGTTTTGAAGCATCCAGCCATCAGTTTCATTTGCAAAGGTGATGGTGAAGCAGCATTGGTGGAACTGACCGATGCAGTTTGTGCTGGTGAACAAGACTTTCATATCTTCAATATTCATCACAAAGATGCGGCTGGCGACATTGTTGAAATGCCCATGCGACCGCTGACCAGTGTAATGGATGAATTACCATTCCCTGATTACAGCGTGTATCGCAAAATTTCTGAGATTGCCGCTGATGAATACCCAATGGTTTATTATGAGCGCGGCTGTCCCTATACCTGCAGTTACTGTCATAACAGTGATCAGCGCGCACTTTACAAAGGATTGGGTAAATATGTTCGGCGCTTTAGTGTTGATCGTATCATTGCGGAATCCAAGGCCGCACTTGAAAGCTATCCAAAATCAAGAACACTTTTGCTGGGGGCTGATACGTTTGGGGCTAAAAAGGATTTCACCCGCGAACTTTTGACCCGGTTTAAAGATGAAGTCGGTGTTCCTTACACATGTCTTGTTCGGCCAGAATTGGTTACGGAAGAGTTGGCCAAAATGATGGCGGAAACGGGCTGTCACATGGTGGCTTTTGGTGTTGAATCTGGTTCCGAGCGTATCCGCACAAAAATCTTAGGACGCAAGTACAGCAATGCAAAAGTAGTTGAGGCTGCAAAAATCTTACGGGAATTTGGTGTGAGTTTTCGCACCTATAACATTGTTGGGTTCCCATCGGAATCACGGGAAGAAATGTTGGAAACATTGGAATTGAATTTGAAAATTCGACCCGAATTTCCCTGGGCATCAATCTACACCCCCTATCCCCGGACTGAATTGGCGGACTACTGCGTTGAACACGGGCACCTTAGCCCAGACTTTTCATTTGATGATGTGCCACTGTCATTTTTCAATGACACCATTTTGGAAAATGTCGACAGAAGTTTCATCCGAAACATCCATGCCTTCTTCCAATTGTTTGTATTGATGCCGTTTCTTTATCCGGTCTTTAAATGGCTATTGTATGTGCCACACAACCCCGTGTTTGGGTTTATCTTTAAGGCCGTTTATTCGTACGTATGTGTCCGATCAGAAAACCGTACAATATGGGGCTTTTTGAAATTGGCTTTTGGCAATCGTCACATGTTTTCCCGAAAAGTTAAAAGTAACAGTGGTGTTACGGCCCTAATGGATTCCCAATAACCCAGTACTGTTCAAATATATTTGTACTGAATTTTCATAAATTGTTTCGCATATAACAACTATGGATACGAACCGCCAAGATGAACTGTCTATGGCAGCGCAGGAGTGGTTGATACCCATATCAGAGGGCAACATAACACTTAGTAGTGCGTTGCAAGATTTGCGTGCCTGTGGTGACCGCCAAGGCGACATACCTTTGCTTGTCCAGTTGGTTGAAAACCCCCGTTTTCACACTCCCGGTCTCGACATTTTCCACGGCCGTGTGGACTTGTTGGCACATGATTGCATCCATATCCTTCTGGGGCGCGGCATGTTGGCAAAGGATGAAGCCTTCGTTATTGGTTTCACCATGGGCTCAACCAACAGGATCAATGCCACAGAAGAAAAGCTATTTTCCTTTATTGCGCAGCATTTTTACCCCGGTGTTTATCGTTTTAGTGAAGATGATATATCCGTGTTTCGTGATGCATTACGTTTAGGGTTTATCTCACACTGCATCCCACTTGATCGCGTCGATTATGACCAGTTTCAAGGGGACACCTTATCTGAAGTCCGGGAAAAATTGGGGATTGAGGTTGATTTGCTGAAAGCGTATTACGCTATCGAGGCCCGTCACTATCCAAATTGCCCAGAAAGCATCCGTTTGCTGTCATAAGAAAGAAGCCCCGAGGTTTACCTATTTGGTTTCCTCGAGGCTTCAACGCGTACATCCACCTGATTAGAATGGACGTCCCTCACGTGTATTGGCTTTATGCGACCACGCGCAAACGATTTTGATCCAAGGTGAAGTATTCTTCCACATGATCCAAAGCGCTGTGAACAGATGCTTCAATATCTTGTTCACCTGTGTTGATGATCAGCTCTGGGTTATCTGGTGCTTCATACGGTGCGCTGATGCCTGTGAATTCAGGAATTTCGCCCGCACGTGCACGTTTATAGAGGCCTTTCGGATCACGGTTTTCGCACACGTCCAAAGAGGCTTCAACATAGACTTCATGGAAGCCTTCACCAATGATCTCACGCGCGATGTCACGGTCTTCTTGATATGGTGAAATGAATGCCGTTACGACCAAAGTTCCGGATTGCGCAAACAGAGCTGCCACCTCGGCAATGCGACGAATGTTTTCACTGCGGTCTTGTGGCGAAAAGCCCAAGTCTTTGTTCAGGCCCGCACGTACATTGTCGCCATCCAGAACATATGCCTGATAACCCAATTGATGCAGTGCTTGTTCCAAGCCCAGTCCAACTGTGCTTTTGCCAGAACCCGACAAACCAGTTAGCCACAAGACACCACCTTTGTGTCCTGTACGTATAGCTTGATGTTCGGGGCTGACACGGTGGTCTACGATGTAGATGTTGCGTGCTTCAGCTTCCTGAGCACGATCTGTTTTGGTGTTTGAATGGCTCATTGCCTGTTCTCCGCAAATTTAAATTGAAAGGTGTCAAAGGTTGCACTGTGCAACCCGCATTCTGTTTTGGTTTGTCCGGCCCATCGTCCGGCACGGGCATTTTGACCTGTCCCCGTTTTGAGTGTGCAGGTGGCACAACCAATGGAGCGATAACCTTCTACAACCAATGGATGGCGTGGAATTTGATGAGTTTGAAAAGCATCTTCAATATCTGCCTCAGACCAAGTGGCGAGTGGGTTCACTTTGATGTGCTGACCTTCGATGTTTACAGTTGGAAGAGCTTGGCGCCCTTCACCGTGAAACTGTTTTCGCCCTGTGATAAGAATGTCAAAGTCAGCAGCAGCTTGTGCATGCGGCATGACCTTGCGCACCTGACAGCAAAGGTCCGGGTTGCTTTGATGTAAGTCACCATCAGCATCTGTGCTGTCAATGAGACCTAAAGGGGCAGAAACAATCCTGACATCCAACAGTCCAAAGTGATCGACCAAACGATTTCGATATTCAATCGTTTCGTCAAACAGCTTGCCTGTGTCTACAGTGAGCACTGGTGTGCTTGGATCAATCTCTGCGACCAAGCCCAACAGCACGGCTGACTCAGCACCGAATGATGACGATACAGCAACGCGCGCATCAGCTTCATTAAGAATAACGGCTTTTAGCAATGCCCCACCGTCGAGCTTTCGCCACGTTTTAATCATGGTGTTGATCAATTCGGTTTTCATTCTGCGGCTCCCGCTAAGAAACTTGGAATGGAGGTCAAGATACGTTCGACTTCTTCATCCGCAGCTTTGGCCCATGCCCGCAATGCTTTGCGGGCTTTGGATGCATTACCGCTGCTGTGGGCTTCTGACTTAGCCGCCAATGCGGTGTTTAAAGCACTCAGCAGTTGCTCTGCTTGCGGCCATTGTCCCTGAATATGCGATACCAGTGCATCAATGGGTTGGGCTTCGTTTCCACCTGACAATATCAACAGACGTTGAGCCGGTAGTTTCAAAGCTTCATCCACATGAACCAATGCCTGTTCACGATTACCAGCCTGCTCTGCGCGCACGATATCTTGGCGTGCAACCCGGGCCAGGTCGGACAAGTGTTCAGCCACAACAGCGCCTGCAGCGCATTCACCTGTGGATGTTGCCGGTGGGACAAAGATTTTGTCATCGGCAATATCAAAGCGAAGTTTTTCAGCCTCCTCATCGATGTTGCTCAGAATAGGTTCAAGGATCGATGCGATCCCGTCCGCACCTAGGCGTTCAGCCCAGGTGCGGACGGTCTCATCGGCCCCCCTGCCAGACTTGATGGCTTCCATGAGAAGCCGAATGGCTTTCTTTGCCCGTGCCGCAGGAAATACAGGACCCAAAATGCCGTGGTCATTTCCGTCACCACCAAGATGAAGTTGATAATGTGGAGCTGGTTTACCGGCAATTTTCTTCGCCACACCATGCAAGCCGATGTCGGCAATGTGGTGATGACCGCACGAATTGTGGCACCCAGAAATGCGCAGGCGTACCGATGGCAAACCGTCAAATTCAGGTCCTGCATCCAACAAGCTTTCTGCCAATGCATGACTATCGGTGATGCCGATGGCGCAGGTGTAGGTTCCCGGGCAAGACACCAAATTGTCCAAAGCATGGTCTCGGCCGCTAGCATCCAAGCCGATGTTTTTCACGCCCTCAATAAACGTGCTGACGTTGCTTTTGTTTAAGCCGACGGCAACAATATTTTGATCGCGCGTCAGGCGCAATTCAACTGCACCTGCGGCTTGCGCCAGACTGGCAAGCTTGTCCAACTGTGCTGATGTCAACCACCCCAATGGGATTTCAATGCCGACTGCGGACACGTTTTCGGACTGTTCAACCTCACCTCGCAAACGCAAGTTACCAGCATCTGTATTGTCTTGTTTCCAATCCAGTTCCGCCCAATGACGACGTTCAAAATCACGGATCGTATTAAACTGATCATGGACCAAGCGCACAAACTCATCAGCACCAAAGCGTTTAACCAAAAATTTGATGCGTGAACGGTTTTTGTTTTCACGCGTGGAATGTGCCACATGAACACGCGTGATGGCTTCTTGAACCGCAGGAAGTGCGTCTTCGGTGACGAAGTCAAACACTTCAATGGATTTGGTCGGATGTGTTCCCAAACCGCCACCGACAACGACACGAAAACCTTTTTCGCCGTTCACTTCGGTGGCAATAAATCCCAGATCATCAATAGAACTTAGCCCGCAATCTTGGCCACAACCGGAAACCGTGGTTTTGAATTTACGTGGCATGTGTTGCACCAATGAATGGCGCAACCATGTACGGGCCAATTGATCCGCTGTGGTTGCTGCATCCGTTAACTCAGCACCACAAAACCCAGCTTTTGGGCATGCTGTTATGGCACGAAGAGTATTGCCGGATGCTTCACGGGTGCTCACGCCACCTAAGTTCAGGCTTTCAATTAACGGTGCCAGTTTCTTCAATTCAATGAAGTACAGTTGGATGCCTTGACGTGTGGTGATGTGGACATCGCCACCAGCATGTGAAGCGTTTGCGCTTGCAATGGCACGCGCTTGATCAAAACTTAAGCGACCGCCAGGAAGCTTAAGACGCATCATATGCTCACCCACTTGACGCTGTTCATAAATACCAAAACGCAAACGGAAGGTTTTCCAGCGATCATCATGCCAGTCACCACCAATATAGTGGGAAATACCTTTGCGAAATTCGGCAATATCATTAGTGGACGCCAAAGTTTGATCCGCAAAATCGGACCAGTCCGTGTTGGTGCGTTGATGTGTCATGTCTTCATCCTTTGTGATCAGGGCGCAAAGCCCCGGTCGTGGGCCGTTCTGTGGCCAACGTAAAAAATCAATAGAAATGGAAAGGTGTTCGGTTAAATCGCAGGCAGCCTTAAGCTGCTGCGCAAATACACATCGTGCACATATGCATTTGGGATGAAGTCGTAAGTCGCCCCATGGGCGCATGGAAAAGTGTATTTAAGTTCGTCATGGCATCCGCCTTTGGTCTAATGGACCCGCGGATACTTTTCCGCGGCGCTTTAGCTTCGTTTTGTTAACGCGGTCGCAAGCTGCCCCCTCAAATCACCGCGTTTCAATTCAGCACCGCCTAAAGTGCTCAGGCTGAACCAACCTGATGCGCCTATAAAACACACAAAGAATGTTGTTGTCAAATATTAAAACATATTTTTTTGTGCTTTAATTTTAATATACATTTAAATTAGTGTTTAATTAGAGTCGTTTTCTATTTTTTGTATGATTGGCCCCATCGCACGATAGCGTAAAATGGCCCCAATAATGATCATAATAACCCCAATAAGTGCCCAAAAAAATGGGTGCACTACTGTTTCTAATCTACTGAAAAAATAGCCTTTTGCGGGGGTAAGGATCGTTGAAAGCAATATATGTGCTGCCCCCAGCAATGTCAGCAGTATGCCACCTTTAAGCAGTGCCGAAAAAAGCAGGCACAGATTGGGCGATGCAATTTTCATGTCGTGTTCGACACGCTGCCAGTATTCTTTTGTGTCTGAACTGAGTTTCATGATCCCTCCGAAAACCGTAGGTGATGCATCATTATGGTGGGCATTTGGTAAACAAAGTGTATGTGATGGGAATCACACACCTGCGAATCGCTCTGTGTTACAATAACATTTCGAACTGGTTAACATTAACAGCCTGGAAAGGTTTAACAGTTATAATGCCATAACAATCAAGAACGATTGGGCACCAGATAAAAGGAGACCTGAGAATGAGGTACTACCTGAAAAATCTAGATGACGCTGCCAGCCAGCTATCGTCACTCGCCGACAATCTTGTACAGCACCTTGGTGTTGAAGGTGCTTTGCAGATGTGCCGTGAAAATTCTTGGTATGGAGTTATCCAAGAAATCAAAGGGCGACTTGACCAAGGTGTGCAGCACTAGGACCAATGAAACTTATGGTACGCACTAAATGCGCGTCATATTTTCAATGATGAAATCGGCCACTGCGCCGATATCATTGAGGTCGATTTGTGGCACCTTTAAATCTGTTATTTCTTCATTTGTAGCAACGCCAATGACACTGTCATCTGTGTGCGCCAATAGTTTTTTGCCACGTTCCGGGCGGTGAACCTCAATTTTGGGGTAGCTGTGGGCTTTAAACCCTTCGATCAATAAAATATCGACAGGCGCCATTTTAGCGATCAGCTCATCCATCTCAAATTCTGGCTCTTCCCTTAATTCATGCAGCAAAGCCCAACGTTTACGCGATGTCAGTAAAACCTCACGGGCTCCGGCTTCACGGTGGCGATAACTGTCTTTTCCTGGCTGGTCCATATCAAAATCATGATGGGTGTGCTTCATCGTCGAAACAGAATGCCCCCGGGCGATCAGCTCAGGTATCAGCGCGCTCAGAAGGGTTGTTTTGCCATTGCCGCTCCACCCGATGACACCCATGATATGTTTCGGGCCGGTGGTGGCATTCGTCGTGTTGTGGTCCATATTCATCCTGATTTCGCGCTTTTAATTTGTTCTGAATGGCGAACTATGTATGCTCAGCCCCATGATGACAAGTAAAGAGACAATTTTAGTTCTGGGCCTTGGCAATATCTTGCTCACAGATGAAGCCGTTGGTGTCCGTACGGTTGAAAAACTCGAATCACACCCTGCCCTGCCCAAATCGGGCGTTAAAACTATGGACGGTGGTACAATGGGTATATCTCTCATGGTCAACATGGAAGATGCAGATGCCCTGATTGTCGTCGATGCAGCGGTTCTAAACCAACACGCTGGTGCGGTAGAGGTCTTCGAAGGTGAGGCAATGGACCATTTCCTCAGAACTCGTGGCCGCAGTCCTCATGACATAGGCCTTGATGACATTATGGATGGCCTACGCTTGCGCGAAGCGGTCCCCCACAAACGCGCATTGGTTGGCATTCAACCCCAAGATATGACCGTTGGCGAGTCCCTCACCCCCGAGGTCGAAGCCGGAGTTCCGATTGCTGTTGAAGCCATCCTAAGTATAATAAAAGATTGGAACAATGTATAATTAACGAATATGCGATTGTGCTAATAAATTAAAGGTCGTATAATTTACGTTCCAACATTGTGAATACATTGCTTCACAAAAGCCAATCGACTATCGTAGTTTAAAGTGATTCGAATTTGGCGTATCGGTTAAGGGGGGACCAGCCGATGGACTGCAAAATTCCACAAACTCATACTTCATCTGTCGCAGATGAAATTCTATCATATGTGGAAACTGGCAATGCTTCCCCGCTGCTACACGAAATCCAACACGCACTGACTACATTACTTGAGCAAGGCCGCGAAACCACCATTGATTTGGGGGCAATGCCCTTTGCCCCTGGTGATGAACGCATCCTTGATGAAGTTCTAGGTGAGGGCGAGGTTTATGCCACCATCACGATCATGGGTGAAAGCAAAATTCGTGAAACCGGTACGCCCGGTGTATGGCGAATTGACCATTTTGACGAAAACGGTGAATACCAATCACGGTTCATCGAAATCACCTTTATGCCAGACATTTTGAAGACTCAGCATGAAGATGCCGAACAGGGTCTTAAAGACCTACGCGAACGCATCACCACGCTAAAACCATAAGTCCTAAACGGAAGGGAAAACCAAATCATGGCGAATACCCCTATGTTGGCAGAAATGATGAAGACACACGGAATCAGCCGTCGCGCATTTATGAAGTATTGCGCATCGTTGACGTCGTTAATGGCTTTATCCCCTGCCCTGGCTCCACGCGTGGCAGAAGCATTGGAAAATGCCCCACGTCCATCAGTTATCTGGTTGTCATTCCAAGAATGCACAGGCTGTACGGAAGCCATCACTCGATCACACGCACCAACGATTGAAGATTTGATCTTCAATGCCGTTTCTTTGGACTATCACCACACCCTTCAAGCTGCATCAGGACATGCGGCAGAAGAGGCACGTGAGCATGCCATGAAGCAGCACTATGGAAAATATATTCTGATAGTTGACGGTTCTATTCCCATCAAAGACCCTGGTTATTCCTGCATCGCCGGGATATCCAACCTGGATATGTTGAAAGAAACAGCGGCTGGTGCGGCGGCAATCGTTTCTGTCGGCACATGTGCGGCGTATGGCGGTGTTGGACATGCCGACCCGAACCCCACGGGTGCAGTTGCCGTGTCAGAAATTATCAAAGACAAACCCATCATCAACGTACCGGGTTGCCCTCCCATTCCGGTGGTGATGACTGGTGTTCTGGCGCACTTCTTGTCGTTCGGGATTCCGGAACTGGATGAGCTGGGCCGTCCCAAGGCCTTTTACGGAAACTCGATCCATGATCGTTGTTATCGCCGTCCGTTCTATGACAAGGGCCAATTTGCCGAAGGCTTCGATGATGAAGGTGCCCGCGAAGGTTGGTGCCTGTACAAGTTGGGCTGTAAAGGTCCAACGACAAAGAGCGCATGTGCAACGGTAAAATGGAACAACGGTGTCAGCTTCCCCATTGAAGCCGGTCATCCCTGTCTGGGTTGTACGGAACCGGATTTCTGGGACAACGGTGGGTTTTATAAGCCGCTGTCTGTACCCGCTGGTGATTATCGTGATGCTGGTTTGGCCGCTGTTGCGGGTGGTGCTGCATTGGGTGCTGCCAGCGCGTTACTGGCGAAAGCCGGAAAAACAAAAGCGGCGCAAGCTCATGAAACTGTTGACGCCCATGATCTGGAGAAATCGTCATGAACAGTCCTGCATTTGATCTCTTGATGTGGGCGCGTGGACCCGCGTTTGACATCGCACTGACCATTTTCATAGGTGGTATTATCATTCGCGTTTTGGAAATTGTTATTCTTGGGCGCAAGAAAGATATGGCTGCACCAAAAGGCAATCCTGTTGCCCAAGGTTTTAAAACCATCTTTTCACGTTCAATCCCACGCGAAGGCTTAGTGAAGTTTGCCCCGATCACCTATCTCGGTGGATATATTTTCCACTTAGGTTTCTTTGTGGCGTTCTTATTTTTCGCTCCACATATTGCATTGTTCACAGATGCTTTTGGGATTAAGTGGCCGGATGCCGGACGCGTGATTATTGAAAGCGCTACGGCTTTGGCTGTTATTGCGTTGTTGGCGTTGATTTATTCACGCATGACCGATCCAGTACGCAAAGCTTTGACGACATTTGATGATTACCTGGTTTTAATCCTGAGCGGTTTGCCATTGATCACAGGCTACGTCGCCGTCAACAAGTTGTTCGGTGACGGTCAAATGATGATCGCAATTCACATCTTAAGTGTTGAAGCTTTGATGATCGCCTTCCCGTTCACCAAGCTGATGCACGCTGTTACGTTCGTTATGTCGCGATACTACAACGGCACCATCCAAGGACGTAAAGGAGCGGAATCATGAGCGCGACAATCGACCGTGGCCTCAATGCGCTGCGTGAACAAATTGATTCTCCCGTTGCCAGCTTCTTTTCCAGCTGCGTAAGCTGTGGCCTTTGTGCCGAAGCCTGTATCTTCTACCGTGCAACGGAAGACCCAAAATATACACCAATCAAGAAACTGGATTTGATGCGCCGGGTTTGGGCGCGTGAGTTCACCTTGTTCGGCCGCATCGGTGGTATGTTAGGTTTGATCAAGCCGGTCACCGATGAAGACCTCACTGAATGGGAAACTTTGGTCTATGACAGCTGCACCATGTGTGGGCGTTGTTCTTTGGTTTGTCCGGTGGGTAATGACATCACCATGATGATCCGCAAAATGCGCGAAGGCATGAGTGCCGCAGGTCATGCACCTGTTGAATTGATCGGAGCGGCACAACGCCACACCGACAAAGGCAGCCCCATGGGAGACCTGAGCAAGGCTATCCATGCTCAAGTCAAACACGCCATTGATGAAACCGGGATTGAAATTGAATTCGACAAAGAAGGTGTCGATTACATGGTCATCTTGTCGGCTCAAGAAATTGCCGAGTTCCCGGATGTTTTATCTGCCATGGCTCGCATTTTCAAAAAAACAGGGGTGACTTGGACAATTTCCAGTGAGGCCTTTGAAGCCACCAACGTTGGCATCCAACTGGGTAACCGTGATGTTGCCAAGGTTTTGGTGTCTCGCGTAGTTGAGGCTGCTGAAAAGCTTAAAGTCAAAGGTATCATCAGCCCTGAATGCGGTCATGCGTATCAAGCCCTTCGTTGGGAAGGCCCGAACCTCATTGGGCGCACTTATCCGTTCGAAGTTGTTCATATTATCGAGTTGTTAGATCGGCTCCGTGCTGAAGGTAAGTTGAAGACCAAAGGCAAAAACACCGACCGTTTGACTTTCCACGATCCATGTCAAATCAACCGTCGCGGCGGCATCAATCAAGAACCCCGCAACTTGATGAACATGGTTTCAGAAGATTTTGTCGAAATGGAAAGCGGCGGCACCATGAATTGGTGTTGTGGCGGCGGGGGCGGTGTCGGTGCCAATGAACGCGCCGAAAAACTGCGTCACGCGGCCTTTAAATTCAAGAAAATCCAAATCGACAAAGTCGAACCGGATGCCATCGTGACCATGTGCGCATATTGCCATCACACTTTGGACAACGTGTTTGAAGAGTTTGACATCGAACAAGACGTCATCGGTCTGACTGAACTGGTCGCCGAATATCTCGATGATGATGCCTGATAGGGAAATTGAAAAATGAATAAACGATTGGTCGTTGACCCGATTACCCGCATCGAAGGGCACCTCCGTGTCGAGGCCCAGATGCAGGACAACAAAATTGCCGAAGCCTATTCTTCCGGCACAATGGTACGTGGCATCGAAGTGATCTTACAAGGCCGTGATCCACGTGACGCTTGGGCGTTTGCACAACGCATTTGCGGTGTGTGTACTCTCGTTCATGGCATGGCATCTGTGCGGGCCGTTGAAGATGCGCTGAATTATAAAATCCCGAAAAATGCTCAACTGATCCGCAACCTGATGATTGCAGCTCAATATGTGCACGATCATGTTATGCATTTTTATCATCTGCATGCATTGGATTGGGTGGATGTGGTTTCAGCCTTGTCTGCTGATCCCAAAGCGACATCTGCTTTGGCGTCGTCGCTTTCCAATTACCCCAAATCATCCCCGGGTTATTTCTCTGACGTACAAAAGAAACTCAAAACATTTGTTAACCAAGGTCAGCTGGGTATTTTTGCCAATGGATATTGGGGACACCCAGAATATAAGCTTCCGCCCGAAGCAAACTTGATGGCTGTTGCCCACTATTTGGATGCTTTGGAATGGCAGCGCGATGTGGTGCAACTGCACACCATTTTCGGCGGGAAAAACCCCCATCCAAATTTCTTGGTTGGTGGTGTTGCCAGCCCACTGGATCCCAATTCCGACAGTGCCATCAATATGGAGCAATTGGCGAAGATTTCCGACGTCATTTCTAAAATGGAAGACTTTGTCAACTTGGCATACGTTCCCGACACTTTGGCCATTGCGGGATTTTACAAAGACTGGGGTGCCATGGGGGAAGGTGTTGGCAATTTCCTCACATATGGTGATTACCCAACGGGTGACACATTTGACCCATCGACCTTTTTGGTTCCGCGTGGTGTAATTTTGGATCGTGATCTGTCGACCATCCATGATGTTGACCTTGATGCCGAAAGCCAAATTCAAGAGTATGTTGACCATGCTTGGTATGACTATTCCGGCGGACCGGGTACAGGTTTGCATCCATACAAAGGGGAAACCAACCTGAACTTCACAGGTCCCAACCCACCGTATGATCAGCTAAACGTCGATGCGAAGTATTCATGGCTAAAATCACCGCGTTGGAACGGTAAGCCTATGGAGGTCGGTCCCCTATCACGAATGTTGATGTTGTATGCCAGCAAAAACAATCATGCCCAAGAACTGGTGGATTACACCTTGAAGACCTTGGACGTTCCTGTGACGGCACTGTTCTCTACCTTGGGACGCACAGCAGCACGGACGCTGGAAACCAAAGTCTATCTGGACTTCATGCGCGGTTGGTATAACGAGTTGGTTGCTAACATTGCGGCTGGTGATCTTAAAACCCATAACGAAACATTATGGGACCCGAAAACATGGCCGAAAAAATGCCAAGGTGCCGGCTTCATGGAAGCCCCACGCGGTGCCTTGGGGCATTGGATCGTCATCGAAGATCAAAAGATTGCAAACTACCAAGCTATCGTTCCCACCACTTGGAACGCAGGACCGCGAGATCAACATGGTCAGTCTGGGCCTTATGAGGCTGCTTTGAAGGGACATAGCCTTGCGATCCCCGATCAGCCCTTGGAAATCTTGCGCACCATTCACAGCTTTGACCCATGCATTGCATGTGCCGTACATTTGAGTGGTGAAGACGGTGAGGAAATGTTGAAAATTGATATCAACTGACACTACATTAGATAGCTCTTTAATCCGGGCTTCCGATTGTGAAGCCCGGATTTTTGCTCAAATAATCATTGATACGTAAAAGTTTATGACCCCCCGTCTTATTAATCGTCATTTTGCAAATACTGTATTGCGCCACTTAATACCCGTCGTGGTGTTTTTGGCATTGGCATGTGGTCTGTGGATTACGGATCGTTACGTCACACAAACACAAACTGAAGTGCAATTGCAAAAGACGCGTGTCATTGCAGAACAAGCTGCTATCCAGTTGGAAGAGTTTTTCAAAAATCGTTTCCGTGTGATACATCACATGTCGCAAAAATGGGGCGAACTGGAGACTTACGATCAACAGAAATTTGAGGATGAAGCCTTAATCATTCAAGAAATGTTTAAAGGCTTTCAGGCCACCAATTGGGTTCGACCCGACGGTATTATTGAATGGGTTGTGCCTGAAATGAACAACCCCAACATCAAAGGCAATGACGTCTTATCCATAGCCGCAGCTATTCCCGTATTTCGCAGTGTGGCCCAAACGTTGGAACCACACATCACACCGCCAATTAAGTTGCTTCAAGGTTTCACGGGAATTGTCGGTTACTTCCCAGTTACAAAAGAAGGACGGTTTGATGGTGTGATCACGGCTGTGTTTCGCACCTCAATTGTAATTGAGGAAGCCGCTTTAAGGACCTTAGGTCCACAAGGGGTGTTCCGTATCAAAAATGGTAACCAAGTGGTGTATCAAAGTGTCGGCACCACAGACGATACGAAGTTTATCATCCAGCAGAATTTTAAGGTCTGGGACCGTACATGGACGTTGTCTTTAGCACCCCATATCAACAGTAAAAGTACAACAGTTGGGCTCAATTGGGTCATTTCAGTTATTGCATTAGGGCTTGCAGCTGTCTTATCTGGCCTGTTGTGGCTGTACTTAAAACGGCACCAGGACCTAATCCGTGCAAAAGATGATGCCGAAGCCGCAAACAATGCAAAATCTGAGTTCCTGGCGAATATGAGCCATGAGCTGCGCACCCCTTTGAATTCTGTGATTGGGTTTTCAGAAATGATCAACACTGAAACCTTAGGCCCCTTACCCGAACACTACAAAGAATACTCCGGCCTGATTATGTCCAGTGGTCGTCATTTGCTTGAAACCATCAATCACATTCTTGACATGTCCAAGATTGAAGCTGGAGAAATGAAACTGGACTTGGTCGATGTCCCGATGTCAGACATTTTGAATGAGGTCTTGTTGAACATGAAAGGTGATGTGCTCAGAAGTGGCATTACAATTCACAACAATACACATGAAACGCATTTGATGCGCATTGATGCGCTTCGTGTAAAACAGATACTTTACAACATTATTGGCAACAGTCTGAAGTTTACGGAGAAAGGCTCTATCACACTCTCAAATCAATGTGGATCACACGGCCATACACTTGTGATCAAGGATACGGGCATTGGGATGACCCCCCAAGAAATTGCCCTTGCAGAAAAACCATTCGGTCAAGTCGACGGACAGGCCTACACACGTCAAACCACGGGCACTGGGCTGGGGCTAAACGTTACACGTAAAATGATGGAGCTACACGGTGGTTCGATGGAAATCCGATCAACCCCAGGTCACGGAACGGAAGTACGTTTAACATTCCCGCCTGAAAGTGGTGTAGACGGTTAAGGACAACGGTTTAGATTGGCGCCAGACATATTCTTGTCAGTGATATCAATGACCGTCATATGATCGATCCAATCGCCTGACTACACTAAAGTAGCGGCCTGAGATAAATCTTCTGCCGTGTTGATGTTGAAGAACGGATCTTTGTCATTCGCTTCAAAGTCAACAGTCGCAACATTGTAGCGCCCAGTCCATTCATCAACCTTGCGCAAACCTTCCTCTTCCATGGCTTTTCGCAGATCAAATCGTAAATCAACAGGCCATAGTCCAAATACAGGATGCGTCCGGCCATTGGATGACACCGTTCCTAGGTCCGCACGTTCACGAGTAATCGCTGCACGGACACGTGCAACCCAGTTCACCGGTATAAATGGTGCATCAGTAGCAAAGGTGGCTATCCAACGCGATTGTGGCGCGTGGCTGGCAACACATTCCATGGCACTTAAAACACCGGCTAAGGGGCCAGCATGGCCTTCGATACTGTCGCACAAAATTGGCAGACCTAAATCTGGAAATCGTTCAGCTTCACCATTGATATTGAGCATCAATGCCCCCACCTGAGGGGCAGCATTAAGCGCAGCACGTTCCAATAAAGTCTTGCCATCTAAGGTCTGAAGACATTTATCGCCACCACCAAAACGACGGGATTTACCACCTGCAAGCAAGACACCGGAAACTTCGCGAGGTCCTGAGGGAATAAAGGCTTGAGTGTTCATGGGGAGGTCACCTTTTCCGAATCACTACAATAACAACAATGTTCGCATAGAGAGGTTAAAATTTCGAGACAAACTGCGTTACATCTCACCATATGAATATGGGAGTGTGATGCCACTTTCACAACAATTTCGTGTTTGTTTTCAGCCCCCATTGCGTCTCTGATAGCTGAGAGGCATACTGAATCCAACGAAAATAACTGGGGTGCGATTCTGAGGAGTTCCCAAATGATTAAAAAGATTTTTATTGGTATAGGCGTGATTATCATTGCCTTGGTTGCTAGCTTTTATTACTTGGCTCAAAATGCTGGTAGCATGGTTAAAGCAGCTATTGAGAATCACGGATCAAGAGCGACACAAGTTGACGTTCTTGTTGATAATGTTGAAGTCACACTTGGGGACAAAAAAGCAGGTGTACACGGCCTGACTATCGGTAATCCAGCAGGCTTCAATACAGAGCGCGCCATTAGCTTAGGTGAAGTTAGCGTCCAGCTTGGTGATGATTGGTCCCCAGATTTGATTGTTATTGAACAGGTCATGGTTGATGCTCCTGAAGTCACCTACGAAATCGGAACGGGCGGCTCAAACATAGCCAAAATCCAAGAAAACGTTGATAATTTTGTCAAAGCTTTAACAGGCGGTGATGAGGGAAGAAGTGACAGCGGTTCCTCTTCTGAATCTGTTGCCACCAGTGAAGAAGAGGAAGAAGGCCCCAAAGTTGTCATCAACAACTTCTACATCAAAAACGGCAAAGTTAATGTGTCTGCAACCATGTTTGGTGGCAAAACTTTGACCACTCCGTTGCCCGATATTCACCTGAAAGATATCGGTAAAGACGATGAGGGCGATGGTGCTTCCCCTGCCGAGGTGGTTGAAGAACTGATCAGTGCCATTACCGACAAAGCGGGCAGTGCTGCCGGTTCTCTCGACCTGTCGCAACTGGGCTTGGCTGACATTTCCGGTAAAGCCGCAGAAATTGGCAAAGCCGCACAAGACGCTGCCGAAGGTGCTCTGAAAGGTGCTACTGAAAACCTTGGAGATGCTGGCGGTGCCGTTGGCAAGAAGATTGACGGTGCCGGCGACGCAATTGGCGGTGCCGTGAAGGGGTTGTTTGGTAAATAGTTGCTCCCCTACTCTCAATACAAAAAGGCCCGGTTCATAAACCGGGCCTTTTTATTTGTACATTTACAATTCAAGTCAGTTTGATCTGGAATTTTTCCAACTTCCTGGCTGATGATATCAATAATTCGCTAAAGTCATCAGCCGTGTTTTCATACAAACTGAGCATACGCAGTTTGGCCTCTAAGCACATACAGCAGTTTTCTTGACCATTTTCATTTACATATAGGCAGGGTTCACAAAGATCGCTGGCGGATTGATTGTAAGCCGACCAAATATAGGTAGCATGCAAACAATTATTGTCCTGAATGCAATCTAAGAGCTTATCAAGCACGTCACGATCACAAGGATACATGTCTGGTTCCCCAACTAGATAAAGGTTTTGTTGTCCAGACGTATCTTATCAAACTTTACCGGACAACACCAGTGGTCGCACATTTCCACTTCATGCACACATTAGTAGCATTCGGTTTTATTCAATCTTTATGAGAGAGTACCAACCTCCGGGAATGTGGCCTAAAGCTCAGTCCCTAGACCAAGTGTACTGTTTATGGCCAATGAACCATCATGCAATTTCATCAATGAATTGGATATCAACAGACCCAATCCGCTTGTATTTTAGAGAGATTTTTCAGAAATACGTTTGGATCGTGCGTACCAAAGGGTCGCCACAAAGGTCACAATCAAAAAAGGTGCCATACCGTAATTCACCGCATTCCAACCTGAAAAATTAAACAATCCACCTGATGATAAAGATCCGGTTGCGGCTGCGGCAAAGACGATCAACTCATTTACACCTTGGGTTTTGGCCTTTTCTGACGGCTTATATGCTTCTGTCAACAACGTGGTGCCGCCAACGAACAAGAAGTTCCACGCAACACCTAACAAAATTAACGCCGCGCCAAAGTTCAATATCTCAATGCCGGAAACGGCAAATAAGGCACTTATGATGAAC
Organism: Magnetovibrio sp.; assembly: GCA_026196495.1. Taxonomy (GTDB): domain Bacteria; phylum Pseudomonadota; class Alphaproteobacteria; order Rhodospirillales; family Magnetovibrionaceae; genus Magnetovibrio. The sequence continues at coordinate 58,816 of JAPHSY010000024.1, forward strand.
AGTGCCATGCCGCTGAACAAAATTGACAGAACCCCAAACCGATGGATCAGTGTTCCGGTGAAAAATGACGGAATGAACATAGCCAGTACATGCCACTGAATGACCGATCCTGTATCGTGCATTTCAAAGCCACACGCAGTCATCGCCAAAGGCGTCGCCGTCATCACCAAAACCATCAAGCCGTAGCTGGTGGCCGCATTCAAGACAGCCGCAACAAAGGCCGGTTGGCGCATGATTACAGGTAACGGTCGTGCGCCTTCGTGGCTAACATCTTCCATAGGCCGTGGTATGCGCACCAATGACAGCGGAATCATCGCCAGTATGCTTGTTGCAGCAGCAACCAAAAAACCACCGGCAAAAGGCACAGGGTCTAGTAAATCGCGGCTGTAAACCGCCAAACTGGGGCCGATCAGGGCAGAAATGACACCGCCCAATAAGACAAATGAAACTGCACGACTGACGTAGTTCAGGGGGGCACTTTCAATGGCGGCAAAGCGATAATACTGGCTACAGGCCTGATAAATGCCCATGATCAAGGTAGCAAAACAAAACAGCTCAAAACTGCCTTCGACGATAGCATAAGCCCCCAAAGCGCCACTAATGCCTCCTGCTGTGGCTCCGATCAAAAAGCCAAAGCGCCGCCCGATGCGTTTCATCAACATAGACATAGGGATGGTGCTGGTTGCGGTTCCCACAGTCATCACCGCAACCGGCAGGGTCGCCAAGAGCTTGTTATCGGCCAACATCTGCCCAACCAACCCGGCAAACATGATGTAGGTTACGCCCGCGATGAGATACATCCCCTGCGCAGTGGCCAGCATAAAGATATTTGATCGGTAATGCGTGACTGACATGTAATCAAGCACCCTTGGATTGTGATATCGGTGTCTTCGCAGAAGTGGTCAGGATGATACCAACCAATATTGGGGTAATACCTAAGAAATGGTAAGTTTTTAGGCTTTCACCTAAGAAGATAATGGCAAATATGGATGCAAACAGTGGGATTAAGTGAATAAAAAGACCTGCCTTATTGGCACCAATCCGAGGTACGGCTGCATTCCAACATATAAACGCGGCAATGGATGCAAACAGGGCCACATAGGCAATCACCAGCATCGTCGATGTGGTCAATTCAAACCCACCTACCGTATGATATTCCCACAGATAAAATGGCAGCAAAACACAAACAGCAATCCAGTTGGTGGTGCCCAACAACACCATGGCTGGAATAGCTTGCCCTTCTCCTTTGGGCAAACGCTTTAACAACACTGAATACACCGACCATGCCAGCACGGATGCCAACACCCACAAATCACCAGGCGTGAAGCTAAGATTAAGCAACACATCCCATGACCCACGTGAAACGATCACAACCACCCCAAAAACTGAAATCACAATACCCAATGCCTGACGCAGGCTGAGGCGTTCATCACCAAAAAATACCGACACCACAGGAATGACCATGGGCATGCTTGCCAAGACTACAGCAGCATTAATGGCTTCCGTCGTGTTCAATGCGATATAGGTAAAACTGTGAAACATTACCATACCCGTAATGGCCAAGATCAACAGCAACCCAAAATGACGTTTGAGACGTGCACGGTGTTGCCACATCCCTACCGCGACGAATGGCAGTAATATGGTTCCAGATGTGACCCACCGCCAAAATGTCAGGTTTAATGGTGGAATATCCATATGCGCCCAACGCCCCACAACAAAGTTCCCGCCCCAAAACAAAGCGGACAACGATAGAAGTAATGCGGGCGACATTTTGGATAACATTTAAGTCATTCTCAACGGGGATGTAGGGGAAGAGTCTGATACTTCCTCTACCCTTGATACTCCATTCCTATTTTGAACTCGACGATGATTTTGTCACCATGACAATAAAGGGCCATTCACAAACGTTCTCATTATGTTCTTTTTCTGTTGACAAGAACTATATGTTCGTGTTTTGTTCTCTATAAAGTAAGTTCAACAGAACATTTGAAACGGAGAACTCGTCATGACCCCCTACCCCCAATTTGAACGTATCCTCGGCGAAATTACGGCAGTTACGGCTTTGTTTGCAGCTGGTTACGTATTGCTGATGGTAATTTAAAGGCTATCTGGCAAGATCAATGCGCCATCCTCGTTAGGGACTAATTGCTCCACATAAGAAAATTCCCATGGATGGCCATCGGGATCGGCAATATAGCCGACATACCCACCCCAAGGCATTTCTATGGGTTGTTTTAGGACTGTAGCCCCTGCCTCTTGGGCTTGCTTCATTAAGGCCTCAACCTCACCTCGGCTCTGGGTATTGGTCGCAAGCGTGACCCCACCGGGCTTCCCACCAGATAAGCCTGTGTCATGATCCAAAGTTGCCTGAAGATACAGCCCCAACACCTGTTGGCCAGATTGAAAAAATGTAATCTCATCCATGCTTATGGGCGAAGCCACCCATCCCATGGATTCATAATATGCACGCGAAACCTTCATATCCTGAACACCTAGCGTGATCAGATGCACTCGGTTGGTCATGGCTAAACTCCTCAGCTCTTGGTCAAAAGCAACAACCTATGTGAAGTTTATATGGGGGTATTGAAGGAAACGGCCACATCTCCTTGGTTCATATGATTGTAAATTGTCTTAGGTGTATGGCCTATTAGATCACGACATTCTCGGATCATATGCGCTTGATCTGAAAAACCCGCTTCAAACGCTATATCAGTCCAATTTGGGCTTGGTTGAGATACCGCTTTATAAACAGCTCGACGTAATCGCCACATGCGCTGAAGTTCCTTGGGGCGACAAGACGTTAAACGTTGCGCATATCGACGCAATGTTCGGGTTGGCTGGAATACCTCTCCACACATGAGCGGTGAAACGACAGCGCAGACTTGCCCTCTTTCCATTAGTTTGCAATTCAATACATCCCAAAAGGATAATGGTTGCTGAAGTCCTTCATCAGGTATGTCCGATGGGGACATTTTTGTATATTTATGAACGGCTTCAGGCAGTAACCTGACTCCATCCACACACATATTGGATTCAAGAGAAAAAAGAAAACCTGATTGCGTGGGTGCTAACAATCGGACAGTTGTCTTTCCGCAAGACAGAGTTTGGCGAATCACATCACAGCAACCATCCGGGAATACCGGGAAAAATAAACCTTGAGCTGTCATGAAGGTTTCCAGTGACCAACACCAGCCAACTCCCTCACATGCTTGCTCTGTATATCGCCAAGGCTTATCCATGATTTGTTCGTATCGCTACGCTGATCCCGTCATAGACGGCCCAGCCTCATGGACATTTCGTTTTGATCCATCAGCATTCAGGGCAACAAATACAAAATCCCCTTCTGTAACCTTAAGTTCTTCAACTTTCGAACCTGTACGACGATGAACCCAAGCCTGTACATGGATCGTGAGCGATGTTTTGCCCTTATTGGTGACATCGGCGTAGCAGCACAGCACATCGCCCGCCAACACAGGCAGGTGAAATTCCATGGCGGTGATCGCCACCGTTGCGACACGGCCCTGGGCATGATCATTGGCGGTGATCCCCCCTGCCAAATCCATCTGGGCCAAAATCCACCCTCCAAAAACATTGCCGCCTGAGTTTAAGTTGGCCGGCATAGCCACTTGGCGGATGGCAAGTTCTCCACGGGGCGTTTCTTGCGGTGCGGAAGAGTTCGATTCGTTCATTTCTAACTGAAGCCTTTCGGGCAAAACGGCATATTTTGTGCTTTGTTCAGCGTAAAACTACCTTATGATGCGACTAGAGCGCTGGCGTCGGAAATAAGATACGCTGTCGCACGGTGAGGAGCCAGTCTCTTTACACTGAAATTTAACAAGAAACGACCATTCATGAGCGATCTGTTTGAGACCGATGACAATCCAAAACCTGCCCAAAAGGCCAAAAGCGTGAGCCCGGCTGCCGCTAAGGCTGCGCCTAAAAAAGCCAAAGCCCGTCCAAAACCCGCCAATAACGATGAATATACCGCGGCCGACATCGAGGTCCTCGAAGGCCTGGAACCAGTGCGCAAACGCCCCGGTATGTATATCGGTGGTACAGATGAGCGCGCCTATCATCATTTGGCAGCGGAGATCATCGATAACTCTATGGATGAAGCGGTTGCTGGCCATGCCAGTGTTATCGAAGTCTCACTCGAGCCCGGTAATCGACTGGTCATCAAAGATAATGGCCGCGGCATCCCGGTCGACCCGCACCCCAAATTCAAAGACATATCTGCACTGGAAGTCATATTCACCACGCTTCACGCCGGTGGTAAGTTTGGCGGCGGTGCCTATGAGACATCTGGGGGTTTACACGGTGTGGGCTCATCCGTCGTCAACGCATTATCGAGTGAATTGATCGTCGAAGTTGCCAAAGATAAGACTTTGTTCCGCCAGACATATTCCCGCGGTAAACCAACCTCAAAATTGGAAAACTTAGGCGCAGTCAACAACCGTCGGGGCACCACAGTATCGTTTGTGCCCGACACGGATATTTTTGGCACACGTGTTAATTTTCGTCCCCACACCTTATACCGTATGGTCCGCTCGAAGGCGTATCTCTATCGGGGTGTGAAAATTCGTTGGAACTGCGACGAAAGCCTGCTCAAAGACAAGGAAGACAAAGCTGTCCCACCAAAGGCTGAGCTGCACTTCCCTGGTGGTTTGGGCGATTACGTCAAAAGCTTGCTCAACGAACGGCGCACGGTGACCCCCCTTCCCTTTGACGGCCAAGCCAACTTCCCCGAAGGCCCCGGTCGTGTGGAATGGGCCGTAGCCTGGCCTATGGATGAAGACGGTTTTTTAAATTCTTACTGTAATACCGTCCCCACGCCACAAGGCGGCACCCATGAATCAGGCCTAAAATCAGCCCTCACCAAGGGAATTAAGGCGTATGCAGAACTGGTGGGCGACAGGCGCGCTGCCAAAATCACGGCCGACGATATGATCGGTGGTGCCTGTGTCATGCTGTCGGCCTTCATTGCCGACCCACAATTCCAGGGCCAAACCAAAGACAAGTTGGCAACAGCAGAAGCTGCCCGTTTGGTGGAAAACGCTGTTCGTGACCGTTTTGATCACTGGCTGTCATCGGATCCCAAGATTGCGCAAATTCTGCTCGACAACGCCGTGGAACGCGCCAATATCCGAACGCGCCGACGCTTGGAACAAGAAACCAAGCGCAAATCTGCGACCAAGAAGCTCCGCTTGCCTGGTAAATTGGCCGATTGTAGCCAAAATACGTCAGAGGGTACGGAACTGTTCATCGTTGAGGGTGACAGTGCGGGCGGGTCCGCCAAGCAGGCACGCGATCGTAAAACCCAAGCGATCTTGCCGCTTCGCGGTAAAATCTTAAACGTGGCGTCTGCCAGTGCCGACAAGCTCAAAGCCAACCAGGAACTTTCCGATCTGGTTGAAGCCCTGGGCTGTGGCACCCGTAAAGGCTATGACGATGACGCACTGCGTTACGAAAAAATCATCATCATGACTGATGCTGATGTTGATGGCGCACACATCGCGGCACTGTTGATGACGTTCTTCTTTAAAGAAACGCCAAAACTTATTGAAAATGGTCATCTTTATATCGCCATGCCCCCACTGTATCGCATCGCACAAGGCTCCAAGAGCATGTACGCACGCGACGATGTACACAAAGATGAACTGATGGAAAATGAGTTCAAAGGTCGCGGTAAAATCGAGATCAGCCGCTTTAAAGGTTTGGGCGAAATGCCCCCAGCCCAACTGAAAGAAACCACTATGAAACCTGATAACCGCATCTTATTGCGGGTCACGGTGCCGTCCGGCCATGGTGAAGACGATTGGGACGATTTACACGACACCGAAATGCTGGTGGAAAGCTTGATGGGCAAGAAAGCCGAATTGCGCTATGCCTACATTCAAGAACACGCCCAGTTTGTTGAAGATATTGACGTGTAGGCTTGAATGTTTTCCGACATCATATTTCGCGCCATCGTGAACAATGCAGAACCCTTTGCATTGGATTTGGGAAAAAAACCGCTCTGTGTGAGTGTGCGTGCGAAGGTGATCCTCAGTTTCGTCGCATTTGCTCTGGGGAAAGGCGGATTGTTTATATCTAGCTTTTTACTCGCCATGTCATGGTTGGACATAGCTTACCTCCCATACGGAGTGGTATTAACGGGAATAACATTAATTGTGATGGCGTTGGGATATATCGCCACATTCGGTCGTGTTGAAGCCCAGTTTGATACCGCTGCCAACACCGTTAAACTAACACGCCGTTATCCGCTGTTTCGTCAACATGACACTCTGCCTTTAAGTGATTACAGGGGAATTGTTTTTGATGTCACAGAAGACGGTATGCATACATTGACTTTGTCTCATGCTCATACTGATCATTTTGACATCCCACTGCATCATTGCCGTCATGCTGAGGCACCAATGAGTGAGGCCATAAGCCTTGGAAAGGCCCTAGGTGTAGGGGTCATGCGACCTGTGACACTTTCGATGGGCTAAGCCCTTCGCCTAGTCCTAGGCTTAGCCTTATGGACCATCAATGGCAACAGTTCGACTGACTAGATACAGACAAGATCAAAAAGCCTTCTCCCTATTGTAATGAGCCGACATGCTCACCCAAAATGATTGCCCCGGCTATCGCAGCAAAGACTGTTTCAGCACTGAGGATCATGAAAGCATCAGCCGCAGGTGTGTGGCGTTGTCCTATCACCTGAAAGGTGAAACTGGCACCAACCGACATAACCTCGGGAACCTTGCTTTTGTTTTTTTACAAGCCATCGCTCTATCTCCTTTTACGCAGCAGGAGGGCAACCCACTCGAATGTCGGCGGTCCTGTAATTTCCTGCAATGAGTGACCGCGCGTGGCTGATCATCTTCTGACTTTCCATAGTGCGAATGGTGAAGATATGCTTTCCGGCTCTTTGCGTATGGGTCACAAAATTGTGCAAACCATAGGTGATTAAAAAGTTGTGTTCGGTATCCATGGGGTTTCCTTAAATATCAGCTTCAACAACGAGTGCTACCAGGCATTGCCGAGCGCGTTATTAGCTGTGGTTTTAAATTGCCAAGAAGCATATCCAGCCATACAACTGGGTGCTCAGTCTTCAGACGACGGCGTTAAATTGCAGTCACTCGGCAGTGTATGATGTCAGGTTTTGACCGTCGTTATGCTCGGACGGTTCGGATTGCCCGGATTTATTCTCACGGGCTTCCTTTTTTTCAGCAGTACGCTTGGCCTTCTTTTCGGCTTTCAGCCGTTCACGTTCTCTGCGTTCAAAATCGTAATTGGGCTTTCTAGCCATTGCCATCCTTGTCAGCAACTTCTTAAACTTGACGATGACAAACTGCAGCCACCCCCAACAAAAGCTGGAGGTGGCGCAAAGCTCGTTTAGTCGATGAGCTTAAGATCTTCAGCAGAAGATTTGCCGTTGTTGCCGGCTTGAATTTCATAAGAGATTTTCTGACCTTCGTTCAACGTGCCCAATCCAGCGCGTTCAACTGCAGAAATGTGAACAAAAGCATCGCTTGCGCCATCCTCTGGCTCAATGAAGCCAAAACCTTTGGTCGGGTTAAACCATTTTACTGTACCAGTAGCCATTGTTATTTTCCTTTTAACAAATGTCATAATTTCGCACCTCACACCATGTGGTGGCGCGGTCTATTTAACGGTCACATTGTCAGGGAATAACTAAGCTAAGCAGCGTACCGATTATTTAGGCAAGCCAAAACATATGTAAAACGTATGGGGGATAAGTGGGCTAATCGTATAAAAAGTCAATGGCCTGTATATCATCGAGCACTTTGCCCCACTCCCCTGGCAAAGCCTATAAGTAAAGTGCGGGGGTTATGGATGGGAATAACTATGAATTAAAACAACGCCATGTGACATTATTTATTCAAATTAATTTCCTAAAAGTTGGAAAAATTATTTCAGTAATATTTTTTATTTATTTCCATAAGAATTGGCGATGTGAACTATTAATTTATGAATTGTGGTTTTTTTGTTGATGACGCATTGCCATGTGCTATGGAAAACTCGGTGCGAATTTCCTGATCATGGTCAAGCACACCGCTGTCCGCATTTGGTTGCGATCAACTGAGCCCACGGCCTAGACTTCTGGGGCGACGGGAAAACGCACCCAGAATGTCGTGCCTTTATCCAACTCGGATTCAACCCCAATTTCACCTTTCATCAAATTCACTAAGTCTTGGGTGATAATCAGACCGATGCCGGTTCCTTCAATATTGGTGTTTTCTTGCCCGAGACGTGAAAATGGGGTGAAGAGATTTTCCAGCCCCTCTTCTGACATGCCTATACCGGTATCCGTAACCGAAATCGTGACATACTCACCATCATGGCTGGCCTGAACGGTTACAGAACCTCCATCGACGTTGTATTTAACAGCATTTGTAAGAAGATTGAGCAATACTTGCTTGGTCGATTTTAAGTCAACGAGAATATTGGGGCAATCGTTGTGCAAAGCGGGGGGGGAAAGTGTAACATTTGCTTTTTCCGCCTGAGATTGAACCAAAGGAAGCGTTTCATAAAACAGCTCCACAACATCTAAGGGTTCAATATCAAGTGTCATATGACCTGATTCAATCTTGGCCAATTCCAAAATTTCATTAATCAGTGCCAACAAGTGATTTCCACCTGTCTTAATGTGCCCCAGCGATTCCAGTTGGTCAGCATCCATCGGTTTTTTGGGATCACTTTCCAGAAATTGTGCAAATCCCAAAATAGCATTGAGTGGGGTTCGCAATTCGTGGCTCATGGATGAAAGGAATTGAGATTTGGCAAGATTTGCGCTTTCCGCTTGGTGTTTTGCTTTTTCCAAAGCTACCTCTGCGGTTTTGTTGTGCGTAACGTCTTCATAAATCCCTAAAACACCAATTACATCCCCCTCCGCATTGCGCAGGGGTGCTTTTGATTTTTTTAACCAAACGTCATTTCCATCACTGTCTTTGAATTTCTCTTCAAATCCCAGCTTAGGTATACCGGACTCCATAATCTCAACATCAGAAGCACGATATTCATCGGCTCGATCATGCCAACTCAGTTCGTAATCCGTTTTACCAATAACTTGGTCTGGGTTATCTACTCCTGCATCCGTGGCAAACAGTTTATTGCTACCTAAGATGACTGAATCTTTGTCTTTCCAAAAAATCCGCATAGGGATCGTGTCCAAGACCGTTTGCAGCATAGTATTAAGTTCTGTAAGCCGCATCTCACTGGCAAAAAGATCTCTTTGCGCTTGTAGCGTTTGCTCAGCCTGTTTGTTGAGCTCGCTGGTTCTTTCAGAAACATTACGTTCAAGCTTTGCCTCAGATTTTTTTAAATCTGTAACATCGTTAAAGACCCACAGGATGCTATTTTCAGAATCGTAGGTTATTTCATCACAATTCGCTGTAAAGGTCAGCGTTTCACCAGCAAAAGTCTTAAGTTGTAGTTCGTAATTATGCAGTTTCCCATTGTTACTATGGATCGCATCAATACAACGTTTCCTATCTTCAATGCTTGGCCATATACCCAATTCGAGGGCTGTTTTGCCAATAACATTTTCACGTGCAAAGCCTAAGGTCTCCAGGCAGGCCTCATTTACCGCAAATATTTTACTGTCCACTAACTTCGTAATGGCCATCATCGCGGGACTTGCTTCGAAGATCTTAAAAAAACGATCTTCACTGGCAGCAAGTTCGGCACTTATTTCTGCGTAAGTATCTGGAGACGGCTCCATGGGGGATTTATCAACCTGTGTTTTCAAATAGTGTCTATTTGTAACACATTATCATGTTTGAACACCTACGAAAGTCATCTTGCATTTCGCAGTAAAACAGCATTGTCCGGCGTTGTTAAAGCCCTGCCATTTCATCGAACCCAAACATGATGTTCAGGTTCTGCACACACGATCCAGATGCACCCTTGCCCAAGTTATCCAGCTGAGCCATGACCACAGCTTGTTCCTCATCTTCATTGGCAAAGACAAACAACCGCAACTCATTGGTTCCATTGGCATCTTCGGGTTGAAGCTGCCCCATTTCAGAACTGGTTGCGAGATCAGCGACCTTTACATAGTTACAGCCCGCATAGTGTGACGCCAACACGCCATGAACATCTTTAACAGATGGCGCTGTCGGCAAATCCCACAATTGCAAGGGCACCTGTACGATCATGCCTTGTGCAAAGCGGCCAACACTGGGCACAAACAAAGGCCGTTTGGTCAAAAGCCCATGCTTTTGAATTTCCGGTACGTGCTTATGCTGCAGGCTCAAACCATAAGCAAAATATGGCGCTTCCGTATAATTGTCTGCTGTTTGGTCTTCAAAGCTTGCAATCAACTGTTTACCACCACCGGAATATCCAGAAATGGCATTGATGGTGACGCCATGGTCTGCTGGCAACACACCAGAACTAACCAATGGATTGAGAACCGAAATTGATGCAACAGCATAGCATCCTGGATTACTGACCCGTTTGGAGTTCGCAATAACAGATGCTTGATCGCTGTTGAGTTCTGGGAACCCATAAGCCCAGTTTTTATCAACGCGATAGGCCGTGCTAGCATCGATAACCTTCACGTGATTATTTTCAATCATGGAAACGGCCTCACGTGCAGCATCATCTGGCAGACATAATATTGCCAAATCAACACTGTTGAGCATGTCGCGACGCGCACCAGCATCCTTACGATTTTTCTCCGAAAGGCTGATGATTTCAATGTCGCTCCGGTCCTTCAACCGAGCCCGGATTTGAAGGCCCGTTGTGCCAACTTCTCCGTCAATAAATACACGCGCGCTCATAGTCTCATTTCCACTGTTCTTGCTTAACACCCAATGTGTTGAAGAATGCTTTGATTATAGGACTAAATACGATTTCGCAATGACTACTTCGTGTTTCTATCCCGCTGACCATACAGCCCCATATATGATGGAAGTTGCAATGAATGATTATAATGTGATGATTTAATATATTTCTCTAGAAATTGGAGAATTGAGATAGCATATGCAGACTAGGTTAGCGTACTGTGATAAGAAACTTTGTGGGCAAGGGAATCTGGAATAACTATCAGGGGGGATTATGAAAATTCTAAATAAGGCATACTTATCCAACAACCATATACAACTGATGGTAACCTCTATATGTCTGTCCGTTTTCCTTCAGTTATGCCTTATTGCTCTTAGCCCAAATGCATCAGCCAATGAAGGCCTTTTGGGTGGGCGCGCATTTTCACCACCTTCCGATATTATCCCTATGGGAAAAGATTGGGAAAGCCAGCCCATCAAGCACTCCGTTAATACAGAGGTAGACTTGGCAGTGGCCCTTGACCAACAGCTTTATCCGGCCGTGGGGCCAATGATAGAGACATTTGCCAAGGAGCGTGGCGTCAAAATTGCGATCCAAGATGGGACTTGTGGTACATCTGCAGGTTTGTTGGCTCAAAAATCTGCTGATATGGGAGGATTTTGCTGCCCTCCTGGTGTTACAGACCGACTACCTGGTTTGAAATACCACACCATTGGCATTGGCGCTTTGGCACTGATTGCAAATCCCCAAAACACCCTCAGTAATGTATCGATTGATGAAGCACGGGCTTTGTTTGGCAATGATATTCGTGATTGGAGTGAGTTGCCCATGAGTGGATTTAAGTCCAGTGCCCAATCGCAAGTTCGTGCCTTTGCACGATTGCACTGCAAAGTTCGTCCAGGACATTGGCGATTGATATTGGACACAGAACAACAATTTGGTTGGAATATCACAGAGGTGTCAGCCATCAAGGATATGGTTCAACAAGTTTCCGTTACACCAGGTGCCTTAGGCTATGAAACGCTATGGCATATTGATCGTTTGGCCAAAGAGGAAAGCACAGGGGTAAAAACGTTGGATGTGAATGGGGCTTCACCTCACGATCGTGAGGCGGTTGCCAACGGCAAATACCCCTTGTATCGCGTGTTTAACATTACCAGCTGGCAAAGCAACAACAACCAAAGTGACTTAAATGATGAGTTGGTTGAATACCTGATCGCGAATGCTCATAAAATTAAAGAAGAGTTTGCCATTATCCCCGCAGAACAGCTGCGTAAACATGGGTGGAAGTTTCACGACAATGAACTTGTCGGTGAACCAAACTAAGACCAAAGACCTTAAGAGGGGCTGATCGCAATAACGTGTTCAAATTTGCAACCCGTACGACCTTAACGTTACGCATACTGCTGATGGCTTTTGCCATGGCGGTCGCGTTATGGTATGCGCTGGATAAATATCAAACACAGTCACTGACCAACATCTACGAAGCAGATTTTACAGCGCGCCTGAAAGATCAGGCTCAACGTGACCGCATGCGTTTTAATGATGCCGTACGCCAGCAGTTCATGACCGTGCATTTAATTGCTGGACAAGCAAAAACCCAAAGCGCGGTCAAGCAAATGCGCAATGCCATAGAAAATTGGGACAGCACCCGGGCAAATATCCCCTTCCCCCAGGACAATTCACCAACTTGGTTGCCTGATCGCGCAATGTTGCGCAATCAGCAAACTCCAGATCATTTAATGTTGCTTGATAGCAATTATCGCATACGCAAGCATTTTAGTCCTAAACGTTTAATGCTTCCTGACGAGTATATGAAGCCAACAAGCTTGTTAGTTCAAAAGAGCTTGCGCCAAACCTTGATGACCGAAGTTGCAGGCATTCCGTACTTGGTATCAACAGCGACAATCCGCGATATTGATAAAGATAAAATCCTCGGTTTTGTCATGGGCGTGTCAGCCATTAATTCTGAATTCCTTATCTCAAGTCAAAAAACATTCTTAGGTTCAGACAGCCTTGTCATTTTGGGTGGCGTATCGAACGGTAAAGTGATTGCCAGTTCTAATGAACAACTCATAGAACTGGGTACACCAATCGCAGAACTTTCCAAGAACTTCATTATCACGGGCAAAGCATTTTTCGATTATGGTTCATCTGAGATCAGAACCAATTTCTTAAGCTTGATTCCGCGCTCACGTTTCCAAGAATTGATGGATCCGGTTCTCAATCAAGATCGTGAACAACGTACAATCTTAGCTGCTGTACTCATTGGCTTGTTGATGTTGTCATTGATGTACCTGATGCGTCGTATCGGTGAATTGACATCGAAAGTCGCACTGTTTTCAGAACGGTTGTACGGCAGCTCCGCTTCGATAGAAATGAGCCAAGGTGACGAACTGCACAATATGGAATTGCAGTTTACCCATTTAACGGAAGAAATTTTGTCTTCACGAGAAGCACTTGAGGCAGAAACCAGATTGAAAATGGAAGCCGTGCGTGAGCGGGCTTCCGCCCAATCTGAAGTTGAACGCCTTCAAGTTTTGTTCAGTGTTACGGATGCATTGAACATTGGTGTGCTCCAGGATGACAATGGCACTGCACGACCACGCACAAAAGTCATGAAACGCTACCTTGACCAATGTGGGAATTCGAACGCATTCATGAACGCGGAGCTTGGCGAAGATTTGTTGATTATGGACTTAAAGGGCGATGAACGTACGTTTGAAATACTTGAAGCGCCGAACATGGGAGTGGAAACACGCCTGATCATCGACGTTACGGAACGCCGCCGCAGTGAACGCGAAATTCAGGAACTGGCGCTCTACCCACAACAAAACCCCAACCCTGTATTGCGAATTGAAGGTACGGGACGGTTGCTCAATTCAAATCCTGCGTGTGCGGAACTGTTAGAAGACTGGAACGTATCAGTCGGCGACCAGGTTCCCAAGCATGTACAAGTTGTTGTACGTAATGTGTTAGCCGACAAAGAAGAGCGTTATCACGATGTCGTTATAGGAGAAAAAATCTTTACCATTGCCTTTAGCCCATCACCTGATGGGAGTTACGTCAATGGCTACGGCATGGAAATCACCAGCCTTAAAGTTGCTGAAATGGCATTGAAGAATGCCAATGATGAATTGGAGCAACGCGTAGAAATGCGCACACGTGAAGTGCAACGCTCTGAGCGCAACCTCAAAGCAGCTCAACAGCTCGCCCACTTAGGGAGTTGGAGCCACAACCTTATTTCCGGAGAGTCAATTTGGTCAGATGAGCACTATCGTTTGATTGGTTTGGAACCCGGCATTATTACACCTTCGCTGGATCATTTCTTTGATACAGTACATCCCGATGACTTGCCTTATGTGGAAGGCACAATCCGCGAAGCAATGAAACTCAAAGATGATTACAGTCTCGAATACCGTGTTGTGCACCCAAATGGTGCGATCCGAATTATTGAAGAAATTGGGCGTATCACCAAGGATAACAGTGGCCGATTGGTCAGCATGGAAGGTTCGATCCTTGACATCACAGAACGCAAAAAAGTTGAAACCGAATTACGCATAGCCAAAGAACAAGCAGAACTTGCCAGTCGAGCAAAAAGTGCCTTCCTGGCCAATATGTCGCATGAACTGCGCACTCCCTTGAACGCGATCATTGGTTTTTCTGATTTGATGGCCAACCAAGTGTTGGGCCCTGTCGGCAATGAACAATACATGTCTTATTTGAAAGATATTCACGACAGCGGTGAACACCTACTTGGAGTCATCAATGATGTCTTAGATGTTTCCAAGATCGAAGCTGGAAAATCATCTGTTAGTTTGCAAGAAGTTGAAATTCACACTATTTTGGAAAAAGCATACCGCTTTACCATCGGCCAAGCCCAGTCAGCCAATGTAGAATTATCCGTTGATTTCGGGGAAAACATGCCGATGGTCATGGTAGACCCGCGCAAAAGCCTTCAGTTGGTTTTGAATATCTTATCCAATGCGGTCAAGTTCACGCCCGAAGGCGGTTCCATAAACGTCAATGTTACTTTGGAAATCGAATATGTACGGGTCATGATTACCGATACAGGAATTGGCATGACCTCACATGAAATTCAAAGTGCACTTAAACCCTTTGAGCAAGTGGATGCACGACTTGAACGTCGATATGAAGGCACTGGACTTGGCCTATACCTTGCCAAGACATTTGCAGAAGAATGCGGCGGTGGATTAGACATTAATTCTACCAAAGGCAAAGGCACAACGGTGTCAATTATCTTCCCTGTTGCAGGCCTGAAGATCCGAAACCCCCACAAAAGTTATCAGCCACACTAAAATTAAATTTCTTGAACTTCGACAATGCCAGGAATGGAATAAACAGCGTGCAAGAGTTCCGGTGTTACAGAAACCCGATCCTTTTTATGAATTGTCACTTCAACAATTTTATCAGGAATATGCAAAATGAATTTTACATTTCCTTGTCCTGAACGTGCCCCGTGAAGCACTTCAGAAAGTTCCGCTATGGGTTTGTTGTTATTTAAGGTGAACTCAAGGCCCGCTGATGTTTGCGATGCCATTTTATCCAATCCACGTATGGATTGAGCCAGGAGTTTCACGCTCTCCCCTTCAAACTGCGCAGTAGCCTTAATCAGGACAGCTGTTCCCGCTTCCAACAAGTCAGCAGCCGCGCTGAGCGTTTCCGAAAATAACATGGCTTCATACGATCCGGAAGCATCAGAGAACGTTACAAAGGCATAACGTGTCCCCTTTTGCGATATGCGTTCCTTCTTGCTCACCACAGTTCCGGCCAAGGTATAATTACCGGCTATTCCCTTTGCCAAGACTTCACTAAAGGGCACCACTTCCAAACGCTGAAGGCTTTTGCCGTAACTATCCAATGGGTGGGCTGATAGATAAAAGCCAATGGCATCGAACTCTTCACGCAGGCGTTCCATCGGTGGCCAATCGGCAACATCGGGCAAACGAATGGATTGTTTCGGTTGGTCATCACCACCAAACAATCCAATCTGATTGCTTTCACGATCAGATTGCTGAGCAGATGCTTCGCTCATGATCGCTTCAATACTCATGTGCATTTGTTTACGATTGGGATTAATGGTGTCGAATGTGCCGGAGCGCACCATATTTTCCATCTGTCGTTTATTGACCTGGTGGGTATCTAGGCGTCCAGCAAAATCTTCTAAATCTTTGAATGGTCCATTAGCATTTCTTTCTTCGATAATGCTTTCCATTGCCGCTTCACCAACATTCTTTAGTGCTGCCAGTGCGTAGCGGATAGCTGTTGGTTTTTTATTAACATCGCGTTCAACTTTGAAATAGGTTTCCGATGCGTTGATATCAGGTGACAGCAACTTGATGCCCATTCTGTCCAGTTCTTGGCGATAAGCATTAAGTTTGTCGGTATTTCCCAGATCCAAAGTCATGGACGCTGCCATAAATTCATAAGGGAAATTGGCCTTCATATAGGCCGTGTGATATGCAACCAAGGCATATGCAGCCGCATGTGATTTGTTAAAACCATAGCCAGCAAATTTGTTGACCTGATCAAAAATTTGATCCGCTTTGGATCCAGGCACACCGCGCTGCTCTGCCCCTTCGACAAATATTTTGCGCTGCTTGTCCATTTCCTCAGGTATCTTTTTACCCATGGCGCGACGCAGCAAGTCGGCACTGCCAAGCGTATAGCCCGACAGTTCCTGTGCGGTTTGCATGACCTGTTCCTGATAGATCATGATGCCGAATGTTTCTTTGAGGATTGGCTCAAGCGTGGGGTAAAGATAATCCGGCTCTTCCTCACCATGTTTACGGCGAATGTAGCTGGGAATGTTTTCCATCGGACCGGGACGATACAACGCCACAATAGCGATGATATCTTCAAAGGTCGTTGGCTTCATTTGGCGGAGCTGATCTTTCATGCCAGCAGATTCCAACTGGAACACACCTTGCGTTTCCGCTCGCTGCAACAATTCAAACGAAGACTCATCTTCTAATGACACGGTGGTCAGATCAATCGTATGCCCACCTTCTTCCGCAAACTTCACAGCGGTCGATAACACCGTCAGGGTCTTCAGACCCAAGAAGTCAAACTTCACCAAACCGGCTTGTTCAACAAACTTCATGTTAAAGCCCGTCACCGGCATATCCGAACGAGGATCACGATACAGCGGCACCAACTGATCCAATGGACGATCACCAATCACCACACCCGCAGCATGGGTGGAAGCGTGTCGGTAAAGACCTTCTAGCGGTTTTGCGATGTCGATCAGTTGTGCGACTTCGTGTTCTTCCTTGATCATACGCCGCAGTTCAGGTTCCGCTTCGACCGCTTCCGGTACAGTCATGGCTTTACCCGGATCGTTGGGCACCATTTTACAAATGCGATCAACTTGGCCGTAAGGCATTTCCAATACACGGCCGACATCACGCAGAACGGCGCGGGCTTGCAGTTTACCAAAGGTGATGATCTGGGCGACGTGATCACGTCCATATTTGTCTTGGACGTATTTGATGACTTCGTCACGACGGTCTTGGCAGAAGTCGATATCAAAGTCAGGCATGGACACGCGTTCTGGATTCAAGAACCGTTCAAACAGCAACCCAAACCGCAGTGGATCCAAATCGGTAATGGTCAGCACCCACGCCACCACAGAGCCCGCACCCGAACCACGCCCCGGCCCCACCGGAATATCGTGATCTTTAGCCCATTGGATAAAGTCGGCAACGATAAGAAAGTAGCCCGGGAACCCCATCTGGATGATGACCCCCAGCTCAAATTCCAATCGTTCACGATAAGGTTTGGCTATAGCCTCTTTTTCATCATCGGTTTGGTTTTCCCTGAAGACCTGAGTTTCAAGGCGCATCTGCAATCCATCGACAGCTTGCTTGCGAAGTTCATCTTCTTCATTACGCCCTTCACCGCAATCAAACGGCGGCAAAATCGGGGCGATCTGCTCAACTTTGTAGGCACAGCGCTGGGCAATTACCAAGGTATTTGCGATGGCTTCCGGAACATCGGCAAACAGCGCCTTCATTTCTTCGGGGCTTTTGAAGTAATGCTCCGGTGTTAGGCGGCGACGTTCATCTTGGCTGAGATACGAACTTTCAGCGATACAAATTAATGCATCATGAGATTGAAACATTTCCCGATTGGGAAAAAATGCTTCGTTGGTTGCAACCAATGGCAAATTGAGCTCATAGGCCCAATCAATCAGTTGGGCTTCAATTTGGTGCTCTTGCTTCAAACCGTGTCGTTGTAGCTCGATATAAAGCCGCCCCTCATAGGCCTTAGAAAGACGTTCCAGGCAGGCCTTGGCATGATCCACCTGTCCATCCACCAGCAACCGCCCCACTGGGCCATGAATGCCCCCTGTGAGCAGAATCAAGCCTTCTGAGTACTTTTCCAGGGCCTCAATGGTAATTTGCGGGTCTTCGACATTGTCGCTTTCCATATAGGCAGTCGACAACATCTTCAAAATATTGCGATACCCCACATCGTTTTGGACCAGCAGAACCACTTGATCCGGGTGCTGAATGGCCACGGTGCGCCCCATGGAGGGGTTTTCGCCGCCTTCCCGGGTGATGGCAATCTGTCCACCAATGATGGGTTGCACCCCACTGGCCGCCGCGCTGAGAGAGAATTCCAAAGCCCCAAATAGGTTATTGGTATCCGTGACCGCAACTGCGGGCATCTTATGATCGGCGCACAATCCAGATAGGTCTTTGACCCGGATGGCACCTTCGGACAAGGAATATGCGCTGTGAACGCGCAAGTGGACAAAATCAGCATGAGACATGGTTCAAATCAAACCATAAACGCGCCGATTCTGCCCACTAAAACTTATCCCCAAATGGAGATTAAAACTTACAAACCTTGTTGTTGTTTGCGCATTTCACCCAACAGAGATTGGGCGAAGCCATCATCTGCATCAGCCGACTTCTCAAAGCCGTCAAAATGCGTGATATCTGCAAGTTCAAGACGCTTACGCCACCCAGCGGTTTCCAGTTCTGGTTTGTCTTTAAAATGATCCACATGGCCCAGGCACAGATACGCCACAGGTTCGACACGTTCTGGAATTCCCAAGACTTCTTTGAGGTTTTGCTGGTCTAAAATGCTCACCCAGCCCAAACCGAGACCTTCGGCGCGTGATGCCAGCCATAGATTTTGAACAGCACAAACAGTGCTGTAGAGGTCCATTTCCGGGATATGGGTACGCCCAATCACCACCGGGCCTGCACGATCTTTATCGCAAGTCACGCAGATATTGATCGGCGATTCCATAATGCCTTCAAGCTTCAGGCCACGGTAAGTCTCACTTTTTTCTCCCTCAAACATGTCAGCGG
This sequence comes from Magnetovibrio sp., assembly GCA_026196495.1. GTDB lineage: Bacteria > Pseudomonadota > Alphaproteobacteria > Rhodospirillales > Magnetovibrionaceae > Magnetovibrio. The sequence continues at coordinate 77,958 of JAPHSY010000024.1, forward strand.
CTTCTGCATGTGCTTTGGAGAAGAGATTGTGGACCTTTTGCTTCACACCCTGGTCGCGAACGATGGTGAAGCTCCAGGGCTGCATAAAGCCAACAGACGGTGCGTAATGTGCCGCCAACAGCACACGTGCAAGCATGCCTTCATCAATCGGGTCTGGTAAAAACTGACCCCGCACATCGCGACGGTTAAAGATAGTGTGGTAGAGCGCGGCGCGCATGTCATCGCTAAAACGATGGTCGTTTACAGGCTTGTCCATGGTATTCCCCTTTTAGGATAAGCAGGTACGCAAGTATCCATGTTGCGCACTATGGCTCTTCGGGCCGGTCTTCTGACTTAGGATCATCTTGTCAAAGCCCCTTCCCGAACCAAGGTCCAGTGGGTGTATGCTCTGACAATCCCCCTTACAGCGCTGGGCACGTGGCGGAATTGCACCGCCTTCCCGATTCTTCCTCTACGTAGAGGACACCTGAAGAGAATAAAAATGCGGCGTCAACGAAACGCTGACGCCGCATGCAGTTTAGACTTTTGTGCACCTGCTAATCAATCCTCAACCACACAAATTTGGTTCTTCAACATGGCTTCAATGGTGCGAACAGATAAAATCGCCAAAACGATGTTAAGGATCACAAACAGACCCATAGCCAGAGTTGAATACCACCCCTTGTCCGTGACTTCTGCCATCACAAATGTGGCAATGGTCATGGCCGCCAGTGGGAACGAATAAGCCCACCATGATAAGTAAAACTGTAAGCGCGCAAACTTCACAATTTGGGTACTCAGCATCATCGTTAAAAACAATGCTGTGTTGAACAAAATCAACGCAAAAGCATCAAGACCACCCGTTAGTTTCACATAGGATACAAATCCAATTGCCGGTGGCGCAATGAGAATGAAGAAAGTCGGCATCAAACAATCAGGGATCGGGTTGTGAAAAATGATCCGATAGAAAATGATCACCATCAAAATCACCCAAAACACAAAACCAATGGCAAAGAAGAACCAAGATACGTCAATGAGGCCATGTTGGACGCCGCCGATAGGAGCAATGATATTGCCAACAACAGGGATAAACCAAGCCGGATTCATATGCTGAATTTCAAAATGAGAATGGTTGATCCAAGCCGACAATACGTAAAACGTCATCAACAGATGGCCCGCTGCACCAACAATCCACAAAGATTTCGACAAAACGGTACTGAATTCAAACGAGATAACCGAGAGCAGCAGCAAACTGATGGTGATGGCCGGAAAGAAGCTCAGACGTACAGGGTGATTGAGTTCCTTCATCACCTCGACACGATGCAAGAAGTACTTTGCAATATAAAAACACAATAAAATCACAAACACGCCACCAGTCACCGCAGCGTGGATGGGACTTGCCATAAACGGCATAATCGTGACTTGCTCGGCTTTTTCCCAAGCCAAAGTCAGTCCTGCCATCCCCATTACAACGGCAAAAAATGAAATTGGCATATTAGCCAGACGTGTAGGCGTTGTGGGTTGTTCTTCTGTTACATTCATCAGTTCTAATCCTCCCCATAACTGCATGTAAAAACACACTCCTCATTTATTGAGAGTGGTGCGATTCACGTGTCTGATCAAGGGGTAAATTAGAACGAAACTAAACTTCAACCAAATGGCCATCTTCCATACGAATGGTACGGTCCATTTTTGCGGCCAATTCTGGGTTGTGGGTCGCGATTAAGGCCGTCAGCCCGGCTTTTCGGGTCAGATTCAGCAACATATTGAACACATCCCCAGCCGTATCCGGGTCCAAGTTCCCGGTGGGTTCATCTGCCAACAGCAACGCCGGAGCATTTGCCAATGCACGTCCGATGGCAACGCGTTGCTGTTCACCACCAGAAAGCTTTGCTGGACGATGATCAGCGCGTGGCGATAGGCCCAGCATATCCAAAAGTTGGCTGGCGCGTTCCTTAGCAACCGTTTTGCCCAAGCCAGCAACAATCTGAGGAATAACAATATTTTCCAGAGCTGAAAACTCAGGCAGCAGGTGGTGATATTGGTAGACAAATCCTAAGTGTTTGCGCCGAATTTCGGTGCGTTTATCATCGTTCAGCCTGGAACAAGCTTCACCAACAATGTTGATTTCACCTGCATCAGGCTTTTCCAATAGCCCGGCAATGTGCAGCAAAGTCGATTTACCCGCACCACTGGGACCAACAAGGGCAACAATTTCACCACGATTGATGGTGAGGTCTGCCCCCTTCAAGACGCTTAAACGCGTATCGCCCGTGCCAAAATGACGCTCGATGCCTTGTAAATGAAGGACCGGATTTTTGTTATTCATAGCGAAGCGCCTCCGCCGGGTCTAAGCGGGCTGCGCGCCAGGCTGGGTATAGCGTCGCCAAAAACGACAATCCCAGCCCCATCAGCACCGTGGTGACTACCTCCATGGGATCAACCTTAGCCGGGAGCTGTGACAGGAAGTAAATCTCGGCTGCAAAAAGCTCTGTCCCCGTTACCGACTGAATCCATTGGCGAATGGTTTCGATATTGAGCGAGAACCAAAGCCCCAAGACAAAGCCGCTAAAGGTGCCAATCACGCCGATGCTGGCGCCTGCCAAGAAAAACACCCGCATGATCATGCCCCGTGTCGCGCCCATTGTGCGCAAGATGGCGATGTCCCTACCCTTATCTTTAACCAACATGATCATGCTGGAAATGATGTTAAACGCTGCCACCAAGATGATCAGCGTCAGAATCAAAAACATCACGTTGCGTTCAACTTGAATAGCGTTGAAGAAACTGGAATTGGTTTTTTGCCAATCAAATACCCGCGCTTGCTCATTAAAAGCACGTTTGATGTCGATGCCGATACCACGGGTATTGTCGGTGTCATTTACGAAGACTTCCAGGTTATGCACCATATCGGGCATCTGGAAGTAAATCTGTGCCGCACGCAATGGGATGAAGGCAAAGCCGCTATCGTATTCATGCATGCCGATGGAGAACGTCGCGACAATGCGAAAGGCCCGCATGCGCGGCACGGTCCCGAAAGCGGTTGCGCGGCCTTTCGGCGAGATGATTGTAATCTTATCACCAACCATAACGCCGAGTTTCCGTGCCATGACGGAACCAATGATGATGCTGTCATCCGGCCCGAAGGCTTCCAAGTCCCCCATTTGGATGTTATCGGCGATCATTTTGCGGTTGAGCATATCGCTCGATTTAATGCCACGCAGGACCAAACCACGGGCCTGTCCACCATTGGTGGCCATAACCTGGCCTTCGATCAATGGCGTGGCACTGACCACGCCAGGTACAGCGCGGGCAATGGCCGCTTTTTCATCATAGTCCGTCATTGGCCCCACAGGGGCATAGACATTTACATGACCGTTGAGGCCCAAAATGCGGTCCATCAATTCTGCGCGAAAGCCGTTCATGACGCTCATCACGATGATCAAGGTGGCAACACCAATGGCGATCCCCAACAGGGAAAACCACGCGATCACGGACACAAAACCTTCCTGCCGACGGGCACGAAGGTAACGCATAGCCATCATCCATTCAAAGGCAGAAAACATGGAAAAAACGAATCCTTTTAGGCATTTAAGTTGTGCGACTGTAGGCGAACACTACCGCCTTAGCAACTGAGGAAGGCTAAGGGCTAAATGGGGCCGAAATGTGCCTTATTTGCCGCTTAAAACCTTGGCACAGGCCTTTTGGATTTTGGCCTGATCAGATGTGTTCATAGGCTTGCCGTTAAAGGTCAATGCACCAGAACCTAAATCGTACTTAATCGTGCCGATGCCTGCTGTTGCTTCGTAGCCAGAAGTGCCACTAATGCCATATTTCCCAGCCAAATCCAGGCCAAAATCGATGGTTATTTCCTTGGGCAGTTTGAAGTTACTGCCACCATCTAAATCTGCAGATTTGACCTTCTTACCGCGTACATCCACACCCGCCTTGTAGTTCGCACCGACGCGTGCATTGCGCTTCATTAGGCGCTTACAGTCCTTGGTCTTCACGGATGCTTTGGTTACGGCGTCTGCCGCAACAGACAGGACAGGAGCAAACAGTAGGCTAACAGCCAAAGATGCCAGAATTGTCTTCATAATTGACCTCTTGTGTCTATTTTTGTGCCTTCAGCCACGGTGGATTGGCTTTCAGGACAGACTTTTGAACGGGGCATGTATCACTATGTGCCCCTGGAAGATAACCCGTGCTCATCAAAAACTCGTTAACCACTTCAGGGCCAGTGAACTTAAAGGTCTTTCGAAACAGCTTCACCCAGTCGTCTTTGACCATGGGGTGATGTTTATCCAGCCATGTGACAAAACCACCATCACTTTCACGCAGGCCAATCAAAACGTTGGCATTGTGAATGATGGAGTTCACCTTCAATTTGTTGCGGATGATACCAGGGTTATCTAACAATCGGGCGATATCCTTGTCGCCATAAGCCGCCACGGTATCGACATCAAACTGGTCAAAAGCCTCAACCGTTCCAGCCCGCTTTTTCAGCACCAATTCCCATGACAATCCGGCCTGAAATATTTCCAAAGCCAACAGTTCAAACAGCGCCTGCTCCCCTTTGCCGGGAAAGCCGTATTCCTTGTCATGATAATCTTTGTGGATCGGGTGATCGTGGGCGACGTCGCAGTACCAGTTCATCACCACCATCCTTCTTGATAGCCATACATCGAAATCATCAAACCTAATACCATCAGTGCCAAGATTAAGGCGATGGCACCAACTATAATGGTGGCGCGGCCGGTTATTTTCACAGGCCGAGATTTCATTTCGGATTTATGAGTGTGATCTTTGCTCATCTACTTATAACCACCTGTTTGTTCAGTCGGGGGGCGAGACACGGCGGTGTAGTGAAACATTCCGCCGACGCCCACAACAAACACAACAACGATCGCTATGATGATCACCACCCATTTCTTATTGATGGAGATCTGACTTTCGCCTGTCGAAATGTGCTTGGGCTGTTTAAACATAAAAAAACGGCCTCCGCTTTTATCAAGTCGGAGGCCGCTTTGATTTAAGAAGCTTTAAGCGTTCTCCAACTCAATCAGAGTAGCGCAAAAATCTTTGGGATGCAGGAAAATGACAGGTTTGCCGTGGGCGCCGATTTTGGATGCACCGCCACCCAGAACGCGAATACCGTCTTCCGTCAACTTAGCGCTGGCATTATCAACATCGTCTGTTTCAAAACACATATGATGGATGCCACCGTCTGGATTCTTGTCCAAGAAAGCCTGGATCGGAGAGTTTTCCCCAAGCGGCGTCAACAATTCGATTTTGGTGTTGGGCAGTTCCACAAACACCACGCGCACACCGTGATCCGGTTCGTCTTGCGGCGCGGATACTTTCGCACCCAGTTGGTCGCGATATTTCGCGGTGGCCGCATCCAAATCCGGAACGGCGATGGCAACATGATTGAGATTACCGATCATTGGGAGGTCTCCTTGTTTTTCAATCTAGCTTATCACACCCGGACCAAATGGACCGAGGTAACTGCATTTTTGTTAAATGTGTTGCGAAAATAGCGCCGCACAGCGAGGCGCACAGTTTCCGCCACAATATCATCCTTGCGACGATCTTTTTTCGACAGATGCTCGATGGCGTCCTCGGCAGCATCCAAAATATCATCTTCGATGTCAAAGTCGTCAGGCTCCAACAAACCATTGGTGGTTAGGACCGGATCGCCCAACAAATCACCGACCTTATCAACCACAATGGTAATGGTGGCACTGCCGTGGTGAAGCGCCCTTACCCGTCCACGCACCAATTCACCATCCAAGGGCACAACGCGTCCGCCTTCCAAAGCCAGACGACCAGATGGGACCTGCTCAACAATAGCTGCCGGGCCCGGCGCAATACGGATCATGCCACCGTTTTCATTGACGATGGCTTGTTTGACCTGGGTCGACAAAGCCAGCTTGGCGTGTTCGGTCAGGTGACGCAGTTCACCATGCACTGGAATGGCAATTTCAGGTTTCACGGCTTGATACATTTCCAACAGCTCATCGCGCGCCGGGTGACCGGACACATGAACGAAGTGCTCTTTGTCCGTAATGACCTCAACCCCCAAACGCACCAGACGGTTTTGCAGACGGCTGATGGACACTTCATTGCCTGGGATTTGTCGAGACGAAAAAATCACCGTGTCACCTTCGCTCACATACAGTCGCGGATGATCATCGGCCGCAATGCGCGACAAAGCCGCGCGTGGCTCCCCCTGGGACCCCGTGCAAATCAGCATTACATTTTCTTTGGGGATGTCACCAAAGTGATCTTCATCCAAGAAATTTGGTGCGTCTTGTAGATAGCCATTTTCGCGGGCAGCATCAACCATGCGGCCAAACGATCGACCAGCCAGGGCAACTTCACGTCCGGTGGCTTTGGCCACGCGACAAAGCGTGTCCAAGCGCGCAACATTAGATGCAAAACAAGTCACAATGACACGTCCCGTTTTGCGGGCAACCAGTTCGCGCATACTTTCAAATATATCCCCTTCGGAACCACTTGTCCCTTCGGTGAAAACATTTGTGCTATCACAAACAATGCCCAATACACCATCATCGCCTAAACGACGGAGTGCAGGCATGTCGTAGGGCTCCCCAATAACCGGATCAGGATCGAGCTTCCAATCGCCCGTGTGCAACACGGTGCCCAACGGGGTGCGAATGGCGATGCCGTTGGGCTCAGGAATGGAGTGCGTCAACGTAATCAGATCCAGTTCAAACGGGCCAACTTCAAACGTACCGTTTAAGGGGATTTCAACAATGGGGACAATGTCCAACAAACCAACTTCGGCCAGTTTGCGCTGCACGATGGATACCGTAAACGGCGTGGCATAAATGGGGACACCAAAACGTTCCCATAAATACGGCACTGCGCCCAAGTGGTCTTCGTGTGCGTGTGTCAGCACAATTCCAGCTAAATCTTTTTTGCGTTCTTCAATGTAGCTCGGATCGGGCATGATCACATCAACGCCAGGATGCGTGCTGTCACCAAACGTGATGCCCAGATCAATCATCATCCAGGTCACACGCCCTGGCTCCCCATACCCATAGAGGTTGAGGTTCATACCGATCTCACCTGCCCCACCTAAGGGCAGAAAGAAGAGTTCTTCATTTGCCATGTTTAGGCTCGATTATTCTGGAAGATGAGGTAAAGACCACGCAGCGTCAAATCGCTATCGGTCCAATCGATAAGTTGTGTGGCTTCGGAAAACATTGGCGCCAAACCACCAGTGGCGACCACGTCCATATCAGCGCGAAACTCTTCACGGATGCGTGCAACCATGCCTTCGATCATCGAGACATAGCCCCAATAGATGCCAGATTGCATAGCCGAAACCGTACCCGTGCCAATAACCTTGTCAGGGCGTTCAACTGCCACCCGGGGCAGCTTCGCAGCCGCCATATGCAAGGCTTCCAACGACAAGTTAATCCCCGGTGCAATCACACCACCGGCATAGTTGCCATCATGGTCGATCACATCGAACGTCGTTGCCGTGCCAAAATCGATACAGATCAACGGCCCACCATATTTCGCATTAGCGGCAACGGCATTGACCAAACGATCAGCTCCGACCTCTTGGGGGTTATCGATTTTCGCTTCAACACCCAGATATACGCCCGGCTCTCCAACCACCAAAGGATCGGTTTTGAAGTACTTTTCACATAAAATCTTCAGGCTACGTAGCGTCGCAGGAACCACCGTAGCGATGATGGCATCCGTGATGTCTGAGGCTTTGATGCCTTCCAGTTCCATCAGGCGCATCAACCACACGCCATGTTCATCTGACGTCCGGTTCGATGTGGTCGAAGCCCGCCATTCCCCTTTTACCTGACCTTGGTCGTCAAAGACGGAGAAAACGGTGTTTGTGTTACCTGTATCAATCGCTAATAACATAGTGCCATACCTATCATTACAGCGTCTTTGCGCCAACTGATTATATATGGGGTGAATTTTGCGAAATAAAAACATCCCCGGCCGTAATGACCCGGTTTGGTTGCCCGTCCAGATGCAACACCAAGGCGCCATTTTCATCCAGGGCACCAAAAACGCCCTCAATGGTCTCATTGGGCAAGCGCACAGCCACAGGACCACCAACCCCTTTGGCGCGTGCCAACCAATGACGTCGGATGGGACCAAAGCCCAGGTTCCTCCAGGTTGCGACACCCGCCAAAAAGCGCTTTGCAAGGGTGTCGAGCATCTTCTCAACGCTTAGCCCCTCACCGACTGAACCTTGTGCAGCCAAAGACGTGGCCGGATAAGCCCCTTCTTCAACAACCGGATGGTTGGCAATATTTACGCCAATTCCCAACACCAGATATTTAAACGCTCCGGTTTTGATGTCTGGTTCACCTTCCATCAAAATGCCGGAAACCTTTTTGCCTTCGACTAAGACATCGTTGGGCCATTTGACGTTGACGAAGGCCCCGCGGGGTGCCGCAACAGATACGGCATCCGCAACTGCATTGGCCGCCACGAAACTGAGCTGCGTCATGGTTTCCATAGGGTACGGCATACGCAAAAGGATGGAAAAATAAAGATTACCTGTGTCAGAAACCCATTTACGTCCACGGCGCCCACGGCCTGATGTTTGGCATTTAGCCCAGACGATGGTGCAATCCGGTGCACCCTGTTCAGCTAAGCGCTTGGCTTCGGCATTTGTGCTGTCAACGCAATCGAGCTCCACAAGCTGAAAAGGGCTTGGGAGCTCGATGCTAGACATAGTTTTTGTATACGATTCGCTTAAAACAGCGAAGCCGCTGCCACTTCAGCCCACGCAATCAATGGTGCAGGCAAGAAGATAAACAGCAAGATTACGGCGCTGGTGACAATTAGCACACCACTGATTGCGCTTGGCAACGGGGTTTCCAACGGCTCAATCCCCGGCTCATCAAAATACATAATCTTAATGATACGGATGTAATAGTAAGCCGAGATCACACTGGACAGAACACCGATCACAGCCAAGGTATAGAGCTGTGCATCCACGGCAGCCAGGAAGATATACATCTTACCAAAGAAGCCAGCCAGCGGCGGAATACCGGCCATAGAGAACATGAAGATCGTCAGGGCAGCAGCCATAGCCGGATGGGTTTTGCCCAAGCCGCCCAGTTCGTTGATGTTTTCAACCGCACGATCACCGCGACGCATGGCGATGATGCAAGCAAAGGTACCGATGTTCATCACGACGTAGATCGCCAGATAGATCAGCACGGCGGTAACACCGGCTTCATTACCGACAGCCAACCCAATGAGCGCATAGCCCACATGACCGATAGAACTGTAAGCCATCATGCGTTTGATGTTCATCTGCGCAACCGCAGCCAAAGCACCCAAAACCATGGACATGATGGAGATTACAACCACGATTTGCTGCCACTGTGCCAGCAAATCGCCAAACGGACCGACCATAACACGCAGGAACAAAGCCAAAGCCGCCACTTTCGGGACTACAGCAAAGAACGCGGTAACTGGTGTCGGTGCACCTTCGTACACATCAGGGGTCCACATGTGGAACGGAACGGCGCTGACTTTAAAGGCAAGACCTGCCATCACGAACACCAAGCCAATAACCAAGCCGGAATTCATGTGCTCTTGCGCGGAAATGGTCGCGGCAATGGTGGCAAAATCGGTGGTGCCGGTGAAGCCGTAAACCAAAGAAGAACCATATAGCAGCAAGCCGGAAGCCAAAGCACCCAGTACAAAGTACTTC
>JAPHSY010000061.1 GCA_026196495.1 Magnetovibrio sp.
GTGGCCGCACAGTGATCCAAATCCAAACGAAAGCCCAAATCCTTAAGCAAGCCCAGTTCCCACTTCACATACAAACTGGCCCAGCCTGCGGTGTGGCTGCTGATGTCTTCGTGTTCTAGGGCTGTCAAAAACGCACTCATGACCTCAAACATGGCTGGATGGGGTTCGCGCTCGGGTAAAGCAGCCGCACACACCGACAAAGCCGCTGTCATGCCTGCTAGGCGTTCTGGGCTGTCCATCAATCCAGCACCATGGCTATGCATGACTTCCAGCTGATAATGACCCAAATGCTCTGCCAAACGTCCGCGCCAACGGGCCTGCACCAAGTTTCCTGGTTCAATAACCGATCGCATACGTTTGGAATAGCCGCCCTTCACCAATCCTGCGTGAACACCCCGTTCACAGGTCAAAATATTGATGATGGCAGACGTTTCGCCATGTCGTCTTGCGGTGAGAATGATGCCGTTGTCTTGCCAATCCATACTTCGCATTGTATCCACAGTGACAAAGTCTCAAAGCGAAGATGTTGAAAAAGTGAAAAATGGTTCTTATCTACCTTTCAACCTCCCCGCTTACTGCAATATTTTACATCGGGGAGTTTCCCGCAAAATGACCGTTTCTTCGTTTAATCCGCCGTCCCGTATGCTCATGGGCCCCGGCCCGTCCGACATCCATTCCCGTGTGCTTCAAGCCTTGGGCCGTCCCGTTATCGGCCACTTGGACCCCGAATTCATCTTGATGATGGACGAAATCAAGGGCCTGTTGCACTACACCTTTCAAACCACCAATCAAATGACCCTACCCGTCAGTGCACCGGGGTCAGCCGGCATGGAAAGTTGCTTCGTCAACTTGGTGGAACCGGGCGACAGTGTGATTGTGTGCATCAACGGTGTGTTCGGCATGCGTATGGTCGAAAATGTGGAACGCTGCGGTGCCACTGCCATTACCGTAAACGATGAATGGGGCACACCGATTGATCTAAACAAGTTGGAAGACACCATCAAAGCCAACCCAGATGCCAAAGCCGTGGCCTTTGTCCATGCAGAAACGTCTACGGGTGTGCAATCCGATGCTGCTGCAATTTCAAAACTGGCCCAAGCTGGTGACATGCTCACCATCATGGATGCCGTCACCAGCTTGGGTGGCACTCCGGTCATGATCGATGAGTGGAAAATCGATGCGTGTTATTCCGGCACCCAAAAGTGTTTGAGCTGCGTACCCGGTATTTCTCCGGTGACCTTCAGTGACCGTGCCTTGGACGTGATCCGCAAACGCAATCACAAGGTCCAAAGTTGGTTCTTGGACATGAACCTAATCATGGGTTACTGGTCCAGCGAAGGGGCGACGCGTTCTTACCACCACACCGCACCTGTGAATGCCCTTTATGCATTGCACGAAAGTTTGGTGATGTTGAAAGATGAAGGCATCGAAAACGCCTGGAAACGCCATCAAAAGAACCACAATGGCCTGAAAGCCGGCCTTGAAACACTGGGGCTCGACTTGATCGTCGACGAATCCTGTCGCTTACCGCAACTCAACGCCATCAAAGTGCCGGAAGGTATCGATGAAGCATTGGTCCGCCGTCGTATGTTGTCTGATTTCGGCATTGAGATTGGCGCTGGCCTTGGTGCGCTTGCCGGCAAAGTTTGGCGCATTGGTTTGATGGGGCAAAGCTCTACCCCGCGTCATGTGACCTTGTGTTTGGCTGCCCTGGAAGGGGTCCTATCTGATATTGGTGCACCACTAAAAGGCAACGACGCCGCCGGTGCGGCACAAAAAATCTTGTTGCAGGCTTAAAGCTGTACAACACACCTGACACGCCCATTCAGTCACACCTAACGTGAAAACTGGATGGGCGTTTTCAATTGGATGGAGCTGGACCCGGCAACCGCAAACCAGCGCAACTTCTCTTCATCCGCACTTAAGGGGGATTTTGTGTTCGGTCGACTTTTTGCGTCCTTCATCAATTCAGCAGCCCGCTGATCAGCCAGGGCTTGACTGGAACGCAACAATTCAATGTCTCCGGCCTCACAAGCACTATCCCACTTAAGCTCACCATCTTCATAGGCAATGTCGTGTAAACTTTTCTGCTGATGAGGTTCATGGTTGATATTTCGCCACGCACCCGTTTGGGCATCGAAACTATAGTCTTGCAAAAAGAGCCAGCCGTTTTCCGCAACCCAGTTGATGGAAGAGACGATAAATTCAAAGACCTCTTCCGAAATAAAGTAATTAAAATTCACCCGCACCCAACCTGGCTTGAGCACTTCACACCCCTGTTCGACCAAAGCCTCAAACTTCGTGGATACGTCTTCATCAATCCCCAATAAACGATGGCCATAAGGCCCGGCACACGAACACCCACCCCGGGCTTGAATGCCAAACAAATCATTTAACAGTGCTACCACAAAATCATGATGCAAATAGCTGTCGCCATGGCGGATCATCAACGACACAATCGACAAACGTTTGGCATCCGTATTGCCCAAAATTTCAATGCTGGGGTTTTGTTTCCATGCTTTGAAAGCACGGCGTAAAAAGTCTTCCTCCCGGTCTTTGATTAAATCTTCACCGACCGCACGTTTGAGCTGGAACACCATCCCAGCGCGAATGGATTCCAGGATCGCCGGGGTGCCACCTTCTTCACGGTGAGCAGGGTCTGCAATGTAGTGGTGATCCGTGGGGCTGACATAAGACACCGTGCCACCACCCGGTGTCGAGGGAACCGCATTGGCCAGTAATGTCTTTTTCACCACCAATACGCCCGGCGTGCCGGGACCACCGACAAATTTATGCGGTGAAATGAACACGGCATCCTTTTGCCCAGCGCTGACATCTATGTTGACGTAGGGGGCCGCTGCGGCGTAATCCCAAAATGATAGGGCACCGTGTTTATGCAAAATTTCAGCAATGGCAACACTGTCTGTGATGATGCCAGTAACATTAGAGGCAGCAGAAAAACTGCCAATTTTCACAGGGCGTTCTGCGTAATGTTCCAACTGATTTTCAAGCGCTGCAATATCCACCTGCCCATCTTCATCCTCAGGAATTTCCACCACATCGGCGATGCTTTCACGCCAGGGCAGTTCATTGGAATGGTGCTCATAAGGACCGACAAAAACCACGGGGCGTTGATGAACAGGAATTTGATCTGATAACGCATAAGTTTTATCCAAGCCCTTCGGAATTCGAATTTGCATAATATCAATCAGTTTGTTGATGGCAGCCGTTGCACCTGAACCACAGAAGATCACCACATCTTCTTCTGCATCACCACCAACACACTCTAAAATGATCTCACGTGCGTCTTCACGAAACGTGGTGGTTTGCGCCCCTGTTTCTGAGGTCTCCGTGTGCGTATTTGCATAAAACGGCATAACTTCATTGCGGATATAATCTTCGATGAAGCTCAACGAACGACCAGACGCCGTGTAATCCGCATAAACAAGACGCCGCGGACCATATGGACCGTACAGAACCTGATCATCACCAATGACTGAATTGCGAATCGTTTCGATGAGTGCATTTTGGTGTTCAGTCATGGTCTTGCGTCCTTCTTGTTATCCTTCTTCATATTACAAGGGAGCCAATGGGATGATGTCCTGAATATGATCTAAAATATCTATAATTTAAGATATTTTCCCAATATAATCATAATTATGGGAAAAATTGACGAATTAGACCGTAAAATACTTAGATTGCTCCAACGCGATGCCGATATCTCTGTGGAAGAGCTGGGAACCCAGGTGGGCTTGTCCCGCAACGCCTGCTGGCGACGGATTAAGAACCTAGAAGATAATGGGATCATTTCCAAAACCGTTGCGCTGATTAATCCAGAGGCCATCAACCTGAACTTGGCGGCCATCGTGACGGTACGTGCCACACGCCATGATTCTGAGTGGCTCAAACAATTTCAATCTGCCGTAAACACCATGCCGGAAATCATTGGGGTCTATCGCACCAGCGGCACCATTGACTATGTGCTGCACGCCCGTGTCCGCGACATGGCGGCTTATGATGCCCTATACAAAAGACTGATTTCCAAAGTTGACCTCATGGATGTATCCACCAGCTTCGTCATGGAAGAGGTCAAACACACCACCGAACTGCCCCTAGATCATGCTGATCAATCGTGATTTATGCGCCGCCGACGTATTAGCCATACCGCGCCCCCCACCAACACCATCACCGGGAACCAGCGTGCAATCCACAGCACTGTTAAACGTACACCTTTAAACAGCATATTGATGCTGTCGGAGACCAACCCCTGAAATGGTGAAAAATTGACATCCCCAGCCTTGGGCGGCCGCAACTTGTATTGCAGGGAAAAAGCCACATTGTCGGTAACTTTTTCAATTCCTTTCCTTTGACGGGTAAGGCGCTCAATATCCGTTTCCACTCGCATCAGTTCACGTTCCACCTGCAACAAATCTCCAACCTTTTTGGATTTTTGATCCGCCAGTTGATAGAGACGTTTTTTCATAAACTCCAGACGTTCAAGTCGGGCTTCAAGGTCTTGATGACTTTGCTCACGATTGGCTGCTGTTTCGTTGAACTTCGCGATGACACGCCCTGCCACACCCATGATGTGATCATGGAATGCATCCGCCTGGGCCATGGGCACCAAGGCCTGTAAAGAAGCGTTGGGGTAGGATGTGTTTTCAGCAGAACTGACTGATTTAATGACACATTCAAATTTCAAACAGGCACTTCGGTCAATTTCCAAGGCCTCTTTTACGCTCCCTTCTGTCACTTCAACCCGGTAGGAGCGACCAACCTCCATGCGCTGCGCACTTTCTGCCCCCATGGACGTATCCGCAGCCATCATCATCGCAGAACGAGCAACCGGGAGCCGAGGCTCTTCCCCACCAACAGAACTATCTGTTGGCTCATCACACGCAACCACCAAAACAGCCGCTGCTATCACGCTCAACCAGATCGATGCACGCATGTGAGGATCCCTCTTCAACCGTTCAGTGGTATTTACATAAGCAAGATATCTAGAGAAAGTTTACGGCTAAGTTGTGAAAACTCTAAAGCCTTTTTGAGGTGTCAGATTTTCAATCACTTTTTAGCTTGTGTACACTCCTCGCGATCACAATCTATGAGTTAAGCGCTTCCCCAAACAACAAGATTAGATTGATGCTTTTGCGCGAACTCAAATTATACATTCCTGCATTCGTAGTGTTGCTTGCGCCACAGATCGGTTATGCAAAAGATATCATTTTTATTGAGGGTTTAAGCCAGCGAACCGCTGAAAAGCCCATAAAAATGAGCATAGAAGAATTTGAGGCTCTCGCCCCGGCAAGTCAAATTAAAACAACCACACCATGGCACCGCCAGTCCACATTCAGTGGTATATCAGGAAAGGATTTGGTTAAACACCTTGGTATTAAAGGCACGACTATCAATGCATTGGCAATCAACGACTATCAGGTCACCATTCCTGTTTCTGACCTAACCGAACTGGGCGTATTGTTTGCCACCCGGCTCAATGGGAAACGTTTAAAACTCCGCAATAAGGGGCCTGTGTTTGTAATCTATCCCTTTGACCAAAATCCGAGCCTCAAAACAGAAGTTTATTATGGCCGTTCCATTTGGCAGGTCAAACAATTGACCATTCAGTAATGTGGGGGAGCAAGAATGTACACCATAAGTTTCCGCCAATGGTCCACCTACTCGATCGCAGCGATCATCTTCATTTTCATCCTGGCATTTTTCTTCGTCATGAAAATGGAAAACCGACTTAAAGAATCCATCGAAGGGTTCTCAATCGTGCATGCTGACAGTTTGATTTGGGGTGCTCAACAGTTCCGCAATGACCTCAATCGTGTCCGTACTCTATTACAAGCCTATGGCGACCCCTTTATTGAATTTGACCCATCAGAGTTACAAGAATCAGCAGACATCCTCTATAGCCAGTTTGAAACTTTAAACTTCACCACACAACGTTTGGAAAGTATCGAAGACCAAGGTCTAACGCCCCCTATCGCTTTTGAAAAATTATCCCAACTTTTCAATGTACTCGATCAACACTTAACCATTTTCATTCAACACCCAAACAACCAAGGATACGTTTCATTATTGTCAAACTTGGATACGGTCAGTGACGAAGCTTCTGTGTATTCAGCAAAAATTTTACACCTTAAGCAATTTCAGACCACAAGTCTTCGCGCTCAAATTCTAAGCCATGCCAATAATTACAAACTCTCTCTGATCGTTGTCTTTGTCGGCACCCTGCTTTTGATTGGTGTAGTCTGGCATGCCAATTGGCGCATTAATATTTTCAATGCCCACTTGGAGCAAGCGGTCCTACATGGAGAAGAGGCCGCACAAACAAAAGCCCAGTTTTTATCATCCATGTCCCATGAGTTTCGCACCCCGCTCAATGCCATTAGTGGATATATTCAGCTAATCTTAATGTGCCTAACTCCGGAACAACGCAAAAATGTCACCGGATATGAAAAGGCGATTGATACCAGCGTCAATAACTTGGTTGATTTAGTAGATCAAATTCTAGAATTGGAAACGCTTTTGCACGGGAATGAAAGCCTGATCTTGGACAAGGTCGATATTCGCCTGATGATCAGCAATGCCGTAATGCTATCGGGACGACAAGCGATTACGCATCACGTCAACATCCATACCAACAACAATCATCAGAGTTTCGAAATTGAAACAGACAGCGGCATGTTCACACAGGTAATAACGTGTTTGATTTCAAACGGTATCAAATTCAATCACGATGGTGGAGATGTATGGGTTTCATCAAAAGTCGAAGGAGACCAAGTCATCATTCGGGTAGAAGACAATGGCATTGGAATTCCAGCTGAAAAAATCCAAAAGTTATTCCAGCCGTTTGAGCGCCTGGGCCATGAAGCTGGGGCAATCAACGGTAGCGGCACGGGTTTGAGTGTGTGTCAGACCATTTGCACACGATTGGGCATGACGCTTGATTACGTCCCACGTAAATCAGGCGGTAGTATCTTCATCCTCAAGGCACAAAAAAACTTCAGCCAGACCCAAGAAAAATCAAACAGCATCAACAAGCCCAAAACACAAACCAATCACCACATTGGAACGCAAACCAATCACCACACCCAGGCCATTTAGGCGTCGAAGTCTAAACCCCAGTCACGATAGTGTTCTGGATCATCTGCCCATTTTTCACGAACTTTAACGAACAAGAATAAGTGCACCTTGGTATCCAAGATACCTTCCAATTCCTTGCGTGATTCTGATCCGATCTGTTTAATCTGCTGACCACGTTTACCTAAAATGATGGACTTCTGACTGTCACGCTCGACAAAGATCACTTGTTCGATTTTCACCGACCCATCTTTGCGCTCTTCCCACGTTTCAGTTTCAACGGTGGTCGCATATGGCAGTTCTTGACGCAGTTGCAAATACAGCTTTTCACGCGTAATTTCCGCCGCCAACAATCGTTCTGTCATGTCGGAGACTTGGTCTTCAGGGAAATGCCAAGGGCCTTCGGACATGTGTTCAGACAAAAACGTTACCAAGTCATCGACACCATCACCATTAAGTGCAGAGATCATGAAGGTCTCATCAAACACACCTTTGGCATTAAGCTCTGTGATCAATGCCAACAATTGTGGCTTTTTGACCTTGTCGACTTTGTTGAGAATCAGGTGAGCGCGTTTTTCTTCCTTTTGCATGCGATCGATAATCGATGCGGTGTCACGATCAATGCCGCGTGATGCATCAACCAACAACAACTTCACATCTGCATCACCTGCACCACCCCAAGCGGCCGCAACCATGGCACGGTCCAAACGACGACGCGGTTCAAAAATACCGGGTGTGTCAATAAACACCATCTGCACATTGTCTTTGATGGCAATCCCCATCACACGTGCGCGGGTGGTTTGAACCTTTGGTGAAACGATGGATACTTTGGTGCCAACCACACGGTTAACCAAGGTCGACTTACCGGCATTCGGTGCACCAAGGACAGCGATAAAACCGCAACGTTCTTGTGTGTCGGTCATAAGTGTTTCTCCAATTCAGCCAGCAGCTGCGTGGCGGCATCTTGTTCAGCGAGGCGACGCGACGAACCAGTGCCTTCTTTTGAGCCGTAATTTTTGACATCTGCGCGAATGGTAAAGACTGGTGCGTGGTCGGGACCTTCACGACTGACGATGGTGTATTTCGGCAGCCCCAAAGCCCGAGCTTGGGCCCATTCCTGCAATCCGGTTTTGGCATCTTTGGGCGGACTGATGTCTTCATCCACCAATTCCCCCCAATGCCCTTGAATGAAAGCAGCCGCAACGTCCAGACCGGCGTCCAGGTAGAGTGCTCCCAATACGGCCTCCATCGTATCCGCAACAACAGACGCATGACTGCGGGCCGAGGTTTCTGCATCAACAGCCTGGGTATGCGCATAATCCATCAAGCCAATACCGTCGGCAACCCGTGCCAAGGTATCGCGCGATGTCAGCCCCGCAAAACGGCGTGCCAATTCACCTTCTTCCTCATCAGGAAATTGTGCGTAAAGCATTTCCGCCATGGACAACCCCAACACGCGATCACCCAAAAATTCCAAACGTTCATTGGAATGAGTACGTTGATCGGTTGTTGAAGCATGGCGCAGGGCCTGAACCAACAAGGCCTCATCCGTGAAGCTGTGGCCAAGGATGTCTTGTAGCTGTTCTGTTGAAGATGTCATGGTTTAATCCACAGCATCAAAGAAGCGTTCAAAGCGCAAAGACCATGGCCAGCTCCAAAACTTCCAAAATGATCCATCAATGGAAAAGAACAAACTTTCCGCACGCCCGACCAAGTTTTCTTTCGGGATAAAGCCAACCATAGAGAAACGAGAATCTGTCGAATTGTCGCGATTATCACCCATACCGAAAAAATGCCCCTCCGGCACGCGATATACCTGAGTATTGTCCTGAGGCATGCTATCGGATTCTTCGATGATTTCATGGGTCACGCCGTTGGGCAGCGTTTCTTCATAGCGTACTGTGCTGTGAAATGTACCATTTGTGGCCCGGTAAACATACTCACCAATACGCTTGCGCTGAACCGGTTGGCCATTGATATGCAATACCCCCCCGCGGACCTGAATGGTATCACCGGGCAAGCCAACGATGCGTTTGATAAAATCAGTCTTGTTGTCGGCTGGCAGTTTGAACACGGCAACATCGCCGCGTTCGGGCATTTCATACATCACACGACCTGGAATAAGTGGCATGCTGAACGGCAACGAATGCTTGGAATAGCCATACGACATTTTCGAAACGAACAGATAATCACCGACCAAAAGTGTCGGGATCATGGAACCTGACGGAATGGAGAACGGCTCATACACGAACGCACGCACAACAATCGCGAACAAAACGGCATAGCCAACTGTTTTAATCGTATCCCAAAGACTTTCTTCGTCATTTGCGGGCTTGCCGTCCAGCAGCTCATCTACATCGAGTTTGTCGCTCATTAAATATCCGTTTTAATCACAAGGTATGGCCGAAATGATCACCATGGCATGGGCCATGGGATATTCGTCCGTCAAAGATATATTGATTTTGGGCTCATATCCATCCGGTGTCAGGCTTTGTAGCCTTTCTAGTGCCCCGTTGGAAAGGGTCATGATGGGCTGGCCAGTGGGAAGATTGCTAACTTTCAGGTCTTTCCAAAATACATTTTCGCGAAATCCAGTTCCCAGTGCCTTGGCACAGGCCTCTTTCGCCGCAAAAAACATGGCGTAACGATTGGCGCGCGAGGCTTCGCCCCGCTTTTCAGCTTTGGCTTGTTCCTCTTCAGTATAGAGACGCTCAATAAAGCGTTCACCGAAACGGCTCAGCGTCTGTTCAACGCGGCGAATATCGCAAAGATCCGTTCCGACACCCAAAATCATGCTTAAGACCCTGCCTCGCCCCGGGCCTCATCCATCAAACGGCGCATTTCTTTGATTGAGGCTTCAAAGCCGACAAATATGGCTTCTCCCACCAAGAAGTGTCCGATGTTGAGCTCTTTGATGGTTTTAATCGCAGCAACGGGCTTCACACTGTCAAACGTCAAACCGTGCCCTGCGTGGCATTCCAGACCAATTTCTTCAGCATGTTTCGCAGCACGGACAATGCGAGCGAACTCCGCATCCCGCGCGGCCCCCTCAGGGGCGTCACAGTATGATCCCGTGTGGAGTTCCACAACAGGGGCCCCCAGTTCCTTAGATGCGTCGAGAACCGCCTCATCCGGTTCCACAAACAACGACACCCGCACCCCAACATCGCTGAGTTTATTCACAAAGTATTTAAGCTTTGGAAGCTTCCCAAGCACATCCAAGCCGCCTTCGGTTGTACGCTCTTCCCGCTTTTCAGGGACGATACAGGCTGCATGGGGCTTGTGGCGCAAGGCAATGTCCAACATTTCATTGGTGGCTGCCATTTCCAGGTTCAGCGGCAAATCAATTTCATCGCACAGACGTAAGATATCGGTATCGGTGATGTGGCGCCGATCTTCGCGCAAGTGTGCTGTGATGCCATTGGCACCGGCAGCTGCGGCCAAGTGGGCCGCACGCACTGGATCAGGGTAATCACCGCCACGGGCATTGCGAATGGTGGCAACATGGTCAATGTTAACGCCCAACCTGAGAAAATGGGGATTGTTTGGAGAAGTCATCTTATGCTTTTTCCTGGCGTTCATCTGTGTTTTGGGCGTGCAATTTTTGTGTGCGTTTGTGGTGACGTGCGGCTTGGTATTTGGAAATCACAGGGCGCAACGGCAAATAAAATACAATCCATACGCCAATAACCCAAGGCACACATCCAACCAGCATGGGCAAAATCACCGGGCCACCAACCTCTACCAAATAATCGAAGTCAAGTTTGTGTAACGCTTCCATACTTTCGGTCAGCACATCCAGGAAATCAATTTCCTGAGCATCCATGCTATTCGTGCGCAAAATCCACTGTCCCGTGTTAAAAACTCCGACCCAGATGAACGGAAAAGTCCAAGGGTTACCGACGGCTGTACCGATCGCTGCCGCCAAGACATTGGCACGGATGACATACGCCATCGCCATAGAAATAACGAAGTGCAAACCCATAAACGGGGTAAATGAAATCGCTGCGCCACAAGCAAACCCAGCCGCCAACGAATACGCAGATCCCGGTATACGCGCCACCCGGTGGAACACATATCGCGTTGATCTATGCCATCCGGCTTTGGGCCAGAAAAACTGAACAATGCGATGCAGCAGCGATATTTTTTGGCGGCGTTGAAACATGAATAAGCAGCTTTAGACAGGTAATCGGGGAAGTTAATGGTTTTGTCTCATATCTGAGGCTATCAGAAAAGGACTTTCCAAATGCTTTACCCTTTGGTGAAAGCCCCATAGACAATATGGTAATGATCCACAAAGTTACGTCCTAAATGCGCCGAAATTTTGCGGAAGTTTTTAGGACTCAGCGGTCGGTGCCCCTGTGCTGGCGTATTGGCACCAATGGTTTTGAGCCGTCGGGCAAAGGTTTGTGCGTCTTCGTACTCGCGTTTGATCAAATCAACGCTAACCTGCCCCTGTCCACCTTCGGGCCACATCCCATCAACCTGTTGCGGTGTTGGATAGATAGGGGTGCCGTCTTTAAGCCCCAACTCCGTATGGGCCGTACGCCAATTGGCAAACGTTTCATGGGCCAAAGTGGAAAACACCAACCGTCCACCAGGGACCAGATGAGCCGTTAAACGCTCAATTCCTGCGGCTAAGTCCGCAAACCATTGCATGGCCAAGCTGGAAACGATCAAATCAAACTCTTGGCCTTCTAAGGCTGGATGTTCACCGTCCATGCGTAAATACCGTGCACGTTTGTCCACGCATGCTTCGCGGCATTTTTCGACCATGTTGGGGGCTATATCGGTGATCAGGAACGAACCACCTTCAACCTGGGTCAGAAGATGTTTAGTCAGTCCACCGGTCCCACAGCCAATTTCCAACACACGTGGATTGGATGGCAAGTCAGCCAAGGCCAAAGTAGCAACCTCTTTTGCCACTTCGGCC
Organism: Magnetovibrio sp.; assembly: GCA_026196495.1. Classification (GTDB taxonomy): domain Bacteria; phylum Pseudomonadota; class Alphaproteobacteria; order Rhodospirillales; family Magnetovibrionaceae; genus Magnetovibrio. The sequence goes on from JAPHSY010000061.1 coordinate 12,023, forward strand.
TGGAGCTGGGAGGCTTGCTCATAGCTGTCTGCCGAGTTGGAAAAGGCTTGAGCAATACGGGATTTTTGCGCGTTCATTGTCCATTTTGTTCCAAAAAGGCCTGAATTTGCTGGGCACACCAATCAGGATCACTCTGCGGTAACACGTGGTCGCCATCTGCTTTGATCACCAAATTATGGCCTACAAACGCAGCTTCACTCATGTTTTGAGGAACCACTTGATCCGCACCACCCGCCAAGGCCAATACTGGAGCTGCCAATAAGTCCAGGGCTTCACGTTCATCCCATTCATATAAGGCTTCCAGGCCATCACGCAAAGGATCATAGTTTAGCCCCTGTGGATTAGGATCAGCAGCACCACAAAGCTTCATGAAATCCACATAGACGCCATCAGGACGTTGCTCAAAGCCTTGGATCATGCGTTTGAGGATACGGGGATGCGTCCCGACATCATAACCTTCAGCCTTCACAAATCGTGCAAAACCATTGATAGAGACAAACGCCTGCCATGGCTTATTGGCATGGTGATGTAAAAGCCACTGTACCCCGAAGGAATGACCAACGGCCACCAGCGGCTCATCCGTTGCTGAAATGTCCAATTGCGGATCAGAGACAAAACCAAGGTCTAGGCATTCACCGTCCCCCAAACAGTCCTGCAATGACCGCCAAAAGCGAGCATCAAAGCCCCAACCATGTACATAAACAAACCGCATCGCTTGGAACCTTACCCACGCGCACGTTCAATGGTGTTGATTTCCGGCGTCGCCCGCAGAGCTGCGATAATTTCATTTAAGTGCTTCACATCACGCACTTCCATATCTACCAACATGTCGTAGAAATCTGCCGAACGCGTGACAATTTTAAGGTTCGAAATATTGGCTTCACCCCGTGCCACCACATTCGAAAGCGCGCCCAAAGCACCCGGAACGTTCAACAGTGTTAAATGCACGCGGCTGACATGGCCCGAAGACTGTATGTCACCCTCTTCACCTATGTCCCAAGACACATCAATCCAGCGTTCCGGCTGTTCGTCGTATTGGCGCAAGCCATCACAATCGATGGTGTGAATGGTGACACCTTTACCCGTGGTGATGATACCGACTATGCGATCACCCGGCAGTGGGTGGCAGCACCCGGCATAATGAACTGCCATGCCAGGAATGAGCCCACGAATGGGGATACCCACACCATCACGGTTTTTTTTCTTTTGCTTAGCTTTCTTTTTGGCGCGCGACAACGGCACCATATTACTGAGCCTGCGCGCCACACTTTGTTTTTTGGTACCAGGATAAACGGCCCCCAAGACATCGCGCGCAGTGATATGTGCCATACCGACTTCAGCAATCAAATCATCCACGGTTTCTTGTTGGAAGATCTTCAAAACCCCTTTCAGACCCTTTTCGGTTAAGGGGTAATCTTCTTCCACGAAAGCACGTTCCAGCATGGCATTGCCCAGTTCGACATACTGATCGCGTTCTTTCAAACGCACATAGCGCCGGATACGTGCTCGTGCCTTGCCGGTAACGACAAAGTTTTCCCATGCCGTCGATGGAGTGTGTGTTTTGGATGTGGAAATATCCACCTGATCGCCATTTTTCAAGCGCGTGCGCAACGGCATCATGCGTCCGTTGATTTTGGCCCCAACACATCTGTCACCCACTTCGGTGTGAACCGCATAGGCAAAGTCAACCGGTGTTGCATCTTGGGGTAAGTTGATCAGGTCACCCTTGGGTGTGAAGCAAAACACCTGGTCTTGGAACATCTCCAGCTTGGTATGCTCCAAAAACTCCTCGGGCTCTGCCGCAGTTTCCAAAATTTCCAGCAATTCTCGAAGCCAACGGTATTGTTTACCATCCGTTGGCTTGCCACTGACATCCGTCTTTTTGTCATCAGCTTGTTTATATTGCCAATGCGCTGCCACACCGTTTTCAGCAATTTCGTGCATGGAACGGGTGCGAATTTGGATTTCAATACGGTGTTTTTCTGGACCGATCACACCTGTGTGCAACGACTGATATCCGTTGGGTTTGGGGACCGAGATGTAATCCTTAAACCGTCCCGGCACCACTCTATAAGCATTGTGTATGACGCCCAGGGCCTTGTAGCATTCATCGGAATCATCGACCGCAATACGAAATGCCATAATGTCGGACATGGCTTCGAACGGCACATCTTTCTTCTGCATTTTGCGCCAGATGGAATACGGCGTTTTTTCCCGCCCTGACACATCGGCAACAACACCGTTATCTTTTAAGGTTTGGCGCAATTCGTTGATGATCAACGGCACCAGGGTTTCACCCTCATCTCGCAAATACTCTAGACGCTTGAGAATAGAGCTACGGGCCTCTTCGTTGATTTCGGAGAACGACAGGTCATCCAATTCGTTCTTCATTTCCTGCATACCGATGCGTTCCGCCAACGGAGAGAAAATCTCCATCGTCTCGGTCGCAATGCGTTTACGCTTTTCCGGTTTTTTGATGAAATGCAGGGTTTGCATATTGTGCAAGCGGTCAGCCAGCTTCACCAACAACACCCGAATGTCTTCAGACATCGCCAACAACAGCTTGCGGAAATTCTCAGCCTGTTTGGAGTGATCGGATTGCAGTTCGATCTGGGTCAGCTTGGTAACGCCATCAACCAGCTTGGCAACCTCCAAGCCGAACATCTTTTCCAGCTCTTCCAAGGTGGCACCGGTGTCTTCCACCACATCATGCAGCAAAGCCGTCGCAATGGTCGCAGCATCCAGGCGATACCCTGTGAGAATACCGGCCACTTCTAAAGGATGAGAAAAATAAGGATCGCCCGATGCCCGCATTTGCGAACCGTGTGCCTTCATGGCGTACACGTAGGCGCGGTTGATTAAGTCTTCGTCGGCATTGGGGTCGTAAGACTTGACCGTTTCAACAAGTTCGAACTGGCGTATCATGCAAAAGCCCTCCGCTCACGATTTGGAGCAAAGGGCTTTCGAGAAATGCTTTGGGGAGCCGTAGGCCCGAAACGAGGACGGCACGCTGAAATGCTATTGAGAGCGTGCCTGATCACTTATCCCTCCTCGACTTCAGCCCCTTCCATCATGGCAGAAGCTTCGGCCATGGCGCTTGCCACGTCTTCAGCAGCCACATCATGGACGGTCAGTGCATCAGCGTTGACCTCAGCCGCATCGTCGGCTTCGCCAACTTCGCCAGTGACGTCTTGTTGCAGAGCGCGCATGTCCATTTCGTCTTCGATGGGGTCGTCGCTTTCAACGTAACGCTGAAGGCTTTTCACCAAGGTTTCTTGCAATTCATCGTAGTTGACGGTTTCGTCAGCAATTTCGCGCAAAGCAACGACAGGGTTTTTATCGTTGTCGCGTTCCATGGTCAGTTCAGCACCTGCTGAAATATCGCGCGCACGCTGCGCAGCGGTCATCACCAGCTCAAAGCGGTTGGGAATTTTAGTAACGCAATCTTCGACCGTAACGCGGGCCATGGATGTCTCTCCAATTCATAGGATGTGAATCTGGCGATTATATATTGGGTTGGTGGGATAAGTGCAACATTTAACGCAATTTAATTACTTAAAAAAATGCTGTGCACAAACCCAGTGCTATTCATTTTTGCTAAATAAAAGTAAAGCCGTGTTCTCAAACGATTAAGAACACGGCCAACTTTTAACCTTTGAGGCTGCTGATCCCAGCCTTAAGTCGTTGATTAGAACTTGTAGTTCACACCAACTTGAGCGCTATGAATTTTAAGAACTTGGCTGTCGCCAGTTGCATCGGTCGGTGCACCCATGAAGGAATAACCGCCAACCAAGTCAACGTTAGGAGTCATGCCATAAGAGGCACCAACGCCAATTTGGCCGGCAAAGGTTGTGCCATCGGCAGAAGCGGTTTGCGCACGACCATTATCATCGGTGTAGCTGATATCACCATCAGCTCTTAAGAGACCAACACCCGCCATAACGTAGGGAGTAACAGCACCATCCGTTTTGATGTCATAAACACCGTTAACCATCAAAGTGTATGCTTTTGCATCACCTGAGGAGCTTGAAAAAGTACCGCTAGCAGTGCTGATGCTGTCGACTTCAATATCGCGATAGCCAAGTTCAACTTCAGCACGGAATTTCGTAAATTGGTATCCACCACGAACGGCAACGCCAAAGCTGGTGTCCATATCAGCGGAGGTTTTAACCTCGCCTGCACCGCCACGGCCGTTGTTACCATCAACATCACCGACCATGCTAACAAGGCCAGAAACACCTACATATGATTGTTTATCACCAGCACTTACAGAAGTGCTCATCATGGCAGGGACAAGGGCAATCAAGCCCGCACAGGCAATCTTTTTCATAGGATCAGCTCTCAAATATCGCTTCTAAAGGAATCATCCCCCCAGAATTCTGATACCGAAGCTACATTTAATGGTGGTGTGACACAATCATTTTTTATTGTTTTCATAAGCATGGAAGCAAATTGTTGCATTTTAACAACACACCAAGACTCATTCTAAAGTAAAAGTGGATCATCATATTCAGCATCTGCGTCTTGGTAAACCTGCTCTAACGGACGGGTGACTTGGTCAATAGATAGATTGTTTATTAATGTTTTCAAATCACTAGATAAAATTGGGTGTAACCACCCCGGCACCAAATCCATCATCGGTAGCAAGACAAATCCACGTTCATGCATACGTGGATGCGGCACGGTATAGTCTTGATCATCGGATGTAACCAGATCGTGATAGACCAACAAATCCAAATCCAACACACGTGGAGCATTCTTTTCGCTACGCACACGGCCGAAATTGGATTCGATTTCATGTAATACAGATAAAAGTTCTTGGGCTTCTAACTCGGTATCCACCAAACAAGCACCATTGATGTACCAAGGCTGGTCACTTATGGGCACAGGTGCGCTTTCAAACCAGCGCGAGCGACGGGTCACGCGCACCGCGTTATAGCCATCCAAAGCCGTTAAAGCAGCCTCCAAAGTTTCCACGGGCGAGCCATAGCGTTCAGAGGGCAAGTTGGCGCCCATGCCAATTACAATCATAAAAATGTCATCCAAAATATTTTACGCATGTGAAACCGCTTGCACGGATGATGTACACCGCCTACCTATAAGCCATCCACTGTATTTCGGATATGTTTCCTTTTTACTCCTCCTAAGGGATTGATTGATATGATATTTTACCCTCAAGAGCGCATCGGCTTATTTATCGATGGATCCAATTTATACGCAGCCGCCCGAGCCCTTGACTTTGACATCGACTACAAACGACTGCTGGAACACTTTGCCGGCAAAGGACAGTTGGTACGCGCATTTTACTATACAGCACTGATGGATGATGCCGAATATTCACCGCTCCGCCCATTGGTCGATTGGTTGGATTACAATGGCTACACCATGGTGACCAAGCCAACTAAGGAATTCACCGACAGCGCCGGGCGTCGTAAAATCAAAGGCAATATGGACATTGAGCTGGCCATCGACGTCATGGAAATGGCCGAAAACCTTGATCATGTCGTGCTGTTTTCCGGTGACGGCGACTTCCGCCGCCTAATCGAAGCAATTCAGCGCAAAGGCCTGCGTTGTTCCGTCGTCAGCACCGTCAAATCATCCCCTCCCATGGTCGCCGATGAACTGCGGCGCCAAGCTGATCACTTTATCGAATTGGTTGATTTGCAAAAAAGCATTGGCCGCAGCGGTGAGCGCCCTGCCCGCCCACCTCGGGAAGAGGGTGAAGGTGACTTTGGTAGCCGATCAGAGCAACCAACCATTCGTATAGAGGAAGAGGAAGAAGGCACACCCAAAACACCCGGTGATTTTGCCGAGTTAATCTAAGATGATCAAAGTTTCCTTACATACGTCATAACTCAAATACCATTGGATAGCAGATACCTTGTTTGTTAAATTGAAGCCAATACGGGCACAC
>JAPHSY010000030.1 GCA_026196495.1 Magnetovibrio sp.
ATCCGGCCTTGTCGAACAAGTATACGTGCCGATTAGTTGGTAGGGGAAACATCCGTTCGAACTTCTCCCAAGGTCTTGAATACAACGCGGAACATAATTTGATCAGTGGGTTCAATCTCACGATCTTGATAAAAAGTACGACTCAATTTTGTGTCGAAAGTTAGACATTCGTCATCGTATTCAAGTCCAAGCCCCATGGAGCGTTGCCCCCCGTTGTCAGACATATCCCGCACCCCCGTAAGTGTTGTTGTCCAAAAATCGTTAATTTCTTGACCAAAGGAGTACGTAAGTTCCTGTCGACCATCAAATTCACTATCTTGTTGATGGTCAAACAAAACATAGTTGGTGTTATATTTGAAACCCTCGATTTTGCCATTTACGCCAATTTCATTGCGGCGGAACTCTAGTGACGATTTATCCAGCCTTGTGCGGTACAGCAAATTAAGGTGATCGCCTGGCGAGACCTCAATCCGACCAACAATATCGGAGAAATTATCTTCAAGCCCAGACCCTGCCTGAAAGGTGTCATCATCTGAAAGACGATAGCTTTGACCGACCATGACGGAACTGGATCCACCGTTATCACCAACAAGATTCCATTTCAGACCGTAATTTGCGCGCGGGCCGCTCTCAACCCGATCATATCCTGTGAACCGATTGGTGCTGAATAGGTTTGCATCGTTAAAGTCAAAATCTTGACTGTCTTCGTTCGCCATTTTGTAAGAGTTTCCACCATATGGGCTTACAATGAATTGAGCGATAGGCTCTAAGACTTCAGTTACAGTTCCCGTTCGTTTGGCAAAAGGCCAACGCCAGTCCATTGCAAGTTCTGGATAAACACGCAATGCAGAACCGTTATATTTTCCGGTTGGGATGCTTTCTGCCGTCAGGTTTGATGCATTAAAGAAGTCCAAACCAAATGTAGCGGATAGTTTATAAATATCGCCTTTGGGGGCAATGTGTTGAATGTTCCAACTTGGGCGGACACTGATACGTGTCGCATCATTGCTTTCTTTACGGGTGAGCATGGTGAGATTTAAGTCTAGTGTGTTGTATGCTCCATACTTATCGGGATCGCTTTGATGATAATATTCGGCAACCGGGAACACCAATGGTGTGGTGTCGCCATCGTCATCTGCCTGCAATCCTTGAAAGGTCATGGTTGAAAAAGATGTGTAGTTGTTGCCCCTGAAAGCCTCAAGGTAGGCTTTGCTGGTTAATGTGCTTTCTCCACCAAAACCATAACGACGCATATATGTGTCAGAGCTTGTGGCATTTAAGTCCAATCCCCAACGCCATGTTTCGTCAATGTCAAACCGGGATTTCGATTTAATGTGTCCATGGGCAACTTCTTTTGAATCATATGCGACGCTTGCGACCGTGTCGATTTCACCATCCATGAACCTTTGGCGGTATTCACTTGAAAGTGCACCGTATTCCTTTGATGTTACAATCGGAGTGATGGTTACGTCGGTATTATCATCTATGACATAGAAGTAGGGAGTTTTTGCAACAAAGCCGAGATCGCTTGACCCACCCCAGCCAGGTGTCAAGAAACCAGATTTACGTTTTACGGTGGGATCTGGATAACTGAGGTAAGGTGTATAAACAACAGGCATGCCAAAGATTTCCATCCAAGCATGCTTGTAAGTGATTATTTTTTCTGTGCGGTCATGAACGATTTTTACGGCTTTAAGTTGCCAAACCAATGGACGGCCTGGGTCTTCACGACATTGTTCGCAAGCTGAATACATTGCCCGATCCATGGTCATGGTTTCGTTATTTACCAAGGTCGCGCGTTTTGCTGCAAAGCGAGAACGGTCAGCCATCACAGCCAATAAATCTTCAATCGCTCCGTTTTTAAGATCACCTGTAACTTCCATACTTTCTGCAAATAGGATATCGCCAGTTGGTTGATGGAGGGCAACATTGCCTGATGCTGTAATGGTGTCATTATTTTGATCGTAAGAAATAACGTCCGCTATAAGTGTGCGATCTTCTTGGTTGACCTCAACATTGCCACGCGCGGTGATAATACCAAGCTTTTGATCATGGGTCATTTCATCGGCAACAAAGCTTGCAGGTTTGTCATTGCCTTGGGGCGATTGTGCCAAAGTTTGGGATGACACAATCACGCCGCCGAAAAATACGGCGGCGGCAAATATTGGTGCCAAAAAGGTATGTTTTAAAATCATCAGGGCCTAACCATCCTCAAGATGAAGCAACATGGCAAGTCCTAACATGGAAGCCACACCTGAAGGCGCCCATGCAGCCAGCGTGACAGGGATACTATCTGAAAGTCCCAACGCATAAACCACGTCTGAAAAAAAGTACAACACAAAGCCGGTGAAGACACCTGCCGCAATGACAGATGTTGTTCCACCACGGCGGGAGTGTCGTAACGAAAATGTAGCGGCAATCAGCACCATTGCGCACATCAGCAGCGGAGTTGCCAATAACGAGTGCCACTGCAATCTGTGCCGAACAGCAGAAAAACCAGCCTCTTCCAAGGTGGTGATGAATTCTGGCAGCTTCCAAAAGGACATGGTTTCCGGGCTGGCAAAATTGTCTTGGATGCGGGTCAGTGTTAAATCTGTCTCAAGCCAGTATTCGGAAACATGTTCTGGCGGAGATTCAGGAGAATTAACCCAGGCATTTTCCATTTGCCAATAACCATCGCCGAGGATAGCCCGTTCCGCATCAACACGACCAATAAAGGTGTCTTGGCCTTGAAACAGGTAGGTGATGGTGTTTTGCAGCTCAACACTGTTATCTTGCTGCAAGAGGTTTACAGCATGGACGACTGCATGACCTTCGGCCGTACCTTGGCGAAGCCAAAGGCCATTGCTGGAAATTGCCAAAATGCTTTTTTGGCCTTTCAGGAATTGTCCCTCCATAGCCTGAAAACGCGATAATGTGGCTGATGACAGGGGATTGAATGCTGTAACCTTGAATGCACCCAAAGCAATTGCCAACAAGAGAGCTGGCAACAAAAACTGCCATACCGAAATCCCCGCAGCCCTTGTAACGGCCAATTCCTGGCTTCTTGATAAACGCCAAAAAGCCAACATGCCACCAAACAATGCGGCAAATGGGAATAGAAGTTGTCCCATATGGGGCAACTTCAACAAGGCCATTTGCAACACAATTCCAAATGTGACATCCGGTTTGGAAGAAGCACGACGTAACAGTTCAATGGTATCAAGCAGCAAAATTAGCGTCATTAAGCCCAAGAAAAACGCCAGAAAGCTAATCAGAAAACTGCGCCCGATATACAGTGAGAGTGTTTTAGAAAGTCTCATGTCTGTTCCTCCACCTATACTGTCTGACCAGCGTTGGGAGGAGGAGGCAATACGTTCTTTTTGCGTATTAAAGCACCGAGTTTACCGGGGGTGAGCAAGACCAAGGCACCAAAGAAGAAGGGCAAAACCGCAATGATATAAATGACAGGATAAAGTGCTTCGTTTTTTGCGGCTGCATTGATGATGGCCAGCATGGCACCTTGATAACCTGCCGCTAGTAAAACAGCTGCAATTACGCGTTTGCCTTCACCCCGGCGGGTAAACGCACCCGAAATAAGCACGCTTAGGGCAATCATGGCAAACCCGAGCGCAGTGAGCGGCAGTGACAAGCGACGGTGGATTTCCACTTTGTACTTACCGATGCCGCGGTCATCCAACCCCGTGGTATCAAGGTCATAGAGTTCTGCCATCGAACGCTCACGCGGCTCACGATGGCGTACGTTGCCTTCAGCAGTCGGTTGTTCCAGGTCCAAGACGGATTGATCGAAGTACAAGATGGTTAATTGCTTGCTTTCATTGGTAAATTCTTGGCGGGAGCCGTTGAACATGACCACCCGTGCACCATCTTCGTTTTGTACCAGTGCACCGCGTTCCGCCAACCAGGTTTCACTTTTCAGTGAATCCTTTTCAATGTGGGCCATAATTCCCAGCAATTGCCCATCATCAGTGCGTTCGCGGACATAAACGGTTACTCCTCGCGACACATCGTTGAAGGTGCCCTCTTTCAAGAGGATGTGGGAAAAGTTATAGCGAGCATCCCATTTCAGGGAGCGAAACTCTGCATAAGACGTTGGCACAATGTAGAGTGATAGCAAATACCCCACGCCAACCATCAAAATCCCGAGGATGATGGCAGGCTTTGCCAAGGCCAATTGCCCCAATCCGGCAGCACGCATCACCACCAGTTCGCGATCCATGATCATGCGATGGTAGCTAAAGGTAATGATGGCAAATAGGCTCACCGGCAAAATAATGGTGAGAAAATTGGGCATCATCAGACCGGTCAAATAGACGAAGGTACCTGCAGTTAAGCCGCTGTTGACGATCAAATCGACAAAACGCAAGGATTGGGTCAGCCACACGACACAGGTCAGCGCTGACGCCACCAACGCCATGCCAACAAACAACTGCCAAAACATGTAACGGGTTAAGCCGTTCATGAGCCCCAAATATCCCCAAGAGTAAATCGCGAAAGCCTGTCTCGGGCGTGATTATCACGCAAGGGCGCAAAGTGCGCGAAAAATGCGTCAAAATCAAGGAAAAGAGGCTGATTGCACTTAGTTTTTCGGCGGCAGCACTTTGCCCGGATTGAGGCGGTTTTGTGGGTCTAGGGCAGATTTTATGGTACGCATTAGGTCCAATTCGACATCTGACTTCAAACGGGCCATTTCGCCAGTTTTCAGTTGGCCGATACCGTGTTCTGCGGAAAAACTGCCACCCATCGTCTCGATAAGGTCATGGATTTTTTCGTTTGTACTGTGCCAGTGTCTGAGAAACTCTTGTTTATCAGCATCTTGTGGCTGGGTGAGATTAAAGTGAATGTTGCCATCCCCCAGGTGCCCAAAGGCGACCACCCGTACACCTGGGAGCAGAACTTCAACCAATTCGGTAGCTTTGGCGATCATTTCAGGCGTTTTGGAGACGGGAACGGAGACGTCGTGCTTGATTGAGCCGCCTTCGCGTTTTTGCGCTGGTGGGATGGATTCCCGTACATTCCAGATGGCGCGGGCCTGTGTTTCACTTTGGGCAATCACGGCGTCTTCGATGATTTTGTTTTCAAAAGCGTCGCTGAGTGTTGATTCCATGACAGTGTTCAAATCAGCATCGGTGTTGGCACTACCAAACTCTAACAAAACATAACAATTGTGCTGATTCTCCAAGGGGGTGGTTACCCCCTCCATATGCTTGCAGGCCAATTCAACACTGAGTTTGTTCATCGCTTCGCAGGCCATCAAGACATCACCGGCACGCTTTTGTGCGGTGTGTAGTAATTGAAGGGCTTGGTCGAAGGACGCACAGCCAACAAAGGCCACTGCTTTTTGCTGCAGCTTGGGATACAGGCGCAGTACAGCTTTGGTGATGATCCCCAGCGTGCCTTCCGATCCCAAAAATAGCTCTTTCAGCTCATATCCGGTGTTGTCTTTACGCAGTGCCCGCAGCCCGTTCCAGATGCGTCCATCGGCCAGTACGACTTCTAGCCCCATCACCAGTTGGCGAGCATTGCCGTAACGCACAACATGGACGCCACCTGCATTGGTCGAAAGATTGCCGCCGATTTGGCAACTACCTTCAGCGGCAAGGCTTAAAGGGAAATAGGCGCCTGCTTCGTCGGCAGCGGCCTGGACATCAGCCAAAATGGTTCCAGTTTCAACAGTCATGGTGAGATTGACCGGATCAACCTCTATGATTTTATTCAGACGGGACATATCAATCAGTACGGCGTCGTCTGGGATGCCGCCGCCAACCAAACCGGTTTGGCCCCCGTGCACCACAACAGCCACATTATGAGCCGCACAAATCTTTACAATTTCAGAGATATCTTGTGTCGTGCGCGGCTTGGTTAAAGCCGGAGAGGTGCCGACAAAAAGGCCGCGTTCTTCACGAAGGTGAGGTTCTAGGTCTTCGACATTTGTCACCACAGAACCATCGCCTAAGGCGGCGATCAAATCCGTGATGAGGGCCGAAGTATCCATTGGGCTAAATCTCAATGTTGCCGATGGGGTCGTGGGCTTTGGGGGGCGCGCCTGCGATCTCGCCTTCTTTGGGGGCGGCAGCGCGCTCTAAACGGTCATTGATGGCGCGACCCAGGCCTTCATTGGGGATGGGAACAACGGCTATGCCGCGAATACCGGGCATATCCAGGGCACGCAACATGGTGAACAAGTTTGCAGCCGCTTCTTTGAGGTCGCCGGTTTTGGACAGGTTCATGGCTGCACGACGGGGCATGTCGGGGCCAAAGGTCAGCATGCTTTCGCCGCGTTGGCGATCTTTGGGGTTCACATTTATCCGTACCGGAATAGACGGTGCATAGTGGCTTTTCATTTGACCGGGGGCTTTGATGTCATCGGTATTATCAATTTTCACCGGCCTCGCAACAGCCTCGATTTCTTCCACCGCAACACCGCCGGGTCGCAGCAAAATGGGCTGGTTGCTTGTGACGTCAATGATGGTGCTTTCCACACCGACGGGGCACGAACCACCGTCGACAATGATGTTCAAACCTTGTCCGTCTTTGAATTGCATCAACACATGCATGGCTTGGGTGGGGCTGATATAGCCGGATTTGTTGGCACTGGGTGCGGCGATGGGGACGTCGGCGGCTTCCAAAAGAGCATGAGCCACGGGATGTGCCGGAACACGAACGGCGACCGTATCAAGGCCTGCGGTTGCGGTAAGGGACAACGGACCATCAGATTTGCGCTTCATCACCAAAGTTAATGCACCGGGCCAAAAGGCATGGGCCAGTTTTTGTGCCAACTCATTGAATTCAACAAGCTCCGCGGCTTGAAATTCATCTTTGACATGAACGATCAGCGGATTGAATGTAGGGCGTTCTTTGATTCTAAAGATGCTTGCTACCGCTGCATCGTTGGTTGCATCAGCGCCCAGGCCATAGACGGTTTCTGTGGGAAATGCGACCAAGCCACCTGCACGCAATACGTCACCTGCTTCTCGCATGGTGTCATCAGAAGGCTCAACAACTTTGAAGTCAGGTAGGTCGCTCACGGTTTTTCGTCCCATTTCGCAGAGTTCTAATATTCAAAGGGAGTTTTACGCGCAAAATGGGGGCTTCGTCTAGCTGTGTCTAGCTGTTCAGGCCTGAAACTTAGTGATTAAGGGGGAGGTGCATAAGGAAAACCGTCGGACACATAATGCCAACGGTTTCCTTTTTCACATTTTCTGCGTTTGGATTGGGTCGCTCTGTAAAAGCGCTCTCTCGAGGGTGGTGGTGGCTCTCGCCAATGGCTCCAGCAATGGCCTCTCTGTCACCTCATTCCAACAAATTCCCCGGGTGCAGCCTCTCGTCTGAGTGATGGCCCTTCCAGCAGTCACAGCACAGAGGTGCTGCGGCTCTATCGCGACGTTGGGAACTCTGTCCCTTAGTCGGCATAAAAAGTGTGCACCTAAAACCATAGGACCGTCAATAGGTTAGGGCAGGAAGATACACCACTTGATATGCAAGCGGTCCTGAAAAGGGTAGGTTTTGGGAGATTTTCCGGTCAGAGTTGCTGACGTTTTTTATACTTTAGCTTTCGATCCCTTTGGCGACGAAGTGGGGATTTTCAAAACCCGATTTTCCATATGTCAGCTCGTTACCATCAAGGTCTTTGACACTGCCGCCGGCCGCGTTGAGGACTGCATGCGCTGCGGCGGTGTCCCATTCCATGGTACGACCCAAACGGGGGTAAATATCGGCCAATCCGCGCGCGATCATACAGAATTTTAGTGAGCTGCCCGCACTTGTCTCTTCACGGATTTTGTAATGTTGCAGGTATTCATCGGTTTCTGGGGTCTTGTGGCTTTTGGAAACCATAGCGGTTAGGCCCTCGGGCGGAAATTTGCGGCATTGAATTTTGCCTGGACCATTGCCCAGGTCAGCAAATGCGCCCAAGGGGCTGCCCATGAAAACGTTGCCTGTGGTTGGGGTGTGGACCACGCCTACGACGGGTTTATCAAATTCGATAAGGGCAATGTTAACGGTAAATTCCCCAGTTTTTTTGACGAATTCTTTGGTGCCATCCAAGGGATCTACCAACCAAAAGGGCCCACCATCTAATTGAGGGGCTTGACCATCAGAGAATGCTTCTTCGCCGACAATGGGGAAATCAGCGGTTATTTCTTCTTTGATCGCGCTTGTGATGAGCTTTTCAGCCAATTGGTCGGCTTGTGTCACAGGGGAATCATCACCCTTGTAATCAACATCAAAATCCGTGTTGTAGATGGAGAGGATTTCTTGTCCAGCCCGCACGGCAATCATATGCAAGGAATCAAGTAGGGAAAGAGGAATGTTGATTGTCATGGGTCGGGCCTTGATTGTAGGAATCGGATGTCAAAGGGTACGGTGCCGTTCGGATTTGATCAATGGGGGGGTGAGGTTTCGATGTCATTCCAGTCAGCACCCGTTTCAGCCGCAATGAAACGCCAACCTTTGAAGGTGTCGGACCAATGATCTGCACCCAACCCTGCTTTGGCTTTGAGATGTGCAACGAACTGTTTTGGGTCTGGGAGTTGTTGCCAAACAGAGGGAAGGAACAAAGCGCGGCGGCCTTTGTCTTCGATGATGAGACCATCCGTATTGACTCGCAGCTTGGTGATCAAATCTTCTTCATCAGTGAAGGAGAAAGGCTCTGCAGGACTGAGGACGGACAAATGAATGTCCATTCGGTCTGTTTCTTCTTCTTTCACAGGTCCGAAACGTGGATCACGAAAGGCTGATCGGTATGCGTTTTCAGCAACGTCTTTGGCCAAGGGAAGTCGGGCTTCGGGGGAGCCAATACAGCCGCGTAGTTTTCCATCTTTGTGCAACGTCACAAAACATGCCCCTTGTTCTGTCATTTCAGGGGGCAGGGTTTCCAATGCTAGGTTCAAAGGTTTTTGGTCCTGGAAACCATTTTCGATGGAACTTTTGGCAATTTGTAAAAACACATCGCCATGTTCTGCCAAAAGGGCACGGGTTTGGATTGCAAAGGCACTTTCTTGCTGTTCATGGCTCATACTTCAGATTCCCAAAATCCCCAGGAGCCATAGCCCACAACCTGATTGCGCGGTCCTGCTGTGTCGCCAGAATTGCGTAAATCCAGTGTTCGGACCTTAAGTCCTTTACGCTTTGCCAGCTCCAAGAGACCTTTGACCGGCATCCGGCCACAAGCCTGGCTGTCACCAATATTGTCCCAATCGAAATTCTCAATGGCTTCGCAGGTTTTTTGATCGATGGCTTTGGCATCGTCATAACTAAGATAATGACTGAGATCGCTAGAGATAACGATAAGTGTCTCAGGTCCACCCCATAAATTTTCAAGCACATTGGCGACCATCTCTGGATTGGCATTCCCTACGACTATGGGCAACAGCTCAAACGCACCCAAAATGACCTGTAAAAACGGAATATGGACTTCGAGGGAATGTTCTTGGGCATGTGTGGCGTCAAATGTTTCCACACCGACTATGGCGTTGAGCTGATCATCTTGGCTGTGATCAATGGGAACCAACCCCAAAGGAGTCTGAAAACTGTCGGCGCTGGATAGAGCCAAACCTTGAACGGCGACACGGTGGCATGGCCCCAACAAGACAACGCGTTTTACGGTACCTTTTAACGGGGCAATATGTGCGTAAGCATGTGCTGCAACCGGGCCGGAATAAACATAACCTGCATGGGGGGCGATCAATGCTTTTGGTGGCGTTGACACGTCTTCGCCAGCTTCCGCCAAAAAGGCCATCACTTGGCGTGAAAGTGTTGCGGCATCTGCGGGATAAAACTGTCCCGCAACAGCAGGGGGACGTATGTTTGTCATGATCTTTCAATCATATACTGTTGTGGCGCTGGGTGAAATGGTGAGTTGGTTTAGTCTAGCCGTGTTTCAGGCGAATAATGGCACGGAGGCCACCTTCCTTACGGTTTTCAAAGATCAGTTCCCCGTCTTGGGCTTGAACCAGTTGTTTGCAAAGCGGTAGGCCAAACCCAGATCCTTTTTCTTTCGCTTTTTCTAAAGCTTCAGCATCAGGTGTTTGAAAAATTTTAAACGTTTCCACAGACATGCCGGGACCAGTATCTTCGACCATGATCTCAAAGTAATCTTTGTTTGACACACCGTGTAAATCAATGAGGCTTCCTTGCGGCGCATTTTTATAGGCGTTGGAGATTAAGTTGCGGATTACGGTATCAATGCGCCATTCGTTGCCTAAGACAGCAACACCGTTGAAGTCTTGAACTGAGATGGTGATGTTATGGCTTTCGGCTTGAAGCCGGAAAAGTTCTATATTGCGTTGAATAATTGGGGCCAGTTCAACACGGATATTGTTCGTAATGTTGCTTTTGGATTGCAGCACAAACCATTGCTGCAAGTTGTCTAGAATACCCATAGCAGTGTCGATGCCAAACGAAATCAAGCGGCCGTATTCGCCAATTTTATCACGCGATATCGTTTGTGCTTGCTCGGCGAACATGTTGCCAAAGTTACGCACTGCATAAATTGGGTTCTTAAGATCATGGCTGATGATGGACAGCAATAATTCCTTGTGTTGATTTAATTCTATCAATTGTCGCTGACTGCTGCGCAATTTACGGTTGATGCGAATTAGGTATGCCACCAAAGAAAAAGTTGCCAACGCCCCCATAAGGATGGCGCCCAGTGCTTGCCATGTCCAAGATGGCAAAAGGTCCGGGTTGGGGTTGTAGAGGAATTTTGATATGTCCTGTTTTTTTGAAATCAATCCCAACTCAGCATATGTGCGTGCAATCTGTTCCCATCGCGCCGGGTTCATGTAGCCCACTTCAACCACATCGGGCATCACCAGTATCTTGGTGCGTTCTGCTTCGAACAAAAGGTGTTCGCGTGATTTGGTTGCGTTGTATTCTTTTAGAATTACATCGACGGTTTCTTCAACATTGTTGAAGGCATAAGCCCATCCTTTTTTTGTTGCCTCAAGGAACCCCAGCACCAGTTCTGGGTTTTGTTCAAGGGTGTTCTGCATTGTAAAAAGGTTGTCGCCGTAAAAGTCGATGCCGCTGGAGATGGGAGTGAACAGTTTATAAGCAATGTTTGCCTTCGCCATTTCGTATGGCTCGTCCGTAATGTAAGCGGACATGGCGCCGACTTCGTTGTCGATCAACTCGCGGGTATCAAATGAATGCTCAACAAAGTTCAACGCATCCGTATTTATCCCTTCCTTAGAGAAATAAGCCATAAGTTCTGAAGAATGAGGTTCAATCATCAAAGGGCGTTCGGCCAGTTGATGAATGTTGGCCACGTTTTGGTCGTCACGGACCAACAATGCCACTGGGGAATGTTGGAATATGGTGGCGAGCACCACTACCGGTATGCCGTTGTTGTGCATCAGCAACAAGTCTGTGTTGCCAACACCGAAATGAGCCCGTCCTTCGGTCACTTCCTGCATGGGTTTTTGGCCCGTTGTGGCTTCACGAATTTCAACGTTCAATCCGACATCGGTATAGTAACCAAGATGTCTGGCCATCAAGTACCCGGCAAATTGAAATTGATGGGTCCATTTCAGTTGAAGGCTTACGTCGGTAAGCGGAATTGTGCGTTGATCGATGGCGGCAGCAGATTGAGGAGCAAGGCAAACCCATACAGTAAGCCAGACAATGCCACTGAATTTGAGCAACGATGCCCACCCCCCCGTCAGTTCCATTTTGTCATCGGTGTTTGGGAGTGTGTGTGCCATTCCAACACTATGATATAGTTTAACCACTGGTCCTAAGCATAAATCAGAGTAACAATGATGCCAACTCAGCATAATTCAAATCCATTTCCTGGGGCTGTTAAGGGGCGTTATTGGCACGTTCTTGAGGATGGTCGGGTGCAATGTGATGTTTGTCCACGAGAATGTAAAATTCGCGAAGGTCAACGCGGCCTGTGTTTTGTGCGTGGTGTGCAAGGTGGTGAAGTTGTGCTCACGACATATGGTCGATCATCTGGTTTTTGTATTGATCCAATTGAAAAGAAACCTTTGAACCACTTTTTACCGGGTACTCCTGTGCTGTCTTTTGGTACGGCAGGATGTAACTTAACATGTAAATTTTGCCAAAATTGGGATATATCCAAATCGCGTGAGTTCGATGTTTTAGCGGCACAAGCAAGTCCTGAATTGATTGCCCGCAGAGCCAAGGATGCAGGGTGTAAGTCTGTTGCGTTTACTTACAATGATCCTGTAATTTTTTTGGAATATGCCGTTGATACCGCGATTGCCTGTCATGAGCTAGGCCTCAAAACCGTGGCGGTTACGGCAGGTTACATCAGCAAAGAGGCGCGCAAGGAATTTTTCAGTCACATGGATGCGGCGAATGTTGATCTGAAGTGTTTTACCGAAGATTTCTATCAACATCTTTGCACGGCGCATTTGAAAGACGTCTTGGATACGCTTGTATATCTGAAACATGAAACCAATGTTTGGTTTGAAATTACCAATTTGATGATCCCGGGAAAAAATGATTCGGATGCAGAAATCGATGCCATGACCAAATGGGTGGTGACAGAGCTTGGCGAAGATGTTCCCATGCATTTTACGGCGTTCCATCCCGATTGGAAAATGAGAGATATCCCCAAAACACCACACCAAACCCTCAGCCGTGCACGAGAGATTGCCATGAACAATGGCGTGCGTTACGCCTACGTCGGAAATGTGCATGACCTGAAACGAGAAAGCACCTATTGTCACGGCTGTGGCGAAACGCTAATCGGTCGTGATTGGTATGAACTGTCCACTTGGAATATTTCGACTGAAGGCTGTTGTGCAAAATGTGGTGAACCAGTCGGGGGGGTGTTTGATGGCCCTGCTGGTACTTGGGGCGCCAAACGTCAGTCGTTGTCGATGTCTAGATAAATTTAACTTAATAGTCCGAAACGACTTTTTTTATGACTTCTAATACACGCCGTCATCTGTTTCTTGCGCTGAAGCTTGTGATTTCCGTTGTCCTTGTTGGGATGCTGTTGCAATCCGTCGGGGCTGAAGATGCGTTCTTACGTATGATTGAAATTGATCCTTTGTGGTTGATGGCTAGCATTGGATTTGGTTTTGCGCAGATGGTGTTGGGGACTTTTCGTTGGCAACTTGTTTTGAAAAGTATCAAAGCCAAAATGTCTTGGGTGCAGTTGCTTCGATTTAACTTTATTGGTGGTTTTTTTAACCAAACCCTACCTTCATCTGTTGGTGGTGATGCCGTTCGGGGATTTATGGCTTATCGTGCCGGTCTTGGGGTGGGGGCGGCTGTGAACAGCATTCTTTTAGACCGCATCGCAACCGTGATTGGTTTGGTGCTTTTGGTTGCTGTAATGACATTTATGCATGGTGCTACCCTAGAAGGTGGCGAATGGTTCACCAGCAGCGTGATGAGTGTTGTGTTGGTTGCGTTATGCGGTTTGGTGGTGCTTATGGTCATGGACCGAATGCCAACTCGTATACGTCATTTCCGAATGATTGAAGGCATTAGTGCCCTTGCCGTTGATGCACGACGGACTTTTTTGCATCCGTTATACAGCCCGGCACTGATTTCAGTATGTGTCATGGGGCACATCAATATGACTATGATCATTTATATGCTGGCGTTGGGTTTGGGCGTTGATGTTTCGTTATCCAATTGTTTGTTGTTGTTTCCCCCCGTTTTACTGATTCAAACGATCCCCATTTCAGTTGCAGGTTGGGGGGTACGTGAAGGCGCAATGGTGACCTTGTTTGCGTTGGCTGGCATTGGCGGGGAAAGTGTTTTAGCCATATCAATCTTGTTTGGATTGGTGATGATTGTGATTAGTTTGCCAGGAGTGATCCTTTGGCTGATATCTGGACGAAATACACTCAAACAAGCCGAAGCATTTGCTGAACGTTAAGGTGTGATAATCCTCTTTTCTTTAGCGCCCGGCTTGATAGAGTGGTCGCAAATCATTTTTGCGCTTCCCATATCCGGTGAAGTGTTTTTTTCCTTTTGAAGACGGAGCTTTCCATGAAGATCTCGTTCGCTAATCTTTCTGTTCCCAAAGCCGGTGCCATTATTGTTGGTGTGCTTGAAGGTCGTAAACTCACAGCCAGTGCCGAAGCCGTGGATAAAGCCACAAGCGGTGCTGTGATGCGTGCGATTAAGGCGAGTTCATTCAAGGGCTCCAAAAATCACTCTCTCACGGTTATGACACCGGGTGGGCGTGTTCAGCGCATTGTCTGTGTCGGTTTGGGCAAAGCCAAAGATGTCGATGCACTGGCGTTACAGAACTTAGGTGGTTACATCGTCAAAACCTTGAAAGCCCATGTGGCAGTTGCTCAGGTGTTGGTGGATGAAATTGATGGTTGTGATCTCAAAGCTCATGAAATGGCGGCAGAAATGGCACTGGGGGCACGCCTGGGGTCATATAGCTTCAATAAATATAAGACCAAAAAGAACGACCACAGTGGCGACAAGCTGAAAGAGGTTAAGCTGTTGACCAAAGGCTCCGCCAAAGCAAAGGCTTTATATGAGCCTCAAGATAAAGTCGCTGACGGGGTGTTCTTCACCCGTGATCTGGTTTCAGAACCGGCCAATGTTTTGTACCCTGAAAGTTTAGCCGCACAGGCTAAGTCTCTGGCTAAGCTCGGCATCAAAGTTGAAGTTTTGGGCAAGGCACAAATGAAGCGCCTTGGTATGGGGGCATTGTTGGGTGTGGCCCAAGGCAGTGTGAATGAGCCCAAGTTGGTGGTGATGCAATACACCGGAAAACCCAAACGCAAAGGATCGAACCCGTCTAAAGCCGATGCACCTGTGGCGTTTGTTGGCAAAGGCGTTACCTTTGACAGCGGTGGTATTTCCATCAAACCGTCGGCTGGCATGGAAGACATGAAATGGGATATGGGCGGTGCCGGTGTGGTCATTGGATTGATGAAGGCACTGGCTGGTCGTAAAGCCAAAGTCAACGCCGTGGGTGTTGTTGGCTTGGTCGAAAACATGCCGTCTGGCTCTGCCCAACGTCCAGGAGATGTCGTGACATCTATGTCGGGCCAAACAATTGAGGTGCTCAACACCGATGCTGAAGGCCGATTGGTTTTGGCCGATGCGCTCCACTACACCAAAGATCGCTTCAATCCCCACACCATGATCGATTTGGCTACTCTGACGGGGGCTATCATGGTCGCATTGGGAACACACTATGCAGGCTTGTTCTCTAATGATGACGAACTGGCTTGGGATTTGGTCAATGCTGGGCGTGAAGTGGGTGAGCGCGTATGGACCCTGCCGTTGGGGCCCGAATACGACAAGATGATCAATTCCGATATTGCTGATATGCAAAACATTGGAGATCGCTGGGGTGGTTCGATTACTGCGGCTCAGTTCTTGAAACGCTTTGTTGGTGACACCAAGTGGGTCCACTTGGACATCGCTGGTGTAACTTGGTCCAAAAGCGGCAAACCTATCGCACCCAAAGGTGGCACAGGGTTTGGTGTGCGCCTGTTGGACCAGTGGGTGAAGCATAAGCTTGAGAAAACGGCTTAAATGACCGACATTGCCTTCTATCACCTGACACGCTCGCCTTTAGAGGCTGCCTTGCCCAAGCTTTTGGAAAAGAGCTTGGAGGCGGGCAAGCGTGCTGTGGTGGTGGCGGGCTCAAGCCAGCGGGTTGAGGCTTTGAACAGCACCTTATGGACGTACGAGGCTGCGTCGTGGTTGCCCCATGGTTCTGCCAAGGATAAGCATGGCGAAGATCAGCCCGTTTGGCTGACTGACGTACATGAAAACCCGAATAGTGCGACATTTTTATTTTTGACCGACGGCGCCGTGTGTGAAGACATTGGGGCGTATGAGCGTTGCTTTGAACTGTTCGATGGGACCAGTCCGGAAACGGTCAATACTGCACGTGAACGCTGGAAATCTTATAAAGCGGCTGGGCATGAACTAACCTACTGGCAGCAAACCGAAAGTGGTGGGTGGTCCAAGAAGGACACCTAATCTCAATTCCCGTTAGGCATAAAAAAAACGACGCTTAAATGCGTCGTTTTGGGTTCTCTATCATGAAGCTTATTACTTCTTGCGTTTGGCCATAGCTTTTTCAGCAGGGTTGCCACCGCCTTCTTCCATTTCCTGGCGGCGTTTTTCACGCATCGCTTGTTGACGGCGTTTGTATTCCTTGGCCTTGGCTTTCACTTTGCCGGAGAACGTCACCAACATGGTTTGGCTGCCGATGATCGCCAGTAACGGCATCATCATGGTGGCGGAAATCCAATAAACGACGTGGGCGACGATGATGTCCTCAATCATGAACACGTGGTAGAAAAACACGAAAATCCATAATAAAACTTCGCCGATAATGAACAGACGGAATGAAATGCGTTCGGATAGAGGGCGCTGAACCAACTGGTTCGAATTGACGAACATTAGGGCGCTCAAGATTCCACCCAGCAAACAGCTAGCAAACAAGAACGCGCTAATCACAGCGATCCATGCTTGCATCTCTGTAAAATTAAAGGCTCTCAGCAAGTCCAAATACGCGTCGGCCATTGCCTTCCTCCGTCGCCAGGTCTTAATCGACCCTCTTTAGCCTTAAACTTTAGGCTACTATAATTTTAGGGATGCTGCCAAAGCATTCCCTGCCCACATACAGCCCACATTCCCATTGTGTGTGCTACAGCGCCGCGAATCGGCACAAATCTGATAAACTAATCATTACAATCTAAAGTGAAGATAAAGTTACCAGCGTATTTTGCTATGATAAGGGGCCATTTAACAGCTTTTAGCGACTTTTAGAAGCTAATCAATAAAAAACTGAGAAAAATCATGTGATTATTTGGGGTGTTTTTTCACCCAGTTGCCGCTTCTAGATCGGCTTCGGCATTAAGCCAGTATTCTTCCGCAGCTTCGAGTTGCTTTTCCACCTTGCCCAATTGAATTTGTAAACGTGTGAGTTCATCAGAAGGTGCGGTGTACAGGTTTGGATTCGCCAGTTGCTCTTGGAGTTTAGTTTGTTCTTGCCCCAAGCGTGTGACCTCTTTTTCGGCCTTTTGTACAGCCTTGCGCAGATGGGATGTTGCTGCACGGGCCTCTGCGCGGGCTTTGCGGTCGGCTTTTTTATCAACGCGGGCTTCATCAGACGAACCGGTACTGCCTTGGGCGGTGTCTTTCTGGATGCGCCGTGCTTCCATGAGGGATCGTTTGTATTCGTCTAAGTCACCATCAAACTGTTTGCATTCGCCGTCATTGACCAACCACAAACGGTCACACACCAATTCCACCAAGTGGGGATCGTGGCTCACCAACACCACGGCACCGTCATAGGTGTTAAGTGCTTCGACCAAGGCCTCACGTGCATCGACATCCAAGTGGTTGGTGGGTTCGTCCAACAACATGATGTGCGGTGCGGTGCGGCTCATATTGGCGAACAGCAGGCGGGCTTTTTCACCGCCGGATAGGTTTTTGATGGTGGTGTCGGCCTTTGATTGTTCGAAACCAAAGCGGCCCAAGTGGGCACGGACTTTAGCCTCAATCATGTCCTCCATCAGGCCTTGCATGTACTCATAAGCTGTTTCTGCTTCGGGGAGTTCTTCGGCTTGGTGCTGGGCAAAGTAACCGACCTCCAGCTTTTTTGATTTGATGATTTTACCGTTTTGGGGTGTCAGACGACCCGCCAACATTTTCATCATGGTGGATTTACCATTGCCGTTGGCCCCCAACAACGCAATACGGTCATCCATATCGATACGCAGATCCAAGTCCTTGAGAATCGATTTTCCGGGCTCATAGCCTAAGTCTACCTCGTCCATGGCAATGAGAGGCGGGGACAATGGTGCAGGATTGGGAAATGTGAAGCTGATGGTTTTGTCTTCAATCACCGTGGCGATGGGCTCCATTTTTTCCAACATCTTCAAACGGCTTTGGGCTTGGCGGGCTTTGGTTGCTTTGGCGCGGAAACGGTCCACAAAGGATTGGATACGACGTTGTTCTGCCAATTGCTTGGTGCGGTTCTTCGCTTGTTGGCCCAGGCGTTCGCGCCGGGTTTTTTCGAAGAAGTCGTAATTTCCGGCGTAGCGTGTGAGTTTGAGTTCTTCCAGATGAATGATTTCATCCACAGCCGTATTCAAAAGCGTGCGATCGTGGGAAATCACCAAAATTGTGCCACGCCAGTTGGCCAGATAATTTTCCAACCACAAGGTTGCTTCCAAGTCCAAGTGGTTGGTGGGTTCATCCAGCAGCAATAGGTCGGGGGCCGCAAACAACACCGCCGCTAAGGCCACGCGCATGCGCCAGCCGCCGGAAAAATCGGAACAGGGGCGTTGTTGGGCTTCTTCATCAAACCCCAGGCCCGAGAGAATCCGCGCTGCACGTGCCGGGGCGGCGTGGGCGTCAATATCGGCCAAACGGGTATGAACTTCGCCAATTCGGTCAGGATCGGTCACGGTTTCGGCCTCAGCCAACAGGGCGGTGCGCTCTGCATCAGCGGCGAGAACGGTATCAATCAGGCTCTCAGGGCCGCTGGGGGCTTCCTGGGCGACCATACCAAGTTTTGCGCCGGGGCGAAGGTTGATTGCCCCGTCGTCACCGGTGATTTCACCGGATATCAGCTTGAAAAGGGTGGACTTTCCCGTGCCATTCCGGCCCACAAGGCCAACTTTGTGGCCTTTGGGAATGGCAACGGTGGCGCCTTCCAAAAGGACGCGCCCGCCAATACGATAGGTGAGGTCATTAATGTGCAACATGGCGGGGCTTTTAGCACGGAGCAGAGGCTTGCGGAACCATCAACTAATTAAGAACTGTTCAACTGTGTAAAACCACCCTTGTCATGGGGGGCTGATTTGGCTATAACCCCGCGACCCGGCCCAGTCGTGGCCGAAAGAGAATTTTCCTTTAACAGCAACAGGGCTCTTGAGCATGGCTGTCGAACGCACATTGTCGATTATCAAACCGGACGCTACCGAACGTAACCTGACCGGTAAGATCAATTCTTACATCGAAGAAGCGGGTCTGCGCATCATTGCACAGAAACGTATCCGTCTCACCCGCGACCAAGCGGAGCAATTCTACTCAGTCCACGCAGAACGTTCGTTCTTCGGTGAATTGGTGGATTTCATGCTCTCCGGTCCGGTGGTTGTTCAAATCCTGGAAGGTGAAAACGCCATCACGAAATATCGTGAAGTTATGGGCGCCACCAACCCGGCAAACGCCGACGAAGGCACCATCCGTAAGGATTTCGCCATCGACGTGCAGAACAACTCTGTACACGGCTCCGACGCACCGGAAACGGCTGCTGTCGAAACCGCATTCTTCTTCTCTGGTGTGGAAATCGCTGGCTAAGCGATCTCGACCCAGTCGATGAATTGAAAAGGTCGCTCTTTCGAGGGCGACCTTTTTTTATTGGGTGACATTGCTCCCCCGCGTACCTAACCTTTAGGTATGCGTATTTTTGCATTCATCATTGGTTTATGCTTCTGCCTGCCAGTTCAGGCTGCGGACAACATCGGTGCGGTCGAACGTACACGTGGTGAGGCGACTGCAATCCGCGGTCAAGTTGCCCACGACCTTAGCCAAGGCAGCGCCGTTGTGTTTCGCGACCTGTTGCGCACCGGGCAGCAATCCCGGCTTCAGGTGAGCTTCATAGATGGTTCCAGCCTCACTTTGGGGGATGATGCAGAGCTTTCCATTGATGAAATGGTTTATGAGCCTAAGACTAAAGGCCGCGCCGTGTTACGCTTGACGCAAGGCGTATTTCGTATGGTGTCGGGCAAAATCAATAAGGTTCCGGGTGGTAGCCTTACAATTCAAACGCCTTTGGCGACCATTGGTGTGCGTGGCACGGACTTTTGGGGGCAACAAACCCAAGATACCTTACTCATGGCGCTTTTGGATCGTGGCGAGCTGACCATTGAAACCGCGGATGGAACCGTAAAACTCTCCAACCCGCTGCATGCCGTGAAAGTACAAAAGGGTGAGCCGCTGGAGACTTTCATCTTAACCCCGGAACAACTTAAATCAGCCGTGAAAACCGTGGCGTGGTAGAACAGGAAACACCATGATTGCCGTTATCTTCGAAGTCTGGCCCGACCCAGACCACAAACAAGAATACCTGGACATTGCGGCAGATCTGCGCCCACTCCTGGACGATATTGATGGGTTTATTTCCATCGAACGGTTTGAGAGCCTGATTGAGCCCGGCAAAATTCTTTCTCTTTCATTCTGGCGTGACGAAGAGGCCGTTCAAGAATGGCGTAATTTGGAACAGCACCGTGCCGCTCAATCCAAAGGCCGGGGTGGGGTGTTTGCCAACTACCGTCTGCGTGTCGCGGGCGTGATACGGGATTATGGCATGGAGGATCGCGACGGGGCGCCAAGCGATTCCCGCTCGGCTCATGATTAATCCAGATTGATCTGAATATCACCCGGGAAGGGCTGACCTTCGCCCGTTTCCAGATAGTTTCTCAGGCTCAATAGAAACACCGCCCACTTGGTGGAACAATGGTGGAAGAAGGGGACTTCTTCAGCCCAACCCGCATGCTTGAACATTACGTGGGTTTGTCTGTTGTCTTCAAAGACGTGAAAGCTGATGTGTGTGCCGATCCATTCATCTGGCCCGGCGGTGCATTCCCATATAACGCGATCATCAGAGCTTTCTTCCACACGCATATCCGGCCCCATATCGGGAAATCGAAACTTAATCGTGCCTCCAATGTCGGGGGAACCTGACGTGTGCAACGTCCACCACTCAGAGAGTCCCTCAATGGTGTTGAGCGCACGCATCACCTGAGCCGGGGGTGCCGATGTCCCAATTGTCAAACAGATATTCACCATGTACCTAACCTCTCAAGTGTTGAGATGTGTTTTAGGCATATGGGGCGGACTGATGGGAAATTAAACAGATTTGGAAACTAACCCACCGGATTAACCATCGCCCCATGGGGAATGGGCGCGTCTGTAATCACCACACGCTCCGCACTCACCCGCACACGGCCCTCAGCGATATAACGCACGGCCTGCGGATAAACCACGTGTTCTTGTTCTAAAATACGCCCAGCTAACGCATCGGCATCATCTTCAGGGTGCACGGGCACCACGGCTTGGATGATGATGGGGCCTTCGTCCATGGCGGGGCGTACGAAGTGGACGGTGCAGCCGGAAAAGCGCGCACCATCCTCGATCGCGCGTTCGTGTACGTGCAGGCCTTTGTAAGATGGCAGGAGCGACGGGTGGATGTTGATCAGTTTGTCACGCCATTTGCGCACGAACCCGTCAGACAACAAACGCATAAAGCCCGCCAAGCACACAAGTTCGGCATCGGCTTCGGTAATTTTTTGGCTCATGGCTTCGTCGAAGCTTTCGCGGTCATCAAAATCTTTGTGGCTCAGCACTGCTGTCGGGATGCCCGCTTGTTTGGCGCGTTCCAGGCCGTAAGCCTCGGCTTTGTTGGACAAGACCAAAACGATTTCGGCGGGGAATTCTTCGGCTGCGCAGGCATCAATCAATGCCTGCAGGTTGGAACCGCGACCGGACACGAGGACAGCGAGCTTCATCGAACTTAACCCCAGGCTTTGTCAGCGTTATTGAGAACCACGCCTTCGTTGCCGTCTGGGCGGGCGATGATGCGACCGATTTCAAAGACTTTCTCACCTTCGTCTTCGAAGATGGCTTTGAGCTCTTGCGCTTTGGATGCTTCAACCACCACGGCCATGCCAACACCACAGTTAAAGGTGCGGGCCATTTCGGTGGCGGCGATGTTGCCTTCTTTTTGCAACCAGCGAAATACCGCAGGGGTGTCCCAAGATGTGGCGTCCACTTCGGCTGCCAGATTGTCGGGCAGTACGCGGGGGATGTTTTCCAAAACACCACCGCCGGTGATGTGGCTCAGCGCGTGTACGCCACCGGCCTTGATCGCAGCCAAGCAGGACTTTACATAAATTTTGGTGGGGACCAACAGCGCTTCGCCCAGGGTTTTGCCCGGTGCAAATGGAGCTTCGCCGTTGTAGGCCAAGCGGGCTTTGTCGACGATGTGGTCACGCAAGGCTTCTTGCATTTTGGTGTCGGCCGGGCCGTCAATGACTGCGTCAGAGACCACTTTGCGCACCAATGAGAAACCGTTGGAGTGCAGGCCATTGGAAGCCAGCCCCAAAATCACGTCGCCGTCTTGGACCAAACCGGGTGTGATGATTTCGTCGCGCTCAACGGCGCCAACGCAAAAGCCTGCTAGGTCATAGTCTCCACCGCTGTACATGCCGGGCATTTCTGCGGTTTCACCACCGATCAGGGCACAACCGGACTGGCGGCAGCCTTCGGCGATACCGGAAACAATGGCTTTCCCAGCTTCGACTTTCAATTTGCCGGTGGCGTAATAATCCAGGAAAAACAGCGGTTCTGCACCTTGAACCACCAAATCGTTGACGCACATGGCAACCAAGTCGATGCCAACCGTGTCATGGATGCCGGTAGAAATGGCGATTTTCAGCTTGGTACCAACACCGTCCGTACCTGCGACCAAAATTGGGTCTTTAAAACCCGCAGCCTTAAGATCAAACATTGCCCCAAAACCGCCCAATCCTGATGCTACACCTGAACGTGTCGTGGATTTGGCATCGTCTTTGATGGCCTCGACCAGTGCATTGCCCGCGTCAATATCGACGCCTGCGTCTTTGTAGCTTGCCCCGGACATGGTGGTCTCCTTGATCTCTGTCTGCGGTGTGAATAAATGCCGCTCTGGTAATGATGGCTCAACGTGGTAAAACCAGTGCCAAACCTGTATGAGTAAAGGTGAAACATACCCATTTGGGGACGCTTTGCAATGGCGCAAAATAAGGGAATACGCCTAATGAGAACAGCAACCGCCCATGGACTTGTATTTGGGCTTGTATTTGCTCTGATGTTGACGCTACTCAGTGGCCCGGTCAAAGCTGCGGCACCACGTCTGTTTGAGGTCTCAAACGTCGTTGTCGATGTGACAGCGGATTCGGCGGCGAACGCCCGTGTTCAAGCCCTGGCAAAGGCGGAAAAACAGGCTTTTGAGAAGCTTTTGAAGCGCCTGACCTTGCAGGCCTATCATAAACGGTTGCCGGAATTGACCTCGGAACAATTAACGGAATTGGTGCAGGACTTTCAGGTTGTCGACGAAAAAGCCTCGTCTGTGCGCTATATCGCCAATTTAAGCTACCGTTTTCGTGCTGAAGCTGTCCGGTCTTTGCTGAATGCCCAAGGGATTCCCTTCGCCGAAACCTCATCCAAGCCTGTACTGATGCTGCCTGTCTATCAGGCCGCTGGTGCTTTGTTGTTGTGGGATGATCCCAATCCGTGGCGTATGGCGTGGGGCAAGGCTTCAGAAAATGAGGTTAGCCAAGGCCTGGTGCCCATGGTTTTGCCAATGGGTGATTTGAACGATGTGCGCACCATTGGTGCAGAACAGGCCATCGAAGGTGATATGCCACGTTTGGAAGAAATTGCGCGCCGTTATGAGGCCGGTGATGTTGTTGTGGCCCACGGTATTTTACGTATGGATTCGTACAATGGCCTGCCGGAATTGGAAGTTTACCTAACGCGTTTTGGCTCAGCCCTTCAAGAACACACGGTGGTTAAAAGTTTTACATCAGAACCCGGTGACGATATTACGGACTTGTTGAATCGCGCCGTTGTCCAGTTGACCGCCCAAGTGGAAGACAATTGGAAGCAAGACAATTTAATCCAAACTGGGGCGACACAATTGCTGCCCATATCGGTTCCGGTTTCCGGTTTGGGGGATTGGGTTAAAGTTCGCGATCGTCTCAACGGTGTTGCTGTGGTGCAAAAAACCGATTTGGTG
The DNA here is from genome assembly GCA_026196495.1 of Magnetovibrio sp. Taxonomy (GTDB): domain Bacteria; phylum Pseudomonadota; class Alphaproteobacteria; order Rhodospirillales; family Magnetovibrionaceae; genus Magnetovibrio. Next base: position 23,762 of record JAPHSY010000030.1, read on the forward strand.
CTGCTACGCTTGGATGAAGTGCGCTTGAACCTGCATTTCATTGGCGATGCTGAACAATTGGCGCTGTCTTTGGATCAAGCTGATTTGAGCTTGTGGGAGGAAGCCGGGCAGTGGTACTTGGCGCAGAAAATTTCTCAATCCACAGCCCAGCAATAAGTTTGCTGTTTTGGTAAATCTACCCAACATCATTACCCTGTTGCGCATTGCAGCTACGCCAATTGTGGTGTGGCTGATTGTTGAACAGTACATGATGTGGGCGTTTTGGGTGTTCGTTGTGGCGGGGATTTCCGATGCTGTAGACGGATTTATCGCCAAGCAATTCAATATGGAAACGGAGCTGGGGAAATATCTTGACCCCATCGCCGACAAAGCGTTGTTGGTTTCCGTCTATATTACCTTAGGTATTTGGGGGCATATCCCGACATGGTTGGTGATTTTGGTGGTGTTTCGCGACCTAGCTATCGTTGGGGGTGCATTGCTCTTTGAAACCATGACACATTCACTTACCATGCAACCGTTGATGATCAGTAAAATCAACACGACGCTGCAGATTGCCTTGGTATCTGCCGTCATGGCCATGGTTGGTTATGGCATTGAATTGGATGGGGCATTGGACTTGCTGGTGGCTTTAACCGCTGCGGCAACCGTACTTTCGGGTTTGGCATATGCTGTGGTATGGGTGAAAAACTGGTCGCAGTTGGAGGACGATACATGAGCAGTGATAAACAGATGTGGATCTGGATTGCGTCCTTCGCGGTCTTTTTGGTGTTGCTCTATCTGCTCAGTGATGTGCTGACCCCGTTTGTTGCGGGTTTGGCTGTGGCCTATTTTTTAGATCCAGTCGCCGATAAGTTGGAGGCTCTTTTTAAATCGCGATCTGCTGCAACTGCATTGATTTTGCTGGTGTTTTTTATAGTTGTGACCGCTTTAGGTGTGGCGTTGTTTCCTCTGTTACAAGCACAGATCACAGGCTTGGTCGCGCGCATCCCCGAAGCCGTTAATGCTGCCCACGAATTGATAGATCCTTTGATTGCACGCATCGAACAAGAATTGGGTGCGAGTGAAATGCAAAAACTCAAAGACAACGCAGGTGCTTTTGCAGGCAAAGCGGTTTCTTGGGTTTTGGATGTCTTACAGAGCTTGTTCTTAGGCGGCAAAGCTATCGTCAATACACTCTCATTGCTGTTCATTATGCCCATCGTGGCGTTTTTCTTGCTGCGCGATTGGGACTTGTTGGTGGAAAAGGTTGATAGCCTATTGCCCCGTAATTCTCGGGAAACCATTCGCGATCAGTTTCGTGAAATTGATGCCACCATCGCGGGCTTTGTCCGGGGGCAAGCTACGGTGTGCTTGGCGTTGGGAACCATCTACGCCACGGGCCTCACTTTGGTGGGCCTAGAGTTTGGTCTGTTGATCGGTTTGGGTACGGGCTTGATGGCATTTGTTCCCTATGTCGGCATGGTGATTGGTCTGATGGTGGCCTTCGGCGTCGCCATAATGCAGTTTTCCGATGTTGTGTCGTTTTTGATGGTGGCTGCTGTATTTGCCTTCGGACAAGGTTTTGACGCGGCGTTCTTGACCCCCAATTTGGTGGGCGGGCGTGTTGGCTTGCATCCGGTGTGGATTATCTTTGCCTTGATGGCGGGCGGTTCTCTGTTTGGCTTTACAGGGGTTTTGTTGGCAGTTCCGGTGGCCTCTGTCATTGGTGTGTTGGTGCGTTTTGCCATTGGTCGCTATCGCACTTCGATACTCTACACAGGTTAGTCGACGTGCCTTCTCAACAAATTCCTTTCGATTTTGACCATCGCCCTGCCTTAGGTGGGGAAGATTTCTTGGTCTCTCCGTCAAATGCGGGTGCCATTGGCTGGGTAGAGCGCTGGCCGGACTGGCCGGGGCCTGTCTTGGTGATTGTTGGTCCGTCTGGGGCGGGCAAAACCCACCTGGCCCATGTGTTCGAGACCCAAAGTGGGGCGTGCTTGGTGTCTGTTCAGGATTTAATAGACCAACGTGCCGATGGGGTGTTGGCTGGGGCTAAGGCCTTGATTTTGGAAGACCTTGAAACGTTTCTTGCGCAAGATTTGGCAGAAGAATTGCTGCATCTTTATAATCTGAGCCGGGAAGAGGGCATCAAAATCTTGATGACCGCGAAGACCCCGCCAGCACGTTGGAATTTGACGTTGAAAGATTTGAGTTCGCGCCTCAACACGGCACCTGTCGCTGAAATCAGTCCACCTGATGACATACTTTTAACGGCTCTCATCGTCAAACAATTCGCGGATCGACAGTTGGTCATAGACCAGGATGTCTTGACCTATATGCTGACGCGCATGGATCGATCATTTTCTGGTGTGCAAAGTTTAATCCGCGCCGTGGATGAACGTGCATTATCACAAAAACGGGCCATCACCATTCCGTTGGTGCGTCAAGTGATTGAAGATTTATAAGAAGAAACACGATGCGGACTGTACGTTATTTTAGTGGTGGCTTGGTGGCTGATTTTGCCATCACCGATGTGTCATTTGATAAATTTTTGGCTGAACTCAAAGAAGCCGAAGAAATTATCGATGGCTACGGTGAAGACGATTTGATGAAGGCCCGCACCATTTTGGATACCTTCATGGCCAGTGCCCAACATGATGAAAGCATTGAGCAAGGCGTTGGTGAAGTGTTGGCGGCCAGCTTCATCTGGAATTATTTCAACACCAATCCAGATGCATCCATTGTCATCGAAGGGGATATTCTCATTTTTGATATGGATGGCACGCTAAGCACCGTGGAATTTGCATCTGTCAATGATGTGCAATTGTCCCACGACCACTAGGTCGTCACACTTAAATAGACGGCCTCCAGCCCTTATGAGTGGATTGGCGGCTTTTTGTTTGTCAGGCATGACAATTGAAACCTAAGCGATTAAACTAGCACTAGAATTTCGTTCCCCTCGGCAAATGACCTGCCGGGAAGTTCTTGGATCATCTTACCCTGTTAAAGGGTTTTTCATTGTGTGCAGTGCGCTGCGCAAAGGTATTGGCTATGAACACCATCGATAATCCCCGGATCAATCTGTCTTCTACAGACCGTTTCATCAACCGTGAACTGTCGTGGTTGGCGTTTAACACACGGGTGATGGAAGAAGCCATGAACGAGCGCCATCCGTTGTTGGAACGCGTCCGGTTTTTGAGCATTTCAGCAGCCAACCTGGATGAATTTTATATGGTTCGCGTGGCAGGTCTGAAAGGCCAAGACCGTGCGGGGATCCAAACCATGTCCGAAGATGGCCTGACCCCAGCCCAACAATTGGAAGCCATCAATGAAGCCGCACACCACCTGATGAAAAGTCAGCAAGATTGCTGGAAAACCCTAAAGGGATTGTTGCGTAAAGAGGGCATTAAAGTTCTTCAACACGAAGAAATGTCTGAACGTGACACCAAGTGGTTGGAAGGTTATTTTCTTGACCACATTTTTCCGGTACTGACGCCGTTGGCCATTGATCCGGCGCATCCGTTCCCATTCATTCCCAACTTAGGCTTTTCGCTGGTGATGTTGTTGCAGCGCCGCGATACCAAAGAACACCTGCGCGCATTATTGCCGATCCCACATTTGATTGAACGCTTCGTGCGGCTACCGGGGTCTGCCATTCGCTTCATCCCCATCGAAGAAGTGGTGGAGATGTTTTTGGACCGCTTGTTCCCCAATTATGAACCCGTTCAAATCGGCAACTTCCGTATCATTCGTGACAGTGAAATGGAAATTGATGAAGAAGCCGAAGACTTGGTGCGGACTTTTGAAACCGCATTGAAACGCCGTCGTCGCGGGTCCGTAATTCGTCTGACCTTGAACCAAGGCATCACCGACGATTTGGCCACGGTCGTCAATGATGAACTGGATGTGGACGAAGAAGATGTATTTCGTCTTGGCGGTATCTTGGGCATGGCGGATTTGTCTCAGTTGATCGTCAAAGACCGTCCCGACTTGTTGTTTGAGCCGTTCAATGCGCGTTTCCCTGAACGTGTGCGTGATTTTGGCGGTGATGTGTTTCAGGCTATTCGCAAAAAGGATATGGTGGTTCATCACCCCTATGAAAGCTTTGATGTGGTGGTGCAGTTTGTGCGCCAAGCGGCACGTGATCCAAATGTGGTTGCGATCAAACAAACCCTGTACCGCACATCCAACGACAGCCCCATTGTTGAAGCCCTGATCGAAGCCGCAGAGGCCGGTATATCCGTCACCGCGATGGTGGAATTGAAAGCCCGCTTTGATGAAGAAGCCAATATCCGTTGGGCACGTGATTTGGAACGTGCCGGCGTGCAGGTGGTTTACGGCTTCGTCGACAAAAAAACCCACGCCAAAGTGAACTTGGTGGTGCGTCGCGAAGCCAAAGGCATGCGCGCTTATGTTCATTATGGAACGGGTAACTACCACCCGATTACGGCGAAGGTTTATACCGATCTATCGTTCTTCACCTGTGATCCACAATTGACGGCGGATGCAGCGCGGCTGTTCAACTATATGACCGGCTATGCCAATCCCGAGGGTATGGAGAAACTTAGTTACTCGCCACTGACCATGCGCGATCATTTGGTGGAAGGCATCGAAGCCGAAATCAAAAATGCCAAGGCCGGGAAACCCGCAGGCATTTGGGCGAAGATGAATTCCGTGGTCGATCCGGTGTTGATCGATGCCATGTACAAAGCATCAAACGCGGGGGTGCAGATTGATCTGGTGATCCGCGGCATATGTTGTTTGCGTCCGGGTATCGATGGCCTGTCAGAAAACATCCGGGTGCGTTCCATCGTTGGACGCTATCTGGAACATTCGCGCATTGTTGCGTTTGCCAATGGACAAGAGCTGCCGTCACGCAGTGCCAAGGTCTATATCTCTTCTGCCGATTGGATGCCGCGTAACTTGTATCGCCGGGTGGAGACTTTGGTTCCTATTGAAAACTCAACCGTTCATCGCCAAGTTTTGGATGAAATTATGGGCATGAGCTTGCGTGATACCGAACAAAGCTGGACCTTGAACGCTGATGGATCGTATGACCGTGTAACAGATGCCAAAGATCCGCTGAACGTTCATCATTACTTCATGACCAGCGAGAGTGTTTCCGGGCGTGGGACTGGGACCAAGGGCAAAACGAACAAAAGTAAGTCTGGCAAAAAGTCAGAAAAGCAAAAGTAAGCATAACCGTATAAGGCATTAGAATGTCCCCTGAACACCAACAGGGCCTCCCCACCGGTGATGAAAACGTCCGTAAAAAACATGGACGCGTCGCCGTCGTCGATATTGGTTCCAACTCTGTCCGTCTGGTGGTCTATGACGCACCGACGCGCCTACCTATCCCCATGTACAATGAAAAAGCCCAATGTGCGTTGGGTCGTGGTTTGGGCGCAAGTGGGGTGCTCAGTCCCCAGGGTGTAGATTGCGCGCTCAGCTCCATAACGCGTTTCGCCGGATTGGCCGAAGCCATGGGTGTGGAAGAACTTCAATTGGTCGCTACTGCGGCTGTGCGTGATGCCAAAGATGGTCCCGAATTCGTTCAGGACGTCAAAGACGCCATTGGTCGTGATATCCAAGTTCTAAGCGGTGAAGACGAAGCCAAGTATGCAGCTCTCGGTTTGCTGATGGGGGTTCCCCATGCCGATGGCGTGATAGGGGATATGGGTGGTGGCTCGTTGGATTTGGTGGGGCTGAACAATGGCACCTTTAGCGAATCTGACACCTTGCCGTTTGGTCACTTGCGTTTGGGTGAAGCGTCCGAAGGTAACCCAGAACGTGCCCGCGATATCGTCACCGACGAAATGTCGAAGCTGAAATGGCTCAAGAGTGTGAAGGGGCGCACGCTGTACGCTGCGGGTGGGTCATGGCGTTCTTTGGCGCGCATCCTGATTGATCAGACGTCGTATCCTTTGCACGTGGTTGATAACTTCACCATGGATGCCGAAACCGCATTAAAAATCCTCCACTTGATCAGTGGGGCAGGGCGCCATTCTTTGGATTTGATTCCCGGGGTGCCGAAAAAACGGATAGAGACTTTGCCGTTTGCTGCTGCCGCGTTGGAGGGCATGCTGCGTGTGACCGAAGCATCCAAGCTTCAGTTTTCCGGCTTTGGGATGCGCGAAGGTGTATTGTTGTCGTGTCTCAGCAACGAACTGCGCCTCCAAGACCCATTGATTGCCGCATGCAAAACCATGTCGGAACGCATGGGCCGTTTTTCGGTCAAGGGCCGTGAAATGTTGGAATGGATGGCACCGCTGTACCCGGATGAAACCCAAGTGGAAATGCGTTTGCGTTATGCCGCATGTTTGATGAGTGATATCGGCTGGAACGAACATCCCGACTACCGTGCTGAACATTCGTTCCTCCGTGTCCTGCGCGTTCCGTTTGCGGGCCTGACCCATGCCGAACGCGCCCTGTTGGCAACAACGATTTATGTGCGCCAAAACGGTGATTTGGGCGATCCACTGATTCGCCCGATTTTGGGGCTGTTGGATGTGGGCCAATTGTCGTGGATTAAAGTGACAGGCCTCGCCATGCGCTTGGGCCACACGATTTCAGGCTCCGCACCGGGCTTGTTGCCGCAAACCAAACTCACCTTGGGCAAAGAAAAACTGACCCTAGAGGTCATGGACCACCACCGCGATGCGCTGATCAGTGAAGCCGTGCGCAGGCGTTTAAAAACGCTTGGGCGTGCGCTAGGGGTTAAGGGGAAGGTTGTGTAATACATGGAATGGGTAGCACCTTTTGTATCTTCCATTATTGGAGGGATCATCTCCGCAATGATATATGCGGAACGTGGACGTATATTGTTCCATATACGTCAAGCCGGGTTGCCTCTAAAATATGCTTTCTGGCTATATGCGTTAGCGGGTGTCTCTTCGGCTATTGGTCTTCTGTTAACGGTGATAGATGTTCTATTTAGAATCGAAAATAAACAGGGATTTGATGCTTTAAGTACTCAATTTATTACAATTGGGGTGTTCAGCTACCTAGTTGCTGAAGTTGTAGACAAATACTCAAAAGATAAAACATAAGTGTTTTTTGAGTGGAACTACTTCCGCCAAACACTCGCCAACCAAGGTTGTTGATCTCTTGGCAGTCCCTCAGGCCGATAGTAGTGATGCACTTCGGTAAACCCTGCCGTGGTGCAGAAGTCGCTCCAGGTTTCATAGTCGTGATATGCCCCGAAGCGCTCACCGTTATAGCCTTCTTCGTTTTGACCGCGGGGGTTTGAGCTGAAAAGGACACCACCGGGTTTGAGGGCGGCATAGAGTTCGCCCAACACGCGGGGGAGTTCTTGGATGGGCACGTGGAACAAGCTAGCATTGGCGAAGACGCCGTCGAAGTGTTCATCTTTTAAATTCAGGGACAGGAAGTTTTGGTGCAGGACTTCACAGCCCGTTTCCGCGCGAGCCATTTTCACAAATTCTTCGGTGCCGTCCAGGCCCACGGCTTCGATGCCTTGGGATGTGAAGTAGACAAGATCACGCCCCGGACCGCAGCCCAAATCCAACACTCTGTGTGGGCCATCACCTTCCAGGGCCTCAATCAATGCCGTGTAGTTTTGTGTGACGTCATGGTCCCAAGTGCCCTCTTTGAAGCTTTGGGCCGTGGCGTTGTAATGCGACAGCGTGCGCTTGGTGACGTGGTTGAGGTCGGGTTTATCAGGCAACGCGGTCATCCTTTGCCTTTGGGCCCAAATCCACATCGAATTGCAATGCAGCCAAATGTGCGTAAAGCGGCGATGTGGTCAGCAGTTCTTCGTGTGGGCCCAACGCCACAATGCGGCCGTGTTCCATCACCGCGATGCGGTCCGCGTTTACCACGGTGGCGAGGCGGTGGGCGATGACCAATGTGGTGCGGCCTTTTTTCAAAGTTTCCAATGCTTGTTGCACCAAACGTTCGCTTTCGGCGTCCAGCGCGCTGGTGGCTTCGTCCAACAACAAGATGGACGGGTTGCGCAGCAATGCGCGGGCCAGGGAAATGCGTTGGCGTTGACCGCCGGACAGGCGCACACCTTTTTCGCCCAAAAACGTTGCGAAGCCATCGGGCAGGGCGTCTAGAAATTCTGCTGCCGCCGCGGCCTCGGCAGCTTCGCGGACTTCAGTGTCTGTTGCGCCCGGGCGACCATAACGGATGTTTTCCAGTCCACTGGTTCCAAACAACACCGGGTCTTGGGGCACCAAGGCAAAGCGTTCGCGCAGGTGTTCCGGGTCGGTATCGTGGGCGTTTACACCATCGACCTGAACGGTGCCGCTGTCTGGGTCATAGAACCGCAACAACAATTGAAACACTGTGGACTTTCCTGCACCCGATGGACCGACCAGTGCCACGGTTTCACCCGGTTTCACGTCCAGTGTGAACGTATCCAAGGCGGCTTGGTTGGGCCGTGCGGGATAATGGAAGGTGACATTGTCAAACTTCATACGACCTTGGGCCGGGACGGGCAGGGTTTTGGGATAGGGCGGGGATTTGATTTCTGGTTCGGCTTCCAGCAATTCGATCAGGCGCTCGGTCGCACCGGCGGCGCGTTGCAACTCACCATAAACTTCGCTCATCACACCGACGGATACCGCCACCAATGCGGCATAATACAGAAATGCGGCCAGTTCGCCGCCGCTGATCTCGCCGGTCAACATTTGGCGTCCGCCCACCCACAACACAACGCCGATGGCACCAAACACCAACAAGATGACCACGGCCATCAACATACCGCGGGTGCGAATGCGTTGTACGGCGGTTTCGAATGCATTGGCGACTTCAACCCCAAAGCGACCCCGGTCGACTTCTTCATGGGTGAAGGCCTGAACCGTGGACATGGCGTTGATGGTTTCTTCGGCAAAGGCTCCGACGTCGGCAACACGGTCTTGACTGGCACGCGATAGTTTGCGCACGCGCCGTCCGAAAATCAGGATTGGAAACACCACCACAGGCACCACCATCAACACCATGGCGGTGAGGCCGGGATTGGTGATGAACAACATGATGATGCCGCCCACCAAATTGAGCATGTTGCGCAGTGCGACGGAGGCACTTGATCCGATCACGGATTGTAAAAGCGTCGTATCCGTGGTCAGGCGCGACAGGACTTCGCCCGTTTTGGTGGTTTCAAAAAACCCGGTGTGCAGCGACAGCACGCGATCAAACACGGCTTGGCGTAAATCGGCGACCATGCGCTCCCCCAACCACGACACCAGATAAAACCGTGCAAAGGTTCCTGCGGCCATAATGACCGACAGGCTCAGCAATAGGTATAGGGCCTGATCCAAGGCTGCGGCATCACCATCGGCAAAGCCACCATCGATCAGCTGCTTTAAGCCTTGGCCCAAGCCCAACACCGCCAACCCAGTGATGACCAATGCACAGACAGCCAAGGCCACACGCGTCTTATAGGGCGCCAAAAAACCCGCGGTACGGCGAAGATACTTAAGATTTTGTCCTTTGGGACGATCAAATGCTTTTGCGTTTGAGGCCAAGTCTTAATCCAATTCAATAAGTTGTAAGCACAATATGGGTCGGAAATGGGGGGCGGCAACCTTCATTTCGTGTCAAAAAAATCCCTTTCAGTTGAAAACCAGCTTCCTAATTTCTATTTCTAAATGTGCTAGACAATTATGGGGCAAGACAATGAGACATCTCTTCAGGGGGGGGACCCTGCCTGTTGTGTTGGCTGTTGTGGTGGGCCTATCCACCATCGGAGGCGCGGTCGCGTTTGACAAGAAGCAGGCCTTAGACAATCCTGCGTGGGGCATAAGCGCTAAAACTGGGAACTTAGTTCACAAGATTTCCCGCACGGCATTTCCAGATACCATCGGGCAGTTTCGTTTGGACGGTACGCACGTTCACGACAATAACGGCAACAATGTCAGTGTTGATTATGTTGCCGGGACTGGTGCAGAAGCGGTCCATGCGACGATCTTTGTCAACATGGGCGAAACCAGACCCATTGAACAATGTTTTAAGGTCAGCACCGTTGGACTGTCCTTGCGCAATGGCAATACAAAGCCTTACAAATCAGCGGATATTAAGCTTAAAACCAGAAATGGGCGCAATATGCCCGGCATGGCTGCTGCGTTTAAATTTCCGGCAAAAGATGGGGGTGAGAGCATGGATACACGCTTGTACGTGTTTAAGACCCAAGATGTATTGGTGAAAGTTCAAACCGCACACAGTTTAAACAACCCCAAGGGCGGGGCACTTATTCACAAAGAGTTGTTAAAACTGATGAGTTGGCCACAGTAGGAAAATCAATCCCCGTTGGGGTTATCCAACAAGATGACTTTCTTGTTTTTGATGGCGAGGCCCATTTCACCGGAGCGCAATTTGAGAGCGGCTTCGCCAAAAAGATCATAGCGCCAGCCCTTCATGGCGTTGATGTCGGCGTCCTCACCATATGCGGCGATTTGGTCGATATCAGCGGCATTGGCGATGAGCTTTTGTGCTACGCCTGACTGTTCGCAGATCATTTTCAAGAAAACTTTCAGTAAATCCGATACCGGACCGATGCCAGACGGCAGTTCCTGCTTTTTCACCGGTTTGGGCAGTTCGCTGTCTGGAACGGCTAGGCCCCGTTGCACGGCTTTGAGAATTTCTGCACCTTGTGGGCCTTTGGCCATGCGTTCGCCCAAGCCGCGGGTGCGGGCCAAATCACCTGGGTTCTTTGGGGCGTGATGGGCAATTTCCATCAATGCGTCATCGCGCAAAATACGGTTGCGTGGCATGTCACGGCGTTGGGCTTCGCGTTCACGCCAAGCCGCCAGTTCTTTCAACAGCACAGCAACGCGTGGTTTGGGGTTGCGCGATTTGATGCGTTTGTATGCCAGTTCTGGATCACCTTCATAGGTGCTGGCGGATGTTAGAATATCCATTTCCGATATTAGCCATTCTTCACGACCGTTTTGTTGCAGTTTGTGAGAAAGCTTGCGGTAGGCATCGCGCAGATGCGTCACATCCGAAAGTGCATATGAAATTTGTTTGTCGGAAAGCGGGCGGCGCGACCAATCAGTGAAGCGCGATGATTTATCGATCCGCGCTTTGGTCAGCTTAGCGATGAGGTTTTCGTAACCCACTTGGTCGCCAAAACCACAGACCATGGCGGCAACTTGCGTGTCGAATAGGGGGGCGGGAACGCGGCCTGTTAAATGGAAGAAAATTTCCAAATCTTGGCGTGCCGCGTGGAAGACCTTCAATGTATCCGGGTCGTCCATCAGGTCGAACAGTGGGGCCAAATCAATTCCGGGTGCCAAAGCATCAATGGCGACGGCTTCATCGGGGCCAGCCACCTGGACCAAACAGAGCTGCGGCCAATAGGTGTTTTCCCGCATGAACTCGGTGTCCACGGTGACAAAAGGCGTACCTTTGAGCGATTGACAGAACTGGAGAAGTTCGTGGGTCTGCGTGATTAAAATCATGATGGGATCGTTTCTACACGTTTTGAAACCGATTCGAAACCGTCAAATAAGTACCATTTGGATTTGTGGGATAAATGGTTAAACTAAACGCCTGATTCTAACGTGATTTTAGGCCCTATATGTCTTTGTCCGACCCACCGCCAGTTAAACTTGAACACATTCTAGGTCGTCCAATAAATTTGGACGAATGTTGGGACGTGGCTGATTATTTGTTGGCTTGTTTGACGTTGGTAACGAATGCGCGGCCTTTGTTTGGGGTTTTTCTGGTTGAAACAGGGAAGATACAGTGGACAGGTGGCGGGGCTGAGGTTGCGAGCATTCTTGACCCGCACGTGACGGATAAAAACCAAGTCAATGTTTCTGATTTATCAGAATTGTTGGCACTCTTTGAATTTGAAGAAGATCATAGCGCCAGTATCGTCGAAACGGCAGGGCATCTTGCGCCTGATTCTGCCATGTCTGTGATGAGGCCATTGGTTAACCGTGATGGTCGGGCGTTTCGTATTGTGATGCGTCGACGCAACGGGAAACATGAACGCGAAGTTCAGTTTTCAATGATGGATGTGACCCCGTTTCGTGAAACGGCGCGTCGGACTCGCAAAATGGCAGAGGCATTGGTCAAGGGCTTGGACAAGCCTTTAAATGGCTACAGTGCACATGAGCTGTTGAATGGAGTTGTATCTGATCTAGATAAGTTATTTGCGTTGCAGGATGATGCTGAAATTGAAAATTTAGCCCATGATATGAGCGATCATGTCACTCAAGCCTCAGAACGCATGGTTGAAATGTTGCGTGAATTTGAAAATGAGGCGGGTGGGGCTCAACAGTGGCAGCCCCAAAATTTGATTGCAAAACTACGACCTGTCATTTCCGTCCATAATTTGCCTGTCAAAGATTGGCATGAGCTCTATCACGAAGTTTTGCGCACTGATGATGGTGTTCCAGCTTTGATTCCCGACATTGTCGAAGAAGTGAAGCATGCATACAGTTTTGTACGCCATGCTTCGACGACCATGCTGATTTCACCAACGGAAGAACGCTATTTCGCTTTGAACGGCCCTGCTGCGGAACAGCAGTTTTCCACCATCGAAGAATTGGTGAGAGCCATCGGTGTTGAAGAAAACTCAAGGCAGACGGCCATTGAGTTTTTCTCAAGTCTTAAAGACCATCCACGCCTAGGGCTATTTGCGGTGAATGGCGAAAATGTTCATGCATGGGGGCGCCCAGGGCTCTTTGGTGGATGGCAGTCAACCTTGGTTCCGGCCATGCAAATAAATCAAATAGCAGGTGTTGATGTCCGTGGTCTTTTCCATGGTTTAAAAAATTTATTGCTGCACTTACAGGTTCTGTATGTGGTCAAAAACCGTGCGGATGTTGATCAAGTTCAAAATGGACTGCAAGAGACGGGTGAAAAAATCAAAGCACGCCTTAGCGATCTTGTTCGCATCGCCAAGACTGGTAAACGGGCTCAAGTAAGAGCAGAAGAAAGTGTTGGGCAGTGGCTGTTGGCGGCACAAAAGGTTGGCCATGGTGTTGCTGGCGATGTTGAGGTTGTTAGTGACGATTCTGAACACATTGTGTATTCCGCCGTTGCATCTGAAATGGAAGATGCGCTGGAAGAGCTGGTGCGTAACGCGTTTCAACACGGTGCTGGGTTGGTGGTTGTGGGTGCTATGCAACAAGGTGACCACTTGTGCATGCACGTGACCGATGATGGCCCGGGCATGAACCCCGATAAACTGATCCAGGTGCAAAAAGTCTTGGAAAAACGGGTTCACGACCCATCTTTGTCGACCCGTGAAGATGGTACGGGGAACGGCCTTTTGGCGGCGTCAAACGCAGTTTCCAGGTTCGTGGACGGTCATTTAAGTGTAGAGCAAGGCCCCAATGGGCGGGGGGTTAAGGTTGGCATTTCTATGAAGCTTCCCATTTAAGTGCGAAAATTGGCTTAAATGGGCAGTCTTTCCTTGACAAATTGGCTGGAAAAGTGTGCTTTTGCGCCGCTTTCTAGCTTCTTCAGCTAAACACATTTCAACGTATTTTTTTGACGTAAGGATCACCGATGCACCCCTACCGTACACATACCTGTGGCGAGCTGCGCCTCTCTGACGCAGGCATAGAAGCACGTCTTTCGGGTTGGGTTCACCGTAAACGCGACCACGGCGGCTTGCTGTTCGTGGATTTGCGCGACCACTATGGCATGACCCAGGTGGTGATTGATTCTTCCCACGAACTGTTCGACCAAGTTGAAAATACTCGTCCGGAAAGCGTTATCACCGTTACGGGTAAAATCGTTCAACGGACTGAAGATACGGTTAATCGCGAACTTCCCACCGGTGAAGTTGAACTGGTGGTCGAAACGTTCCACCTGGAAAGCCAAGCCGCAGTTCTGCCGATGCAGGTTGCTGGCACCGAAGATTATTCTGATGAAATGCGCCTGACGCACCGTTACTTGGATTTGCGCCGTGAAAAGGTGCACGCCAACATCGTGATGCGCAGCCAAGTGATCGCGTCCATCCGCCGTCGCATGACCGACCAAGGTTTCTTGGAAATGCAAACACCGATTTTGACCGCCTCCTCACCGGAAGGTGCACGGGATTATTTGGTGCCGTCGCGCCAACACCCCGGTCAGTTCTATGCATTGCCCCAAGCGCCGCAACAGTTCAAACAATTGCTGATGGTTTCCGGCTTTGATAAGTATTTCCAAATCGCCCCGTGTTTCCGTGATGAAGACGCACGCGCCGACCGTTCACCGGGTGAGTTTTATCAGCTCGATTACGAAATGGCGTATTGCACCCAAGATGATGTGTTCGAGGCCATCGAACCTGTATTGCACGGTATTTTTGAAGAGTTCGGCGGGGACCGCGAGGTCACGCCGTTCCCGTTCCCGCGCATCCCATACAAAGAGAGCATGCTCAAGTATGGCTCCGACAAACCTGATCTGCGCAACCCGTTGATCATCACCGACGTGACCGAACACTTCGCGGGCGGTGGTTTTGGTCTGTTTGCCAAAAACATTGAAAAAGGTTCTGTGGTTCGAGCCATCCCGGCACCGGGTGCTTCTTCGAATGCGCGCAGCTTCTTTGATAAGCTCAACGACTGGGCACGCGAAGAAGGCATGGGCGGCTTGGGTTATATCATCTACAACGATGACGGCACCGCCAAAGGCCCGATTGCCAAGAACCTGGACGATGACCGCGTCGCTGCGATCAAAGCCCAAACCGGCGCCAACGATGGCGATGCTGTGTTCTTCGTTTGCCAAACCGAAAACTTGGCGGCCAAGTATGCGGGCTTTGCCCGGGATAAAGTTTGCGACGTCTTGGATATCCGCGAAGACGGTAAGTTCAAGTTCTGCTGGATCGTCGATTACCCGATGTACGAGCTTGACGAAGACACCGGCAAAATCGAGTTTTCCCACAACCCGTTCTCCATGCCTCAAGGTGGTATGGAAGCATTGCAGGGCGACAACCCGCTGGACGTTTTGGCATACCAATACGACATCGTTTGTAACGGTGTTGAGTTGAGTTCTGGCGCAATCCGGAACCACTTGCCGGACATCATGTACAAAGCATTTGAAATTGCGGGTTACTCCAACGAAGTGGTTGAAGCTGAGTTTGGCGGCATGTTGAGCGCCTTTAAATTTGGCGCACCGCCCCACGGTGGTTCCGCACCGGGGATTGACCGCATGGTGATGCTGTTGGCGGATGAACCCAACATTCGTGAGGTCATTGCCTTCCCGATGAACCAGCAAGCCCAAGATTTGTTGATGCAAGCACCAGCCCCGGCCAACCCGGAACAGTTGCGTGAGCTCCACCTCAAACTTGCTCCGCTGCCCAAAGCGGAAAAGAAAAGCGAAGAGGGTGAAGATGAGGCTAAAGCCGCAGGCTAAGCATCGATCCAACTTAATCAAAAAGCCGCTCAGTAATTCTGGGCGGCTTTTTTCATGACCTATCATCTATGCAAAGGTTCTAAGCCATCAACCTGCATGCCTGAGCGAATCTGTGCGCCTTAAGTTATAGTTTGGTGGTGATACACGCATTCATTTGCATACCGAACGTGCATTCGGTATTGTACCGCCCATGGTAAAGTCAGAACAAAAGTCCATCCGCGGAGAGGATCTAAAAGCGAAAGTGTTGCAAACAACGCTTAAGCTTTTTTCTCAGCAAGGCTATTTCAATACTTCGCTCCAAGATATCCGCAAATCTTGTGGTGTAAGTATCGGAGCGATTTATCACCATTTTGAAAACAAAGAAGCCTTGGCGAAAGCCCTCTTTGAAACCCTGCTGGATGAGATGAACCAAGTCATAATGGAAGCCATGGACCCCCATGACAGCTGTCGGGCACAGAGCCACGCTGTGGCAGAAGCCTTGTTCCAGTTAACCTTGGACGAACCACAAAAGATGCAGTTCATCTTGATGGCACAGCACCGGGAGTATCTGCCGGATGCCGCCCCAATATGTTCCTCCAGACCCTTCCAATCTATGAAAGACATAGTTGAGCAGGGTATGCGTAAAAAAGAAATCAGGTCTTTGGATGATTGGGTAGCTGCTTCGACCATGTTTGGTGGTGCGCTTCGGTTGATGAACCTTCATCTCGATGGCGCTCTGGACCGTCCCTTGATGGAGCTGTTGGAGGAAACCATGGATTGTGCCTGGAGAGGACTCAAAGCATAGCCCTTCTTTTTTTTAAACCAATATTACAGAACGAACGTTCGTTCTGTATCTAAGGAGTAACACAATGAAGATATTCATATCCCTTTTGTTTCTGGTCACACTGGCACTGTCAGCACCAGTCATGGCTGCCGACACGGCTGCCACTCCCAACGATGCAGATGCCTTAAAAGGGGTGAAAACTGGCAAGGTGATCTTTGATATAAACATAACCGACCCACAGAAAATGACACTTTACCTGAAAGTTATCCGCCAGACGGTTGAGGATCTGAAAAACCAAGGTGTCACGCCAGATGTAATTTTGGCTTTCCGGGGTTTGGCTGTGAAGATGATTTCGAAGAACCGAGACCTGATGGGTCTAGAACATGATCCTGATTTGGACACCATCGCCAGTCAATTGGCCAACCTGGGCCAACAACCGGGTGTCCGCATGGAAGCCTGCAATGTGGCAACCACTCTGTTCGGTGTAGACAACAGCACCTTGCTCGATGGCATCAAGCCAGTTGGCAACACTTTTGTCTCCCTGACGGGTTATCAAGCCCAGGGGTATGCCAATATTCCGATCTATTGACGGCATAAAATAAAGAGGGGCTTTGGTGGCATGCAAAGCGCAATCTAATTCGACGAACTGCCGCACGGTGGTTCCGCATCGGGGATTGATCGCATGGTGATGTTGTTGGCGGAGGAGCCCAACATCCACGAAATCATCGCTTTCCCGATGAACCAGCAGGTACAAGACTTGTTGATGCAGGCCCCGGTTCTGGCGAACCCGGAACAGCTTCGCGAACTGCATCTCAAGTTGGCGCCGCTACCAAAAGTGGAAAAGAAAAGTGAAGAGGGTGGGGACCAGGCAAAAGCTGCAGATTAATTATTCATCCAATTATGAAGAAAGCTGCCCTGTTTTTTTGGGGGCGGCTTTTTTTGTGACTTATCGTCTAAGCAAAGTTTAGAAGCTCTGCCCCTACCAGACTGAGCACTTCCCCCCTATATTATCTGTAAAGCATTCTACTTAAAGTTTAGTTTGAGTGCGTTTGGAACACTCATGGAGAGGGCTAGTCAGTATGAAACGGTGGAGACTCGTTTTTGTATACTTTGCATTGCTTGCCACTAGTGCAAATGCCGACGACAACAATTTTCAAATCAGACTTGTTTATGCTGATACCTGGAAGCCGATTTCATACTCAGAAAACGGAAAAGTAAAAGGTTTGTTGCCACAAGCAATTGACCGAATTCTATCAGATCATCCGGGAGTAACCATTGAGCATATAGCCGTGCCTTGGGCACGAGCTCAAATTATGGTTAAAAATGGTAAAGCTGATGGGATGATCACGACACCAACCGCAGAACGTTTACAATACACGCTCCGATCAGAGAATAATATTGTCCTTCTTCCGTTTGTGCTCGCAACAAACAAAAACTCTAAGCGTTTAAATGAGCTAGATGATGTTGACAATTTGAAGCCAGTTGCGGGTAAAATTTTTTGCGATGTACTGGGTAACGGTTGGGCTGAAAATTATTACAAAGATAAGCCTGTAGTCGTGCGCATTGCTCCAACTATCAAGGAATGTCTTCGTATGCTGTCTGTCAACCGTGTAGATGGTATTGTTCATGCGCATCCTGTTCTTGATATGTACGTGAATGAACTTGGCTTACAATATAATATTCGCATACATACAAGCCCATCACTTCTTAGCCCCACATTTCCATTGTTAATTTCTAAGAAAAACTCCAAAGCTAAAGAAATTTTAACATCCTTTGATAAGCACTTTCTTGAAGACCACACTACAATTTATCTTGTTCCCAACAATTGAGAAGGTAGGAATGAAAGGGTGCGTGTAATGCAAATCATAAAGCGTTCTCTTGCGGTCTTGGGCTGGTTTGTGGTTTTTCCAGCCTTTGCGGACGGCGCCATCGGTGATGGAGTCAAAACGCTCCCTCTGTTCGATGCCCACATGCATTACAAGGAACCTGCCTGGGATGAATATCCCGTTGGCACCGTGATCGAGCTAATGGATAAATCCGGTGTTGCCATGGCGCTGGTATCATCGACACCAGATGATGGCACCATCATGCTTTGGGAGCATGCACCGGATCGCATCGTTCCTGAAATGCGGCCTTATAAAAACCAAGCTGGCTCTGGTAACTGGACTAAGTTTCCAGGGATGCTCGATTACATCACTCAGCGTTTAGATGCTTATCCGCACACGGGCATTGGTGAGTTTCACCTTCATCGTATCGACCCAGCAGACAAAGACCTCATCAACGGGATTGTCAGCATGGCAATCAAACGTGACATCTTTGTCCATGTTCATTCAGGACAAGAACCGGTGAAATTGCTGTTGGCGTTGGAACCAAACCTCAAAGTCATTTGGGCCCATGCGGGTATGTCGGAACCGCCAGAGGTTATTGAACCGTTAATGGAGAAGCACGCCACCCTTTATGCCGATACCTCATTTCGAGAATCAGACATTCTGGCCGTTGATGGAATTGATCCAGAATGGGAAGCATTACTGATCAAATTTTCTGACCGTTTCATGGTCGGATCGGACACTTGGGTCAACGACCAGTGGGCGCGTTACGAAACGCTTATGGCGATAAATCGCAAATGGCTCAGCTATCTACCGCGTGAAGTTGCAGAACGTATTGCTTACAAAAATGCTCAGCGATTGTTTGAGCGCAACATCAAATTGGACTGAATGGGCCAGCGCCAATCATCTTCTAGTTCATGCTGTTTGCGTACACACCATTCAAATGGATTTGAGACTGTGTCGGCCATGCGACACTCTTGCGTAAGTGGTGCTGCACCTCTGTCAGTGATGCGCCAAGTAAAACGCGTACGCGCTTTGAGACTGAGGCGTTCTACCTCATTGATATTTGGTAAGTGCTGGGGTGCCCAGGCCCGTCCCGACGGTGTTTGCTGAGCGGAGCATGGTGTCGGGACGGCGGGCAGGGCGCCTGATGGGGTTTGCATGGACGTGCTAATCATGGTCAGGGGCCCTTTCTCAAGTAAATGCGATCTTTGGGGGTTCAATACGGCGCAGTACGGATAGAATCCGCAATGCGCGTTCTTTGGCGTTGCTTTTGGCTGGGGCAAAGCGGCGTTCGAATTCTAGCTTTTGCTCCCACTCGCGCACGAAGTCGCGCGGCCGGTCGGGAAATGCTTTTTCACCTGTTAAAGCACCGATGGTGCGTGAAAAATCGGGATGTAGTTCGGCTTGAAATGCCAGGTCTTCATATTCGTCCCAGGTCAATACACCACTGGCATAAAGATCGAGGCTTAGCTCGTGCATTTCACGAGGGCTCATCTTACGGGCATTTGCCATGATGATACCCTTTAGTGGGGCTTCAGACTGTTGGATGCCACCACCGTGTTGTTCTTCCGGTGGTTCGGGTGGTTCAAACACCACCACATTGCGACCAGTAATGGGGCCGTGGTGGTCAAGCTCGTCTATCCAATGATCTTCCCAAATGGCGGGGGCCAAATTTGCTAAGGCGGGGCTGCCCCTGCTCTTAAGTGCTTTTGTCTGCTTGGGGGGGCTGACAATTTTACTGGCACGTGAGACAGGGGCAGTGGTGTGGTGCCCGTGCTGGCTGGGGGGGGAGGAGATGGCACGGGCTGTGGGAACTTTTAAAGTGCTGGGGTTGGTGTATCCCATTAGACCAACCCTCCATCTGCAGCGGACCAAAAATCCCGCCCGACCACCGAAGTGGTGCGGGTCGGTAGTTGGTGCTTGAGGGATCGAATAAACATGAGAGGCCTGCAATTCCTAAAATGAATGAGTATCAGTTTGGCGAAACTTTAAATGTCAGCGCGATTGTCACCTGCGCGTAGGCGCTTGGCTTGGTACATGGCGTCATCGGCTTTTTTCAGAAGTTTCTGATCACAGTCGTCAGGTCCAAAGCGTTGGAAGCCGAGACTGGCCCGCATGGTGATGTTCTTGTCGTGCCATGTGACCCGGGTGGTGTTGAGTAGATGCTTGATAATTTCCGCGCGCTCCAACCCATCCGCCCAACTGGTGCGGGTGAGCAACACGGCAAACTCATCACCGCCGAGGCGCGCGACCAAATCGTGTTCGCGGGTGTTTTCGTCAAGAACGCGGACGACTTCACAAAGCACATGATCACCTGCGGCATGGCCGTATGTGTCATTGATGGGTTTGAACCCGTCCAAGTCGACATAAATCAAAACGCCCTTCTCGCGATAGCGATTGGCTGCGGCCAGAACACGCTTGAATTCTTGGTCAAAGCCGCGACGGTTGTATGCCCCGGTCAGCTCGTCCGTGCGTGCAAGACGTTCCATTTCGTCCAAGCGCAAGGATTGGCGCAGCAATTTGCGTTCCGTACCCATGGCGGCGTTCATGGCGGTTTCTGTCGCATCAACGCAACGCTGGATGGTGTCTTCGCTAAGGTTACGTCCGCCACCTTCTAAGCAATCACGCAAGAACGTCAGAGCGCTCAACAAACCTTCGTTGGCACCAATTTCTTTATCCCGGGCGATGTCCCAGGCGTTCATCGGGAAACTTAAAAGATTACCCATCGTTCCATTCCTTCCTGCCGACTGCTCCTGCGGTCATTCTGACCTGTTTGGTGGCGGAGATTTGAAACTCATCATTCTGACAAGTGTTGCTTGATAACAAAGGCAACGCTTGTGCCAGAATGAAAATAAAGCAAAATCAATTAGTTAAGAATTTAATGGGTAGGTAAAAATTGCCCAGTTCGGCATATTGTGCCGGGAAGTGGGAATCTGATTCCGAGAGGTTAGTGCAGGGTTAATCGATGGGCCAAAGCCATGCTGCGCCACGCACGCCTGAGCTGTCACCAAAGTGGTTCTTAACCAGCTTGGTGCGAACCGTATTGGAAAACACCCATTGGTCCCAAAGCTTTGGTACGTTGTCATACAGCCGATCTATGTTGGACAGGCCACCCCCTAAGATGATGACATTTGGGTCGAGCACGTTGATGATGCTGGACAGGGCACGAGCTAGGCGGTGCTCATACCGCTTGAGTGTCTCTTCACAGGCTTTCTCACCAGATTCAGCACCACTGACAATGGCTTGCCCATCCAGTGTTAAGCCAGAATATATTTGGTGGTCTCTGGTTAAGCCTGGACCGGATAAAAAGGTTTCAATGCACCCTGTGAGCCCGCAATAGCACTCAGGACCAGGTCGTTCGTTGTCTGTGGGCCAGGGCAGGGCATTGTGGCCCCATTCCCCAGCAATGGCGTTGGGTCCTGTCAGTGGTTGACCGTGCACGCAGATGCCTGCACCGACACCCGTGCCGATGATGACGCCGAAGACCACGTCTTCACCGGCACCGGCGCCGTCATGGGCTTCTGATACGGCAAAGCAGTTGGCATCATTTTGCAAACGCACCTCGCGACCAATGGCTTTGGAAAGGTCTTGGTCCAGTGCCTGACCAATGAGGCATACCGAGTTGGCATTTTTCACTAGACCCGATTCTGAAGAAATTGTCCCCGGAATACCAATGCCGACTGTGGGTGTTTGCGTGCAATCGTGTTCTAACGTTTTGACAAGATTGGCGACGGCTTGGACCGTTTCAGTGTAGTCGCCTTGGGGTGTGTTGACGCGCTGGCGCAGGACCTCATGACCGTTTGGGTCAAGCAAGACGCCTTCGATCTTGGTGCCGCCGAGGTCAATGCCAATGCGCATCTAATCGAGGATTTTGTGAAGTGTCTTTTCGTCGGAAAACAGCGCCGGGCGGAACATGCCGCGGATAAACCGGGCACTGGGGGCCGGGCGGGTATCTTTTGCAGCACGAACGGGAAGTGGTTCGGGAACCGCGCTGACGTTCAAAATATCGGCTCCTGGGAAGAATTGACGTGCACGCATGGCAGCCGCAGATGCACCGGGTGCGGTGATCATTTCACGACTGACCTCATCCGAATCACCGGGACGGACCAAAGTAATCATGTAACGCTTTTCATGCGATTTCATGTTCACATCGGCTTCACTGCCGAGAACAGGACGTTCAAATGAAGTTTTCACAGCGCTTACCCCCGGCTTTTATTTCAGCCACTTGCGTCTTGTTCCTGAGCGTTGATTGCTCCCCGAACCCTCAAAAATCTGAGGGTTAACCCCGCGAATCAACGCTTCATAAACTAGTTATTAACTATAATAGATGGAGTGTAGTGTCAATGCAGTGACCACTTCATCTTGGGGTGCGTATAATAGAGCGCAAGTCAAAACCAAGTTAATGTGGTGTTCTTAGAAAAAGAACATACGGCACAAGATGTTGTGCCTGCTGGTGTCAGAAGGTCCCATAAGTAGATTTTTTGTTGTGTGCAAGAGGCCTGAGTTGGTTGCTTTTTGAGCGAATCGATTCGTCCTTTTTCAGTAAAAAGTCAGCGTAACGATCAAGGGTTTGCTAACCCACAGGTGCTATAAAGGGAGAATAGCCATGACAGCTGCAGTCGATTCGGCAGCAACGATGGCATCCCAAGCAGAATGCGAAGCGGATGAAGATGGCCCCAAGTCCCACGATGGTGGAATTTCGGGACACTTTCCTGTTTTCGCGGCGTTTGATGATTTGGGTTTGACGGGGCGTGATGTGGCTGAGTTGGCCTCGGTAACGCCTCCGACGGTGAGTAAATGGCGCAAGGCCAAAGTCCAAATACCTGGCGAGAAGATCGCCTTTTTGGCTTTGGTTCTGGCTCACTTGCTGGATGAGGCAGAGGCAAACGTTGATGCCTTGGATATGGACAAAGGTGTGCTGATGTCAGCGCGGGCTGCGTTGTTGTATCAAGATGTACTGAACCGGGATTTACATCCCGCAGACGTTCGTGAAGGGGCGCAACGGTTTCGCACATGGTGGACATCGGGTGCGGCGACGAAGCTACAACAAAAGAGATTCCAGCCTAGAGATAGCGCGGAACTGTTAGAAACACTGAAACGCGCAAAAGCGAAAAGCGCGTGACACGATTGAAATAAAGGCATCGACGATGAGTTCTCAAGTGGGAATCAGCAAGGGTGGTATTGATACCGCCCAACAGGTCAAGGAAAGCTACCGCACAGGAGAACCTATTTGTGTGCCTGATGAGCCTGCACGTATTTTGTTGCCGGAACACTTGATCAATCCCGATTTGGATTTAAGTAACTTTGAAGACCCTTTGCCGTTGGCATTGATGGCAACGCGTGATCCAGAATCTCCCATGGCGTTGGCAGCGGCGACACGCTTGTCGCCGAAGGCTGAACATCAAGATCTTGTTGCTGGTGTGTGTGAACTGGTTGGTGAAAAAACACGTCATCCTCTGGTGAAACGTTCGATTGAGCTGATCAAGGACAACCATTTTTCACCTAGGTCTATTGCCTTTGTACGTACCCGCACATCACAATTTATTGTTCAAACGCGGCGTCAATATGCGCACGCCTTGAAAATGATTTTGCGGTCACTTTTGGATGGTGATATGGCGCCGAGTGAATTTGTTTCCCAATTTATCCAGCTGACCGAAGCAGGTAATCTACAAAGCGATGTGCGCCAAAAGCTGGTGACCACCTTGCTGTTGTCTGAAACGGTGCGCCCGGGGATTAAGTTTTTGATGTTGGAGCATTTTGAAAGTTTCCCCATGCCGACACGTCAAGGCATCATTCAGGCTGTTGCCAACGCACCAGACAGTCGCCACATTGATGTGTTGAAAGAAGAACTGCGTTGGATCGTGTCCCATGAAAAACAGCAAGCTCAGGCAAAGCGCAAAGCATCTCAACGTTTGTCTGGCGGTGTGCACTGATTTGATTGATTGGGTGATTTCATGAATCGGGCTGAACGTCGGCAGCAAAAGAAATTGGCTAAGAAAGCAGCGAAGAAAGGGGGAGGCGTAACGCCCCCCACAATATCACCGACTGTTTACGACCAAATGGTGGCGAAGCTGCAAAATGGCCTGCAATTGCATCAACAAGGTGATCTTGCCAGGGCAAAAGCTTTATATATGGAAGTCTTGGAAATAGATGAGCATCAAGTTGATGCCAATCATTTATTGGGATTGATTGCGCATCAACAAGGCGATTCTGAAAAAGCTGTTGGTTTGATTGCCAAGGCCCTGGCTGTGAAGCCGGATATTCCGGATGCCCTCAACAATTATGGATCTGCCTTGTTGGCCTTGAAACGCAACGATGAAGCCATTGATGCGTTTCTCCAAGCGCTGTCTTATAGTCCCCAACACATAGATGCACAGTTCAACCTTGGCCATGCTTATCAAATGCAAGGTCAGCTTGAACTTGCCGATGGAGCCTATGTTAAGGTTCTTCAACTGAACGCTTTGCATCCGAAGGCTTTGTTAAATCGTGCATGCCTGTTGCGTGATCTGGGCCGGTATGACGAAGCGATTGCATGTTGCCAAACCATTATTGATGCCGATCCGACGGTATCGGATGCACACAATAATTTGGGCTCAATCTACGTATTAGAAGAGCGCTGGGAAGATGCATGTTCAAGTTTTGCCCAAGCGATTGCTAGTGATCCAAACAATGCGGATGCCTTGAGCAATATGGGTTGTGTCATGCGCGAAATGCATCGCTATGATGATGCGATAAAATTGTTTCACCAAGCCATTGCCATAAACCCAAACATGGCAAACGCCTATAGCAGTCTAGCCGATAGTTTAATGGCTACAGGTGAATATGGTCGTGCTGGTGAGGCCCTGAACAAAGCGATTAGTTTAGCCCCCGATCACACGGATGCACATGTCAATATGGGCATTTTGCAGTTGCTACAGGGCAATTATGTCCTGGGCTGGAAACATTATCAGTGGCGACGTGGTGGTACGGAGAAATCATTGCTGAGCCGTACTTACTCCCAACCTATGTGGGATGGTCAAGCATTTGAGGGCCGCACCATTTATATTTATCCCGAACAGGGTGGTGGTGATTACATACAGTTTTTGCGTTTTGTTCCTGATGTTGTTGCATTGGGGGGACATGTTATTTTAGAGGTTCCGGAACCATTTTCCGCACTCGTGGCGGGTGAATTAACTGGCGTTGAACAGATTGTTTCTGGGGCACCGTTGCCAACATTTGATTGCCATGCATCAATCATGGAGCTGCCCGCTCTCATGAATCTGGATATAAATGGCTTTTCAAACTGTGGCGTGTATCTCCATCCTCAAACAGATATAGAAGAAGCTTGGCGCGGTCATCTCGGTGCACAGGAAGGGATACGTGTTGGTTTGGTTTGGTCTGGAAATCCAGATCATAAGAACGATCACAATCGTTCCATTCGTGCGGACCTGCTCAAACCACTTACCAGCGTTGATGGTGTTTCGTTGTTCAGTTTTCAGGTTGGTGAGCGTGCTGTGGATGTCAAATCCATTGGTGAAACTGTCGTTGAATTATCAGAACGTTTTTCAAACTACGCTGAGACCGCAGGTGCATTGTCACAGATGGACTTGGTGATCAGTGTTGATACTTCAGTGGTTCACTTGGCAGGCGCTATGGGGGTTCCGACCTGGGTGTTGTTGCCAAAGGTTCCTGATTGGCGCTGGATGTTGAAGCGTGAAGATAGTCCCTGGTATTCCAGTGTGCGTCTGTTCCGTCAATCAGATGCGGGTGATTGGTCGGGTGTCATGGAGCATGTTGTTGCTGAATTGACCAGCTTGGTTGAATCCAAAACATAATCATCTAAACGAGGGCGGCTAAGGTAGCCCCCAAGATAAACCAACAAAATAACGGGCCGCCCAAAAGGCAGCCCGTTTGTCATATCTGTGTAGCCAGTTGATTAAACAACCTGGGCTTCGCCTTCACTGGACATCAGTGTGGCATCACCACCGCAATACAAGCTGTACAGGGTTTCAATGACTGCACTGGCTTCGTCACCATTGAGCGAATAATAAATGGTTTGAGCTTCGCGACGGGTTTGGACTAACGCGTCGCGCCGCAAGCGGGCTAAATGTTGCGACAAAGCAGATTGGCTTAGGCCAATGATGTCTTCCAAGTCGCTGACACATTTCTCACCAGGAACCAGCTGACACAAAATCATCAGGCGGTGCTGGTTGCTCATAGCCTTTAAAAGCGTGCTGGCACGCAAGGCGTTGTCTTGAATCGTCTGTAGACGTTCTTCAGTAACCACAGTCATCTGTTCCCCCAGGTTCGAACCGCTCTGACACGGTCGCGCCGACAGGTTAAACGGCGCAGGTTGGCTCACCTCGTATTACTTGCCCGGTAAGGCAAGTATCCATAAATCCCGCTGTCTTGATGATTTGGTGAGCTCAATCCCAGTTAATGAAATCGCGGGTTTATGTTTGTATCCTAATAAACTCATATATTAACGATGATAGGCAGTTGCTACCAGAAAAAATCTTATTTTTGATGAGGTTCTAAGGTAGAACCACTCTTAAGTGGCGGATTTATCATGCAATTGTTTGAGCTTAGGTGCTTTCACCTCAGGTTGATCCAAAAACCCACCAAACAGTGTGAGCAGGGGGGGGATAATAAATAGGGTTAGAATCGCTGATAAGCTGAGTCCGCCGACCACAACGGAACCCAATCCACGGTAGAGTTCTGAGCCCGCCCCCGGGAATACGACCAAAGGTAGCATGCCGAACACAGATGTGAGCGTAGACATGAAAATTGGGCGAATGCGGTTTTGGGTGGCGGCAACGATTGCGTCTTCCAAACTCATGTCGTCATGGCGGCGATGGTAGAGGGTTTGGTGCACAATCAAGATGGCATTGTTGACCACGATGCCCACCAAAATGATAAAGCCCAACATGGTCAGCATGTCCAAAGACTGTATGGTGAACTGATTGACTGTCCATAGCCCCATCATCCCCCCGGCAGTTGCCAGCGGTACTGACAAGATGATGATGAAGGGATAAAGAAAGCTTTCAAACAAGACAGCCATGACCAGATAAACGATGACGATGGCCAGTAATAAATCAAAGGTCATCGCATCCCACGTTTCTGAAAGCTTGTCGGCGGTGCCGGCTAGCCGGATACGTACGCCATCGGGCAATCCATCCGCCCGCAGTTTGTCGGCTACATGTTCACGAACCAAGGAAATCGCCTTTTCCAATGCGATGTGTTTGGAAGGGCTGATTTGTAAGGTTACCGTGCGTTCACGTTCGATATGGCGGATTTCTGTTGGGCCTGATGTAACGATAACATCGGCCAATGAACTTACCGGAACAATGGTTGAGTTGGCGGTGACGATAGGGAGACTGCCAATGCCTTGGGTCTCTGTAATTTTGCTTTGAGGGCCAGCTAAAGTTAGGTCAATCCGTTGGCCGCCAACTGTAATTTCGGCAACCCGTAACCCATCATTAAAAACATCCACGGTTTGGCTGAAATCGCGTGCCGTTATGCCATTATCGGCAAGGCGAAGTGGGTCGGGTATGATGCGCACTTCAGGTGCGCCTAATTCCAACCCAGGTTTGGGGCGTATGTGATGGCCATCATCCTTGGGCAAAACTTTGTCAATCAATCCAGTTGCCTTAAGCGCAATGTCCAAGACTTCTTGGAGATCAGGGCCGGAAATGTTGAGTTCAATATTGCGCCCGCCACCAATGCCGCGTCCAAACAAGGATGGCTGGCGAATGAAGCCAAAGGTCCCAGGTTCTTTAAAGACAGGTTCATCCAAGATCGGGATCAGTTCCGCTACTCGGTTCTCTTCAACTGCACGTGCGCCGACGATGGTGGATGTGGGCCTGGCAACAAAAAAGAAATCTTCGATTTTGGGTGGTCCGCCAGGTTCTGATTCTGGGCCTGTTTCCGACGCCCACAAGTGACGGACCGCATTCTCAATTTCTTCGGCCGTTTTGGTTGTGGTGTCCAAGTTGTAGCCCGGCGGTGGCATAATGAAGCCAAACACCAAGTTGCGATTACCTGTTGGCAGGTATTCTTTTTCCGGGGCCATGGCCCAGGTTGCCGTACCGCCCAAAACCAACAAGCTTAAGACCACGATCAGGGCCTTGGCGCGATCATGGGCAATCACGCGGGTGAAGTTGACGATGAAGTTTGTTAGACGCATGGCAAGCACATCAATTTCGTGCAAGATGCCAACTTTTTTGTGTACTGGAATTTCTGTAAGCAGGCGGTTACTCAATGCAGGAATAACCGTCACGGCGACAATCAACGACAACACCACAGCCACGGAAATGGCGACGGCAATGTCGCGGAACAATTGTCCCGCTTCCAACTGCATGATCAAGATTGGGGCAAATACCATAACCGTGGTGAGTGCCGATACCAGCACAGCCCCCCAAACTTGTGATGCACCTTTGTAAGCGGCATCACGTGCACTCAATCCTTCTTGGCGATGACGGAATATGTTTTCCAGAACCACGATGGCTGCATCCACCACCATTCCCACGGCAAATGCAATACCAGCCAATGAAATCACGTTGATGGAACGGCCCATAGCGGCCATGGCGACAAAGGCCCCGATGATGGAAACTGGAATGGCGATGGAGATGATGATCGTTGCGGGTCCAGAACGCAAAAATAACAACAAGACAATGGCTGCTAAGGTACCACCAACCCAAATGTTTTGTTGCACCAAATCAATTGCGGAATTGATGTAGATGGTTTCGTCGTAAACTTGATCCAGAACCAATTTGGCATAGGGTAGGGGGCCTGCGTTGAGTTCATCAACCGCTTTGCGGATGCCGTCCATAATTTCAATGACATTGGCACCGGTTTCACGTTCGACGTTCAATGCCAAAGCCTGTTCACCATTACGACGGATGTAAGCTGTGGGATCCTTGTGGGCATACGTGACAATACCCAGGTCTTTGATCGTGACGCGTGAAACGCTGCCTGTGGTCGGGTCTTGGATTGAACGGATTACCACGGCTTCGACTTGTTCTACGGTGGTCAACTCACCTTCGGTGCGGACCACGTAACGCCGTTTGCCTTCGTCAACATTGCCCGCTGTTGCAGAAGAATGGGCCGCACGTAATGCATCGACCACATGTGGGACGGTGAGACCGAAATTTGCCAGTTGAACCGGGTCTATGGTGACCCGCATTTCTTTGGACATGCCGCCGTATATGTTCATGCCTGCGACACCGGGAACGCGTTCCAAACGATCTTGAATGACATCTTCGACATAGTCACCATAGGTGTGGATGTCGCGATCATTACCGGGCAGGCGCTTTAGAGTAAACCAAGCAATCGGAGTATCTTCGCTGCCTCGTGTAGACAGTGTGGGTTTGTCGACCTCAGCAGGGTATCCCGTGATGCGGTCCAAACGGTTGGACACCAGCAATAAGGCTTTGTCCATATCTTGGCCGACATTAAATTCCAATGTGATCCGGCCGCGTCCTTGTTGGGCGCGCCCCAACATGTTGTCCAGTCCCTCTAACCCCCGCAGAACTTCTTCTTGGCGGTTGACAATTTCACGCTCAACCTCGGCAGGGGCGGCACCGGGCCAATTGGTGCTGACACTCAATACAGGTTTATTGATATCGGGTGTGAGCTGAATGGGGATCATCTCCAACGCCAACAGACCAAACATCACCACCATCATCACCGCAGCAATCACTGCGATGGGGCGATCAATGGATGTCTTGATTATATTCATTGTGTGCTACCCACTTGTGCAGTTCCCGCATGGGCACCATTGTTGGGTCGAATGGCCTGCCCTGGGCGTAGACGTTCGTTGCCGCGCACAACAACAGTGTCGCCGGGTTCCAGACCACTAAGGACGACAAAACGTGTCCCAACGGCATCCCCCAATGTTACCGGGCGGATGTTGACTTTGCCATCTTGGGCAATGAACACCACACGCTTGCCGCCACGGTTGAGGATAGCGTCTTTGTGGACGCTGGTCACAACGCGCTTAGGCCCGGCAGGAATAAGTAAGTGTACTGTTTGATTTGCAGCGACTTGGTTTAATTGTGTGGAAGCATCAGGTGCAAAGCGAACGGTGCGTGTGCGGGTTAGCGGATTTTCATCCGGGACCACTGCGCGCACTGTTGCCATAAGATTGGTATCGCCATTGGTGGAAAAATTCACCTGTGTATTGGGTAACAAGCCATGGGTGCGATGCGCCGGGACATCAGCTTCGATTTCCATTTGGCTGTCATCAACCAACGTCACAACAGATTCACCTACATTGAGGTATGTACCGATTTCAGTGTGAATTGTTGAAACAACGCCGCTATAAGGCGCGATAATTTTCGCGTTGTTTAAATCAATGGCAGATAAGTTTAAATCAGCTGTTGCGCGGTCCAATTCTGCTTGGGCGCGGGCGGCATCACTTTGAGCTTTGGCATATTCCTTTTGTGCATCTTCAAAGCGAGCTGCACTAAATGCCGCAGATTTTTTTAAATTCTCAAGACGTTTGAGTTCTTGTTTGCGCAGGCTGGTCTGAGTCTTGGCATTGGTAAGGCTGGCGCGTGCACTGGCGACTTGGGCGGCTTTTAGCTCGCGCGCCCAACTCAAACGGTTGGTGTTCAAAATGGCCATTTCATCGCCAGCTTGAACACGATCCCCAACACGGACGTGAAGTTGTTCCACAACACCTTGGCTGAGTACCGAAACCACACCGGAGCGCGCTGGCACCAAACGACCAATAACGGGGACCGTTTGAATGGTGCTTTCTTCTATCACGGTGTCGAGCCCAACCAGGGCTCCTTCATCATCATTCGCTGATACAGGGCTTGTTGCAGAAAGCGCCCAGCCCAATGTGGCAATCAACAGCATGTGATAAACAGCGTGCAGGTTCATATAGTAGTGTCTCCGAAATATTCGCAATCAAAATGCCTAAAATGAGTATATGTGGTTTGAATCAGATTTTAGCTTACACTTATCACAACGATATGGGGAGAGTCTTGATTTGAGTACGCTTTTCTACACACATCCGAGTTCGCTGGATCACGATACTGGCCCTGGCCACCCTGAACGGATTGACCGAGTGCATGCCGTTTCAAAAGCCCTGTCAGGTCCTGAATTTGATGCGTTGGAGCGTCGAGAAGCGCCGCGTGGCTCGGTTTGGGATATCAAACGGGTGCACAGTGATGATTATATGCAGTCGGTTTTTGCCGCTGTGCCCGAAAGTGGCTTTGCCCAGTTGGATGCAGACACCGTGCTGTCTCCGGGATCAGGAGAAGCGGCTTTGTTTGCCGTCGGTGGGATATGTGCGGCGGTGGATTCGGTTCATGCGGGAGAAGCCAATAATGCGTTTTGCGCCCTGCGCCCCCCGGGACACCATGCCGAACATGACCGAGCCATGGGCTTTTGCCTGTTCAACAACGTCGCCATTGGGGCGTTTCATGCCTTGGAAAGTGATGGAATAGACCGTGTGGCGGTGGTGGATTTTGATGTTCACCACGGAAATGGAACCCAACAGGCTTTTTGGGACCATAAAAACCTATTTTTTGCCTCAATCCACCAATCGCCGTGTTATCCGGGCACAGGGTCGGAACGTGAACGCGGTGCACATGGCAATATTGTCAATATGCCGTTGCCACCGGGAAGTGGAGGCGAAGAGTTACGTGATGCCTGGGGCTTCATTCGTCCCGCATTAAGAGATTTTAGCCCTGACTTGGTGATGATTTCTGCCGGATTTGACGCTCACAGGGCTGATCCTTTGGCACAATTGGACTTTGTTGAGGCTGATTACACCTGGATTACGGATGAATTGTTGGCTATGGCGGCTGAAATGGCCCAAGGGCGGGTGGTTTCGACCTTAGAGGGCGGATATGATCATGGTGCATTGGGACGTTCTGTAGCGGCCCATGTGAGAGCCCTGATGGGTGCTTAAACACTTGCGAGATAGGGGCTAGGGGCCTAGAGTCCGGCAAAAGAACGACCCCAACCGAAGGCAGTTATAATGGCCGATACGTCAAAGACGACAGATATCCCAAAAGACATCCTAAAACTCAGCTTCGAAGACGCTCTGGCTGAGTTGGAAAACATCGTGCGCGACCTAGAAGACGGTCGTGGAGAGCTGGAAGGCTCTATCAAAGCTTTTGAGCGTGGTACGCTTTTGAAACGCCACTGCGAAACCAAGCTGAAAGAAGCGGAAGCACGGATTGAAAAAATCCTTCCCGGTTCCGATGGTGCCGTAGGCGTAGAAGCGGCGGAGTTTGATTGAGTTGGTTTATCAGTACAACGAAACAGCCTTCAAAACGCGCTTAGACCAAGAAGCGGAGTTCACAACCCGCGCCATGGGGACGTTGTTGCCTGTTGACGAAGGTCCCGAAGGACGTTTGATGGATGCGGTGCGCTATTCGGCCCTAATGGGGGGTAAGCGTGTGCGTCCATATTTGACGCTGAACACGGCGGCTTTGTTTAATGTAGACCCGAAATGCGCCTTGCGTGTTGCTGCTGCCATCGAAATGGTGCACTGCTATTCGCTGGTCCATGATGACCTGCCGGCTATGGATGA
Source organism: Magnetovibrio sp. (assembly GCA_026196495.1). GTDB lineage: Bacteria > Pseudomonadota > Alphaproteobacteria > Rhodospirillales > Magnetovibrionaceae > Magnetovibrio. The sequence continues at coordinate 56,178 of JAPHSY010000030.1, forward strand.
TGATGATCTACGCCGTGGTCAACCCACCTGTCACATCAAGTATGATGAAGCTACGGCCATCTTGGCTGGTGATGCTTTGCTGACGCGGGCGTTTGAAGTCTTGTCTGAAGACGGCACCCACCAAGATGCCAACGTACGCATTGAATTGGTGAAAGAATTGTCCAAGGCTGCTGGCCCCTTCGGCATGGTTGGTGGGCAGATGTTGGACCTGATCGCCCATGAACACGATTTGGATATGAGTGAAGTCGCACGCTTGCAACGGATGAAAACCGGCGCGTTGATTAACATTGCCTGCGTCAGCGGTGCGATTTTAGGCAAGGCCCAGGATAGTTCACTGCACAAACTTCACGGTTATGCCCATGATCTCGGCCTTGCGTTTCAAATTGTTGATGATTTGCTGGATGTTACGGGTGACGAAGAAGATGTCGGCAAGCGCATTGGTAAGGATGAGGAGCAAGGCAAAGCCACGTTTGTGTCGTTGATGGGGGTTGATCATGCCCGTGATCAAGCCCAGTTGCTGCGTGATCAAGCCATTGAACAATTGGAAGTTTTCGGTGAAAAAGCCGACCCGCTGAGAGATATGGCGCATTTTGTGGTAAATCGCGTATCTTAATGCATGAGAATTGAGTAAAACGCCCGGTAACGGTGCAAGGAAGACCATGTCCACAAACAATACCATCAACCGGGAAGAGACCCCGCTGCTGGATCAAGTCAAGACCCCAGCAGACACACGAGAATTGAGCGCTGAAGACCTTAAAACTTTGGCTGATGAACTGCGCGCGGATACGGTTCGCAATGTCTCGATCACGGGTGGACATTTGGGCTCTAGCCTTGGTGTGGTGGAATTGACGGTGGCGCTTCATCATGTTTTCAACACGCCCGATGACCGCATCCTTTTTGATGTGGGGCATCAATGCTATCCACATAAAATTCTGACGGGACGCCGAGATAAGATGCCGACCTTGCGTCAAGGTGGCGGTATATCCGGCTTCACCAATCGTTCCGAAAGTGAATATGACCCGTTTGGTGCGGGGCATAGCTCTACGTCTATTTCGGCTGGTTTGGGAATGGCGGTTGCCCGTGACCTTGAAGGTGGCAACAACAACGTGATTGCTGTTATCGGCGATGGTGCCATGAGTGCGGGTATGGTGTTTGAAGCCATGAACCACGCGGGTTCACAGCATTCGCGCATGATTATCATTTTGAATGACAATGATATGTCTATTGCCGCGCCAGTTGGTGGTATGAGCGCCTATCTGTCGCGCTTGACCACATCTAAGACTTATCGAACGGCGCGTGACTTCGCCAAGCAGTTATCTAAAAAGCTGCCAAAGATGTTGGAAGACACCGCGCGTCGTGCCGAAGAATATGCCCGGACCTTGGTGACGGGCGGCACGATGTTTGAAGAAATGGGCATCTATTATGTTGGCCCCATCGATGGTCACAACTTGGATCACCTGCTTCCGGTTTTGAAAAATATCCGCGACGACGAAGGCAAAGGGCCGGTGTTGTTGCATGTCAAAACCCAAAAGGGCTATGGCTACGAACCTGCGGAACAAGCCGCCGACAAATACCACGGTGTCAGCCGTTTTGATGTGGTGACCGGCAAACAGGTCAAAGCCAAATCCAATGCTCCGAGCTATACCAAAGTCTTTTCCGAAGAGCTTCTGCGCGTCGGTGAAGCGGATGATAAGGTCTGTGCTATTACCGCAGCGATGCCTACTGGAACAGGCTTGGATACTTTTGCCAAGGCCTATCCAGATCGCTTTTTCGATGTCGGTATTGCCGAACAGCACGCGGTGACCTTTGCCGCAGGTTTAGCGACGGAAGGTTACAAGCCGTTTGTGGCGATTTATTCGACTTTCATGCAGCGTGCTTATGATCAACTGATCCACGATGTGGCATTACAGGGCTTGCCTGTGCGTTTTGTCTTGGACCGGGCTGGTTTGGTTGGTGCCGATGGTGCCACACACCACGGTGCATTTGATCTGTCGTACCTCAACTGTGTGCCGGGCTTGGTTGTCATGGCCCCTGCGGATGAGGCGGAACTCAAGCATATGACCGCAACGGCAGCGGCCATTGACAATGCCCCCAGCGTGATCCGTTATCCGCGTGGTGAAGGCGTTGGCGTTGAATTGCCTGCTGAAGGCGATGTATTGGAAATCGGTAAAGGCCGAATTGTGCAACAGGGGTCAACCGTTGCCTTGTTGTCTATCGGTACGCGTCTAGCCGCTTGCCAAGAAGCTGCTGAAATGATGAAACAACGTGGTCTTAACATCACCGTTGCCGATGCGCGGTTCTTGAAGCCCCTGGATGAAGACTTGGTGCGACAATTGGCCACCAGCCATGATGTGCTGATCACCGTGGAAGAAGGCAGCCAGGGTGGCTTTGGCGCTGCGGTGCTGCAATTCTTGGCAACTGAAGGTTTAATGGATGGTGCGCTAAAAGTACGAACCTTGGACCTGCCCGATGAATACATCGAACATGACAGCCAAGATGCGCAATTGGCTCAAGCAGGCCTCACATCCAATGATATTGTCACCACCGCGATGGTGGCTTTGGGCGCTGATGATACAGCCGATCAATCCGAACAGGCTTAACGTTCCATGAGCAAGCCGGGAAAACTTCGTCTCGACCAACTGCTGGTCGAGCGTGGCTTGGTGGAGACACGATCACGGGGCCAGGCCATGATCATGGCGGGCAATGTTTATTCCGATACCAAACGCATGGACAAAGCGGGCCAACAGGTCAAACCCGATATCCCCATAGAAATCAAAGGTCAAGACCACCCGTGGGTGTCACGTGGTGGGCTTAAGCTGGAAAAAGGTCTAAAGCATTTTGATATCAACGTGACGGGTAAGACCTGCATCGATGTCGGTTCATCCACAGGTGGCTTCACCGATGTGTTGCTGACCAATGGTGCAGCGAAAGTTTTTGCCGTCGATGTAGGCCAAGGCCAGTTGGCGTGGAAACTACGCAGTGACGAGCGCGTGGTGGTGATGGAAAAAACCAATGCCCGTCACCTCACAGCCGAAGACATTCCCGACCCCGTCAACATGGTGGTCTGCGATGCATCCTTTATCGGTTTGGAAACGGTCTTACCTGCGGTACTCAGTTTAGTAGAGCCGGGAGGTCGCGTGATTGCATTGATCAAGCCTCAGTTCGAAGTCGGCAAAGGCCGTGTCGGCAAAGGCGGTGTGGTGCGAGACCCGGAACTTCATAAAGAAGTTTGTGAGCGTATCGAAGCTTGGCTCGGCAACCTCGATGGTTGGACCGTCCAAGGCATCACCGAAAGCCCCATCAAAGGGCCAGAGGGGAATGTTGAGTTTTTGATTTGTGGTGAGAAAACCTAGAAAAGCTTTGAGCCACCCCTAACATCCGAAGGCATGCGCGAGGGGGGTGCGCTGGATGTCTGGGGCAGCTCAAATGGCGGGCCTGTAATTCAGTGTTCTGATTACGCGACCAAACTTAATCTTCTTCCGTTTCCAGACCCGTTTCTTTCCAAGCGGTGAGACCGCCTGTCATGTGGTGTGTTTCGCGCACGCCTGCTTTCATCAGTTGCTTTGCGGCAGCCGCGGAACGTTTACCAACGGCACACATCAAGATCACGCGTGTATCTGGCAAGTACGGGAAGCGATCGGCATCGAAAAAGCTCAGCGGCATTAAAAATGCGCCGGGGATGCGTTCGTTTTCGTATTCGCTGACTTCACGGACATCAACCAATATGGCTGTGCCAGCTTGCAATTGAGCTTGCACGTCGCTGGGGGAGTGTTCCACCAGTTCGGCCGCATCTTCAATTCGCAACACTTGTGAGGACATGATGTGGGTTCCATTTTGTTCTGAATTCAAATTTGAATTCGGGGGAGTAAAGTTTTCAGTGTCCGGCATTTGATTGTTTTATCTGCCATTCGTTGTTGGGGTTAAAGTATATACTCCACAAAAGAATGTCAATACATGACAATAAACAAATAAATAGTGTGTATTAAGTAGGTATATTCATATATATCAATTGGTTAAGTGTGTTTAAGTGCCTGTTTTGGGATGTTTAAGATAAAAAAATATATGCAAAATTAACCCTGTAAAGGGGTTCTGTCATGGTGCTTGTGTACAATTATTTGGGAAATAGAGGGGGAATCCAGTCTGACCGATATGACGGAATTTGGATCCTTTATTCAGCGTTGCAGGAAATTCTTGAGCTCTGATATTTCCGTGCGGAGTTCGGATATTTCTTGTCTCAATGCGTTGGTATCTTGATCAAGGTGTTCTTCAATTTCCGCTGCCTCGGCTAGATGTTGGCCTTGCATGGCGTCAACAATAACACCGATGAACAAGTTGATAACCGCAAAGCTGGTGATGAGAATGAACGGCACGAAAAATATCCAGGCTTCGGGATGAACTTCCATCACCGGACGCACAATGCCCATGGACCAGCTTTCCAAGGTCATGATTTGGAACAGGGTGTACATAGATGCACCGATGGAGCCGAACCATTCAGCGAACGTTGCGCCATAAAGCTTTGTGCTGAGCACGGCAGCGACGTAGAAGATCAAGGCGATCAGGCCAACGATGGACAGCATGCCCGGGATGGCCGAAATCAGCGCCTGAATAACTTTACGCATTTGCGGCACCATGGACATCAAACGCAGCGCACGCAAGATCCTGAGCGAGCGCAGCACCGACAACGCCCCACTGGCGGGCATCAGGGCGATGGTGACGATAACGAAGTCAAAAATATTCCAGCCGCTTTTGAAAAAACCAAGGCCACGTCCGTAGAGCTTCAACACAATTTCGACCACAAAGATCGACAGCGCCAGCTTGTCTAAGGTGACCAAAAGGCCGCCCATGCGGTCCATGAGTGTTGGCGACGTCTCCATGCCCAACGTGATGGCGTTCAACACAATCACGACGATGATGAAGTTTTGAATGCGAGGACTTTCAATCCAATCACGAATTTGGGTACGCATAAGATTAACCGTTTTGGGCGCGGTGCCTGAGCAAGTGATCGGCCAACGTCAAAGCCATCATGGCTTCACCGACCGGCACGGCGCGGATGCCCACGCAAGGATCATGACGGCCTTTGGTAACAATGTCGGCATTCTTTATCTTAGTTGTCACGGTTTTGCGTGGTGTCAAGATGGAGCTGGTGGGTTTTACCGCAAAGCGCGCGATAATGTCTTGGCCTGACGTGATGCCGCCAAGTGTGCCGCCTGCGTGATTGGCTTGGAATTCTGGTTTACCGTCTTTACCGCGACGGATTTCATCAGCGTTTTCTTCACCGGTGAGGTGTGCAGCACTGAAGCCTTCACCGATTTCCACGCCTTTTACAGCAGGAATGGACATCATGGCCTTGGCAATATCGGCATCAATTCGGTCGAAAACAGGCTCACCCAGCCCTACCGGGATGCCGGTGGCTTGAATTTCAACAACGGCACCTACGGATGATCCGTTTTTGCGGATGTCAGCCAGATAATCTTCCCACAATTTTACGGTTTTGGCATCGGGGCAGAAGAAGGGGTTCTTGTTGATTTGTGCCCAGGCCCAGCGGCGGTAATCAATATCAATGGGGCCAATTTGAACCAAGGCCCCACGAATTTTTGCCGACTTGCCAAGGATGGATTGCAGAACTTTTTGCGCCACGGCGCCGCCAGCAACACGGACTGCGGTTTCTCGTGCGCTGGAACGTCCACCGCCGCGATAGTCGCGGGTACCGTACTTGGAAAAGTACGTGAAGTCAGCATGGCCCGGGCGGAATTTGTCTTTGATGTCGCCATAATCTTTGGAACGCTGATCGGTGTTTTCGATCATCAAGCCAATGGGGGTGCCCGTGGTTTTGCCTTCAAACACACCAGACAAAATCTTGACCTGATCGGGTTCTTGGCGCTGGGTCGTAAACTTGGATTGTCCGGGACGACGTTTATCCAAAAATGGCTGAATATCCGCTTCGGTTAGCTTGATTCCCGGTGGGCAGCCATCAATGATGCCGCCAATGGCAGGCCCGTGGGATTCCCCAAAGGTGGTGAGGCGAAACAGTTCGCCAAAGGTGTTGCCAGCCATTGTCTATTCCAATCAGACAGTAGAGATGTCAGGTGCGTCGACGGCTTTCATGCCGACGGTGTTGTAGCCGCTGTCCACATAATGGATCTCGCCTGTGACACCGCTGGACAAGTTGGACAGCAGATACAAGCCTGCACCGCCAACGTCTTCCAGGGTGGTGTTGCGACGTAGCGGCGAGTTTAGTTCGTTCCACTTCAAGATATAGCGGAAATCACCAATGCCGCTGGCGGCCAAGGTTTTCATTGGGCCTGCGGACATGGCGTTCACACGCACACCTTCGCGGCCTAAGTCTTCGGCCAAGTAACGCACACTGGCTTCCAATGCTGCTTTGGCCACACCCATAACGTTATAGTGGGGAATGACTTTTTCAGCGCCGTAGTAACTCAAGGTAATCATCGATCCGCCTTCGTTCATCAACGGTGCCGCGCGTTGGCAGACAGCGGTGAACGAATAGACCGAGATGTCCATGGTTTGTTGGAAATTTTCGCGGGTGGTGTCGATATATTTACCTTTAAGCTCTTCCTTATCAGAGTACGCAATGGCGTGAACCACAAAATCGATGTTGCCCCAGCGGTCCTTCACTTCTTCGAAGACCTTGTCGATGGAGGACATGTCATTGACGTCACATTCCAACAAAAAATCGGAATCGACTTGAGCGGCCAAAGGCTCCACACGTTTTTTCAAGGCGTCGCCTTGGTATGTAAACGCGATTTCAGCTCCATGGGCGTGGAGTTGCTGGACAATGCCCCAAGCAATGGAACGATTGTTGGCGACACCCATTACGATGCCTTTTTTTCCAGCCATCAGCGCGGTGGCAGTGGTCATGGTTTTAAATATCCTTATCAACTTGGTCTTAATGGCCGCATCCTACACGATATAGAACGTCTGTGAAAAGAGACGTAAGTGCAGTTTTCTGCCAAAATTGTGAGTTGTGTGTATCATGCACCAATCGAGTTAACAGAGTGTTGTTGAAGACATGGATACAAATACCAAATCTCCCGAAGTGATGAGCGGTTCAGGCAGGTCTGCTTTTGTAGTCGAGTTTCTGGCATTTGCCCGCTTGGTGTTGGGGCGATTTGGCCGTGATCAGGGCATGCGCATTGCTGCGGCGCTCAGCTACACATCGTTGCTGGCGTTGGTGCCGTTGGGGGCCATTGCGTTTGCCATTCTAAAGGCCTTTCCAGTTTTTGATGATATCCAAGATCAGCTTAAAAGTCTTTTGTTTAAGAACTTTATGCCTGACTCTGTGGAAGACGCCCAGCAATATTTCGACCAGTTCGTCGGCCAGACAGAAGGCTTAACGGCCATTGGCATTGTTGCCTTGGCTGTAACGGCAATCATGTTGTTGGCCACGATCGAATCTGCTCTGAACACCATATTTCAGGTTAAAGCCAAGCGGCCGTTTTTGCCGCGCATGTTGATGTTTTGGGCGGTGATTACCTTGGGGCCACTGTTGATGGGCGGCAGCTTGTCCTTGGGGACGTATCTCTATGCCATCACCGAATGGGCCGGGGCGGATACGATTCCCGGTCTTGGTGGGTTTATGACCCGTTTGTTGCCTGCCGTGTTGGCGATTTTTGCCTTTAGCGTGTTTTACGCCATCGTCCCGTATCGCCCTGTACGCCTGATGCATGCCTTGGTGGGGGGCATCACAGCAGGAATATTGTTTGGCATTCTACGCAAAATTTTTGCGCTCTACATGACGGCCTTTCCGGCTTATCAAACCATTTATGGTGCTATGGCAATGGTCCCAATTTTCTTGATTTGGATGTATTTGAGCTGGGCCGTTGTGCTGATTGGGGCCGAAATCGCCGCCAGCCTCAATGAATGGGGCCGGGCGCATGCTGCGGAAAATTTCGATGAACTTCCACCCGCGCGTAAATTGGATGCGGCTATGGTGGCGATTGAACGCCTATGGCGTAAATCCAGGGGTGATGATGAAGTGATTCATCCGACCACAAACCCCAAACGCGAAGATATTTTGGCCCAAGCACTGGAATATCTGCGGATGAATGAATTTGTCGGCATGAGTGACGATGGTGAATGGTTCCTCAAACGCGATCCTGAAACCCTGACTATTGCAGGGCTGGCGAATGGTATGGGGTTGGCACCAAACCCCGACGACCTCCCCGTAGGAGGCCCGCATTGGCGTGGGCAACTTAAAGAAAGTCTTGGCGGTTTGACCGGGAAAGGCTATGGCCAGACCTTGCGGACGTTGTTTGAAGGGCCGTAATCCTTACTCCGCCGCATTCCGTTTCAGCGTTTCGTTGCGCACCTTGTATGGGTTTTTCTGCGACCATTTCTTGACGAATTTTTTGAGATCAACACTTTCGTCTTCCGGCAGTACGATTTTCAGTGTCACGTAATGATCCCCGCGGGTTGCCGTGCCGGGTTTGTGCAGCCCCTTAGCTTTGAGGCGTAATTTTGTTCCAGTGTTGGAGCCTTCAGGCACCGTGACCAAAACCGGACCGTGGGTGGTTTTGACTTCGATGCGCCCACCCAGCAATGCTTCAGGCAGCGTCACAGCCTCTTCGCTAAAGACATCCAAACCTTCGGATGTGAACTGGGCGTCGTCTTCAATGTGGATTTCCACTATGGCATCACCGGCTTTCCCGCCGCCTAGGCCTTGCATGCCTTGACCTTTAAGGCGCAGGTTTTGACCGTGCTCGGTGCCTTCGGGGATGCGGACTCTAAGTGTTTTGCCGGACGTCATGCGCACAGTTTTATCGGCGCCGTTGGCTGCGTCCATAAACGAGACTTTCAGCGTGTAGCTGACGTCTGCGCCCTTGGCTTTGATCGATTGCGTTTGCTTCGCGTTGTTGGTGCCCGCACGATCTTTGAAGAAGCTGTTGAATGGATTCCGGCTGCCGTTTTTGGCGTTTCGCTTGTAAGTACCGTAGCCATGTGATGCGCCGCCACCAAAGCCTGCGCGCTTGTTTCCCATGGCGTCAATTTCGCCATCGTCGAATTGGCGGCGTTTGGACGGGTTGGAGAGCAGGTCATACGCGCTTGAGATATCTTTGAAGCGTTCTTCAGCACGTTTATCACCGGGCTTGATGTCTGGGTGGTGCTTGCGCGCCAAAAGGCGATAGGCCTTTTTGATGTCGGTTGCGCTGGCGGTGCTTTTTACGCCTAAAGTGTCATATGGGTCGAGCATTGACGCATGCATTAGGTGGATGCCTCCGGCTCATCAACAACTTGCCATTCACCGTTCTTGGTGCGGCATGCGGTGGCGGTAGCTGTCTGGCTTTCTCCGTCCACGTTGATGGTGGTTTCAAATTCACGGCAATTCTGGCCGTTTGCATTGGAGTAGGGCTCATTTGCGCTGACGGTTCCCGAATTCCCACTGTCGGGATTGGACCAGGTTTGAGATTCACCCGGTTTTCCGTATTCCAGAGTGTCTGCGGTGGTGCGCTCCATAAATATTTGATCGACTTCGGACAATTCCTTGGCAATGTCATGGCCCCACATGGCGCCTAAGGTACCGCCTAAGACCATGGCGAGACTGCGGCCAGTCCCACTGCCCACTTTCGAACCAACAATTACGCCCAAAACGCCACCCACTGCGGTACCGAGTTTTTCTGTGCGTGAATCATCCCACGAACATGCAGTCAGGCTGGCAATCAGCAATGTGCTGAGCATTACCTTGGTTGCGGTCCTGAGGCGGGTATTCGGAGCCTGCCCTATACAATTCATGCTGGGGTGGTCTTTCAATCTTTGTTCTATGGCGTGCTTTGACCTTGAATAACATGTGGGGATTCAAGGCCGATAGAACACGGCAATTTTGATTACAGCTCAATCGTGGTAAACAATGCCTTAACAAAGCTGTCGATTCTTGTGAATAAACAGTTGAAATCCGCAGAAAACAAAGAAAAAGTGGTGCGAAAATGACCGCCATACCCACAGATGCTAACCCGCTGGAGTTGTTTCAAGACTGGCTCAGCGAAGCGGAAGCCAAAGAAATCAATGATCCCAATGCCATGGCGTTGGCGAGCGTGGCATCAGATGGGATGCCGTCTGTTCGTATGGTGCTGCTCAAAGGTTACGATGAACGTGGTTTTGTCTTTTACACAAATTTGGGTTCTCAAAAGGCCCAAGAGCTTTTGGCTAATCCTAAGGCGTCTTTGTTGTTTCATTGGAAAAGCTTACGCCGTCAAATTCGCATTTCGGGCAATGTTGAAGCGGTCACGAATGCAGAAGCAGATGAATATTATGCATCGCGTCCTAGGGATTCTCGTATAGGCGCTTGGGCCTCGAAGCAATCTCAGCCCTTAGATGGTATGTTTGAGTTGGAGGCTCGGGTTGCTAAATATGCAGCGAAGTTTGCAATTGGTGACATTCCACGCCCTGAATTCTGGTCAGGTTTTCGCATCAAGGCTGATCGAATGGAATTTTGGCATGACCGCCCGTTTCGTCTTCATGAACGCGTGATCTATATTAAAACTGATGAAGGCTGGGATAAGGAACGTCTCTACCCTTAAATGTTGGGTGAGGGGAATTAATAATGACGGATAAAACCGTGGACCAAATGGACAGAGAAGCCGCTGGGCGTTTGATGAAGATGGCGACCTATGCCGCCGTGGGCATGGCATCGATGTTGATCATCATTAAGTTTGTGGCATGGCTGATGACCGACAGTGTCAGCCTGTTGTCGACCTTAATCGATAGCCTTTTGGATGTGGCGGCTTCTACGGTGAACCTATTGGCGGTACGCCATGCGTTGGAACCTGCGGATAAGGAACATCGGTTTGGTCATGGCAAAGCTGAAAGTTTAGCAGGGCTTGCGCAATCCGCGTTTATTTCCGGCTCGGCGGTGTTTTTGCTGTTGCAGGCGGGTGAACGTCTTTACAACCCGATGGAAATTACCAATACCAATATTGGTTATGCGGTGATGGTCTTTTCAATTGTTGCCACCATTGCATTGGTGCTGTTTCAAAAGTATGTGGCCAAACGCACCCAATCGTTGGCCATCAGTGCTGACAGTGCACATTACACCATGGATGTGTTGGTCAATATTGCTGTGATTGTGTCATTGTTCTTGGCGACAGAATTGGGATGGAGCTTTGCCGACCCTCTGTTCGCTATCGCCATTGCATTTTATATTTTACACGGTGCCTATGAAATCGGGGTTGAGGCCTATCACGTGTTGATGGATCGTGAACTTCCCGATGAAGACCGCACCAAAATTCGTGAGCTTGCTGTTCAGCATCCCCGTGTCACTGGCATGCATGATCTCCGAACCCGTCAATCGGGCCCTGACGTATTCATTCAAATGCATTTGGAGATGCCGGGTGATATTACTTTACTTGATGCGCATTCCATTGCTGAAGATGTGATGCGAAAGGTTCAAAAAGCATACCCACGTGCAGAAGTTCTTGTTCATGAAGACCCACATGGGATCGAGGAAGAACGACTATTTGAGGACTGAAACTGCTACATGTGCTTGATAGGCGTGCGTCAAGCATAACTCATTAATATATAATAATAAAAACCTTGTTTTGTGGTTTTTGAATGAATAATCCGGTTGCTTGTTATATTGTGTCAGGTTTATGTCAGACTTTATTCGTATATTCTGCGCGCAGAAAAGTTAACGTACAGGAGATACTGTATGATGCACTCGTCCTCTCAAAAACGTCGACAAAGTGAACGCCGTCAGAGTACTGACCGACGTTCCGGCGCAGATCGGCGTAGTCAAGAGACGCATTTATTGAACGATTTAAACCTCATGCAGCGTCGCTTGAACGGTAACCGCCGCCAGAGTGAGCGCCGAGAGATGTTAAGTCGACGTGATCAAGAAACAAATCACTAAATCACACATAAAAACGGCCCCAGAATATTGGGGCCGTTTTTTTTAGGCATTGGGGTTTTACGTATCGTAGGAGGGAGTTACGTAAAAGATAGTCTGAGTATGCGTGGTCCTAATTAAATGCTTGGCCCGGTTTGGCGCCCATCTTTTTCAAGATTGTGGCCAATGGGCAGAAAGAGGTAAACGCAGCCTGGAATAGGTTGAGGCCGACAAAAGCCGGAACAACCAACCAAAGTTCTTCTTTGGTAAAATAAAAGCCAACTAAACCAGCCCAGATGACGACGCCGGCAAATGCCATTACGATACGATCAATGCTCATGATGAACTCCTATAGTCATCACGCCAGCGGCGTGTGTATGTTTTAAGGTGTTGCTAATTTAGCAAAGACTAATATATATAATCAAGAGTTAATTCGCGATAAATATAAAATCGTGATATATCAATGCATAAGAGATTGATTGTTTCTGTAAAGGTGCCCCATGAAAGCGATCACGAAGAGCTTTATTTTATTTGTTGGACTATCATCGTCGACGGTTTTGGCCGCAGATGAAACGTACAATATTTCCACGACCTTTGTTCAAGATCAAAAGGCTGTGTTTGCCACGGTGGAAAGTGTTGACGTAGTTGCGGCCCGTGTCCGCATTGGTGGCACGGTGACGGAGTTGTTGGTGGACGAGGGCTCCCCCGTTCAAGCCGGCGATAAAATTGCGCGCGTGGTTGATGACAAGCTGGCCCTTCAATTGAAATCTGTGGATGCACAAATCCAGTCATTCAAATCGCAGCAGCAATTGGCTCAAACTGCCTTGATCCGCAATGAGAAGCTTTACCAAACAGGGGCTATTCCCAAAGCACGTTTGGATGAAAGCCGCACCAATCATGAGGTCGTTGGGCGTTCTTTGGCATCTGCCGAAGCCGAACGCCAGGTCCTAGAACAAACCCGCGTCGAGGGTGATGTGTTGGCACCTGCGTCGGGACGCATTTTGAAGGTACAAGTACGCAAAGGTTCTGTTGTATTACCTGGTGAGGCCATCGCCAGTATGGCGGCGGAATCTTACATCTTGCGTATGCAACTACCTGAACGCCACGCTATGTTCATCAAGCAAGGCGATGAGGTACAAGTCGCAGAACGCGGCTTAGGCGCGCTTCAACCCGATAGCCGCAAGAATCTGCGCACTGGCACCATTCGCCAAGTATACCCTGAGATCAAACAAGGTCGTGTGTCGGCTGATGTTGAAGTTCCAGATCTTGGCGATTTTTTTGTCGGTGAACGCATACGTGTGTGGATCGGAACGGGAAACCGTCCGGCTCTGGTGGTGCCCGAAGACTATATCTATGCCCGATATGGTCTCAATTATGTGAAACTCTCTGGTGGCCGTGAAGTTGTTGTTCAGCCGGGACTTCCGCAAGACGGCGGTGTTGAAGTGTTGTCAGGCCTAAAGGCTGGCGACGTTTTGGTTCGTCCGTAGGGGGAGGCGTTAGATGCAAAACCTCGGACTTTCAGGACACCTGACCAAAGCGTTTTTGCGCTCCCCTATGACGCCATTGCTGTTGTTGGCATCTGTGGCGTTGGGCGTTGTCGCGTTGATGGCTTTGCCACGTGAAGAAGAACCGCAAATCTCGGTCCCTTTGGTGGACATTTTGGTCGATGCCAATGGTCTTAAAGCTGCCGATGTGGTGGAGTTGGTGACTAAGCCGCTGGAAGATATTGTCAATGGTGTGAACAATGTCGAACATGTTTA
>JAPHSY010000040.1 GCA_026196495.1 Magnetovibrio sp.
ATTGAAGTAACCTTGTCGGACCTCTTCTCTTCTTTAACAGCACAATACTGAGCCCAGTCCCGCATAAGGCGACGGCGCTTTTCAAATAGATCACCACGACGATAAGCAGCTTCGACCTTATCTCCCACGGTATGGGCCAACGCCATTTCGGCCACTTCGTTAGGATAGTTTGTGCGTTCCGCGCACCAGTCGCGGAAAGTCGAGCGGAAGCCGTGAACGGTTAAGTCACCCCGCTTCATTCCTTTTTTCATGAATTGCAGAAATGCCATGTTGGACAGTGGCCTTTTTTGCTGGGAACCGGGGAAGATGAAATCAGACACCTTGTGCTTTTTCATTTCGAGCAAGATCGTCTTAGCTTCCTCTGACAACGGAACCCGATGTTCCTTATCCGCTTTCATGCGGTCGGCTGGGATTGTCCAGATATTGCTTTCAAGATCGATCTCATCCCAGGTTGCCCCAATAACCTCCCCCGTTCGGGCTGCGGTCAGGATAAGAAACTCTAGCCCCTTGGCCGAAACGCTGTCGCGCTTGCGCAGAGTTTCCATGAAGGCCCCGATTTCATCAAAAGGCAACGCCGTATGGTGCTTCGTCTTCTGCACCTTCGAGCGAGCCGGAAGTAGATTGGAGATATGCCCTTTCCATCGCGCCGGGTTTTCACCCTTGCGGTATTCCCGCGCCGTTGCCCAATCCAGAATGGCTTCAATCCGGCCACGCACCCGGCTCGCCGTTTCTGACTTAGTGTGCCAAATAGGATCGAGCACTTGCATCACAAGATCGGTATCGATCAGCTGCACCGAAAGATCGCCAAAAACTGGATAGGCATAGGTTTCGAGTGTGGCCGTCCACTGAGCCGCATGCTTAGGGTTACGCCACCCCGCCTTATGGCTGGTGATGTACTGATTGGCGCATTCCTTAAAGGTTATGGTGGAGATGCTCTCCAAGCGCATCATCTGGCGCTTGGTTTTACGGTCATCGATGGGGTCTATACCCTCTCTAAGAAGCTTACGGCAATCCATAGCCTCATCACGGGCCTCTGCCAAGGTAACCGTTTTTAGAGAGCCCAGACCCATCTGTCGGGCTTTCTTGTCCAGCATGTAACGAAACAGCCAGCTCTTCGCCCCTGCCTTGCTCACCTGGAGGTACAGGCCACCGCCATCCGAATAGCGTCCCGGTTTCGTTTCCGAGGCCACCCCACGGGCTGACAGTTTATTTAAAGAATGGTCCGCCATATTATTTACCCCCAATTCTACCCACAATCATAACACGGATTTTGGCGAATGCGAGCGAATAGATGCGGAAGGCGGAAACAAAAAAACCCCCGGAAATCCGGGGGTTTCTCGAACATTTACGAACATGCGCAAATGATAATCTGGCGGACAGGGAGGGATTCGAACCCTCGGTACCCCGGTAGGAGCACGGCGGATTAGCAATCCACTGGTTTCAGCCACTCACCCACCTGTCCGCAGGTTGCCCAAACGGGCTGTTCGGTGGCTCCGAACGCCCCTTTCATAAACGTCTCTGGCGTCGGGATCAAGCGGGTTTTTATACCTTATTCAGATGTCGCCTCGCCCTTGGCTTCAGGCTTCAGTGCGGCCTTCGCCACAGCGTAAGAAACCACGCCGTCAGTCAAGGTTTTCAGCTCATCCACAGTGGTTTCCAAAACGCAGTGTGTGTGGCCCGCAGCGGTGTAGACCTTGTCATATTTTTTCAAACTGGCGTCGATCGCCGTGGGCAAATCAGCCTGAAGCCCCACAGGGGCCACACCACCAATGGAAAACCCCGTCACGGCCCGCACCAAATCGGCACCCGGGCGGATCACATCCCCTTCAAGATTAAAAACCTTCGCCAATTGGTCTTCTTGGCATTGATTATCACCGGATATCAACGCCAAGACATAGCGATTGCCCACCGTAAACACCAAGGTTTTGACAATGGCGCCTTGTTCCACGCCTAAGGCTTTGGCGGCATCGGCCGCTGTGCGTGCGGTTTGCGACAATTCGGTCACCTTGTCCGCCAACCCGGCATCGACCAAGGCCTTGCGCACACGTTTGACGCTGTCGTTTTCGAGATTGCTCACGTTATCCCCCTTAGGCTGGTGGAGGCGTCGGCACGTTCATGCCCGCTTCTACTGATTCGCGTTTAGATAATCTATCATACCAACGCTTTACATGGGGATAGTCAGCCATATCAATGGGATGCCACGCATAGCGCGACACCCATGGATAGGTAGCAATATCAGCAATGGAAAACACATCACCCGCCAAATATTCATTATCCGCCAATTGGGTGTTCATCACCCCATAAAGGCGCTGAAGTTCGGTGGAGTAGCGCTCCTTAGCATAGGGAACATCTTCTTTGGCAAATTGTAAGAAATGGTGAGTCTGACCAAACATCGGCCCTACGCCGCCCATTTGAAACATCAACCATTGCAACACGTTATAACGATTTTCACCGGAAGCGGGCAACAGGTCTTCACGCTGACACTTTTCCGCCAGATAAATCAAAATGGCCCCAGATTCGAACAATGGCATGGGGTCGCCATCCGGACCGTCTTCATCGACAATGGCTGGAATTTTGTTGTTGGGGCTGATTTTCAGGAAATCTGCGCCAAACTGCTCATCCTTCATGATGTTGATGGGGTGGACGTTGTAGGCAAGCCCCACTTCCTCCAAC
Organism: Magnetovibrio sp.; assembly: GCA_026196495.1. Taxonomy (GTDB): domain Bacteria; phylum Pseudomonadota; class Alphaproteobacteria; order Rhodospirillales; family Magnetovibrionaceae; genus Magnetovibrio. The sequence continues at coordinate 2,674 of JAPHSY010000040.1, forward strand.
ATGATGGAGGCCTTTTTGCCATTTGGCGTGCCCCAGGTGTAAAGATCGATCATTTACGCGCTCCCATCCATAACGTGTTGATTATTTGTTAAAAATACTAGCGGCTCAAAGCTTCAATGTCATCGGCCAAGCGGTCCACCGTTTCGGGCAACAAATCCCATGAACACATAAAACGACACCCACCTTCACCAATAAACGTATAAAACTTCCAGCCCTTATCTAACAGGCCGTCCCGTACATGTGGGGACAACTCAACAAAAACGCCATTGGCTTGGGGCTTAAAAAGAACCTTGGCACCCGCCACGTCCCTCACCCGTTCATAAAGGCGTTGTGCCATGGCATTGGCGTGAGCCGCATATTTCAACCACACATCATCCGCCAACAACCCAAGCCAGGGTGCTGAAATAAAACGCATTTTTGATGCCAGCTGTCCGGCCTGTTTCACCCGGTATTGGAAATCTTCGGCCAAGGCCTTGTTAAAAAACACCACCGCCTCACCCACCGGCAGGCCGTTTTTGGTGCCGCCAAAAACCAATACATCCACGCCCACACGCCAAGTGATCTCCGCCGGGCTCACGCCCAAATGCGCCACCGCATTGGCAAACCGCGCACCATCCATATGAATGTGCAGGCCATGGTGCTGGGCCATAGTGGCAATGGCGCGAACCTCTTCGACCGAATAAACCGTGCCGACCTCGGTCGCCTGGGTCAGGGAGATGGCTTTGGGTTTCGGATAGTGCATATCCGTGCGCTTGGTCGCCAGATCTTCGATCTCACCGGGCGTCAGCTTGCCGTTTTCACCCGGGGCCACCAACAGCTTGGAGCCACCGGAAAAGAACTCCGGTGCACCGCATTCATCCGTTTCGATGTGGGCTTTATCATGACAAATGACCGAATGATAAGACTGGCACATGGCCCCCAAAACCAATGAATTGGCCGCCGTGCCATTGAATACAAAGAAAACTTCACAATCGGATTCAAAAACTTCCCGAATGCGGTCACACACCTGTGTGGTCCAACTATCATCGCCGTAAGAAATCTCGTGCCCGGTAGAATTGGCCCGGACAAAGGCTTCCATTGCTTCAGGACACACACCTGCGGTGTTGTCGGATGCGAATTGCTGGCTCATGACGCAAATCCTTTCAAGATGTCCCCCAACAGATTACCTTTTTGCGTATTTTGAGCAAGTTTTTGGCGACAAACACTCAATTTGGAACATAAAAATTCTAATTTTTTCAATATTTAAGAAGAGAAATGCCAAATCTGTGAAATTAATGACATTACCCGCTTGCACCGACGCGCATTAGCGCTTATTTTCCCCCCCGCACATCAGAAATAATGGGGCGTAGCCAAGTGGTAAGGCAGCGGCTTTTGATGCCGTGCATCGTAGGTTCGAATCCTACCGCCCCAGCCAAAAAAACGCTCAGATCGACACCGATCTGGGCGTTTGTTGTCGGTGTCGGTTACAGCTTAGTTTGTCGTTTAACAGCTTAGAACGTCGTTTTTACAATTAAGCTTGTCGCGAAATTCGGCCAATATCCTACGAAATCAGGGTATTGGCCGTTTTTATTGCTCAATCTCGCTTTTCGACAAATGTCATTTACAACTTAAAATGCGAATTCACAGCTTAAGTTGCGACGAAACAAAACGGCCTAATCCTAAAAACAAGGGGTTAGGCCGTTTCTGGGTTTCAGACAACTTATATC
>JAPHSY010000053.1 GCA_026196495.1 Magnetovibrio sp.
ACATTCCGCGTTCAAGACCCGGTAAGCCAACGTATGTTGGCATTGCGCCCGGATATGACGCTGCAGGTGGCACGAATTGCGGGCTCACGCCTGTCCAATTCACCACGCCCATTGCGTTTGGCTTATTCCGGCCAAGTGGTGCGCGTCAAAGGTTCTCAACTGCGCCCGGAACGTCAATTCGGCCAAGTCGGTGCAGAACTAATCGGTGCCTCTGGCCCCACAGCGGACGTCGAAGTGGTGCTGATGGCAATCGAAGGCCTAAAAGCCATTGGTGCACAAAACCTCAGCGTTGATTTGGGCCTGCCGACACTCGCCAGCTTGGTTCTGGATGGGATTAAGCTGGATAGCAAACAATCATCACAGCTGCGCACCGCATTAAACCGCAAAGACAGTGCCGCCGTTGAAGGCATGGGCGATATTCTCAGCGCTCAAGCCAGCGCCGCTTTGCTGGGCATGATTGCAGCCGTTGGCCCCGCGGACAAAGCCATAGAAAAACTCAATGCCATTGATTTACCCGCTCCGGCACGTGATCTGTGCAGCCACTTAGGCGCCGTTATTTCCGGCATCCAAGTCGCCAATGCGGAGCTTCAACTAACCGTCGATCCGGTAGAAATTCGTGGCTTTGAATATCACACCGGCGTCACCTTTGCCCTGTTTGCACGCGGTGCTTCAGGTGAATTGGGCCGCGGCGGTCACTATCAATCCGACGGCAACGGCAGCGCCGAAAGCGCCACCGGTTTTACCGTCTTCATGGATACAGTGTTGCAGGCCCTGCCTGCAGCTGAGCAAATGGGTAGTGTCTATCTGCCCAAAGGCACTAAGCCGGACCAAGCACGCAATCTGCGTAATCAGGGCTGGCGCACCATCAGTGCCTTGGATGAAACCAGCGATGCGGCTTCGGAGGCCAAACGCTTAAACTGCACGCACATGCTTGAAGGCGACAGCGTGCGTGAACTGAATTAATCAGGGGAAGAGGGTTAAAACATGGCCAACGTAGTGGTCGTCGGCTCGCAATGGGGCGACGAAGGCAAAGGCAAAATCGTTGACTGGCTGTCTGAACGCGCCAGTGTTGTGGTGCGTTTCCAAGGTGGCAACAACGCAGGCCACACGCTGGTCATTGACGGCGTCACCTTCAAACTGCACATCCTGCCTAGTGGGATTGTCCGTGAAGGTACTTTATCGATCATCGGCAACGGTGTGGTCTTGGACCCTTGGAACTTGATGGATGAAATTAAGAACATCGAAGAACAAGGCGTCACCATCACTCCCGAACGCCTCAAAGTTGCTGAAAATGCACCTTTGATTTTGCCACTTCACCAAAACCTGGACCAAGCCCGTGAAGCCGCACTCGGCAAGGCCAAAATCGGCACCACGGGTCGCGGCATTGGCCCAGCTTACGAAGACAAAGTTGCCCGCCGGGCCATCCGCGCGGGTGATTTGGCCGATGAAGAACTGATCAAAGTCAAAGTGGACAAAATGCTGTTCCACCACAACGCCTTGCTCAGAGGCTTGGGTCAGCCAGAATTGGACGCAGGTGAAATTGTTGATTCTTTGATGGAAATGGCACCAAAGCTGCTGCCCTATGTCGACACCACCTGGAAAATTTTGGATGAAGCCAAAACGTCCGGCAAACGCATCCTGTTTGAAGGTGCACAAGGTACATTATTGGACATTGACCACGGAACATATCCGTTCGTGACTTCATCAAACGTCGTCGCGTCACAAGCCGCTGCAGGCTCTGGTATGGGTGCCAACGCCATTGATTACGTCTTGGGTATCACCAAGGCCTACACCACTCGTGTTGGCGCAGGCCCCTTCCCCACTGAACTGTTTGATGATGTGGGCCAAGGCTTAGGCGAACGCGGTCACGAATTTGGCACCACCACTGGACGTCCGCGTCGCTGTGGCTACTTCGACGCCGTGTTGGTACGGCAAGCTGTAAAAGTGAACGGTATCAGCGGCATAGCACTCACAAAACTGGACGTTTTGGACGGTATGGATGAACTGAAGGTCTGTGTCGGTTACAAGCTAAACGGCAAGGAGCTTGACTACCTACCGGCCTCCACCAAAGATCAAGAGAACGTCGAGCCCATCTATGAAACCATGGAAGGGTGGTCGGAAACGACCTATGGCGCACGTTCCTGGGCCGATTTACCAGCATCTGCCGTGAAATACGTTCGCCGCATTGAAGAACTGATCGAAGCCCCCGTGGCGTTGCTATCCACCAGTCCCGAGCGTGACGACACGATCTTGGTCCACGATCCGTTTGCAGACTAAAACTCACTGATCATACCAATCTTAGTAAGCAAGCCCCGCGTTAACCATACGCGGGGCTTACTACGCCTAAAACCATTGTTTTTTAGACAGTTACCAACTATTCTTGCTCTGAAGTTTGTGCGCCCGTAGAATTCGGGCAGGAGGGCGATTATGGCGGATGCCCTGGACCAGGCCGCAGAAACGGCTGAGGAACAGAAAGACATGCCCGCAACCGAGAAGGATGGCGGGGCTGTGAGTGCGTCCGAAAACAGTGCCGAAGCAAGCAATTCTGACGATTTAGAAAATATTTCTCCTCTTGCTGAAAAGCCCGAGATGCCGGAAACGGCTGAAACCCAAAAACCCTCCCCGCCTCCAACTGAACCTGAGCCCAAACCAGAGGTAGCAGCACCGCCCAAAGCGAAAGTTAAAAGTAAAAACATTCCCATGCCGGACCGCAATGAGGATGCCCCTCCCTTAGATGCTGCTGAGCATCCCCCGGTAACAGTCAACGGGCGCTATGTGGTCTACCCGTCCATGGCCTTGAAAGAGTTAAACTCCCCGCAAGCTATGGCTTACGCCGCAGAAGATCGGCGAGAACCGGGACGACAGGTATTTGCTTTGGTTTGTAAACCTGGACTGCCAACCCGCACCCATTTAATGCGAGAGCTCAAAGGTCAGCGGATCGGCGGTTTGCTCTTGATGATCGATTTTGGACCGGTGTTTTGGCACGCCATAGACCAAACCACCATTGTCGTGATTTACGAACGTCCCTTAGGCGGACGCTTTGTTAGTTCGTTCGGGGACAGCCCCCCACGGGTGAATGAATATGAATTGGGTCGCCTGATTGTCGACCCGGTTGCACAAGCGGTATCCGAACTGACATCTATGGATTTCGCACACCGGGCCATCCGATTGGACAATCTGTTTTTTATCGACAAAGAAAAAACGGAGTTGGTATTGGGTGAATGTGTTACCGCACCACCGGGATATGATCAGCCCCTCATTTATGAACCAATTGAACGCGCATATGCAATGCCAGCGGGACGTGGTGAGGGTATGTCTTATGACGACATGTATGCCCTCGGCATTACCGCCATTTTTGCCTTGCTCGGGTTTAATCCTGTTGCCAAATATGCTGATGATGAGCTGCTAGCCGGGAAAGCAGAATATGGCAGTTATCAATGTATGTGCGGAAACGAACGCATTCCGCTGCCGTTGATCGAACCCTTACGCGGTCTTTTATCAGATGAAGAATTTGAACGTTGGAATACCGAAGCTTTAGAAAATTGGCTCAACGGTCAAAAGAAAACACCGATCCAACGCCGCCCTGCACCAAAACCAAAAACTGCGTTTAAATTTGGTGGGCGTGATATTCGGACTTCCCGTGCTATTGCACATGCTTTTTCAAAAAACGTCAAAGAAGCCGTCAAGATCATCAAAAATGGAAAACTGGAACAGTGGTTAAGATCTAGTCTTGGGGATAGCGATCTAGCAGACAGCGTGGCAGGTGCGATCACCATCGCCAAAGTTCATGAAAGCTCACCCGATGGTTCCGATGACGTTTTGGTCTCAAAAGTTTGCATGCGATTAGACCCACATGGCCCAATTCGCTACAAAAATTTCTCGTTCCAACCGGATGGTTTTGGCGCAGCCATGGCAATGGAATACCTGCGTACTGGGAACTTTCAATTGCCTGCTGAAATCTTGGCCCGCGATTTGGTCAGTTATTGGGTTGCATGCCAAGAAAATCGTACACCAGATGTTAATGTACTGGAAAAAACCTACCAAACTTTGCGGGGCTTTGCGCGCATTGCAGAAATGGGCTATGGCATGGAACGCTGCCTGTACGAGCTCAACACCAATTTACCGTGTCAAAGTGAACTTTTGCGCAGTGCCTACGTCGGTCACGTTGATGACTTTCTCACCGCCATCGACGAGGTCGCAGATAAAGTCGACACCCATGATCGGCCTATGGACAAACACATCGCCGCTTACATCGCCACGCATTTTAAACATGACATCACGCCACATCTCAAAGCCATTAGCGATTCACGCGAAGAAACATCTTTGATTGGCATTCTCAGTTTATACGCCCTGATGCAGTGGCGCGCAAAAACACCAACCCTATTTGGTTTGTCCAGTTGGTTAGGGGGATTATTGTCGCCAGCTATTGGCACATACCACAGCCGCACAACACGCAGGCGCATTGAAACGGAAATTCCGTCCTTAGTTCGCCAAGGTAGCCTACCGGAACTATTTGATTTGATCGACAACGCAGAACGCCGTCAGATTGATGCCGCCGATTTCGAAGAAGCGCAAATCGCTTTTGCCCACGCCGAAACAGAAATTGACAGTGTTATTGGTGAAGGCGTTGATCAAGAAAAGCTTGCTTTACAATCCGGTGAAAAAGCCACCGCCATAATGGCTTTGGTTCTATCCATGTTGGCAACAACCGTCATTATTTTTGTGCAATCGGTATAAAGGGGGAGGAGGTATATGACAGATCAATCACAACGTATGCAAGACCTCACCCCCGATCAGCAACGCCAACGAGGACGTTCATACTTAACTTGGGTACTGTTGCTGCTCGCATTTTTTGCTGTCATTGCCGGAGCAACACTAATCTTAATAATTATCGGCATGTTACCCACAATCGTTGCTTTTATCATTGATCGTAGCAAAGGCAAAACTGCTTCTATTTGTGTGGGTTCCATCAACTTTATTGGCGTTTTCCCCTATATTTTGAGCTTGTGGTCTCAGTTCGATCAGCTCGATAGTGCCATGGCAATGGTCGGCGATATTTTCACATTGTTGGTCATGTATTCGGCTGCTGCTTTTGGCTGGCTACTGTTCCTCACCCTCCCATCCATCATCAGTTCATTCGTGATCGTGCTTCAACAGCGCAAAGTCGCACAGTTACGTGGTGAACAAAAAGACCTGATTGAAGAATGGGGGGAAGATGTTGCCGCAATTGTCGAAATGCAAAAACTAGAAGCCCAAGAGCAACATATGGAACACGGCATGGAAGGGATGCATGAAGTTGATCTAGAGCCCAGGTTTTAACACAACAAGCAATACGTCTAACAATAAAAACCGCCACAGGGACTCCTGCAGCGGTTTTAATTGATATGTTCAACTTTTGAAATTTTGCACTTAGGCTGAAATGTTTTGTTCGATCATGGCATTTTTGACAGACTTTTGAAGTTTTTCAAACGCCCGCACTTCGATCTGACGAACACGTTCACGTGAAATTCCAAAGGACTTAGATAAGTTTTCCAAGGTCGCTGGTGTTTCGCGCAGACGACGTTCCGTCAAAATGGTGCGTTCACGACCCGACAAGCCTTTCATCGCGCCCTTCAACAAAGAACGGCGACGGATCAACTCTTGGAATTCTCCCAATTGATCTTCTTGGCTGTCATTATCGTCTTCCAACCAATCCTGCCATTGCTCGTCACCTTCCATACGCACGGTGGCGTTGAGAGAACTGTCAGGACCGCTCAAACGACGGTTCATGTTGACCACTTCCGTTTCAGAAACACCTAAGCGATCTGAAATTTCTGTCACATGCTCGGGGGTAAGATCACCTTCTTCATAGGCCTGCATTTGACCTTTAAGACGACGTAAATTGAAAAACAGTTTCTTTTGTGCCGCAGTGGTACCCATTTTCACCAAAGACCAAGAATGCAAAATATATTCTTGGATGGCTGCGCGAATCCACCACATGGCATACGTCGCCAAACGAAAGCCACGATCAGGATCGAAGCGCTGGACCGCTTGCATCATGCCAACATTGCCTTCAGAAATCAGTTCCGCAAGAGGCAAACCATAACCACGATAACCCATGGCTATTTTTGCCACTAGACGCAGATGAGAGGTCACCATTTGATGAGCAGCATCGTCATTGGCATTTTTTACCCAATCATTGGCGAGGCTTTGTTCTTGCTCCAAAGTGAGCATTGGAAATTTACGAATTTCTTGAAGATAACGTGTCAAATTTTGTTCGGGCGAAATGTCCAATCGGGGCAAAGTCGCATTCTTTTTTGTAGTACTTTGTTGTGCCTGAGCCATTGTTGTATTTCTCCTCAATCACATACCCCACCACAGGGGCTTCCCTAATATCTACAGTATACGAGGCTTTTGCAGCCTCTGCAATAATACCTTAGTACAATACTCGGGAATTAGCTAATGTAAAACTATTTATAAACAGCTACACAAGTCTTTGATATATTGAGGAATTTTTAATTTATTCACAAGGCGGGTCTGTTTGATAGGATGATTGAATCCCAGTTCAAAAGCATACAAGGCCTGATGATCAAGCGAGTCAATGAGTGCTTTTGCATCATCACTCAATTGCCCACGTCGGGATTTTCCACCACCACCATAAACGGGATCACCGATCAAAGGGTGCCCGATTGAGGTCATATGCACGCGAATTTGATGTGTGCGTCCTGTGGCCAAGCGGCACTCAACCAAGGATGCCACAGTGCCCAAAACCTTCAGAACCTTGTAGCGCGTCAGTGCGTATTTCCCACCACGATCCACCACCGCCATTTTTTTACGATTTTGTGGTGATCGGCCGATATTGCCCTCAATCTCACCTTCAAGGGGCTTGGGTACCCCCCAAACCAGGGCATAGTAAGCTCGGTCCAAAGAGTGATCGGCAAATTGCTTGCTGAGACCATCATGTGCAGCGTCATTTTTGGCGGCCACCATTAAGCCCCCAGTCCCTTTATCCAAGCGATGGACAATACCCGGTCGGGCCACACCGCCAATGCCCGACAAGGACCCCTTGCAATGGTGCAACAAAGCATTCACCAAAGTACCATCGGCGTTGCCAGCAGCGGGATGCACGACCAACCCCGGCGGCTTATCGATGACAATTACGTCATCATCTTCATAAATAATGTCCAGGGGGATATCTTGAGGTTCTGGTTCTGCGGGGACTGCCGGGGGAACGCAAATCACGAATACATCACCCAGACAGGCCTTTTTAGCCCCATCGGAGACATTTTCCCCGCCAAATTCACCTGCAAATACATAGCCTTCTTCCATCAACGACTTTATGCGCGCACGCGAAAGACCATCTGTTTCTTCAGTTAACAGCTTGTCTAAACGCATCCCGGCCTTGTTTTCGGGTACGTGAACGGTGTATGTCGTCTCACAGGATTTGTCATTCATGCTTAAAACTAACGAATTGGATTGATGTCATGCTCAAAGGGGCCGTGATGATAATGGGATTTCTCATCGTTTTATTGATGGGATTGATCATCTATGGATTTTATCAAAAAGCACAAAATCCAGACTATAAGATGTTCCGTTCTGAAGATACGCCCAGCGCACAGTCCAACGCAACGAGTACTGTCACCCAAATCCCGGCCGGCAGCCTAGGCCTCAGCGAAAGTGCCAAAATCCTGTCGGTTCAAGTCGAGGGGAAACGCGCTATCTTGTTGGTCGCACGTAACGGCATCAAGGCTGATTTGCTGGTGGTAATCGACACCACCACGGGTAAAATCCTCAATCAAACCAGTACCAATCCATGATGCAATGATCCGTCTTAGCCCAAGCCAATTGGATGACATCCACGCTCAAGCAGAAGCAGCATACCCTTATGAGTGCTGTGGATTACTGGCAGGGTATCGAGATGGCGATGGCAACATCATAGTTACCCAAGTTGTCTCAAGCCCGAATACTTGGGTTGATCGACAGGCCGAAACTGGCAAAGACCGCTTTGAAGTTGATCCTCAGGTTCGTTTTGATTTGATGCGAGCAATCAAATCAGCCAACGAAGAAATTGTCGGTCATTATCATTCCCACCCCGACCATCCAGCCAAACCATCAGAAACAGACCTGGACATGGCGTTTGAGCCAGAACTCATCTGGTTGATCACATCGGTTGAAAACAGAACCGTCACGGCCACCCGCGCATGGCAGTTGAACCGGGAAACCCAAGACACCGTCGAAGTTCGTCTGATTACCGTTCCTTAGTGTTCAACCACCTTGGCAACACGGTATTTCTTGTTTCGTGTTGGCTTCAGGACATATTTAAAGAATGCCAAGGCACCTTTAATGATCCGCCTCGCAACCAGGGGATCGCGCATTTTTTTGAAATAGTTCCAGACCACAACTGGCTTGATAAGCGTGCGATACATGAGCTTTTGATAAGCGATCATCTCTTCGACCGTCAGACCATGAGGCACAAATGATGGATCATGCGAGGTCAGATCACTTTCATCCCCTGCGCTTTCAAGATATTCGCCATAACGTGGCGCCAACTTAAATGCAGGCGTACCAGGATACGGCGTAAAAAAGGAGATGTGGAAATAGTGGATCGGGTTTCGTTTGATGAACGCTAGAGTTTCCTTAATGGTTTCATGAGTTTCACCAAAACCACCAACCATAAACATACCACGAACCCCAATACCCGCTTCGTGGGTGATGCGAATGGCGTGTTCCATCAATTCAGTCGATTGGTTTTTATTGATGTTAACCAAAACATCTTGGGAACCACTTTCCAGGCCAAAGCCGATCTGCCAGCACCCGGCACTTTTCATCGCCGCAAGCATTTCTTCGTCAACATAGTCCACACGGCAGAAACACGACCACGTCACATCTGCCTTGGATTGTTTTAGCAGCTCGCAAAACCGTAAGACATTATCACGGTCAAACGTGAACATATCATCCGACATAAAAATATCGCGAATGCCATAATCAAAGTGCAACTGCTCAAACATCCGCACAATGTATTCAGCCGAATTGCCCCGGAACCCAGACCCCAAAGAGCGGGGATTACAAAAATAACATTTTGCCGGACACCCTCGTGACGTGGTGATGCACGCGCCGGGTAAGCGGTTCATGTTGTCACCGGCGGGGTGATAATTGTCTTTCAGAGACGGCAGCATGTCCCATGCCGGAAGCGGCAATTCGTCCATATCCATCAAAGACGAACGGCGCTTTGTTCGAATGACTTCATCATCACGACGGAAAACCAAATTGGGGATATCGTCAAGCGGCTCACCCTGTTCCAAAGCATCCAGCAATTCAACAATGCTGATTTCACCTTCGCCGTAGACACCAATGTCAAAGGCCTGAAACTTCGTCAGTGCATCTTCGGAACGAAACGTCACATGCGGGCCACCAATGATAATGGTGATTTCTTGGCCTTTTTCAGCGGCCAATCGTTTCAGCTCCAACGCCAATTGTGACGCAATCACAATGGTTGGCGTGTACGACGTCATCCCGACGTAGCGTGGGTTGTGCTCCATAATCAAGCGCGCCGTACTAGCAACATCCAAACCAAAGGGTTCTGCATCAATCACACAGGGGTTATAGCCAAATTCTTTCACGATTGCGGCAAGCAAACATAGGCCCTGCGGCGGCTGAGAGCTACTGGCATTGCTGAGTTCCCCGTGCATTTGAATGTCTGTGTCATGCTGATCAATGTGGCCGGGGTGTACGAGTGCCACATTTGTCCCTGTGGCTTCGTATGTCCGCCGTTCACGCAGCGCTGCGAAGGAAGGGTATCTCTCACCGTTATCGCCTACTGCCGCAGCAGTTTTCGCGTCTTCCGCCCCCGGATTCGCAACGATTTCGTTCATGTAAGTCTCCATACCCGTCCAGCCGAAGCTGACGACATTCAAACAAAGCTCGCTTTATATAGTGCGTACAGCCCTTAGGATCAATGATCTGAGCATTAATCCTAAGAAACATTAAAAAACTAATTGTTTCTAAAACTATTAAATTCAAAGCACTCAAAAACGTGCAGATCAAGAAAATCGCCCACCATTGGCACGAAAATGGCGCCAATCGTCATCGGTTGGGAAAGAGTAGTATGAGGCTTCACGGTCGGTTTGAACACCCTCCCCACCCCCATTTCGCAACTTTTCCAATGCACTCAATACGGCGGGCACACTTTGAACAAAACATCGTGCATAGATGCTGGTAAGTGGTTCACCTTTTGAAATAGGCACCACCTCTTGTACCAAAACTGTTCCCTTATCAATTTCAGGGGTCATGGTGTGGACAGAAACTCCCACTTCTGTCTCGCCGTGCGCGATTGCATGAAGCGCAGGCCACAGCCCCCCATATGACGGCAACAAAGAACTGTGTCGATTGAGACAACCGAGCTTTGGGAGAGACAATATTTTCTTCCCAAAAAACAGAGAGTTAGAGCTTACAATTGCATCCGGTTCATAGTTGGAAATTGCAGCTAAACTGGCAGCATCATTTATGGTTTTGTGTAGATGGTGCGCTGGAATTGCATGAGCTTTGCAAAATGCCTCAACACTGTAGAACGTTCCCCCTACGGACCCGCCCAATACGGAATTGATAAAATCATGCTTGATCTTTTTCCAGCCAAAGTACACTAATTCCCTAAACCGCATCTGTTTCCAGTTTTGGATCAAATACTTTTCCAAATTGCTTTTGTCCGGAATTGTTTTAACGATAAAAACAGCCTCTAATTGATCATTAGGGTGAAGCCCCGAACGCAAATCCTCAACAAATTTGGGGATATAAAAAGGCGTTTCATCAACGACCAAGACGATCTTCATGAATACTGCTCCAACAGTATTTTAAGTTCATCAGATTTTGCCACAGCACGTTCACTACTGCGCCCATCAGAACTGTAATAGGACCACAATGCCGGACGATCGGCCCAGATGTGCCGTTCCCCATCGTGACTTCCGCCCGGATGAAGCAGAACTTCGACCAAACTTTCATCATCATTTTTTACAGACTTCAGGCCATCTAGAATATTATCCGGTGCCATATATCCGGTAAATGTGACGCCAATAAAACGGCGGCTGGCTTCAATATCGGTCTTTTGCAAAACCCGCATCATCTGCCAAGACAGAACCTGTAACAGGAAAACCTTGATATAGTTAACCATGGTGGCAAGAGACAAATAAGCTTTTGAAAACTTGAAAAAGAAAGGCTCGCTCGGCACCCGAATAGATTTTAAACCAAACTGATCTGCATGTTTCATGATGGTTTGGAACACAAACGGAATACAGTGGGTGTGATGATGGCTGTCGATGCGAAATTGAGTTCCTTCAGGTGCCTTGGAGACATACATCTCCACAAACCTTGCCATTTGGGCTTCAATTTCTAATTCAATATCGGTTGTATCCGCGCCCCTATAGTTCTTAACGAATAATGCTTCAAAGCCACCGTTCACAGGCTCGCCTTTACGTGGTGTATCAGCAATATGTAGACCTTCGCTCAAATTAAGATGCAGCGACACAGCGACATGCGGACGCGCCAACAACTCAGCACACGCCCGCTCACTATCATGACCGTTCACCACCAAACTTACACTGGTCACGGCACCATTATCGACAGCATCTAAAATGTTGTCGGTTACCGCAGGTGACATTCCAATATCGTCGGCATGTAAGTAGGGTTTCATCACGTGGTACCACTGTTGTCAGAACAAAAAATACTATATTTGATAAGTCTGGGGTTCAAATCCAGGTATTTATCAACAACCAACAACTAACACTTGGTTGGCTTTTTCAAAAGTATGTTTCCAGCCATCCCAAAGCCACAATTCACTGGCCTCGATAAAGTCATGAGGCGGCCCATCTAAATTACGGCATTTGAAACGTTTCAGCACCTGCCCATCCCAGGTTATACGATAGCGTTCAGCACGCGAAATCATCCATCGGTGCGTCCATAAACGGGCCTGTTGTTTTTTATCATCTGTGTCTGCCTGCTCCCAGAATGCCGCCGTTGCAAATGCACCCATATGCCAGTTGGTTTCGATCACCGGAACCCAACCGGATTGTTCGGGACCAGAATAGAGAAAAGCTGCTTTATCATCCAATTGTGCATATTCAATCGTTGGCGTATGAGCAAGGATATCTTCCTGCATAGCCCAGGAATTGTGCCATTCCCCTGCACGAAACAATGTCCCACCCAACAATGTCAGCCAAACGCCTAAGCCCAAGACCGTCACCCATTTTTGATGATACTGGTTTTGATCATATTGGCGCTGCATCAACAAAGCGGTTGTTAACGCCGCAACCAATGCCAGCCATACATTCAACACAACTGTGACACGTCCACCCATACCCGTGGACCACATTACAAAGTTCCCCGCAGCAAATGCCAATGCGCCCAAACAGACACCAGAAAGCGCCAACCACAGCACCCACAATACAGCGGTCTTTTGTGTCGAATTCAATAAAGACCAAGCTTTATAACTGAACCAAAACAAAACCAGTAGAAGCGGCAAAAATAACCCAACCGTTTCCAAGAATGCCATTGGCAAAGTCACCGTTACAGCCGCGACGGATGTTAGCAATAAGCTCCAAACAGCCAATAATGAAATCTTAAATGCTGGGCTTGGCCCCTCATATTTACGTGCCACGAACAGCAAGACCATCAACACGATGAACGCCACAATACCTACAGCCGCATACCAGCTCAGCCACACCACACCAAATTTGCGTTCACCAAGCCCAAACCAATAGAAAAACGTTTCTAGAAAATTAGCATTAAAACGCCGGGAGCCTTCAGCCCCGACAGCGCTCATATACCGATTGATCACCAAGGGTAGAAGTTGGGCCGCTAAGATAGAAATCGACCACATAATCGTATTTCGGCTACGCCAGCCATATACCAATCCAGCAAAAGCAAGCACCATCACCAACTGGAAATAAATTCCTTCATAACAGAGATATCCAGCTAAGCTCAGGCCGAAGACCCAAAGTTTTGGACTTATCGAGTTGTCATCCCAATGCTTGACGGTTAGCCAAATGGATAGGCACATAGCCATCAACGCAAAGTAAGCCGTGCTCCCCGTAGGCCAGAATGCATTTGGAACACCCCACGGGAACACCAGCCAGAACAATGCACCAACAATGGCTGCACGTTTGGATATCCCATCACCAAACACCCTGGATAATAATGCATAAAATGCCATACCCATGGTGCCCGCAGTCGCTAAGCTCAGAACTGCATTCCAGGTCTGCCAAACTATGGCATTGGTGGGCAATATTGAATGTAGCGCCACGGCTAAAAAGCGAAAAACAGGGCGGTTCTGTGTGACCTCCAGTTGATCCCAACGTTCTTTGCTGAACGGGGCGCTGGTGAGATCAGGCACAATCAGATGAAACCAATCATCATAATAAAAACCCAAGATAAACGGCCGCCAAAGCAATGCCAAAGCGCAGGCTGCAACAATCGTCCACACCCATCGTTTATCGAGTCTTTGTTCTTCCATGCCCTCAACATCCTGAATCTTAATTGATGTTTGATCCGTAAAGCACGCCTAAGGCATGCAATCAATGGAAATCCATCCATATACATGACTTTCACTGCCTTAGCGGTCGAATTTATGATACATCTTTTTCTAATTATTCAATTACTTCTGTCCTTCAAAGGCTGTTCATGCCCAAAAAGCACCTCCTGCTGGCCCTCAAGTTCTTTGTTTCCTTTGGTGTTATTTTCGTTTTGCTGAACACCATGAATACGGACACACTCATGGACATTATCACTTCAGCCAAAATTGATATGGTATTGTGGGCCGCTGTCGTCGTTGCAATCCAGGTTCTGGCGGCAACCTCACGCTGGCATACCGTGATTATTGCGATCAACAGTGTGCTGTCATATGGGCGATGTTTATGGCTGTACACCATTGGCCTGTTCTTTAACCAACTTTTACCGTCATCAGTCGGTGGCGATGCAGTGCGGATATATAAGGCCTACAAAAGTGGTCTAACACTCAAAAGTTCCGTGCATTCCGTAATGCTCGAACGTGCAGCAACCATGTTGGGTTTGGTTGTGGTGTTCGTACTGACGTTGCCCAAATTTCTAACCGATAACAATTACTCCGATGTCCCCATCAGCACAGCTCTGATCTCTTTGTTGGTCTTGGGGACTATTGTCGGCGTCATCATCCTGACACACCTGCATCTTTTGCCCACAAAGCTGAGAAGTTGGAAACTACTCAAGTTGCTGATCGACTTATCCAGCGATGCACGGAAATTGTTCCTCACGCCGAAGCATCTAAGCTTGGTGATGCTCTGGTCGATTTTAGGCCATGTATTTATTGCATTAAAAGTTTACTTTCTGGCCCTCGCCGTTGGCATCGATGCCTCCTTTGTGGAATGCACAGTCGTCACTGTCATGGTTCTTTTGGTTATGATGTTGCCCATATCCATTGCCGGTTGGGGAGTACGTGAAGGCGCCATGGTCGGTTCTTTTGGACTAATCGGTGTGCCTGCCGAAAGTGCACTTGCAGCATCATTGTTGTTTGGAATGTTGGGAATTATTCAGGCCATTCCCGGAGCAATCATCTGGTTGAAACAAGATCCAGAGACAAAAGAAACACCACCACAATCGCTCTAAAATTATTCTCTAAGTTTTGTTTCGTCAGCTTTCGTGCCGCAACTGATCATATACCGATTTTAAACCGTCACGAAATCCCACCATCGCAACGAACCCAACCTCATCGTGTAAACGTGTAGCGTCCGCTATCAATATCGGTGGATCATCTAAACGGTCAGGAAAGGCACCCAGTTTAATCAGCTCTGGATGCCCCGCAATCTCACCCAGGGTATTAGCAACTTCTGCAATCGTATGTGGTTCGCCGGAGGCAACATTCACTGGCCCTTGAACATCCGTCATCAGAAGTTTAGCAAACCCACCACCAACATCGCGGGCATCCATAAAGTCACGCACCTGTGTACCGGAAGAACATTTAGCTTCTTCACCAGCCTGAAGCGCCAAAGACACTGAGGGAATTAAACGCTTTTTATCTTCGCCAGAACCATACAGCAAAAAAACACGCCCCCATGCTGAACTGACATTATCTTGTGAGGCTAACCAATTTGACAACGCAACTTTGCATTGCCCGTAAAGGGTATGTGGTTTCAGGGGTGTTTCAGTTTCCCGACAGACACCATCACCAAGTTCAGTCCAATCGTATTCAGCACACGATCCAGACACCACCACACGCTGCCCACCTTGTGAGATAAAGGCTTCAATTAAACGTTGAGAAACAGTCAGCCACAGCTTGTTGTCTAGGTCTTCCCAAAATGCTCCATGGTCTGTAATCCATGCCAAGTGGAGTAGATGAGTTGCCTGTACCTCTTCGGCGATTTGTTGAGGCACGCCCGGATCAAGCAAATCGCATTCATGCCATGTGATTCCAGAGGAGTCATTTTGCGGCTTAGTGCGGGCCAAGGCGTGAACCTCGTAGCCACCAGCAGCCAAATCAGTCACAGCGTGGCGACCAATCAAGCCCGTCGCACCCGTGACCAGAACCCGTGTCATACACCATCCTCAAAATTGGAATATTCGCCATCACGATCGGAAATAACATCTGGCTGTCTGGGCCATTCAATCCCAAATGCCGGATCGTTCCACCGCACACCACGTGCAAGGTCCGCGACAAAGACCTCGCCCATTTGGTAGTGCACCATCGCATCATCCGTCAGAGTGATAAAGCCATGTGCACACCCAGGTGGCACAAATAATGATGTTCGATTATCCGCCGACAATTCGGCACCATACCATTGGCAATAGGTATCAGAGCCTTCGCGAATATCGACCATGACATCAAAGATGGCGCCTTGGATGCAGCTAACCAATTTAGGGTCAGGTTTTGGGTTGGCTTGATAATGCAACCCCCGTAACGTTCCCGCTTTGGCATTGTACGATAGGTTGGTTTGCACCACGTTTAGGTTCAGCCCCGCATCTGCAAATTCTTGGATGCAAAAGCTGCGCGCAAAATATCCTCGCTCATCGCTCAAGCGTTCGACCTCAATTTGAGCCGCACCTTGAATTTTAAGTGAGGATATCTTCATTACCAGACCTCAATCTCTGGAATGGCCACAACAAATTTTCCACCCCAATCACGGATAACTTTCAACTGCTCTGAAATTTCAGAGCGTAAATTCCAGGGCAAAATCAGAACATAGTCCGGCTTGGCACTTTCAATATGATCCGGTGACAACACGGGAATACGCGAACCCGGCAAGAATGTGCCCTGCTTTGCGGAATTCCCATCACACACGAAATCAATTTGATCGGCACCCACCTTGGCATAGTTCAACAGCGTGTTGCCCTTCGCGGCAGCACCGTAACCAACGACGGTTTTACCATCCAGCCGAGCAGCATCTAAGAAAGACAACAAACCTTCACGCACGGCTTGGCATTTGTCATCAAAGCCTTGGTACGCCAACCGGGAATCCAAACCTGCCGTTTTTTCCTTAATGCGCATTGCGGTCAAAGCGGGCTGGTCGGCAAACTTGGTACAACTTTTTTTGCACACAAATACGCGCAATGAGCCGCCATGGGTTGTAAGTTCTTCGACATCGAAAACTCGCAAACCACATTCGTTCAATACACGTTCCACCACCAACAGTGACAGGTAGGAATAGTGTTCATGGTAGATGGTGTCGAATTGCACCAAGTTCAGCAAGTTCAGCAAATGGGGAAATTCAAACGTTGCCACACCGTCATCATTCAACAACACCGCAAAACCTTCGACAAAGCTGCGAATATCAGGAACATGTGCCAGAACATTGTTTGCTGCCATCAAGTCTGCACCATGGCCGGTTGCTTTTAGCCGCTCAGCCGTTTCAGCATTAAAGAAAGCAACCTCTGTATCCACGCCTTTTTCTTTTGCAGCTTCTGCACACTTGGCAGCAGGGTCCACGCCCAGAACGGGAATGCCTGCTTTGACGAAATGCTGCAACAAATAGCCGTCATTGCTGGCGATCTCGACAACCTTTGAATTCGCATCCAAGCCAAAGCGTTGGATCATAGCATCGGCATAAGCCTTGGCATGCGCAACCCAGCTGGTCGATACGGAAGAATAATAGGCATAGTCCGCCGTAAATATTTCACCTGGTGGCACTTCATCGGCCAATTGCACCAAATAGCAATCTTCGCAAACCACCGTGCGCAATGGAAATTCTTTTTCTGGAGCATCCGCAGAAGCCAAGTAACTGTTGGAAGGGGGCTGCTCACCCAAATCCACAAGGTCCAAGGAAATCTCCGTGCCACAAAAGCGACATGTGCTCATCAAAATGCTCCGTACTCTTCCAGCTGTCTCTTCGACAAATCTTTTGCATTGGTTCCGTTCAAAAAGGCCCCATACCAATCGGCAGTAAAACGTACCGTTGCGTCTACATCCAGCTTGGCATCCCAACCCAAGACAGTGCGGGCTAATTCTGAATTAACGGATAAAAGCGTTTTTTCTTTTAACTTTGATGGTTTCACATCCGGGTTCATATCTTGGCCCAAAGCCTCCATCATCATTTCGGTTATGGCCCCAACCGTGTAGCTGGGTCCCGGGGCCGGCCCAAAATTCACGGACTTCGGGATACCATCTTTGCGCATGGCCAGGGCTTCGATAAACATCAAATAGCCCGCATTTAAATCCAACACATGTTGCCAAGGGCGCGTTGCATCTGGAAAACGCAATGTTAAGTTTTCCCCCGCCGCCAAAGCGCGATATATATCGGGGATCAAACGGTCTTCAGAAAAATCACCCCCCCCAATAACATTACCTGCGCGTGCCGTTGCAATCACCACGTCACGATCTGCAAAAAAACTCTTTGCCCAGGAGTGCGTAATCATTTCTTGAGCCGCTTTGGAAGCTGAGTATGGGTCATCCCCACCCAAGGGGGCATCTTCTGAAAATGCGATGCCATCATCGGTGTTTTGATAGACTTTGTCAGATGTAATGATGAGAGCCACGTCCAAGTTTTTGGCATCACGCAGGGCCTCCATCACGTTGACAGTGCCCATCACATTAGACGATAGGGTATCCACCGGTTCACGGTAAGATCGACGCACCAATGCTTGCGCAGCCATGTGAATGACAATTTCTGGATCCGCTTGTTCAACCGCTTGTTTGACCGCGGCAGCATCACGGGTATCGCCAATGGTTGATGTGATACCATCCCAGGGCTGAAGCATTTCGAACAGGCTGGGGTCACTGTCAGGTTCCAAGCCAAACCCAAACACATGGGCGCCCATGGATTCCAGCCATAACGCCATCCACGTTCCCTTAAACCCTGTATGGCCCGTTAACAAAATGCGCTTACCGCGCCAAAAGTCTGTATTGATTGAAATGCTCATCCGTGAGCCCCCTCAGGCCGTGCCCGTTTGGTTGTTTTCGATGCTGCTTTACCCCGTATAAACGCCAAAGCGCCACAAAAGCGCGCGGCATCACGTACTGCTTTACGCGGACGAAATACCATTAAAGACTTAGGCCCAAAGCGTAACATTTGTTTCCAAGCCAAAGAGCGGGCAGCCGCCATATCATGATATTTGGCTTCGAAGTATAAGCGTGACCAAGACATGTTGTAGAATTTTTCCCAGTGCCGATCCCAGCCAGAACCGATAGACCCCCCACCAATGTGACGACACAAGGCACCGGGAACCACCAAAATCTTATGCCCAGCATTCATCAAACGGTGACAAATATCGTCATCTTCGTGATAGAGGAAAATCGCATCATCGAAATAGCCAACTGTATTGACCGCCGACATGCGCACCAAGTTCACTGCGCCCGACACCACCCAGGTACAAAATGGGCCTTCGGGTTTGGGCTCAGAACTTCGATCACTGGGCATTTGATCACGCAAAAATAGCGGTCCATTCCATGCACGATCATAATCGCCATCATCCCCCAACAACAAAGGTGATAACAATCCAGCATCTGGATTGGCATCTGCCTCTGCCATCAAATCTCCAAAAGCATTCCCGATAAATTCGGCATCAGGGTTCATCAACAAAGCATATTCGGTTTCGACCAAGGCCAAGCCCTGGCTAGCAGCATTGCCATAGCCAACACCGACTTCATTTTGGATAATTTCCGCTTGGGGGGTGTGTGCACGCACGATTTCAAGTGTATCGTCTGTGCTTTCGTTATCAATCACGATGATACGCGCGGAGGCTGCGATGCTGTCCAGGCACGGCCCAATCACCGCGCTGGAGTGATGGGTAACGACAATGGTGGTCGTGCGGGCCCAGGCATCATCCACAACCGTCATGCGTTAGCCCCAGGTTTTCCAGGGTGCTTTAGCAGAAGTCCATAGATCTTCCAGCATACGTTTTTCACGCAACGTATCCATTGGCTGCCAAAAACCGTCATGTTGGAATGCGCTCAGTTGACCATCTCGTGTCAGGCTTTCCAAGGGCTCACGCTCCCAAATGGTGCTATCGTCTTCGATACGATTCAAAACGCCGGGTTCCAGGACAAAAAAGCCGCCATTGATGAAATCGCCTTCACCCGCAGGTTTTTCAACAAAATCACTAACCTGATTACCGTCTAGTTTGGTTGCACCAAAGCGACCTGAAGGGCGTACCACTGTGACGGTGGCTTCACGACCTTGTTCTTTGTGAAACGCGATCAACTTTGAAATATCCACATCTGACAAGCCATCGCCGTAAGTCATGCAAAACGCTTCATCCTGATTTAGATACGGCGCTACACGCTTAACCCGCCCCCCAGTCATGCTATCTGCACCGGTATCAACCAGGGTGACGCGCCAATCTTCGGCTTCCGTGTTGTGGTAAGTAATTTCGTTCTTGGCCAAGTCCAAGGTCACATCGGAACGATGCAGGACATAATTGGCAAAGTATTCCTTGATCATATAGCCCTTGTAGCCCAGACAGATAACGAAATCCGTCAGACCGTGGGCAGCATACATTTTCATGATGTGCCATAAAATCGGCATCCCGCCAATTTCGACCATGGGCTTGGGGCGCAGGTCCGATTCTTCGGCGATACGAGTGCCGAAACCACCGGCAAGAATGACGACTTTCATAGACGATCCCCAGATTAAAGCCCCAAGACAAGGCAACAATACATTTACGCGGCGTGAATGCCTGCGAATCCAGGTTTTCTTTTAAAGGAGTCCGGCCCCTATCACAAGCAACAGATAGGGCTTAAACCCGCCCTTTGTGCCATTTCCAAGCCGTTTCGACGACTGTAGACAAATCACTGTATTGAGGCGACCAATCCAGTTCTGTTTTTGCCTTTGTCAGGTCAGCTACCAATTGTGGCGCATCACCTGGACGGCGAGGCTCCATTTTAACTGGGAAATCAACCCCAGAGACCTGCTTTACAGTTTCAAGCACCTGACGAACACTTGAGCCAACACCACCCCCTAAACAAAAGGCTTCAAAACCTTTTCGCCCATCGAGCAAGCGCGCCAAAGCCTTCACATGAGCATCAGCTAAATCGGTTACGTGGATATAATCACGCACACATGTTCCATCCGGGGTGTCGTAATCGTCACCAAATATGTACATGCCGTCTCGTTGGCCGAGAGCAGCCTGACAGGCAATGGGGATTAGATGACTTTCTGGATCGTGAGCTTCACCAATATCACCGTCCAAGTCAGCCCCTGAGGCATTGAAATATCGCAACGCGATAGAGTTCAGGCCATGGGCCGTTGAGAAATCCGCCAACATAGATTCCACATTGGCCTTGGTCTTGGCGTAAGGACTGATGGGAGCAATCGGCGATGTCTCTATAATCGTATTGTCCCCAACATCACCATGAACGGCGCATGTGCTTGAAAACACGATCTTATTTAGATTGGCGCGCTCCATGGCTTCTAAGACATTTAAAGCACCCGTAACGTTCGTACGATAGAAGCGCTGAGGATATTTGACCGACTCACCGACTTCAATCAAGGCGGCAAAATGCATTACAGCTTCGGGCTTGTATTTGGCTATGGCACGCTCAAGGTCTAAGGGATTAAGGATATCACCCTTGACTAAGGGGCCCCACTGCACAGCCCAATCATGCCCGTTCGACAAGTTATCAAAGCTAACGGGCAGATATCCTGCCAAAGATAACGCCTTACATGCATGAGAGCCGACATACCCAGCACCGCCAGTCACGAGAATAGTTTTGGTCATAAGTGCCCCATAGCTTGCTCATAACAATGGTATATGCGTTCCAAAGCAGACCTTTGGACATATTCATTGGTCTAACCCATCACCAAAGATAAATCCATCACTTCGATAGGTCTGGAAATCCGAAACAAGTCCTCAACTCGAAACCGCAGGCGTACTATTAAGATAAGATGTAATAAATACTTTGCTCAGATAACGGTTTGTTTATGTCGCAAAAGGCCAATAGCCCTACGATTATAAGAAAAATGAGAGCTTGAGGCCGTCTTTGAAACTATGTTACATCACTAGAAAATTCGCCATTATTTATGTGCACTCCCCCCGTGCAATTGAACTAGAAATGTATCTTGTTGAGGCATTATGAAGTTATTTCTGAAAACTGAAGACAATCATTTGTATATCGCACACATGCGCTACAAATTGCCTCAGCAAGATTACAAAGAACGTTGGGACACAACATACGCCGCCCGACCAAAAGAAGGGGGAACAAATGAATTTCTCGACCGCGAAAGCCGTGCTTCGGACGTTCGTACATTCATAAAAGATCATATTGTTGAAAAATTTGGTGATCGCAAAGACATCAAAATTCTTGATCTCGGGTGCGGTGTCGGCGGCCATGCCTTTACGTTATTGGAAGAAGGCTATGACGTTCATATGTCTGATTTCAGCTCGACCTTGGTCAACGACTATCTCAAGCCCAAGTTGAAAGCAGAAGGTCATTCCGAAGACCGTGCCTTCGAAGGCGATGCCCGCAACATGTCCAGTCTAGAAAGCCAGTATGATCTGATTTTTATGGTTGGTGTTGTTCCTGAATTCCGGGATACGAGCATTCCGTCTGAAATTTACAACGAAATTCACACGAAGCTAAATGATGATGGTTTGTTCATCCAAGTTCTTGGGGCCTATTGCAATGCCGAGCACCAAAAGTACCAAAACTGGGTTGTGCGCACACTTTACAATTCGATCTCAACATTGAAGGATTTACCCAACATCATTCTTCAACCGATCAAATCGTCGAACCTGGTTCGGAAAATATTCGGCAAGCAAGCTATTGAAGGCGCAAGTGGCTTTCACCTCGTGTTCAGCTATTTTCTTTACCAACCTGTGCATATTGCATCCCGGATCGAAGCCGCCGGTTTTGCCGTTACGGACACCCAAGACTTGGACATTCTCTCCAATGGTGGCGGTCAGGCGAACTATCAACGTTTTGGCATTGTTGCCAAAAAAGTATAGCGACCAGCATTTGCATTTTTGAAACGGTTGGCAAATTACGCGTTAGTCACTATTATTTTCCAATAGATTGATTGAGGTGTTTTATGAAGTCCTTTCTTATTGGAAAGAATATATATATCCGTGGCTTAAAGCAGGATGAGATCGCAGAAGACAGCCCCTATTTTGAGTGGCTAAACGACTTGTCCCTGGATTTGTATACGGAAAGAACGTATTTCCCCAATACGCCTGAGCGCATGGAAGCCTACTTCAAGGACGCCCAGAAATTTTCCAAGACCTTCTTGATGGGCATCTTTGATAACGCCAGCGACAAACACATCGGCAATATCAGCTTCACCAACATTAACTATTTTAACCGCAATGCCTTTATCGGCTATTTGCTGGGTGACAAAGATTTCACCGGCAAGGGTATCATCACCCAAGCCGTTTTGATGACCATGTATTACGGTTTTAACAAGCTGAACTTTGAACGCATCTATGGCGGAGTGTCCACGGCTCACGCTGCATCATATCGCGTTTGTGAAAAAGTTGGGCTGTTGAAAGAAGGCCTACAACGCAATCACCTGTACCGCAACGGGCAGTGGTTCGACCAAATCCCCGTTGGGGCATTAAGGGAAGAATGGATGCGCGATTTTGGCGATCAAGCCCGCGAAACCTTCGATGAACTCCCGACTTAATGTACTAGGCTTTTCAACACTGCCGTAAACCGGGCTTCAGCTTTCCCATCTACCAGCTCACGCCCAAGTTTTGTCATCCTTTTACGAACCGCTTGATCGTTGGCCAGCGCAACAATTTGTTGGGCTATTTGCGATGGGTCAGTGCCAATAAAATCGCCTGCAAATTGGCCAACCCCCGTCAACTCACAAAAGCTTTTGCCAACATTGATTTGGTGCTCAACCACAGCCACCATCACCATTGGAATTCCGGCAGCCGCTAACTCGAATTTCATCAGCCCAGAGGCACTCAGCGCAATATCTGCCGAAGCAATCACCTCTTCAATTTTATCCGTACCCGGAACCAATCGTACATTTTCCGGCATCTCACTCCATGCTTCTTGGATGTCAAAATCATGGCTATAGCCCGATAAGACAGTCACATGAAACTGGTTCTCGGGAAGCAAGCGAAGGACTTTCACCAAATGGTCGAAATTATCCCTGGGTAACGTCCCGCCAAGGTTTACGAAAAAATTATTTGCCCGCACTGGCGTGTCAGCGGGAGCATTTGCAATTTTCATAACCCCCTGCGGCACAAGGAAATAGTCAGGACCTTGGCAAACACTTCCTTTATGCCTTTCCTTTGGCGCTTTATCTAAAATTTGAGGACAAACCAAAACATCCCCAAACGAATAGTTTTCAAGGAGGTCATCGTAAAGGACCGTCCGGCAATTGATTTGTGAAAAGACCTCGACATACGAGGATTCAATTTCCAACATATCGATCAATGCTACATGCGGTCGCCATTCATTGAGAAATGCATCTTCTTTTTCGCGGTCATCATCGTCAAAAAACTCAACATGTTTGACACCTGCGGCACAAAAAAAATCATGTGATTCAGGTGTTCCGTCAACACCAACGACAACTTCAAACTCTTGTCCCAATGACTGCAGATGCAGGGCCAACCGCAGCGACCGCGAAGCATGCCCCCAACCATAGCGGACCCCCGTTCGACAACGGATGTAAATTTGAATTGGGGGCCTCACCCCTGTGCCTCTTGGTGCCGTTTTAATGCTGGCAAGTTTGCATGAACTTTTCGAAAGGCCTGCACATACATATCGATGACATCGTCAGACATTTCATATGAACAGGTTTCCACGCCCAAAAGTGTTTTTTCATGCAATCGTTCTGCAACAGGACAAAGTCCATCTTCGTACTTACGGTCCGACAAAGTAAACGGAAATCCATCACGACCAATCGCAATACGATTGCGGAATACAGCCAACCGATAGAGTGGACGCAGATAACCTTGCAAAGCAGGAATGCCTTCCGCCTTCAAAGCATCAGCAAACACTTCACGACGGACACCAGTGGTTTTTTCATCGTATGTACCATACCAAAGGTAATACACATGCCGACAATCTGGACGCACATAAGGCATATGCAATCCTTCAAGATCACTTAGCTCCGCCGTTAAACGATGCGCAACATGTTCTCGTTTACCAATGTGGTGTTCTGCATTTTCCAATTGGGCCAAACCGACAGCAGCACTCATTTCAGTCATGCGGAAATTAAATCCAACCATATTGGTGAGATCCGTTTCTTCGGCTGCTTCGACCACAGCTTCGGCATGATTGCGGATCATTTTAAGGCGACGCCCTAATGTATCGTCATTGGTGGCACAAATGCCACCCTCCCCGGTATGTATATGCTTGTGATAGTTCAAACTGAAAACACCGATGTGGCCAATGGTTCCACAAAAAGATCCGTTCTCTGTGGCGAGAGGGCCTTG
>JAPHSY010000018.1 GCA_026196495.1 Magnetovibrio sp.
CAATCCGCCAAAGAATTGTTGATGCAGTTGCTGAGATAGAACGGGTGTGCAAACCCATTCTAGAAAAACGATAAGATTAGGAGGACCCATGGCTGTAGAAACCCCCGTATGTGACTTTGGATGGAAGGCCCCTGACTTTTCCCTTCCTGGCGTTGATGGGAAGACTTACACACTTGAGGATGTGCGTGGTCCCAATGGCACCCTCGTGATTTATATGTGCAACCACTGCCCCTATGTACTGGCCGTCTTGGACCGCCTCATCCGTGATGTCCGTGACCTACAAGCCCAAGGCATTGGTGTCGTGGCCATCAATTCCAATGATCCTGTGCAATACCCAGACGATTCCTTCGACAACATGGTGAAGATGGCGGCCCAACACGATTTCCCCTTCCCATATCTGTTTGATGAAAGCCAAGCGGTGGCACGGGCTTACGATGCCGTGTGCACCCCAGATTTCTTTGGGTTTGATACAAAATTGGGACTGCAGTACCGTGGTCGTTTAGATGCATCACGCAAAGAAACAGGGCCTGCAGATGCCCGCAGAGAACTGTTTGAAGCCATGAGTGAAGTCGCCAAAACGGGACAGGGACCGAAGGATCAAATCCCATCAATGGGTTGTTCGATCAAATGGCGTCAATAAGAGCAATACTATCAACATATTAGACCCAAGCAGATCAATAAATAGCTGAATTGCGAAGAGCGTTTGCCAACGCCCGCGCGCTTAGCTATGTTTGCGATGCTTCGGACCTTATGGTTTCGGGGCAAATGGACTTGATTTATGAAGCTGGAGACGTTTGTGGCTGACCAAAACGATGATTCCCTGATCCGCGAAGTTAACGAAGATCTTCGCGAAGAACAGATGATGAAACTATGGCAACGCTACGGCAGTACTGTCGTGGGTGTCGCCGTCTTGATTGTTGTCATCGTGGCAGGCAATCAAATCTGGAAGAACTATGACATCTCCACCCGCACGGCTGATAGCGACCAGTATTTTGCCGCTCAACAGCTCGCCGCATCCGGCAGTAACGCCGAAGCCCTCAAAGCCATGCAGGCCTTATCGAGCAGTGCGTCCGGCGGCTATAGCGTTTTGGCAAAATTCCAAGAAGCTGCATTGATGGTTGAAACGGGTGATAGCTATGGTGCTGCTAAGCTCTACCAACAAATTGCACGCGATACCATCGGTGACGTTGCCTTATCCGGTTTAGCTAACATCATGGCAGCCATGGTCGAAGTTAGTGCAGGTAGTTATGACCGTGCCGCAATGGAATTCCGCCTCTCGACACTTGCTGAACCAAGCCACCCCTACCGCCACAGCGCACGGGAATTGCTGGCAATCATCGCCATGGAACACAGTGATACGGAAAAAGCCAAAACCACGTTGAACACTTTGATCGAAGACAAAAGCGCGCCACAAAACTTACGCATGCGCGCTGAGAAATTATTACAGCGTCTAGGCTCTTAAGCCACGCTCCACAAGCGTGCTTTGTGCTGGAACTGAGATTTTAAGGGAAACCGCTTTCGTGATTAACAAATGCATCACCATCCGTTTTGTGAGCGTCGCTCTTATGGGCTTGGGGCTCAGCGCCTGTGATACATGGCTTGGCGGTAGCGAAGCACCACCACTGCCGGGTGAGCGGATTTCCATCTTGAAACATGAAAGCGCCCTGACACCTGAAACCGGCATTGAAGACGAAGGCATTAGACTTCCGGCACCTTCACCAACACCAGACTGGCCACAAAACGGTGGTTATGCCAACCATGCCATGCACCATGTCGCAGCTGCCCCACAACTGCGTGAAGCCTGGAGTACGGATATTGGATCTGGTTCAGGTTCCGGTGAACGTTTGACCGCAACACCAATCATAGCTGATGGTCGCATATTCACCATCGACAGTGACAGTGAAGTTCGTGCTTTTGACGCCGCCAATGGTCGTGGTTTGTGGAGCACTGAACTTACCCCTGACGCAGAAGACGATGGTCATATCTCTGGTGGTATTGCATACGAAAACGGCAAGGTCTTTGTCGGCACCGGATTTGCAGAAGTCATCGCCATAGATGCCGCTTCCGGCAAAATCGAATGGCGTAAACGTGTCAGCGGACCAATACGCTCAGCCCCAACAGTCCGAGGTGGACGTGTTTTTGCTGTGTCTTTGGACAACAAGCTTCACACCATTGCGGCCCATGATGGCAGTCTTCTTTGGAACCATTCAGGTTCTGATGAACAAGCCATGCTATTGGGTGCCGCAAGCCCTGCTGTCGACCAAGGCGTTGTTATTGTGCCCTATACCTCTGGCGAATTGGCAGCCTTAAAGGTCGACAACGGTCGTGAGCTGTGGCTCGACACGCTCACCACCCGCCGTCGCACCGATGCCACGGCTGCTTTGGCACATATTCGTGCAAACCCAGTCATTGATCGCGGCACCGTCTTTGCTATCAGCCACAGCGGTTTGATGGTTGCTATTGATCTACGTAGTGGGCGCCGCCTTTGGGAAAAAGGCATTGGTGGGCACCAATCGTTCTGGGTTGCAGGCGATTACTTGTTTACCTTGACCGGAAATGAAGAATTGGTGGCTTTGGAACGTGATACCGGACGCATTATGTGGGTGAGCGCCCTGCCACGCTGGGAAGACCCTGATGACAGGGAAGGCATCATCATTTGGACAGGCCCACTGCTGGTTAGCAACCGCTTAATTGTTGCCAGTTCCGATGGCCTCGCCATCGCACTGTCACCATACACCGGGAAAATTCTGGGTAGCGAAGAGATGCCAGACGGTGTATCTGTGCCGCCCGTGGTGGCCGGTGAAACGGTATACTTCTTAGCCGACGATGCCACGCTGGCTGCTTACCGCTAAGAAAACCCTTGAAGTCGCGCCTATGAGCGCGCATGGATTTAGAACATGAGCTTTACCGTCGCCATTATTGGCCGCCCCAATGTGGGCAAATCGACGCTGTTCAACCGTTTGGTGGGCAAGCGCGTGGCGATTGTCGATGATATGCCGGGCGTCACCCGTGACCGCCGCGAAGGCGATGCCACATTAAGCGATCTCAAATTTCGCGTCATTGACACAGCAGGTCTCGAAGATGCCCATGATGAGAGCTTGGAATCACGCATGCGCCAACAAACCGAGACAGCCTTTTTGGAAGCTGACATCGGTTTGATGGTCATCGATGCACGCACCGGCATCACCCCTATTGATGAACATTTTGCCAACTGGCTGCGTCGCCATGACACGCCTGTGATCTTGGTGGCAAATAAATGCGAAGGCGCGGCGGGTCAGCCGGGATTGCTGGAATCCTATTCATTGGGGATTGGCGAACCTGTTCCCTTGTCCGCTGAACACGGCGAAGGCATGGCCGATCTTTACGAAGCCTTACAGCCCTATATCGATAAAGCCGCTGCTGATGCGGCCTATGCCGCCTCTCTCGAAGAGGATGACGATAACGACGATATCATTCTACCCGAAGACAGCGGTGAAGAAGCCGACGACGACGCAGTGTTGAACCGCCCCCTGCAAATGGCCATTGTTGGACGCCCCAACGTTGGAAAATCGACATTAATCAACAAACTACTGGGTGAAGAGCGCCTGCTGACAGGTCCCGAAGCCGGTATTACGCGTGATTCCATTACCGTTCCCTGGATCTATAAGGGACGCGAATTCAAACTGGTCGACACCGCGGGCTTGCGTCGCCGTGCCAAAGTCATAGACAAGGTCGAAGCCCTGTCCGGTGCCGAAACACGCCGTGCTATTGATTACGCCCAAGTGGTGGCCTTGGTCTTGGATGCACGCGACATGTTGGAAAAACAAGACCTCACCATTGCCCGCAACATTATTGATGAAGGCCGCGCGTTGATCATTGTAGTCAACAAATGGGACCTCATCAAAAACGGTAAGGAGGCACTGGACCGATTGCATGA
>JAPHSY010000084.1 GCA_026196495.1 Magnetovibrio sp.
CGCCAAGGCTGACGTGGCGGATGTTTTTGAACTACGCAAAACATTTGAATGGCGTGGGTTGGGTGAAGTGCCCTACAGCGCACTGCGGATTAAACAGGCTTATGCACAATTTGATGCAGAGCGTCTTTTCTCCATGACCTATGTGCCCACACCCGACAATCCGGCATGTGATTGCGGGGCAATTTTGCGCGGTGTGAAAAAGCCTACTGACTGCAAATTATTCGGTACGGCATGCACCCCGGATAATCCAATGGGATCGTGCATGGTGTCGTCTGAAGGTTCGTGTGCCGCCCATTGGACCTATGGGCGGTTCCGTGATGAAGACAAGGATAAGGCCACGGCCTAAAGGATCAACAGTGCGTATTTTATTGCTCTGCCACAGTTTTAACAGTCTAAGTCAACGCCTACATGTTGATCTGCGCGATGCGGGGCACGACGTGACGGTCGAATTCGACATCAATGATGCCGTGACCCGTGAAGCCGTAGGGCTTGCAAAGCCTGATCTGATCATTGCACCATTTTTGAAACGTGCTGTGCCGAAGGATGTTTTTGAAACTGTACCAACGTTGATTGTCCATCCCGGCCCCCCGGGTGATCGGGGGCCATCGGCATTGGATTGGGCGATTTTACACGATGATGAAAATGGGGGTGTCACCGTTTTACAAGCCGAAGAAAAGTTGGATGGTGGCCCGGTTTGGGCATGGCGAACATTTCCTTTGCGCGCAGCCTCAAAATCAAGCTTGTATCGCCACGAGGTAACCACCGCAGCCGCAAGTGCAGTTGCTGAAGCTCTGGATCGTTTCAAAAATGGTGACGGCCCATTAGGGCGCGTTGGCTGCCCCGAAGTTCCCTTGCTGGGGCGTGAAAACCCGTTGTGCAAGCTTGCCGATAGAGCCATCGATTGGGCCGTTGATGATACGCAAACGGTGTTGCGTAAAATTCAAAGTGCCGATGGACGTCCGGGTTGTCTGGCCTACATCAATGATACGTCCTACCGCGTGTTTGATGCTTTTGTTGCTGAAACTTTAGAAGGTTCCCCCGGAACGGTGGTGGCAAAATCGCCTCAAGGGGCTACTGCTATCGCCACACGTGATGGTGCTGTGTGGATCGGACATATGAGTCAAGACGCCCCTCGTGCAGTGAAACTTCCGGCTACGGATGTTTTGGGTGATTGGTGTACTGACCTTGCAGTGCAAGAAGCTCGCCAAGATATCCGTTATGAAGAACACGGTGATGTGGGCTACATCTATTTTAATTTCCAAGGCGGCGCAGTCACACCAACGCAAAGTAAAAATCTTTTAAGGGCGTACCAAGAAGCCTGCGCCCGTCCGACCCGCATTATTTGCCTGATGGGCAGTGAAGACTATTGGTCCAACGGGATTCATTTGGGTTGGATTGAAAATGCCGACAGTCCGGCGAATGCCTCTTGGCAGGCCATCAATGCGATTGATGATTTGGCAAGAGAAATTATCACAACCACCAGCCATTTGGTGGTTGCTGCGTTGCGTGGCAATGCCGGGGCGGGGGGCGTGTTTCTAGCCCTGGGTGCGGACAAGGTCATTGGCCGTGATGGTGTGATTTTAAATCCTCACTACAAGGATATGGGTAATCTTTATGGTTCCGAATACTGGAGTTACGTCCTGCCTTACCGTGCCGGAGAAGAAAATGCTGCGCGGGTGATGGATATGCGTCTGCCCGTGGGGATGGCCGAAGCACATGAGCTTGGTCTGGTTGATGATGTTTTTGCAGGCGATGTACAATCATTTGATGAGTACCTGATTGAGCACTTAAATGGCCTGGCAGCGGATGATGGTTTGGAAGATGCTCTAAGTGAAAAATGCAAACGTTTGGAACGTGATGAAGCCGAAAAGCCTCTCGACGATTATCGCGCCGAAGAACTAGAGCGGATGAACCTCAATTTTTATGGTTTTGATCCCAGCTATCATGTTGCACGATATAACTTCATATGTCGGGTGCCCAAATCGCGCACACCATCATCTTTGGCTCACCACCGATCGTCGCACCCCTTTGTCTTGGTGCGTAAACGGGAGAATGCATGACAACACGCGCAACCGTACTGGTCGTTGATGATGAAGTCCGTTCGCTGGAAACGCTGAACCGCGTTTTGTCAGAAGAATTTGATGTTCTCACAGCTACCAATACGGCCGAAGCTGAAAAACTTCTGCAATCGGAGTTGGTTCATGTGATTCTTTGTGATCAGCGTATGGCGGATGAAACCGGGGTCGAGTTTTTGTGTCGCGTCCGTGAAGCTTGGCCTGACCCTATACGCATGATTATTTCCGGGTATTCAGATTCGGAAGACATCATTGCAGGTGTAAATGATGCGGGGATATATCGCTATATCACCAAGCCCTGGCATCCTGATGAACTGATCGAGATTGTCCGCGGTGCTCAACAGGTTCTTGATCTGCAAAAAGAAAATGAAACCGCCGCCTTAGAGATGAAACTAACAGCGCGGACATTGAAGCGTCAGGTCTTCGAAAAAAAGAAAATCGCCAAGAAATATTTCCATTTTGATCGCATTGTCCACGGTCAGGATAGCTCACTCATCGACAGTATCAACTTGGCTAAACGCTGTGCTGATTTTGATATATCGGTCCTCATCACAGGTGAATCGGGTACCGGTAAAGAGCTTTTGGCACGGGCCATCCATTATGGATCTGGGCGTGCAGATAATCCGTTTGTTGTGGAAAACTGTGGTGCCTTGCCTGATGAATTGCTGGAAAGTGAATTGTTCGGGTGTAAAAAAGGTGCGTTTACGGGTGCCTATCAGGACCGCATTGGCCAATTTGAAGTGGCAAGCGGTGGAACCATCTTCTTGGATGAAATTGGCGAAACATCACCGGCTTTTCAAGTTAAGCTGTTGCGCGTTTTGCAAGAAGGTGAGATCAGGCCTCTGGGTGCACAAAAGGTCCGTAAAGTGGACGTCCGTATTGTTGCCGCAACCAATAAAAACCTGGAAGAAGAGGTTGATGCTGGACGCTTTCGTGGGGACTTATATTATCGTCTGGCTGCATTCCCCATTCACATTCCATCCCTCAAAGAGCGTATCGTCGATATCGAGCCTTTGACCCGTCATGTGTTGACTGAAGTTGGAGCGACATTTGGAAAATCAGTAAAAGGTTTTTCGTCCTCTGCAATTGCCGCAATGAAGGCCTATTCCTGGCCGGGCAATGTGCGTGAATTGCAAAATGAAATTCAGCGCATGGTCACTTTGAGTGATGCTGATGTGTTGGACCATACCGTGTTGTCAGAAAAGGTTGTCGCCGGTGCGCAACAAAGTAGAGAAAATGTATCTGATGATGAGGCATCCTTAAAAGGCCAAGTGGAATCTCTAGAACGTCGATTAATTACTGAAGCTTTGGTACGCCATCATGGCAACATCAGTCGTGTTGCAGATGATTTGGGCCTTTCGCGCGTGGGCCTGCGCAACAAGTTAGAACGCTACGGTTTGAAGAAAGTCACATGGTTGGGGGAAGAAGGCCATGGGTGAGCATCCCGAGAATCTTCTTGATCATGTGAGCAATATTCAATCTATGCAATTGGATGCTGCACAGGAATCAGCCTGGGTTGAAGTGATCCGTAAGATGGATGAGGTCTATTCAGACTTGATTCAATATGAAGTGGATCTTGAAGAAAAAAATGCAGCGTTGGAGGATGCGCAACGCTTTATTTCAAGCGTGGTTGAATCTGTCTCCGATGTTTTGATTGTTTGTGATGAGAACGGTGTCGTTCTGCAAGCCAATTCGGCAATGGCCAACCTTGTGGGTTTGGAGTCAGATGCTTTGGCGGGGAAGTCTTTAAGCACTTTGATTGCCGAAGGAAACGGTGATCACTTGTCTGCTGTCATGGGGGGCTGGGCAGATAAAGAGATTCGTGATTGTGAAGTAAAATTTCATTCAGATGATGGACAGACGGACATCATTGCGATCAATTGTTCGGCACGTCTGGACCACAATGGTAAAAGTGCGGGTGTGGTTTTGACCGGACGCCCCGTTGGCGAACTGCGCCGTGCTTATGAAGCCCTTAACTTGGCGCACCGGGAACTCAAACAGGTTCAACAGCAACTCATCCAGCAAGAAAAGATGGCCAGCCTTGGTCGCTTGGTGGCGGGTGTTGCCCATGAACTGAACAACCCCATCAGCTTTATTTACGGCAATATCCATATGCTGGATCGCTACTATCGCCGTTTGGTGGATTATCTGAGCGCAATCCATGATGGTGTGGATGAGACGGAACGCGAACGTCTGCGTAAAGATTTGAAGGTCGATAGCGTGTTGGGCGATCTTTCATCCTTGGTCGAAGGCACCCAGGAGGGAGCCGAGCGGATCAGCGAGATTGTCATGAACTTGCGTCGCCTATCTTTTTCCTCAACGGATGAACCTCAACCGATCAATTTGGAAAAAGTGGTGAACACGGCGGTGAAATGGGTTTCCAAAAGTGGGCGGCGGAAAGAAGAGTTCAGTGTCGATATGCCTTCTGACCTGATTGTTTGCGGGCATGAAGGCCAAATTCACCAAGTTTTTGTCAACTTGATTGAAAATGCATTGGACGCAACGGCCGGGAACCCCGCCGCCAAGATTGCGGTACGGGGTACGAAGGATGAACACAACATTACGGTGTCTGTTTATGACAATGGCCCGGGTCTTGATGATGACCTAATGACCAAGGTGTTCGAACCATTTTTTACCACCAAAAAAGTCGGTGAGGGAACGGGACTGGGATTGTGGATCAGCTACGGCATTGCCAAGGATTGTGGTGGTGTTCTGAAAGCCGCGAACGCGCCAGAAGGCGGCGCT
This sequence comes from Magnetovibrio sp., assembly GCA_026196495.1. GTDB lineage: Bacteria > Pseudomonadota > Alphaproteobacteria > Rhodospirillales > Magnetovibrionaceae > Magnetovibrio. The sequence goes on from JAPHSY010000084.1 coordinate 4,821, forward strand.
GTCTTTACATTACAGTTGCCGTGTGCAGACGGTTCGTGCATGCGTACATAGTGCAGAAAATTGACAGAACGTCATAGATGCTGACGTGAGAGTAAACACGATATGGTAATCTTTCGTTTTGATCATAGACGATAAACCAATTCGGAGAGGAATGATCATTCGTGCAAGTGAGCTTGGGATGTATCGTACCCTGAACAGCTCAGTTCTGTTTGAAAATCACTTATGTGCACTAGGTCTCTATGGGTGGATTTCAATAATCAGCTAGGCTTTTTTTTAAGTTTCGCCAGACGTTCTCTATACCGATCAAGACGCCTTTGAGAAACCTCAGTCCGGGTTTCTTCAAAACCCATATCTTGGGTTACTTCCTTTACATATTGAAGGTGTCCTGCCGCTGCATTTCTCGCCTTCTCTGGGTCGCCGTTCATGATGGATTCATAAATTGCACGATGTTGCTTGAGCAGCAGATCGCGAGATCCGGGGCGGGTATAAAGTTGCATCCGGTTGAAAAACACACCGTTTCGTAAAAGCGTAAATAAGCTCCGGAGGATGTGCAGGAGTACAACGTTATGGGTAGCCTCTGCGATGGCCATGTGAAAATCAGCATCGATATCGGCTTCTTCAGTTGGATCTTCGGTGCTGTGTGCTGCTTCCATGGCTTCAAAACAAAGTGTTAATAGCTCACGGTCAACCTCTGTTGCGCGCAGTGCTGCGTAATATGCAGCGATCCCATCCAACGTGGTGCGTAATTCAAGAAAATCTTGCGCTGTGTTAGGGGAGTTTTCCAAGAGTGCTGCCAATGGGTCGGTCAGGGATGGTCCTAAGAAATTTTTGACAAAAGTGCCGCCACCTTTGCGAGATTCGATGAGCCCCTTGGCTTCAAGTTTTTGCAAAGCATCGCGCAATGATGGGCGCGAGACTTCCATCTCTTGTGCCAATTCACGTTCTGACAGCAGGCGTTCCCCAGGTACGAGGACGCCCTGGGCGATCATCTCTTCCAGTTGTTTGGCGATGATGTCGGATATTTTTCCCTGTTTTACGCGTTTGTATGCGGCCATGGCCTCTCGTCCGATTCCTTCTTTTTCTTTCAAGTATTTATAAGCGCTGTGCCAGCTTCACTGAAGCCCTGTAAGTGAATATTTCTTGTATATTATCATTGGTAAATAAATTTTACCACTTTACAAAATTGGTAAAAAAATTTATCCATATTCATCATCAAGTGAGGCTGAAACTGAGTTTTATGGCAACATTTATAATAAAAACAATAAGTTGTCATGAAAGTGTGGTTTCTGGAATTGGTCAGGTGACCGGTTCAGCCTCTATGTTAATACTCAAGGGAGACACGTCTCATGCGCAAGATCGCTCTTTTGGCTGCTGCGACCGCAATTGCGGGCATGGTTGCCACCCCCGCCTTTGCTGAAGGTAAAAAAGTCCTGTTGAAGGTGCCTGTCTGGTTTGGCACTCATCTCACCGGCTTGGGCTCCACGCCGAAGTGGCTGTCCGAACAGGTCAACGTCACATCTGGCGGTTCGGTCAAAATGAAAATTTACGAACCGGGCAAGCTGGTCCCGCCCAAAGAAATTCTGGAATCGGTTTCCAAGGGCCAAGTGAACGCCGGTTGGGTAACGCCGGGTTACAACACTGGCCTGTTAGGCCAGAAGGGTTCCATTTTCTCAGCCGTTCCGTTTGGTCCGGATGCACCGGAATTCCTGGCTTGGGTGTATTATGGTGACGGCCGCAAACTGTGGCAGGAGCTGTACGACAACGCTGGTTATAACGTTCACTCCATCCCGTGCTCAATCATCGCGCCGGAAACGTCGGGTTGGTTCTCAAAGAGAATCGATTCTCCTGAGGACTTGAAAGGGCTGCGTATGCGCTTCTTCGGTCTGGGTGCATTGGTGATGGAAAAAATGGGGGCAAGTACCTCTTTGCTGCCGTCCTCTGAAATCTTTCCGGCCTTGGAAAAAGGTGCGATTGATGCGACCGAATTTTCCATGCCGGCCATCGACAAACTGTTGGGCTTCCACAAAATCTTGAAACACAACTACTACCCTGGTTGGCATCAACCGGCGACCATGTTTGACCTGATCATCAACAAGGACGTTTGGGCAGGCATGGATGCACAGCAACAGGCCGTTCTGGAAAACAGCTGCAAAGCCGCCATGTTGGATGGTTTGGCGCTGGGCGAATCTATCCAGTTCCCGGAAATTAAAGAGAACGTGCAAAAGGGCGTTCAGATTCACTACTGGAACGATGAAATGTTGGATGCTTTCCGCACCAAATGGGAAGAAGTCGTGACCGAAGAAAGTGCGAAAGATCCGGAGTTTGCTCGAATCTACGGTAACCTGCAGGCTTTCCGTGAAGGCTATGCTCAATGGAATGAGCTGGCGTTCATGCCGCGCCCAGGCACCGTGCGTGTGACCAAGTAAGTCTGGACTCTAGACCCGTGTAAAGCCCGGGGGAAACTTCATCCCCCGGGCTTTATACCAACAAAGGTGCGACACAATGTCTTCGATCCCCCACACACCTGATTATCACATTCCCATTGTGGCATTCTTAAACGCTATCGTGCGTCGGATTGCTGAAACCGCAGCTTGGTTGAATGTGCTTTTGATTGGCACCATCTTGCTGCAAGTCGTTATGCGTTATGGCTTTAAGCAAGGTCTGGTGCCATTGGAAGAACTGATGTGGCATTTATATGCCGTGGCATTCATGTTCGGTATGGCCTATGCGGTGACGAATGATTCGCACATCCGTGTTGATATTGTGCACATGGCGCTGCCAAAAAGCATTCAGCACTTATTTGAAATTCTGGGCATCTTGTTGTTGTTGATGCCGTTCTTATGGATTGTTTTTGATCACAGCTTGGGCTGGGTTGCAGAATCGTTTCGTGTCAACGAAGCCTCACAAAATCCAACAGGCTTGCCGTATCGCTGGCTGATTAAATCTGTCGTTCCCATTACGACCGTTCTGATTTTTATCGCCGCCCTGGCACGCCTTATTCAAGAAATCACTTTGATGCTGCATCTGGCCAAAGAGCCCGTAGACGACACGCCTGGGCGTGTGTCCATGGTGCGCAAAATGTTCAAACCGCAGCCCATTGCAAAAGATGATACGACGCAAGGAGGGCAAGACCAATGATGTTAGAGCCTGAAAATTATCTGGTCATTGCCATGTTTGTGACCTTCATTGGTCTGTTGTTTACGGGCTTTCCCGTGGCCTGGGTCTTAGCGGGCGTTGGTGTCGGCTTTGCCGGTGTTGCCTATTGGACCGATAGCATGGAGTGGACCCTAACAGGTCTGGACTACAACACCCTTGGTCTGATGACCGGACGAATCTTCACCATTATGGACAACTGGGTCCTCGTGGCATTGCCCATGTTTGTGTTCATGGGGCTCATGCTCGATAAATCTGGCGTGGCTGAGCGGATGATGCATTCCATGCAAAAGTTGTTTGGCAATGTTAAAGGCGGGCTTGCGATCACTGTAACGCTAATCGGTATTATCCTGGCTGCGTCCACGGGCATTATTGGTGCTTCGGTGGTTTTGCTGGGCGTCATGTCCTTACCGATAATGCTGCGCCAAAGTTATCACAAGCCCTTAGCCCTGGGCACGGTGGCAGCGTCGGGCTGTCTCGGTATCTTGATCCCACCGTCAATCATGTTGGTGATTATGGGTGATCAGCTGGGCGTATCTGTCGGTGATTTGTTCATGGGGGCCGTGTTCCCAGGTCTGATCTTGGGCATTCTTTATGTCGGTTACATTTACGTCTATGGCCTGTTCAAACCGGAAAACGCCCCGTTGGCAGTCGATCATGCCCCCATCGAATTGGGCGACGTGCTGCGCGTATTTGTCGACATCTTGCCACCCGCGTTGCTGATTCTGTCAGTGTTGGGTTCGATTTTCGCCGGTGTTGCAACGGTGACGGAGGCCTCAGGCATTGGTGCATTGGGTGCAACGTTGCTGGCCCTGTTTTATCGCCGCTTAAATTTCTCGGTACTTAAACAAGTCACTTACAACACCATGAACACATCGGCTTATATCTTTGCGATTTTTGTCGGTGCGACAATCTTTGCCTTGGTGTTACGTGAGTGTGGTGGAGATGAGTTGATCGAAAGCATGCTCCACGGCCTCGGCTTTGGACCTTATGGACTGATTATCTTTGTTCTGGTGATGGTCTTCTTCTTAGGCTTCTTCCTCGACTGGATCGAGATCAGCCTGATCATGCTGCCCCTGTTGGGCCCGGTGATTAGCGGTCTGGACTTAGCTGTTGAGGGTTATGGTGTTGTTGATGAGCCCAACTTGGTTTGGTTTGCATTGTTGGTTGCGGTGACGCTGCAGACCTCGTTCCTCACTCCTCCCGTCGGGTTTGCACTATTTTATCTTAAGGGTGTTTGCCCACCGGAAGTGCGTCTGTTCGACATCTATAAAGGTGTGGTGCCGTTTATTGTGTTGCAATTGATTGGGCTAAGCCTTGTGTTTGCTTTCCCTCAATTGGTGACATGGCTCCCCGCTGTTGCATACTCGAATTAAAAGGACTTGAGCCATGCGGTTGAAACACTGCCACAATTACCAAGACTTCCGCACGTTAGCGCGCAAACGTCTACCAGGGCCGATTTTCAATTATATTGATGGTGCCGCGGATGATGAAGTGACTTATGTCCGCAATACGGCATGCTTTGATGATTGTGATTTGGTCCCCAATGTATTGAGCGGGGTTGAAGATATTGACATGTCCGTAACGGTTATGGGGCAGAAGCTTGATATGCCGCTTTACTGTTCCCCAACTGCCTTACAGCGTTTGTTCCACCACAGGGGTGAACGTGCAGTGGCGGCTGCTGCTGAGAAATACGGCACCATGTTTGGGGTATCGTCACTGGGCACGGTAAGCCTTAAAGATATCCGTAAAGAATTCAGCAATCCGCAAGTCTATCAATTTTATTTTCACAAAGATCGTGGCCTCAATCGGGCCATGATGGACTCAGCGAAAGAAGCTGGTGTCGAAGTTATGATGCTAACCGTTGACAGTATCACTGGCGGCAATCGCGAACGTGATTTGCGGACGGGTTTTTCCATTCCGTTCCGGTTGACCTTGGCCGGTATGATACAATTCGCCATTAAACCGATGTGGGGCATAAATTATGTGACTCATGAAAAGTTTAGACTTCCGCAACTGGATGACTTTGTGGATATGAGTGATGGTGCGTTGTCCATTGGTCGGTATTTCACAGAAATGCTTGATCCATCCATGGACTGGGGCGATGTAGCAGAAATGGTAAAACTTTGGGATGGTGAGTTCTGTCTCAAGGGAATCATGAGTGTCGAGGATGCCAAAAAAGCCGTTGATATTGGGTGTACAGGCATCATCTTATCTAATCATGGCGGACGACAGCTTGATGGGTCACGTGCACCATTCGATCAGTTGTCTGAAATCGTTGACGCAGTTGGTGATCAAATTGATGTGATTATGGACAGTGGTATTCAGCGTGGAACACATGTACTCAAAGCTTTGTCATTGGGTGCCAAAGCCGTAAGCGGTGGTCGCTTTTATCTCTATCCATTGGCAGCAGCTGGGCAGGATGGTGTTGAGCGTGCACTTGGTCTCATGCATGCCGAGATTGAACGTGGCATGCGATTGATGGGCTGTAAATCGGTTGGCGATCTCACCAGCAAAAACCTACGTTTTAGATAAGCATAAAATTCGCAAATTTTTGATCTGAGCAAAATTACTTCAGAAGGAAATTCTAGAAATGGGTAATGTAAAATCCATCAAACGTGTTTTGATCGCCAACCGCAGTGAGATTGCTATTCGTATTTGCCGCGCAGCTACAGAGCTGGGCATCCAGACGATTGCGATCTATTCCAATGAAGATCGTTTTGCACTTCACCGTTTTAAAGCTGATGAAAGCTATTTGGTTGGCGAGGGTAAAGGGCCGATTGAAGCTTACCTGGATATTGACGATATCTTGCGTATTGCAAAGGATGCGAATGTAGATGCAATCCATCCGGGCTATGGGTTCTTATCCGAAAACCCAGACTTTGCGGATGCATGTGCAGAAGCTGGAATAATTTTCATTGGCCCAAGTCCAGATGTGATGCGGCGCCTGGGCAATAAGGTTTCAGCGCGAAAATTGGCACTGGAATCAGGTGCGCCAGTCATGCCGGCGACTTCGGCTCTTCCCAATGACGGGGATGAAATCAAGGCCTTGGCTGCTGAGGTCGGTTATCCTGTCATGCTCAAAGCCAGTTGGGGTGGTGGTGGGCGTGGTATGCGCGCTATTGAAAGTGAAGATGAACTACTTGATCAAGTTGATGCCGCTAAACGTGAGTCCAAAGCTGCATTTGGCAATGATGAAGTTTATTTAGAAAAGCTGGTGCGTCATGCCCGTCACGTAGAAGTGCAAATCTTTGGTGATCATCATGGCCAAGCGGTACATTTGTTCGAGCGCGATTGCTCTGTGCAACGCCGCAATCAGAAAGTGGTTGAGCGTGCGCCCGCACCCTACATCGATGAGGCAAAGCGTAAAGAGCTTTGTAATGCAGCGCTCGCGATCGCGCATACCGTTGGCTACGCCAATGCCGGCACGGTTGAGTTTTTGATGGATGTGGATAGTGGCGAATTTTACTTCATTGAAGTCAATCCTCGAATCCAAGTTGAACATACCGTAACAGAAACCGTAACGGGCATTGATATTGTGAAAGCGCAGGTTCGCATCGCCGAAGGCCACAAGATTGGTGATGGCGTTAGCGGCATGCCCGCACAAGAGCACATTAAACTTAACGGTCATGCCATTCAGTGCCGTGTGACGACGGAAGATCCTGAAAATAATTTCATTCCTGATTATGGTAAAATACTTGCATATCGTGGCGCCACGGGGTTCGGCATCCGTTTGGATGGCGGCACGGCTTTTTCTGGAGCATTGGTAACTCGCCACTATGACTCTTTGTTGGAAAAGGTAACCGCTTGGGGTTCAAGTGCTGACGAAGCCATTACACGAATGGACCGAGCTTTGCGTGAATTTCGTATTCGCGGTGTTGCGACCAACTTGGTATTTCTAGAAAACCTTCTGAGCCATCCATCGTTTCGTGATGGGAGTTATACGACCCGCTTTATCGATGATACCCCTGAGCTATTTAACATGCCGAAGCGCCGTGATCGTGCTTCACGGTTACTTAGCTTCATTGGTGAAGTAATGGTCAATGGTAACCCCGAAGTAGTGGGCCGTGCACGTCCGCTACAC